>NZ_CP082780.1:2770000-3462500 GCF_019915265.1 Bacillus aquiflavi
CAAGCTTCTCATAATACTTCCAAATGGATGCGTAATAAGTGCACCTGCATTTTTTATAATTTTAACATCCCCATTTTTTACATTTAAAGCTTTTGGCAATAGTTCGACTAACCTTGTATCCATACATGTTAAAATAACCATACGTTTATTTGGGTATTTTGTCGTTGTATATTCTTTGTATTTCTTTTTCGATACAAAGTCTTTATTATATGCTATTAATTCTTCAAGTAAATTCATTTTGCCACCTCTTACAATATAAAATTTTCTTACATAATAATAGAATACATAATCTTTATACAAAAAGAAAAGTTTTTACTACTTGATTTTGTGAACATAATTTCGTAAGATGGATGAAGTAAATCGTAATGATTTCGTATTATGTTTTCTTTATTATTTTATTTTATTTTAAATTAACAAATACTTTTAATGAATAGAAAGGAGATATCAATAAAAAAAGTACTTATATTTTTTTCTCTTCTCTTAACTGCTGCTTTATTTCTATCAGGATGTAATGAAGAAACAAAACAGACAAATAAAAAAGAGACAGAAAAAACAATATCAGCTGACAAGACATTAACTGTTTATACAACTGTTTATCCACTTCAATTTTTCACAAAAAAAATAGGCGGAGATTTTGTTAATGTTGAAACAATTTATCCACCGGGTTCAGATGAGCATACGTTTGAACCTTCACAAAAAGATATGATTAAACTTGCAGAGGCAGATTTATTTTTCTACATCGGATTAGGACTAGAAGGCTTTGTTGATAACGCAAAAAAAACATTAAAAAATGAAAAAGTAACAATGGTCGCTACAGGTGAAATGCTTCATTTAAATGAGACAAATGAAAATGATCATGCCGATGAAGAAAAACACGAAGATGAACATGGACATGAAGACGATCATGGTCATACTCATGGAGATATTGACCCACATGTATGGCTTGATCCAGTATATGCGCTTGAACTAGCAGAAGCAATAAAAAATGAACTTATTCATAAAATGCCCGAAGAAAAAAGCACGTTTGAAAATAACTTTGAAGAATTATCAAATGAATTAAAGGAAATTGATCAAGACTTTAAAAATACAATTACAAATGCAAAAAAAAAAAATATCATTGTTTCCCATGCAGCATACGGCTACTGGGAAAAACGCTACGGTCTTCATCAAATTAGTATATCGGGATTATCAACAACAAGTGAGCCATCACAAAAACAATTAGAAACGATTATTGAGACAGCAAAAGAGTATCAGATTAAATATATATTATTTGAACAAAATGTAAATTCTCATCTTACAGAAATTGTCCAAAAGGAAGTAGGCGCTGAGCCGCTTACTTTGCATAATTTAGGTGTATTAACCGATGATGACATTAAAAATAAAGATGACTATATTACATTAATGAGAGAAAATATCTCAACTCTCCAAAAAGCATTAAATTAGACCCGTCTAAAGCTTTACTTCGGTTTCCCTATCGAAGTAAAGCTTTTTTGCGCAAATGCCCAAACGATTGTCAATATGAAGCCCACATCGAAGGGTGACCAATGATGAATCCGAGCGGTACTTAACTGTCCAAAACGTTGTTTACCTTAAAAGCGATCCACTCCCTTTACGTTATATTTTTTAAGATAATTTTTGTAGAAACTCCTTTTTTATACATATAAACAGTAAAACAAGTCACAATAAAAAAAGATGAATGATTTATTTAAAAAGGAGATATATAAATGGATGATTTATTACTTGCTCGGTCATTGTTTGGAACTACGATGGGCTTCCACATAATATTTGCAACTTTAGGTGTGGGATTACCGTTTTTAATTTTAGTTGCTGAGATTCTTTACCAAAAAACGAAGGATATCGATTATGCGGTAATGGCAAAAAGGTGGACAAAAGGCTTTGCAGTTTTGCTCGGTGTTGGAATACCATCAGGAACAATTGCAGGTACTCAACTATCTTTACTATGGCCCGGTTTTATGGAGGTCATCGGTACTGTAATGGCTCTGCCTTTTCAAATTGAAATTTACGCTTTCTTTGTTGAAGCATTATTTATGTCAATTTATGTTTTTGCTGCGGAAAGAATTTCACCTGCGATGCGAATTTTAAGTTTAACTTTTGTCGTTTTCGGTGCTCTTGCCTCTGCTGTACTAATTACAAATGTACACGCTTTCGAGGGGACACCAGCAGGTTTTAATATCGAAAATGGAGAGATTGTAAATGTTGACCCTTGGGCGGCCTTCTTCAACCCAAGCTTTTTTGTTACTGCACTCCACGTAGCATTAAGCGCTTATATGACTGGTGCTTTTGTTATCGCTTCTATTGCAGCTTTTAAAATGCTGCGAACAAAGTTCGATACAGCAGTATATAATTTTCATAAAAAAGCTTTAATGCTTTCTTTAATAATTGGAGGTATTTTTTCAATAGCTACTGCTGTAAATGGACATGAATCTGCTCAATTACTTCACGAATATCAACCAGAAAAACTTGCAGCTGCCGAAGGTTTATTTGAGACTCAGTCACATGCCCCGTTAGCAATCGGAGGTTATACAGATAGAGAAACACAAACTGTAAAAGGAGCAATAGAAATTCCTTGGGTTCTTAGCTTTTTAGCTGGTAATAGTTTTGACACAGTTGTAAAAGGATTAAATGATTTTCCAGAAGAATATTGGCCGCCTCTGTTTGTTCATACACTGTTTAATGGGATGGTTTTAATTGGTTCACTACTCATTCTCCTCTCAATATTCGGATTTATTTGGAATAAATTCTTAAAAAAAGACCGGTTCCCAAAAATATTAATGTGGGCTATTGTAGCGGCTGGACCTTTAGCAATGATAAGTATCGAGTTTGGTTGGATTTTTGCCTGTACCGGAAGACAACCATGGACGATTTATCGAATTTTATCGACTGAGAACTCAGTAACCTCTGCAACGAATTTGGCAACACTTTTCGTCTTATTTGTCGTCATCTATATCGTTTTATCTTTAGCTGTTGTATTAGTTCTCCTATACTACTTTAAACGGAACACTGTCATGAATGATTTAGCACGTGCAAACGAAAAGAATGGGCCTTTACTTAGTACGAATACTTAACAGAGGAGGATATGTATGTCGGATGCACTAATTGCAATCTCGATTATTTGGGGAATCGTCTTTATATATGCAGTAATGGGAACAATGGATTTTGGGGCAGGATTTTGGTCAATGATATTTTTAAATAAACGGGAAACAAATGCAGCTAATATTGCCAATCGTTACTTATCTCCTACTTGGGAAGTAACAAATGTGTTTATTGTGGCAGTTGTTGTTGCTATTTATAGTTTTTTCCCACATGCTGCTTTTACACTTGGAACAGTATTATTAATTCCTGGAAGTCTTATTTTACTCCTTTTAGCAATTAGAAGTGCGTTTTTAGTTTTTTCAAATATTGCTAATGAATATAGACGGGTATTAACCTATATATCAGGAATTTCCGGTCTTCTCATTCCTGCTTTACTTATTAGTGTTTTACCAATAACACACGGAAACTTTGTTGATTTTTCAGATGGAAAGCAGTCGTTAAATATGGGGGAGCTATTCACAAGCCCTAATGAATATGCTTTTGTAGGATTTGCGATCAGCAGTACATTATTTCTTTCAGCTCTATTGCTTGCCGATTATTCGAAAGTGTCGAACGATTTTGATGCATATGCAGTTTATCGACGGACTGCAATTATGATCGGACCTTTTACTATTATTATGGCGTTCCTTATTTTATTTACTATGCGCACAGAAGCTAGTTGGTTGTATACAAATATAATGGATAACTATCCATTATTAATTTTATCATCTGTATTCTTTATTATTGGCATTATTGCTTTGTTTCTCCCTTCAAAAAAAGGGAAGAAAGGACTTCCAAGAATTTCAGTCATCGCTGTTGTAATCCAATATTTGGTGGCAGCATACGTATATGGCAATGCCCATCTGCCTTATATTGTCTACCCTGAAGTAACGATTGAGTCAGGTTTTACAGATCCTAGCTCTTTTAGAGCTGTATTTGCGACTTATATTGTCGGATTTTCAATACTTGTTCCAGGCTTCATTTACTTTTGGAGACTCTTTATGAAAGACAAGGAATATTTACGGCAAGGTAACCCAAATGATTGATCAGCATTTTTTCCCTGTTAACAACATGTATTTGAGATATTTATTTGTATAAAATAATATTTACTTGGGTGTCCAAGTGTGGCAATTCAAAACTATAGAGAAATGAAAGGAGATACACTATCGTGGCGAAAGATGTGCTATGCGAAGTAAATAACTGCCATTATTGGGAACATGGAAATTTATGTAACGCTGATAAAATTTATGTTATTAGTCAAGCTGGAAAAACAGCTGAACATAGCCGTGAAACTGACTGTAAAACATTTAAGCCAGGAAATGAGCTTTATTAAATTCGGGGGGGGGGGACAGAATTCCCCCCAGCTATCTATAATAATCCCGAAGCTTTCGCCTTAATAACTTTCTAGATGCATTTCGAGGTAATTGTTGTAAAAAAATAATTTTTTTTGGCACTTTATATTTCGCCAATTTTTTTTGACAATATTCAAGTAAATCATTTTCATTTACATTTGCATTCGACTTTAAAACGACAAATCCTACTGGAATTTGCCCCCATTTAACATCATCTACACCAATGACCCCTGCATCATCAACTTTTGCATGTCCTAGTAAAACAGACTCAATCTCTGCAGGATAAATATTTTCCCCACCTGAAATAATTAGGTCAGAGCGTCTATCTAAAACAAATAAAAAACCTTCATGATCTAAATAGCCAATATCTCCTGTATACAACCAGCCAGCTTGTATTTTTTCCTTTGTTTCATTCATTTTATTCAAATAACCTTTTGTCACATTTGGTCCTTTAACAACAATTTCACCTGTTTCATACGGGGCAGCTTCATTACCTGTTACTGTTTTAATTTTCAGTTGAGCAAGAAACAACGGCTTTCCAGCCGATCCTAGCTTTGATAAGCTATATTCAGGTGCTAACGTAACAATTTGTGAAGCTGTTTCTGTCATTCCGTATGTTTGAAATACAGGGATTTGTTTTTTAGCACATGTCTCTAATAAAGTGCGCGGTGCTGGTCCACCGCCTAACAGCATACAGCGAAAATAAGCTGGATAGGACTGATCCTTTAAATGATCAACCATTTTAACAAGCATTGTACTGACAACAGACATGATTGTAACACGATCATGAATAATTGCATCATTTGCAGCCTTTTCGTCAAATGATTCATGAAGCACGACTGTTATCCCATAAATAACACCGCGAATTAAAATTGAAAAACCACTAATATGGAAAAAGGGAACTGATAATAACCAGCAATCGCCTTCTCTTAAACCTAAGTTCAACATTGAACCGATAGCACTCCACCAATGATTTCCGTATGTTTGCAATACTCCTTTTGGGCGACCGGTTGTTCCCGATGTATACATCACTGTACAAACATTTTCTAGACAAAACTCTTCCTTGGCATTCACTTCCTGCTCCTCGAGTCCAAATAGTGCCTCTTTAGATATTGTCATTAAATCTGCCAATATTTGTTTATTTATGTTTTTTACTACAAAATCAAAAGATTGCTCATATATGAGACACTTAGCTTTACTATCTTTTAACTGATATACTAATTCATCAGCTGTTAATCGATTATTTAATAAAATTGTCTTTACACCTAACAGCTGTAATCCAAAGAGAATAAAGACCGTATCTGCATGATTTTTTAAAAGAACTCCAACGAAGTCTCCTTCTTTTAGATGCAAGCCTTTAAGCTGTCTAGCTATTTTGAGCGACTGATCATAAACACATTGAAAACTATATTCT
This sequence comes from Bacillus aquiflavi, assembly GCF_019915265.1. Lineage (NCBI taxonomy): Bacteria > Bacillati > Bacillota > Bacilli > Caryophanales > Bacillaceae > Bacillus > Bacillus aquiflavi. The sequence continues at coordinate 2,775,860 of NZ_CP082780.1, forward strand.
TCTCCTTTAAACTTTAAAGCGATTCGATCAGGGGTTAAATGCGCACGTTTTGTTAACCAATTCGGAATTGTCTCTTCCATTTCACCCATCCCTGTTGAAAACAGCCTGATGAATGATCATCAAGCTGTTTATCGAAATTTTTATGGAAAGCGAGGGAATTTCCCAAAATCAGGATTTCTTTTTTCTTTAAAAGCATCTCGACCTTCTTTAGCCTCATCTGTTGTATAGTATAGTAATGTTGCATCTCCTGCAAATTGTTGAATTCCTGCAAGCCCATCTGTATCAGCATTAAAAGCAGCTTTTAAGAAACGTAATGCAGTTGGACTTTTTTCTAACATTTCTTCGCACCATTTAATCGTTTCCTCTTCAACTTTATCAAGTGGAACAACAGTGTTTACTAACCCCATATCAAGCGCTTCTTGGGCATTGTATTGACGGCATAAGTACCAAATTTCGCGAGCTTTTTTATGACCGACAATTCGTGCCAAGTATCCAGAGCCATACCCAGCATCAAAGCTGCCCACTTTAGGTCCTGTTTGTCCGAAAATTGCATTATCAGCTGCAATCGTTAAATCACAAACAATATGTAAAACATGTCCTCCACCAATTGCGTATCCTTTTACCATCGCGATAACTGGCTTCGGTATTACTCGAATTAATCTTTGTAAGTCGAGAACATTTAAGCGCGGAATTTCATCATCTCCTACATATCCACCGTGACCTCTTACTTTCTGATCTCCTCCCGAGCAAAAAGCATCATCGCCTGCTCCAGTTAAAACGATGACACCTATACTTGCATCATCACGTGCATACGCAAATGCATCAATTAATTCCATTACTGTCTTCGGACGAAACGCATTGCGTACTTCTGGACGATTAATTGTAATCTTTGCAATTCCATTATATGTTTCGTATAAAATATCCTCGTATTGACGTTCTGCATTCCATTCTACTGTCATTTTAAAACCTCCTTATTCTATGGACAAATACTCATTTACTATTGTACCAAACTTTTCTTCATCTTCCACGTGAACTGCGTGTCCACAGTTTGGAACTGAAACCAATTGGCTTAACGGAATTCTTTTTTTCATCCTCTCATTGATTCGGCAAAATTTTTTGTCAAGCATACCGGTTACGAGTAACACTTCATGTTGAATATATTTTAAATCGTCCCACCAGGAAGGCTGCGATCCAGTTCCCATTCCAAGTAAACTATTAGCCAAACCTATTGGATTATTTTTAAGCCGCTGTTTTCTTATTACACTTTTTTTATGCTTAGAAATATATTGTTGAGTATGAAATAAAGGTATTTCCCCCCAATAATTAGCAAACTCCTCTATCCCATTCTTTTTAATAAAATCCGCAAGCTTACCATCTTGCAAACGTCTTTGTTCCCTCTCTGCTTCCGTTTCAAGTCCCGGAGAAGCACTCTCTAAAATGAGCTTGCGAATCCGTTCAGGAAACATAATTGCAAATGTTAAAGCAAGACCTCCTCCCATCGAATAACCTAGTATATCAGCCTTTTTAATCTTCAATTGATCCATAATTAAAAGTAAATGATATGCAACTTTTTCAATTTGATAAACGTTAACATTTTCAGGAGACTCTGTGCATCCATGACCAATAATATCTGGCATAATCAGCTTTGCCTGAGGTGTTAACTTATTACAGAATGGCAACCATGTTGAAGAATCGCCAGTGAAACCATGAAGTAAAATGAGCGGGAAGCCTTCTTCTCGACAATATTTTATATGATAACGAATGCCGTCGATTACAAAATTCACTTGATTTCACCAGCAATTGTTGCACTTATTTCCTGGGAAACATTGTTCCACAAAGTTCGATGTTCCATTAAATTTTCATTTCTATTTGTCGGAATTTCAAGAACTGATAATCCTGAATATTCAACAGCTTGTTGAAAAGCGTCATTAAAATGATCCCAGTCTGATATATAAGTATATTTACCGCCATACATGTTAACAACTTGCTAAAAGTCTAAATTTAAAGGCGTTCCAAATAATTTTTCAAAATTTGCCGCATGCTTTGACTGAGGAAGGAAAGAGAAAATACCGCCTCCATTATTATTGATCAAGATAATTTTAATATTTATATTGTAAAGCTTAGCTGCTAAAAGTCCATTTAAATCGTGAAAGAAAGTAAGATCTCCAACAATTAAATATAACGGTTCTGAAACAGTGGCAGCTCCTAATGCGGTTGAAACTATTCCATCGATCCCATTAGCTCCGCGATTTCCCATAATGCGAATGGACTTATTATTAAAATGAAAAAAAGTATCTAAATCTCTAATTGGCATACTGTTTCCGACAAAAAGAGTTGAATGGTTCGGAAGTATTTTTGCTAATAAACTAAATAGCTTTCCTTCACTTAAAGAAGATTGTTGATTAATTTGCAATAATCCACGTTGTGTTACAGCATCAATCTCTAACCATTTATTTAACCATTTTGTTGAATTCTTTACTACTAAATAATTTGTTATTGATTGACAAAAAGCTTTTTCATCACAACATACCATATCTGTTCCTGTTCCAGATGGATCTCTCCACCCACCGCCTCCGTCAATAATAAATTGACGAATAGAGCGATGCTTCTTTAAAAAGAAGAGCAATGCTTTTGAAGTCGGCATTTCTCCGAAACGAATAATGACTTCAGGCTTTAATAACTTTTGTGCCTTTTCATTTTTCAAAAAAGTATCATAGCTTGTAACAATTTTTTCACCGCAATGTTTTCCACTTCTCATTTGGGACAATGGATCTGCAATGATTGGATATTGTAATGCATCAGCTAGTTCGACTATTTTTTCTGTCAATGTACAATCTTCAATTGGACCGCAGATAATAAGCCCTTTTTCATAGTTATTTAACTCAGTAGCGATTGTTTCAGCGTCTTCAGCCTGTAATGAAAGTATACCTGTATGAATATTCATACAGCCATGCGGTCTTTCAGTTAGTTCAAATAAATTTTCTCTTTCTAGATCGGGAATAAGCGGCTCTCGAAATGGAAAGTTCAAATGTACAGGTCCTGCTGGTGTACGTGACGCAACAGTAACCGCACGAGTACATACCGTCCGAGCATAACGGATCATGTCTTGTGAATTTTCAGGTAGTGCCATTTCAACAAACCACTTAACGTTTTTTCCATATAAATGTATTTGATCAATTGCTTGTGGCGCCCCGACATCCCGAAGTTCATGTGGTCGATCTGCTGTTAATACGATAAGCGGAACACGAGCATATTTTGCTTCAATAACGGCGGGATAATAATTGGCCGCAGCTGTTCCAGATGTACATAAAAGAACAGTTGGTTTTTCAGAAGCCTTGGCAATCCCTAAAGCAAAAAATGCCGCGGATCGTTCATCAACATGTATACGAATCTTTAAATCTGGGTGCTCTGCCATCATCATGGCCAATGGCGTTGACCTTGAACCAGGGCTTATAATTACATCTTCAACTCCTGCTTTAACTAACTCAGCAACAAACGCTGCAGTATATGCAGTTAACGCCTCTAAATGGCTCATTTATTTATTCCTCCCTAATGCATTAAGCATTGGACGAAACTTCATGTCCGTCTCTTGATACTCAATTTCAGGATTTGAATCAACAACTACTCCACAGCCTGCAAATAATGACGCCTCTTGACCTTGTATAAGTCCAGAACGAATGGCCACAGCAAATTCCCCATTTCCCTGATAGTCCATCCATCCAATAGGTCCAGCGTATAACCCTCGATCTAACTCTTCAATTTCTCTAATCTTTTTCACTGCTTCCTTTTTAGGCAAGCCCCCTAATGCAGGCGTAGGATGAAGCCGTTCAACTAATGTCAGTAAAGATCTATCCGAATTGACTTTACCGACTACAGGAGTGTACAGATGTTGAATATCCCTTACTTTTAACAAAGTTGGGTTGCTAGGTAAAATCACTTCGTCGCATGTTTCATTCATTGCCTCTTTAATCATATCGACTACATATTGATGTTCAATTAAGTTTTTCTCATCTTTTAATAACGTTTCACCTAACAATTTATCTTCCTGATCGGTTTTTCCCCTTCTAATTGAACCAGCCAAACACGTAGAAAAAACATTTTCATTATTTTTCTTCACTAGCCTTTCAGGTGATGCACCAATGAAGCAATCGCCATTTGACTCGAAAGCAAAAATAAAACTATCTACTTGATCAGATAAGAGGTGAAACAACACTTGTTCAATATTAATATCATCACTAAAATAAAGTCGCAATTCCCTTGCTAAGACAACTTTTTTTAAGGTCGCGGACTTTTTTAAATCTTCAATCGCATTTGCCACTGTTTCTTTCCATTGTAATGGATTTATTTCAATTTTCTTTTTTAATTGAGCATCTGCAAAATCAGGTTTATATTCAAAGAGTACGTTCAGAAGATTTTCTCGCTCTTCAATTACCTTTTCTACAAAGGTCGCTTCATCATTTTTTGTACAAATTAGATTTGTTGTTAAATAAGCATGTCCATTTACTTTACTTAACATAAACTTCGGTACATGAAAGGTCGAATCATTAAATTTTGACCATAATTCTGTTTTTGGTTTAAAAGGGTCAAAAGAAAAGCCCCCAAAAAGCACAGGACCCAGTCCAGCATGCTTGTAAGGATTAGATATCATTCCTTCATATATAAAACGCTTCCACTCTTTTTCGACGAGTAGAAAACGATTATCTCTTTCATCAGATCGTATTAATTTACATATACCTAAACCAATAAAATAGTTTTCACTTGAAGGCTCTTTCAAAAAAAACCGTTCTCCAAACATATTTTCTCGCCCTGCGGCGAAAAAAGAAAGCGGTTCAATATGATCAATTTTGTTCACAACACTTAATAAAACTTCTTTTCCCGTTGCCTTTGCCCGATTCATTCCTTGTAAGATTTCCTCTTTAAAGTCTGTACCTTGAATTGTAATCAAAAAAATCCCCCCAAAACGAGCACCTAGTTGCTTTTTGATCAGCTTCTCGCCTTCTAGCGGCTTAAAGTCATAAACAATTCTGCTCTGCATCCAATAGAAACTACATGACCTGCTCATAAGTTGTTTTACTTGGCACCGCTTTGCAGTCCGCTTCGCTTTTTATCTACTTGTCTTAAGCCTATTTTACCATACACTTCATAACGATATAATGTCAATAAGAGAGCATGATTTAAAACCCTTGTTTTTCCATAATACGATAAAGGCAATATTCCCCTTGTTTAGTGGCAAAAGACATTGACACTTACAGCCCGTTTACCTACACTTAACATTGGGGTATTTTTATTATTATCATATTTAGTTGGAGACATTATTGCAAAAAAGGGAGAGTTTTATCATGCAACCGAATGTGCATACTAATTCTTCAACTGCCGTAAAATCAAGATCAAACTGGAAAGTTTGGTGGCAGTTAACACGTCCGCATACATTAACGGCTTCATTTGTTCCTGTTTTATTAGGGACAGCTCTTGCTTTACACATAACAGAGATTAATCTCATCTTATTTTCGGCAATGTTAGTTGCCAGTATTCTCATTCAAACAGCAACAAACATGTTTAATGAGTATTACGATTTTAAAAGAGGACTTGATAATGAAAAATCCGTTGGGATTGGCGGAGCGATTGTCAGAGAAGGGATTAAGCCGAAAACAGTTCTTAGATTAGCCTTTAGCCTATTTGGCGTTGCTTTACTCATTGGACTTTATATTTGTATTAACACGAGTTGGTGGCTAGCTGTTATCGGAATAGTTTCAATGGCAGCTGGTTATTTCTACACAGGCGGTCCAATTCCAATTGCTTATACACCTTTTGGAGAAATTGTCGCTGGATTTTTTATGGGTGTTCTTATTATTCTCATTTCCTTTTATATTCAAACAGGAACGATTACAACAACAAGTGTACTTGTTTCGATTCCAATTTCAATTTTAGTCGGAGCCATTCTACTTTCTAACAATATTCGGGACTTAGATGGCGATAAAGAAAACGGGCGTAAAACACTAGCTATTTTACTTGGAAGACAGAATGCCATCTACTTATTGGCCGGTATGTTTACAATCTCATACCTATGGGTATTTTTTCTAATTTCATTAAACTATACGACTCCATGGTTAGCTATTGTTATATTGAGCTTGCCGAAAGCGATAAAAGCAACGAAAGGTTTTATTGGCAAGACTAAGCCTATTACTATGATGCCGGCAATGAAGGCAACAGCGCAAACAAACACGATTTTTGGCTTTCTACTGTCAATTGGATTATTTTTAAGCTATTATTTATAAAATGATAAATAACTTCAAACTGTTGCCAAACTAACGGGTGCTTTATGTACGAAAGCTTTTCGCTTCCGTTTAATGCTGGCCGTTTCAAAAATTCACTTTATAATTTCAAGCTTTCGCCAAATGCGAAAGCTTTTTTAATTTGTTTTTTATAGCTCCCCAACAGTTTCTTTACTCTATTTCTTTTTAACCACATTGCTAAGACTGAATGAATGTTCAATTTTACTTTCAGATTAATTTTTAACATATAAAAAATATCTAAACGCCCATACTAAAAAGACAACAGCTTTACAAAAGGATGTGTACAAGTGATAACGAGACAACAGATTGAAATTCTAAAAAATGAGTTAAAGGAAATAAAACAAATGAGAGAAAATCAACTTAAACGAAATAAAGAGGGAAGTTTAGAAGGTGACAATTCTCGTGAAACAGTTGGAGAGCTTTCTCTTTATGATAATCATCCTGCTGATATGGGCACAGAGTTATTTGAGCGTGAGAAAGATTTTGCTTTAGAGGAACATGCGGATTCTGAGCTCGATAAAATTAAGGCGGCACTTAACGCAATGGAAATGGGGACTTATGGAAAGTGTACCATTTGCGATGTAGATATCCCGTTTGAACGACTAAAAGCAATTCCTACAACGCTCTATTGTAAAAAACATAGCCCTGAACAAATAATACCTTCTGATCGCCCTAGTGAAGAAAATGTTCTTGAACCAGCCCATAACAACTTTTTTCAACATCGACAAAATAGGGAAGTATTTGATCATGAAGATAGCTTTCAAGAAGTTGCACGCTTTGGTACATCTGAAACTCCGTCCGATTTAGCAGGTGACTATGAATCATATGAGAGTCTTTACAACGAAAGTCATGATGATGAGGGCTTTACGGAAGATATTGAAACTTTTTTAGCAACTGATATGACTGGTACAAAAATAGAAGTTTATCCATCAAAAAAACACGAAGAATACGAAGCGTCTCTTGATAAAGAAAATATAGAATCAATAATTGGAAACATCCCCTATAAGCAAAAAGATGGATATGTAGACAATAAAAATAAACCATTTTCAAAAGGAAAGTGAGGTGACGATGTGGGGAGAAATAAAGAACAAACACATTTCAAACCAGCATTATTTGAAGCAGCTGATGGAAAAATTTTAGCGATTGATATGTTCAGAGGCCCTTATCCAGGAGCTTTCTCTAATTTAGACTTTAATAGTCCCGAGTACCTTTTAAAGAAAAAGAACATAAAACAAATTGATTAATGAAAAAGCTGTTGTTCATTTGAACAACAGCTTTTTATGACCCGTACGGGATTCGAACCCGTGTTACCGCCGTGAAAGGGCGGTGTCTTAACCACTTGACCAACGGGCCAGATGAAGTGACGGAGAAGGAGGGATTTGAACCCTCGCGCCGCTTACGCGACCTACGCCCTTAGCAGGGGCGCCTCTTCAGCCTCTTGAGTACTTCCCCAAATATGGCTCCGCAGGTAGGATTCGAACCTACGACCGTTCGGTTAACAGCCGAATGCTCTACCACTGAGCTACTGCGGAATAACATCATATGATGGGCCTAAGTGGACTCGAACCACCGACCTCACGCTTATCAGGCGTGCGCTCTAACCAGCTGAGCTATAGGCCCAATTTATATTGGAGCGGGTGATGGGAATCGAACCCACGACATCAGCTTGGAAGGCTGAAGTTTTACCACTAAACTACACCCGCGTATATAATTTATTATGGGGCGACTAGTGGGAATCGAACCCACGAGTGTCGGAGCCACAATCCGATGCGTTAACCACTTCGCCATAGCCGCCATAGTTTAAAAACTCTAGTCAAGGTTAACGGCCTATTGACAATGGTGGCTCGGGACGGAATCGAACCGCCGACACAAGGATTTTCAGTCCTTTGCTCTACCGACTGAGCTACCGAGCCTATGTATATAATAATAATGGCGGTCCCGACGGGAATCGAACCCGCGATCTCCTGCGTGACAGGCAGGCATGTTAACCGCTACACCACGGGACCATATTTAAATATTTATTGCGGGGGCAGGATTTGAACCTACGACCTTCGGGTTATGAGCCCGACGAGCTACCAGACTGCTCCACCCCGCGATAATATAAACTTACATGACGGAGGAAGAGGGATTCGAACCCCCGCGGGCTTTAACACCCCTGTCGGTTTTCAAGACCGATCCCTTCAGCCGGACTTGGGTATTCCTCCATATAAGGTAAAGATGGTGGACCTTGTAGGACTCGAACCTACGACCGGACGGTTATGAGCCGTCTGCTCTAACCAGCTGAGCTAAAGGTCCTTTTAAATGGTAGCGGCGGAGGGGATCGAACCCACGACCTCACGGGTATGAACCGTACGCTCTAGCCAGCTGAGCTACGCCGCCAATATAAAGGACAAAATATGGTGGAGCCTAGCGGGATCGAACCGCTGACCTCCTGCGTGCAAGGCAGGCGCTCTCCCAGCTGAGCTAAGGCCCCATTAAATTATTTATAATCGGGAAGACAGGATTCGAACCTGCGACCCCATGGTCCCAAACCATGTGCTCTACCAAGCTGAGCTACTTCCCGGATATATCTATTATGTATGGCGCGCCCGAAAGGAGTCGAACCCATAACCTTCTGATCCGTAGTCAGACGCTCTATCCAATTGAGCTACGGGCGCTTATAGTGCCGAGAACCGGAATCGAACCGGTACGGTAGTCACCTACCGCAGGATTTTAAGTCCTGTGCGTCTGCCTGTTCCGCCACCCCGGCAAATGATCGAGAGCGGAAGACGGGATTCGAACCCGCGACCCCCACCTTGGCAAGGTGGTGTTCTACCACTGAACTACTTCCGCAAAATAGTGCGGGTGAAGGGACTTGAACCCCCACGCCTCACGGCGCCAGATCCTAAGTCTGGTGCGTCTGCCAATTCCGCCACACCCGCAAAATAGCTGGTGAGCCATACAGGATTCGAACCTGTGACCCTCTGATTAAAAGTCAGATGCTCTACCGACTGAGCTAATGGCTCATTAATATATCAAAATAATACAACTTGTACAATAAAGGTCCTATGGTGCCGGCCAGAGGACTTGAACCCCCAACCTACTGATTACAAGTCAGTTGCTCTACCAATTGAGCTAGGCCGGCATAGATAATGGAGGATGACGGGATCGAACCGCCGACCCCTTGCTTGTAAGGCAAGTGCTCTCCCAGCTGAGCTAATCCTCCGTACTTAGCCCGGCAACGTCCTACTCTCGCAGAGGGATGCCCTCTACTACCATCGGCGCTGAGAAACTTAACTTCCGTGTTCGGAATGGGAACGGGTGTGACCTTCTCGCTATCGTCACCAGACATGTTTTTAAATGAGACATATACTATTATATACTTTTTAAAATTTTTTTCAAGTATAATTTTTTATTCTCTCAAAACTAGATAATGTGAAGAAGTAAGATAGAAAGTATCATGTTTATTTGGTTAAGTGCTTGCTCGATTAGTATCTGTCAGCTTCGCGTGTCGCCACGCTTCCACCTCAGACCTATCAACCTGATCATCTTTCAGGGAGCTCAAATGGGAAATCTCATCTTGAGGGGGGCTTCATGCTTAGATGCTTTCAGCACTTATCCCTTCCGCACGTAGCTACCCAGCTATGCCTTTGGCAAGACAACTGGTACACCAGCGGTGCGTCCATCCCGGTCCTCTCGTACTAAGGACAGCTCCTCTCAAATTTCCTACGCCCACGACGGATAGGGACCGAACTGTCTCACGACGTTCTGAACCCAGCTCGCGTACCGCTTTAATGGGCGAACAGCCCAACCCTTGGGACCGACTACAGCCCCAGGATGCGATGAGCCGACATCGAGGTGCCAAACCTCCCCGTCGATGTGGACTCTTGGGGGAGATAAGCCTGTTATCCCCGGGGTAGCTTTTATCCGTTGAGCGATGGCCCTTCCATGCGGAACCACCGGATCACTAAGCCCGACTTTCGTCCCTGCTCGACTTGTAAGTCTCGCAGTCAAGCTCCCTTGTGCCTTTACACTCTGCGAATGATTTCCAACCATTCTGAGGGAACCTTTGGGCGCCTCCGTTACCTTTTAGGAGGCGACCGCCCCAGTCAAACTGCCTGCCTGACACTGTCTCCCGCCCCGATAAGGGGCGCAGGTTAGAATTTCAGTACAACAAGGGTAGTATCCCACCGACGCCTCCACGTAAGCTAGCGCTCACGTTTCCACGGCTCCTACCTATTCTGTACAAGCTGCACCAAAATTCAATATCAGGCTACAGTAAAGCTCCACGGGGTCTTTCCGTCCTGTCGCGGGTAACCTGCATCTTCACAGGTACTATAATTTCACCGAGTCTCTCGTTGAGACAGTGCCCAGATCGTTGCGCCTTTCGTGCGGGTCGGAACTTACCCGACAAGGAATTTCGCTACCTTAGGACCGTTATAGTTACGGCCGCCGTTTACTGGGGCTTCGGTTCACACCTTCAGCGATTGCTTAAGCGCTCCCCTTAACCTTCCAGCACCGGGCAGGCGTCAGCCCCTATACTTCGCCTTGCGGCTTCGCAGAGACCTGTGTTTTTGCTAAACAGTCGCCTGGGCCTATTCACTGCGGCTCTCTCGGGCTTGCACCCTATCAGAGCACCCCTTCTCCCAAAGTTACGGGGTCATTTTGCCGAGTTCCTTAACGAGAGTTCTCTCGATCACCTTAGGATTCTCTCCTCGCCTACCTGTGTCGGTTTGCGGTACGGGCACCTTATTCCTCGCTAGAGGATTTTCTTGGCAGTGTGGAATCAGGAACTCCGGAAAATGATTTTCCTCGCTGTCACAACTCAGCCTTACGGTAATGGGATTTGCCTCATTACCAGCCTAACTGCTTAGACGTACATCCAATTGTACGCTTACCCTATCCTCCTGCGTCCCCCCATTGCTCAAACGGCGATAAGGTGGTACAGGAATATCAACCTGTTGTCCATCGCCTACGCCTTTCGGCCTCGGCTTAGGTCCCGACTAACCCTGAGCGGACGAGCCTTCCTCAGGAAACCTTAGGCATTCGGTGGAAGGGATTCTCACCCTTCTTTCGCTACTCATACCGGCATTCTCACTTCTAAGCGCTCCACCAGTCCTCACGATCTAGCTTCAACGCACTTAGAACGCTCTCCTACCACTGACACCTACGGTGTCAATCCACAGCTTCGGTGATACGTTTAGCCCCGGTACATTTTCGGCGCAGAGTCACTCGACCAGTGAGCTATTACGCACTCTTTGAATGGTGGCTGCTTCTAAGCCAACATCCTGGTTGTCTAAGCAACTCCACATCCTTTTCCACTTAACGTATACTTTGGGACCTTAGCTGGTGGTCTGGGCTGTTTCCCTCTCGACTACGGATCTTATCACTCGCAGTCTGACTCCCAAGGATAAGTCTTTGGCATTCGGAGTTTGTCTGAATTCGGTAACCCGATGAGGGCCCCTAGTCCAAACAGTGCTCTACCTCCAAGACTCTTACACTTGAGGCTAGCCCTAAAGCTATTTCGGAGAGAACCAGCTATCTCCAAGTTCGATTGGCATTTCACCCCTACCCACACCTCATCCCCGCACTTTTCAACGTACGTGGGTTCGGGCCTCCATCCAGTGTTACCTGGACTTCACCCTGGACATGGGTAGATCACCTGGTTTCGGGTCTACGACCTCATACTCTTTCGCCCTATTCAGACTCGCTTCGCTTTCGCTGCGGCTCCGTCTTTAAACTTAACCTTGCATGAAATCGTAACTCGCCGGTTCATTCTACAAAAGGCACGCCATCACCCATGAATGGGCTCTGACTACTTGTAAGCACACGGTTTCAGGTTCTCTTTCACTCCCCTCCCGGGGTGCTTTTCACCTTTCCCTCACGGTACTGGTTCACTATCGGTCACTAGGGAGTATTTAGCCTTGGGAGATGGTCCTCCCAGATTCCGACGGGATTTCACGTGTCCCGCCGTACTCAGGATCCACTCAGGAGGGAACGAAGTTTCAACTACAGGGTTGTTACCTTCTCTGACGGGCCTTTCCAGACCGCTTCATCTACCCCGTTCCTTTGTAACTCCATGTTGAGTGTCCTACAACCCCAAAAGGCAAGCCTCTTGGTTTGGGCTGTTCCCGTTTCGCTCGCCGCTACTTAGGGAATCGCTTTTGCTTTCTCTTCCTCCGGGTACTAAGATGTTTCAGTTCCCCGAGTCTGCCTTCATAACCCTATGGATTCAGGTTATGATCCTATCCCATGACGGATAGGGGGTTTCCCCATTCGGAAATCTCCGGATCAAAGCTTACTTACAGCTCCCCGAAGCATATCGGTGTTAGTACCGTCCTTCATCGGCTCCTAGTGCCAAGGCATTCACCGTGCGCCCTTTCTAACTTAACCTACGGAAAATAATAAGCTTCGAATCTCTGCGTCAGTTTCCCTCACTCAGATCCTCACGTATGTTTATACGCTCCGGTCTTCGTTCGTTCACTTCCTTGAGCTTCTCGCTTCTTCTTTTCCTTACTTTAGACAATAAGCTTCGCTTCTAAGTTGTTGTTTTTTTTTGGTAAAAGATAAGCTACGTATTTCGTTGTCAGTTGCATTCACTCCAATCCTCACGTACTTTTGTACGCTCCGGTTGTCGTTCATTTGCTTCCTAGAACTACTTGCTTCTCTTTTCCCTTTTTTTAAGAGATATCTTTGGTGATACTCGGTTTCTTTCTTTTGCCTTCTTCATTTATTATCTAGTTTTCAAAGAACAATATTTGAGAGATTGCTCTCTCAAAACTAAACAAACAAACGATCAACCTTTAATGATTCCTTAGAAAGGAGGTGATCCAGCCGCACCTTCCGATACGGCTACCTTGTTACGACTTCACCCCAATCATCTGTCCCACCTTCGGCGGCTGGCTCCAAAAGGTTACCTCACCGACTTCGGGTGTTACAAACTCTCGTGGTGTGACGGGCGGTGTGTACAAGGCCCGGGAACGTATTCACCGCGGCATGCTGATCCGCGATTACTAGCGATTCCGGCTTCATGCAGGCGAGTTGCAGCCTGCAATCCGAACTGAGAATGGTTTTATGGGATTGGCTCGACCTCGCGGTTTCGCTGCCCTTTGTACCATCCATTGTAGCACGTGTGTAGCCCAGGTCATAAGGGGCATGATGATTTGACGTCATCCCCACCTTCCTCCGGTTTGTCACCGGCAGTCACCTTAGAGTGCCCAACTAAAGGCTGGCAACTAAGATCAAGGGTTGCGCTCGTTGCGGGACTTAACCCAACATCTCACGACACGAGCTGACGACAACCATGCACCACCTGTCACTCTGTCCCCCGAAGGGGAACGTCCTATCTCTAGGAGTGGCAGAGGATGTCAAGACCTGGTAAGGTTCTTCGCGTTGCTTCGAATTAAACCACATGCTCCACCGCTTGTGCGGGCCCCCGTCAATTCCTTTGAGTTTCAGCCTTGCGGCCGTACTCCCCAGGCGGAGTGCTTAATGCGTTTGCTGCAGCACTAAAGGGCGGAAACCCTCTAACACTTAGCACTCATCGTTTACGGCGTGGACTACCAGGGTATCTAATCCTGTTCGCTACCCACGCTTTCGCGCCTCAGCGTCAGTTACAGACCAGAGAGCCGCCTTCGCCACTGGTGTTCCTCCACATCTCTACGCATTTCACCGCTACACGTGGAATTCCACTCTCCTCTTCTGTACTCAAGTCCCCCAGTTTCCAATGACCCTCCACGGTTGAGCCGTGGGCTTTCACATCAGACTTAAAGGACCGCCTGCGCGCGCTTTACGCCCAATAATTCCGGACAACGCTTGCCACCTACGTATTACCGCGGCTGCTGGCACGTAGTTAGCCGTGGCTTTCTCGTTAGGTACCGTCAAGGTACCGCCTTATTCAAACGGTACTTGTTCTTCCCTAATAACAGAGCTTTACGATCCGAAGACCTTCTTCGCTCACGCGGCGTTGCTCCGTCAGACTTGCGTCCATTGCGGAAGATTCCCTACTGCTGCCTCCCGTAGGAGTCTGGGCCGTGTCTCAGTCCCAGTGTGGCCGATCACCCTCTCAGGTCGGCTACGCATCGTCGCCTTGGTGAGCCTTTACCTCACCAACTAGCTAATGCGCCGCGGGCCCATCTGTAAGTGATAGCCGAAGCCATCTTTTAACTTCTCTCCATGCGAAGAGAAGGGTTATCAGGTATTAGCCCCGGTTTCCCGAAGTTATCCCTGTCTTACAGGCAGGTTGCCCACGTGTTACTCACCCGTCCGCCGCTAACCGTTCAAAAGCAAGCTTTTGATCAGTTCGCTCGACTTGCATGTATTAGGCACGCCGCCAGCGTTCGTCCTGAGCCAGGATCAAACTCTCCAATAAATTTGGAGCGTTGATTCGCTCATGATAAAAAATTAACGTTGGCAAATGTCAGCTTCTAACGAATAGTTAATTGCCTCCACTTTGATTTGTTGACGTTTGTTTGTTTAGTTTTCAAAGAGCAATTTTTCTCCAGTCGCATCAGAAGCGACTTCTTTAATATAACATGCTGTTTAACCTTTTGTCAACAACATTTTAAAGTTTTCAAATACTTTATAGCCTTTAATAACAAATAAACCTATAAAGTTTGTCCATAAGGACGAAAATAAATATACCATGTTCATTAAATATTTTCAAGATAGTTTTTAATATTTTATTTAGACAAGTAAATAAAGCATCATTTTGTGTTTTTAAAACAAACATAACTTTATTTTAATAAGCATAAAATAATGACTGAAATTAAAAAAAATTTTAAATTTGAAAGGACTGTATTAACATTGATCGCTCATACGCTGGCACTTTATCTTTCATTATTTATGGCTATATTTCTCTTTTCTTTTGCATATATAGAAGGAATTAAAATCGCCAATACAGAAGGAAAAGTATATGGTGGGACTTTTATTTTTACTGTCATGATGGCTTTTGTCTTTTCTAATTTAGCGTATACTTTTAAATAGTCGCTCTTACTTAAAACAAATAGGAACAACTGTTTTTTCACCTAAAAATTCTGTTCTACACTTTAGAATTATTGAAAGCAGTTAGATTTCCAACTATTACATTTTAACAATGGAGATCTAAACTGCTCCCTAAAGCATGATAAAAATAACCATACTCATACTCTTTTATATAATCCCCCCATATTTCCGCTTATTTCTGTCTTAATTAACAAATACTTTATTTTGCTATTTGCTTTTGATTTAATTGCTTTATTTTCCGCTCATCTAATAAAAATAATGTTACTCCGATTATGATAATGACACCGCCAAGTACTTGTGATTGGACTACTCGTTCTCCAAGCAAAAAGTAGGCTAACAATGACGCCCCCACTGGTTCAAACAAAATCGCCATTGAAATTGTAGAAGTACTTAACCATTTTAATAACCAATTAAATAATGTATGACCTAGCAATGTTGGAATTAATGCAAGTAAAATAAAATATACCCACTCATTCGTTGGATATGGAATAAGCGGTTCTTCTAAAATTAAAACATAGAGGAAAAGTGTTACTGTACTTATGCTATAGACAACAAATGTATAAGTAATCAATGAAAGCCTTTGTCTTACTGTTTGCCCAAACAACAAATATGCTGTTACAAGTGCACAGGCAATTAACGCTAAAATATCACCAAAAAGTGCTGCTCCGCTAATTTGAAAATCTCCCCAGCTAATAAAAAAACTACCTATAATTGCAATGACGCCACTTAAAACCGCCTTAAAAGATAACTTCTCTTTAAAGAAAAAGTACGTCCCGATAAATGCAAATAACGGCTGTAATGTGACTAATACTGTCGAGCTTGTAACAGATGTGTAATTCAATGATTCAAACCACAAAATAAAATGAAATGCTAAAAATACACCCGCGATAATTGATAACACCCAATCTCGCTTCGTAATAAGACGCAGCTCCGAAACATACTTTAAAAGAAACAAAGGCAACATAAATAAAACTGAAAATAATAAGCGATAAAAAGCAATAATCCCAGAAGGTGCGGCAGAAACTTTGACAAGAATAGCCGATGTTGACACAGTAATTACTCCAATCGCCAAAGCAACATATGGATTTACTTTTAAATTTTGCAAAAGAAACACCTCTTTCATGTTAAAATTACAAGGTATACATAATTTTACGATGTTATGCTGTATTTTTCTATTGAATTAAAACATTCAACTCTAGGGAGAGAAAATGATGAATTTCATTGAAATCGATATTTTAATTAAATTAGGACTAACAGCTATCCTCGGACTTGTCATTGGATTAGAAAGAGAGTTAAAACGAAAGCCAGTTGGTTTAAAGACAAGCCTTGTGATCTCCACTGTCAGCTGTTTGTTAACAATTGTTTCTATAGAATCAGCATACATGTTCCCAGGAAATGATGAAATTAATATTACAATGGATCCACTTCGTTTAGCAGCCCAAATTGTATCAGGAATTTGTTTTTTAGGAGCAGGAGTTATTTTAAGACGTGGAAACGATACAATCTCTGGACTGACTACAGCTGCCATGATCTGGGGCTCAGCAGGCATTGGTATTGCTGTCGGGGCTGGATTTTATCTTGAAGCAGCTGCAGGTGTTGCTTTATTAATTATTAGCGTTGAAATTGTACCGTTTATTATCGGGCTGATTGGTCCAAGACAGCTTAGAGAAAGAGAAGTTTCATTAAAACTTTACGTACTTGAAAAGCAAAAAATTGCGGAAATTTTAAAAAAAAAAAAAAAAAAAATAAAATAACGATAAGAAGTATTCGGATAAAAGATACATCAGAAGGAACACATATCGTTCAATTAGTGGTCACTGTTCATTTTCGGCGAAAAACGACCGATGTATATTACACTGTTTCGGAAATGACAGGGATTAAAAGTGTTGAAATTGAGAGCTTACATTAAGGGATAACTTTTAACAGTTTTTACAAGCGTTATGAAGTTAAAAACTATTGTTTTATATAAAAACTATTGTAAAAAAGGGGATAAATTGTTTTAATTGGCAATGGAGGATTAAGAGAATAACAGAAAACTAATTTATACATGAAAGAGGTACTATATAAAAAAAATTATTGGAATTTTAATGATTATTTTTTTATTATCAGGCTGTAGCTTATTTTCTAAAGATGCTGATGCTTTCGAAAACTACATTACAAAAATTAACGAATGGAATGAAGAAGAGTTTAAAATAGTAGAAAACTATGAAATCGCAGCTCAAGATGATTCAGTAACAGAAAAAGAATATATTGATATTTTGAAGAAAACGATGGAAGAGTATAAAACGTTTGTTAATAAAATTAAAAAAGAAAAAATAGAAAATGAGAAGTTAGCACCTCATCACAAAAAATATATAAAAGCTATCGAGTCATACCAAAAGTCAATGGATTTAGATTTAAAAGTTTATGAAACAAAAGACCCTGACTTAGCAGGAGAAGTGGATAAGCACGTTGAAAAAGCAAACAATTTAGCACTTGAATTTCAAAAAGGCCTTGTTAAACTAGGAGAAAAATTAGGCATAGAACTTACATGGGAGTAAAAAAGCCCGAATCATTGTATTGTTATTCTCATACTCCTAATCCGTTACCTTCACTCTTTCACTTGCATTAGTGAAAGAGTGAGGCTATAATATTTCATGGACATGAATTTAGGGGCATTAGCTCAGCTGGGAGAGCGCTACACTGGCAGTGTAGAGGTCAGCGGTTCGAGCCCGCTATGCTCCATATGATTTAAACCTTGAAGGTACGCCATTTCTACCGTTTAGAACTGGCGTTTTTTTTATTATTTTATAGTTCATATTTGTCTTCAATCCTCCTGTTCCATTGTCATTTGTGCGCACTTCTTTAAAATCTTCATCAAATGTTTTTTCTACTCATGCCAGTTCGACTAAAAATATCAAAAAATAAAAAAATTCGTTATGAATGCATATTCTCAGGAAATAATCTCACACTAATAATCGAAACTATTTTCTTTTTAAAGGAGAAAATAATGAAAATTAAAAAGATAAGGAGTGCGATTATGGGAATTTTAAGCGGTAACCCTCAAGATGAACCGATGCACTATGGTGAAGTATTTAGTTCTTGGACATACCTTACAGTGAATAAAGGACATCTTGTTGCGTACCAAACCTTTGTTAATCATACTGGTGATCATGATTTAAAGAATCTCCTTGAGGAAGCAATTCAAGGGATTAAAACTGAAAATCAACAAATCGAAGAATTATTAAAAGCTAATGGTGTAGCCCTTCCTCCCGCACCACCTGAACGTCCAGTTGCTAACTTAGAAGATATACCCACTGGTGCTCGGTTTGGTGATCCAGAAATCAGCGCAGCTTTATCTATGGACACTGCAAATGGTCTAGTAGCATGCAGTCAGATTATGGGGCAATCTATTCGTGAAGATATCGGTGCGATGTTTGGTCAATTTCATTTGAGTAAAGCACAATTTGGAGTAAAAGTGTTGAAATTAAACAAAGAAAAAGGCTGGTTGGTACCTCCTCCACTTCATTTAGATACTCCTAACAAAGAGTAAAACGTGTATCTTTTTTAACTGTTGGTGTAATCTTCATTCAGTAAACATGCATAAACAAATAATAAATGATATAGTTTCAAAGGGCTATAGCCTGATTTACAAACTGCTCGACATTAAACAACAATCAATTGGGTCTTACAGCCATGTCATAACATGGCTGTTCTTAATCTCTTCATTTGAATATTTCTCTTATAGAATAGTGAAGCAAAAAAACAATCTAGATAAAATGTACTTCTTCTTTTTTCTACTTCATCACCCTATTCTGATTGCTAGAAGCAAAAGTACACATATCCAAATATTTGTCGCCAATTTATTTAATCATAGATCTCCTTTTTCATTCTTTTCATATTGGAAAATTCGTTATTTATCCATAAAAATAAACAAAACTGTACTACATCTATTTCGGTAGTACAGTCAGACTTTTTAGAAAACGCATGTATCCTTCGTTCTCATTATAATGATTCAATCGGTCTTTTCATTATCAGTGTATGCCTCTTAAAACAAAATTAGGTACGTTAAATGCTGTTAAACTACACACATTTTCCGTACCCTCTATAAAAAAATCAATTATTATTCAAAATATTGTCCATGACTAGATAAATCTTTCATTGATCCGTCTTGAAAAACACCATATTCATGGACAACGCCACACACATCTTTATAATATCCAGAAATATACGCAATTGATTCACCATCTGCTGCAAAATGGAAAGTAATGAAGTACTTCACTCTATCTGAAAGCAGTGCTTCTCTATCTACTGTGTCATATTCTAACTCATACTTGTAATCTTCTACTGCTCCGATATGAAAACGCCAAAGAGTGTTATTATGCTTTGCGCCAATTAACTCTGTATAATTATGACCGAACTCTTGTAATAATTGTTCTTTAGTATAAGAATAATGCGAATGATTTGCTAGTTTTTGAATATCTCTTTCAATATAGATATCATTCCCTTTATCTATTTTTTCTTGATCTTCGGTTTGTTTATTTTCAATTTGCTTATTTTCAATTTGTTTCACTTCTTTTTGTGTATCTTCATTTATTACTGTAAGAGGCGTTGCTGGTTCACTTCTCTTTTCTACCTTCGTTTGTGGAACTTGTTCTGTCTTTTTAGTTGCTGCTACTTTAATCGGTTGTTCTTTTTGTTCAATCGACTTTTCGACATTTGGCTCTTGTTCAATTTTTGCTGCTGGTTGAGAATTAACAACTGGACGATAAGTAGAATCTAAATAATCATTTTCAGCTCTTTCTTTTGAAACAATTTTAAGATCTTCAGCTTGAACAGACTTAACCGTATTCTTGGATGAAACAGATTGATAAATAGTGAATGAAAAAATAACTAATAAAGTGAACGTAAGACCAATAATTTTTTTTGACATGAAAACCACTCCTATTTATTATTTTATTAATTTATTACATTTTTCACTTGATGATTAAAAATTACTTTTCTATAAAATTACTCTTCTTTGTTTCTATGGTGACGAGTTGACAAGTCATTTAATAAGATTAAAGTTACGACTTAGTTTCTTTCGACAAATAACATCACACCTTTTATTGTTCTCTAATATATTAGACGTTTAATGATTACAAATGTTTCACTTTTTTTTAAAAATATTTCATTTATTACGTAAATATTTCTCGTTATGCATTTATAGGATAATAATTTAGTAGTCATTTAATAAAATAAAGTTACGACTTAGTTTCTTTCGACAATAACATCACACCTTTTATTGTTCTCTAATATATTAGACGTTTAATGATTACAAATGTTTCACTTTTTTTAAAAATATTTCATTTATTACGTAAATATTTCTCGTTATGCATTTATAGGATAATAATTTAGTAGTCATTTAATAAAATAAAGTTACGACTTAATTTGTTTGGACAATAACATCACACCCTTTTTTGTTCTCTAACATATTAGACGTTTAATAATTACAAATGTTTCATTTTTTTTAAAAATATTTCGTTTGTTACAAAAATATTTCTTGTTATGCATTTTTTACGATTTGCGTTAACAATCTCCTTTTATTTTCATTACAGAACGTTTATAATATATTGATTTAAATGTTAAAATAAAGAGATTAAAAGAACATAATAATGACGAATTAACTTTAATGGGGGAGAATAATGAAGAAAGCGATATTTTTTGATTTGGATGACACGTTATTAAATGATCGAAAAAGTATCCAAACCGCGTTTGATCTTACATGTCATGAAATTGCTTCATCATATCATTTAAACAAAAAGGATATCGAAGCTCGAATTAGAAAAGAAGCTCGAAAACAATATGCAACTTATCCTTTCTACTTATTTACGCAACAAATTGGAATCAATCCTTTTGAAGGTCTATGGGGAAACTTTGGAGATGTCCACCATTGGCAATTCAGACAAATGGGCGAACTCATTTTAGATTATCAAACAAAGACATGGGTGCAAGGATTAAAGGATTTCAATCTCGGAGAAGATGAAGCCATTAAAGCAAGAGACCGCTTTAAAGAAGCTCGCCGTTCCTCTCCATTTCTATATGAAGAAACAATTGACGTACTGAATACTTTAACAGCTAAAGACTTTCGTTTATTACTTTTAACAAATGGGGCGCCTTCTTTACAGCTTGAAAAACTTACGATGACTCCAGAGCTTGTTCCATTTTTTGAGCATATCGTCATTTCAGGAAATGTTGGTTTCGGCAAACCAAATCCAGTTATTTTTGAACACGCTTTACGTTTAATGGAGCTATCAGTTGATAAAGTAGTCATGGTTGGTGATAACTTAAGTACAGATATTTTAGGAGCAACAAAAATTGGAATGGATTCAATTTTGATTGACCATGCTGATGGCAAAGTTGCCAAAAAAGCACAACCTACTTATCAAGTTGATCGCTTACAAGACATACTTTCAATTATTAATCATTAGTAGTAAATCATTAAACCATCAGAAGTAACTTTTTCTGATGGTTTAATTGTATAATAATCACAAACCTTTTGTTATGTAACCATATTAAAATTATCACATTATCTGCTCTAAACGTTGTGTTAATGAGCTTTTACATTTATTATTTTCGGATCGGCCCCGTTAACGGACTTTTTTTTAAATTTAGAAGTAAATATTAATTAAGAAGATTGATATCGTTTCAGTAAAATAAATATGGATAATAGACCGTTTAAGTTAAAAAAGACTACAATCATCATTATCAGTAAGGCAATATCAGGAGCAAATAATTTTATCGAATGCCAAGGAGACCTTACAATATATAAGAGTAGTGGAACAAGGATAATTGATAAAGCAATAAGGATTGTACCGGAAATACATAATGTTTTTTGATGTTAGACTCAAAAGTAGACACAGTTTATTATTAAAATAACTAATAATATGAGGTGTCCAAATGAGCAGACAAACATTTGATGAAGATTTTAAAAGAAGTACAGTCCAAATGATGATTGAACAAAACAAGTCGGTTGCCCAGACGGCTAGGGATCTGGATATTAGTCCAAATACCATTCACAATTGGAAAAAGAAATATGGTGAAGAGTTTATTGAAGCTTCTTTTCCAAACATGACAGAAGCTCAACAATTAAAAGCAATGCAAAAACGGCTACGTGATCTTGAGGAGGAGAATGCAATCTTAAAAAAGGATGATGCACTTCTTCGTGAAAGACCATCGGTAATTTTCTCATTCATCTATGAGAATCGCTTCATTTTCCGTGTGGAGAAGATGTGCAAGGTCATGAAGGTTTCCCGAAGCGGCTATCACAAATGGGTGGATCGCCCTGAAAGTGAAAAAGCAAAACGCCATAAAACTTTAGTTAAGCACGTTCATAAATCATATTTAGAATCCAGGGGACTTTATGGAAGTCCAAAGATTGCAAAAGACCTTGAAAGAAAAGGAGTGCCTGTCTGCCAAAAAACAGTAGCTCGTATCATGAAAGAAGAGAATCTCCGGTCAAAGACAGTTAAAAAATATAAAGCGACTACCAATTCAAAGCATTCTCTTCCAGTCTACGAGAATAAGCTTAATCAAGAATTTAAAGTAGATGCACCGAATAAAGTATGGGTCGCTGATATCACTTATATTCCAACTTCAGAAGGCTGGCTCTATTTAGCAAGCGTAATGGATTTATTTTCTCGCAAAATTGTTGTTGGCTGGTCCGTGGATAAGACAATGACAAAAGAGTTGGTGATTAACGCTCTGGATCGGGCATATAACCGCCAGAAGCCACCCCTTGGCTCTGTTCTTCATCATTCAGATCGTGGCAGCCAATATTGTTCAAAAGATTATCAAAAGAAATTGACTAAGTATGAGATGGATATAAGCATGAGCAGAAAGGGAAACTGTTATGATAATGCCTGCATTGAATCCTTTCATAGTGTGCTAAAGAAAGAACTTATCTATCTAACTAAATATAAGACGAGAGAACAGGCCAAAAAAGAAATCTATGAATATATCGAAATATTCTATAATTCAAAAAGAATTCATTCGGCCAATGGATACCTTTCGCCGTCCGAATACGAACGTATGTACCTTAGTAAAGCTGCAAGTTAACACAAGATACACTTTTTCCTCTTCATTCAAGAACAGAAGTCATTCTGTTCTTGAATGAAGAGGCCACCAAGCGAAAGCGCGGTAGAGGATAAAAATCTAAAAAATTTGTGTCTACTTTATTGACCTAATACCATTTCTTTTACGAATATTTTTCCTAACAAGTTTGACTATTAAATAAAACAACAGTCCAAAAAGCAAACATAGTATCCCGCATAGGACAAGTTGAACAGTAGGAAAAATACTTTGTACATCAGCCGGTTTTTCTCCATTTAAAATCGCAATTATACCATTCTTTAAATTTGGAAGAGCCTCTTCTTCTAATATATGATTTTTATTCGTCAGAATCACCCCGCCCCAACCTGTTTCAGGCAAGAAGAAAAATTCAGTATGCGAATCTGGGGTTGAACCTGAATGCCAAATTATTTTTCCTTGAGAAACGGAATCTGTTATTCTTAAACCAAAACCGTAATATTGCTCTTCTTTAGTTTGAAATAGGGGAGATAAATAAAGTTCCTTGTATTCTTTTGATAATATGCTGTCACCTTGTTCGCTAAAAAAGTTAATCAATTGGGCCATATCTTTAGCACTTGCAGTGATATAGCCATATGCGGCTCCTCCGTTATCATAGACAACTTCACTCTTTCTTGGTAGACCAAACCATGACTGATACCCTGCAAAGTATCCTTTTTCTCTTGCTGTTTCTAAGTCAGCTGCTGCATTTTTCATCTGTAAAGGTAAGAAAATGTGCTCTTCCATGAACTGAGAATATGGTTGATTTGTAACTTCCTCAATAAGAGCACCAAGAATTAAGTAGTTTGCACTGCTATATTGATATTTCTCGCCAGGAGATGCTGTGAGGTTAACATTTATTAGATTGTTCAAATTGCTTTTAATCGCGTTAAGATCATTGGAGGTTTTATCAGCCATTAATAAACCAATATAAGGACTAAGTCCACTCGTATGAGATAATAAATGCTTAATCGTTATTTGAGATGCTGCTTGTTGATCTTTAAGCGTGAAAGTAGGAATATATTTCTGTACAGGATCATCTATGTTAAGCTTTCCTTCTTCAATTAATTTCATGATCGCTAAGCCTGTTAATGACTTGCTGATCGATCCGAACCGTAAAAGGCGTTTCAGTCGTTACATCTTGTTCAGACTCTCCTGTTATCCCCCATCCGTTGGAATAAAAAATCTCATTATGACGCACAATTGCAATTGAAGCTCCAGGAACTCGATGTTCCTTTAAAAAAGTTTCGACGTAGTTTTCTAACGTGTTTTTTACATTTTGTTCTGCGGATATTTGTGAGACGGGCCAAAATATAAGAGAAGAAATTAATAATAAACAAACTAATATTACTTTAATAATAGCGATTAGTTCTTTCATAAAATAATTCTCCGTTTTTTTCGAAAAAAAACACAACAAGTAATGATACTGCTAAAGAAGTAAAGAAGCTAATCATAATGAGCAATGAATTCCACCATGCATCATCAGATATTCGATACAAAAGATGATAATGAAATGAATGGTTAGATTGTGGATTAAATACTTCTGTTAAAAACAGTGATAAAACAAACTGTGAGAAAAGATATGTAACAATTAAAGCACAGCTGCCTATTATAAGTAAAGTTCCTCGTCTACTGCGAGGTGTTCATAGCTGTTTTATTTCAGAATAAAGATCTATTTCATTCAAGTCTAAAAAATCCTTAACAAATGTCGTCGAATCGCCGAGTCCATTTAAACTATCATCGCCATGTTCACGAGCTTCCTGAATATGTTCTAAAAGCTGCAGTTTAATATTTCTTCTATCTTTTGAGCTGATTTGATATTGTTTTAATTCTGTAAGTACTTCATTTAAAAACTGTTTTTCAGATCGACTTAATACAATTTTCATTTCAACTGATCTCCTTTCAAACCACATTGAAGCAAAGACTTTATATCATTTTGCAACTCTAACCATTCGTTAATCTTTTTTTGGAGATACAATTCTCCTTTTTCGTTGATTTCATAATAAACTCTCATCTTTCCGTTATTTGTTACTTCACGGTAAGTATGAACCCATCCTTGATCTTTCAGCTTAGTCAATATCGGATAAATACTTCCTACTCCTTTCAATTTTAAATTGTATTTTTCCAACTCCTTCATCATTTCATAACCGTAGCTTTTCCCCCTTGATAAAATAGACAACACACACATTTCTAAATGACCTTTAATTAAACTTGTTCTTTCCATAAAATAACTTTAACAAAAGTATATATTTGATTCAAGTATATATTTAAAATAAAACTAAAAAAATTCATATTCATTTCTAGAAATCGTATACTAAACATTACATTTATAGAGAGGATGTGACAAAATGAAAAAGTGGAATGAAGAAGCAGCGCCGAATAATAATTTAACATCAGCTGTCATTCGCTCCTCAAATTTAGTTGCTGCAAAACAAGAAGATTTAGAAGAGGAAAAGCCTAATAAAGTACAGCAGCAAGCGAAAGCAAATAAATGATGATAAAAAGAAAAGCTGCTTTCTCATCACTTTAGAGAAAGCAGCAAAAAGTATAGGTAATTTATACTAAACCTGAAAGAACGGAAACGCGAACAATTAAACCGAGAAGTTTTTGTTCTTGATCGATAACAGCGATTGGATATTTTGTTTGAGTAGCTTGCGGGATGAGATCTTGGATAAATGTTTCGGGATTAGTTTTCTCAAAATCATGCTTAATAATATCCTTTAATTCTTGCCCGCGTTGTCGAGCCTCGATCGCATCATCAATCGTCACAATTCCTTGTAGCTTACGATTCGTATCTACGACGTACAAGCTAGAAATCCCTTGCTGTTCCATCTTTTTAACTACAAGTTTTAACCCATCCTTCATATACGCCACTGGATCAGGACTCATCATAATATGTTTTGCTTGTAAAACTTTAGAACGATCAATATCTTTTACGAAATCTTCAATATACTCATCAGCCGGCGACTCCAAAATTTCTTCTGGTGTTCCAGTCTGAACTATTTGTCCATCTTTCATAACAGCAACTCGATCTCCAAGCTTAAATGCTTCATTTATATCATGTGTAATAAAAATAATCTTTTTTTTAAGTTTTGCTTGTAGATCAAGAAGTTCAACATGCATTTCCCTGCGAATAAGAGGGTCTAGGGCGCTAAAAGGTTCATCCATTAGTAAAATATCAGGATCGTTTGCTAAGGCTCTTGCCAGTCCTACTCTCTGTTGCATCCCTCCAGAAAGCTGATCTGGCATTTGCTGTTCATACCCTTCAAGCCCTACAATCTGAATATTTTTTAAAGCAATTTTTTCACGTTCTTCTTTTGGAACACCTTTAATTTCAAGACCATAAGCCACATTTTCTAAAACAGATCGATGTGTAAAAAGTCCAAAATGTTGAAATACCATCGCTATTTTTGTTTTTCTAAACTCCTGTAATTGCTTCTTGTTATATGATGTGACCTCTTCACCATCAACAAATATTTGCCCCGCAGTTGGTTTATTTAATAAGTTAAGACAGCGAATAAGGGTTGATTTTCCACTTCCTGATAACCCCATAATCACGAAGATTTCCCCTTCTTTTACTTCGAAGTTAGCATTATAGATCCCAACAGTATGGCCTGTTTTTTCTAATATTTCTTTTTTCGACATTCCTTGCTTTATTTTTTGGACAATTGTTTTTGGATTTTTCCCAAATATTTTTGTAATATTTTTCACTTGTATTTTTGTTGGCATAAATTTAAACTCCTTTTACAATTTCAAACGCTTCGAACGAGATCTGTCAGCAATTCCTTGAGAAATTCGATCAATAATAATAGCGAGAAACACAATCCCGATTCCAGACTCGAAACCTTTTCCAATGTCAATCCGGTTAATAGAAGTTAATACTTCCATACCTAAACCTTTTGCTCCAACCATTGAAGCTACAACAACCATTGAAAGAGCCATCATCGTTGTTTGGTTAATACCTGTCATAATTGTAGGGAGTGCTTGTGGGAGTTGTACTTTCGTTAAAACTTGCCAAGTAGAAGAACCATATGATTGAGCTGCTTCGACCATTTCTTTTGAGACTCCGCGAATTGCTAATTTTGTTAAGCGAATAACAGGAGGAGCAGCATATATAATCGTAGCAAATACTGCTGGGACTTTTCCTAAACCAAAAAACATCATTGCGGGAATTAAGTACACAAAACTCGGTAATGTTTGCATCGCATCTAATATTGGCTGTAAAATGTTTTCTGTTTTCTTACTGTAAGAAGATATAATCCCAATTGGAACCCCGATAATAATTGAAATCACAACAGAGGCCAAAACGATCGCTAATGTAAGCATCATTAATTCCCAGTAACCAAATGTACCGACTAAAAATAATAACAATGCATATATCGTTCCTGAAACAATACTTTTGTAGCGTGCTCCTAAAATAAAAACAACTAGTAATACCGCCCACCAAGGAATCCATAATAGACCCGCTTCTATTTTCATTAATAAGAATAAAACTCCGTTTGAAATAGAATCTAAAGTGCCTTGAAAATGATCTGTAAACCACACAGTTGCTTCTTCAACGTACTTTCCTAGTTCCCAACGAATATCCGGAAAATTAGTCATATTTCATATGTCACATTATACAATGCAACTAATTTCACTCCAATCTAGTATATAATTCACCATAGCAAAAAAATATAAATCAATAGTTGGTTAAATACCAGCTATTGATTTATTTTTCAAAGTTCATTATGAAAGTTTTTCTTTCACTTTATTAGCTATATCTTCAGGAACCCATTCAACCCAAAGTTCCTCGTGTTCCTTTAAGAAGTTTTCAGCTGCCTCTTCTGCCGTTGCTTCATGCTCTTGCATATAAGAAAGGGCTTCGTTTGTTATTTCAGTAGACGATTTGTAATTTTTCAAGAAGTCAACTACTTCCTTATTTTCACTAACATCTTTATTAACAGCAATTGTCAACTTCACAGAAGGAAAGGCTGTCTTATAACCATCGTTCCAATCTTTTTCGTTATACTCTTTTTCTTCCAATAGTGTCATATCATACATTCCCATGATCCAAGTGGGCTCCCAATAGTAGCCAACCCAAGGTTCACCGGCTTTATATGCATTAACGATCGATGTTGATAAGGCACCGTCAGAACCAGGACGGAAAATGTTAAATTGCTCATCTAACCCATACGTTTCAATTTTTTCAGTCATAATTTCATCGGCAGACCAACCTGGAATGGCGCCAATGATTCTTCCTTTACTAGGATCTTC
The DNA here is from genome assembly GCF_019915265.1 of Bacillus aquiflavi. Lineage (NCBI taxonomy): Bacteria > Bacillati > Bacillota > Bacilli > Caryophanales > Bacillaceae > Bacillus > Bacillus aquiflavi. The sequence goes on from NZ_CP082780.1 coordinate 2,804,476, forward strand.
AGGGTCTTTAAAAAGATCTTTGTATTTTTTTAAATCTTCAACAGTTTTTAAATCGGGTGCCAATGGTTCTATTCCCCGTTCTGGATCCCCTTCGATTACATAGGTTGGAACATACAATCCTTGAGTGTTATCATCGTAGTTTATGCCAAGTTCAACCGCCTTACCGCTGTCTAAAACTTTTTGATAAGATTCTTTCACATTGTCTGTCCATACTTCCATGTAAATATCAATATCCCCGCTCCCAAGTCCTTGGATTGTTGCAACTGTAGAGCCAGGCATAATATCCGTTTTATATCCATAACCGTTTTCAAGTATAAACCGGGCTACACCATTATGGAATCTCATACTATCCCATCCAGCATCAGCAAAGATAAGTGTTTCCTCTTTATTTGCACCTTCTGACTTACCGTTTTTACTGCTATCACTTGAAGTGCAAGCTGTTAAACTTGCAATCAGAATAAAAATCAGTAAAAAAAAAAAACTTTTTTTCACTCTAACCAAAAAAAGACCTCCCTAAAATGTTTAAACATCGTTCTTTCAATAATTGCGACATATACATTGTTACATATTAGTGACATTATTCACAAGCCGAGTATTAAAGGACAAATAGCCATATGACATGATTATGACATGTAAGTACAATTTAAAATGATGAGACTTACATTTACGGGTGGATTACTTCCGTATGTTCTAGTTTACAGCTATTTTTATATATTATTCTCTGTTGATTTACTTACTTCCTAACGATATGAAGCCTTCTCGAAAGGACAATGTCTCACACGAATGTGCCATTGAACAATAATGTTTAACAGGATATGTTTTTTTACTTTAATTGTTATTCATAAAATTGTTAATATTACTTTGTGATATAGTGAACAAATATAATTTTATATGGTAAAATAAACTTGTCAAAAGATGAATAGTCACATTTTAGGGGGAAAAAAAACATGTCAATTGTTACATTTAAAGCTACCGCAAAAAATTTAGATGAAGGTTTGTTAGTAGAAACGGCTTCGCGAGGTTTTAAAGTAATGATGGATGAACCGAAATACTTGGGCGGGACTGACAAAGGAATGAATCCAGTTGAAATGACACTTTGTGCGTTAGGTGCGTGTCAATCAATTGTAGCTAAAATTTATGCAAAACAATTTGGAATCGATCTTCGAGCTTTTCGTGTTGAATTGGAAGGAGATTTAGATCCCGCTGGTTTTCAAGGAAAAAAAGAAGTAAGACCTGGATTTCAAGCTGTACGTTTTAAAATGTATATGGAATGTGACGCATCTGAAGAAAAAGCAAACGAGTTTGCTCTATTTATTGAAAGAACATGTCCAGTCGGTGACTCTCTCCAAAATCCTGTGAAGCTTGAACTTGCAGGTGTAGTCGTTGAAAAACCGAATGTTATGACTACATAACAAATTGGATGCCTAAATAATCTCCAATCATTTATTACAAACAAAAAGTCGATGATTTGGCTAACCTTGCCAATCATCGACTAGATTGTTGTCAAATTGAGTGATCAAACGACAGTTTTTACTCGCTTCCGTCGCGATTTTATTCTAACGCACACGCGCCATCTGTGCGTGTTCACTTACTTCTCTTTGCTTAAAACTATCGCATTCACGGAAAGCAGCAAAGCGGCATCCTTTACAATGATCATAGTTTAATAGAGAGAGACCGTAGTTAATTGCTTCTCCAGTATGCTCAAAAATATGCTCAGCCCCAATTTTTTCATAAAGGCCGCTTATTTTTAGCATTTCAAGAGGCTGCTCGCGTATACCCGAAATTAGGATAATTCCGTTCATTTTTTGAAAGTCATTCACTAAAGAAGAGAGATTTCCTTCACCAGTAGCATCAATTAGAGAGACATACCGCATACGCAAAAGCAGCACCTTTGGCCGTTTACGTATTGAGCGGGTTAGCACACGCTCAAAAGTATCCGCTGCCCCAAAAAACAATGGCCCTTCAATTGTATAAATTGAAAGCTGCGGACAATCATGTCCTGTTATAATTGGATCAGGTGAAACTTGCTTTCCATGTGAATCGGGTAATACTTTATCAATTTCAAGCATCCCGCTCATACGTTTAATGAAAGAGATCATTGCCAGTAATAATCCAATTTCAACTGCTACTGTTAAATTAACAAACACAGTTAGTAAGAACGTTACTATTAAAACAATGGAATCAGCTGATCGTAATTTTAAAATATGAACAAACGCTCTATGCTGACTCATATTCCAAGCAACTAGCATTAATATCGGAGCCATACTCGCAAGAGGTATATACGATGCATATGGTGCAAATATTAATAGAGCCCCTAAAACAAATACACTATGAAATATACTAGATAGCGGACTGACTGCACCGCTTTTTATATTTGTTGCTGTACGAGCAATTGCACCTGTTGCTGGAATTCCTCCGAATAATGGTGTGACGAAGTTGGCAACCCCTTGCCCGAACAACTCACGATTTGAATTGTGCCGCTTTCCAGTCATTCCATCTGCAACAACAGCTGACAATAACGACTCAATCCCACCAAGAATAGCAATAACTAAAGCTGGTCTCCATACCTCTTTTATCGTTTCCAAACTTAGCTCTGGAAAACTAAATGATGGAAGCTTTTGCGGAATTTCTCCAAATGCTGATCCGATTGTTGCAACTTTGTTTGGGAAAAAGAAGACAGCAACAATTGTAGGAATAATTAACGCAACTAGAAGTACTGGAACACGAGGAAATAATTTCGGAATAAAAATTAATAATATAAATCCTAATATAGCGATTAAAATACTGTACATATTCACTGTATTTAATTGACGAAAAATTTCATTCATATTTTCATGAAAAGCCTCTTTCTTTTCAACACCTTCTAATCCTAAAAAGCTTGCAATTTGTCCTGTGAAAATAATGACAGCAATTCCTGATGTAAATCCGATCGTTACTGAGCGAGGTATGTACTTAATTAAGTTACCAAGCTTTAATAACCCCATGATCATAAGTAAAAGACCCGCCAAGAGACCTGCAATTAACAACTTTTCATACCCATACTGGAGAACAACGGCTAACAGTACAGGAATAAAAGCACCTGTAGGGCCGGCAATTTGAAAGCGTGATCCTCCAAGTAATGCTACTAAAAATCCACTGATAATTGTCGTGTATATCCCATATTCCGGATTTACACCTGAAGCAATCGAAAATGCCATTGCAAGGGGAATGGCAACGATACCCACCGTGATCCCTGCTAGTAAATCCTTTTTCAAAGCAGCAGAGTTATACCCACGGAAACGTTCGTCTAATAACAATGAAGTCATCTCCTATTATGCAATAATTATGTTTCTTCAAAACTGTTATATAACAGTTTTAGCTAAAAATACAGTCGTTTGTACATCTTATATTGTATAACAATTTTAAATTAATGCAAATTACCTAGCTGATTTTTGCTTTAAAAATTATGAAAAAAATTTTATTCGTCAATAATGAGCATGAAGTCTAAAGTTTTGAGGTGAATAGCGTGCCCCAACACCTTTATGCTTTTTTTATGCGTTTACCGCTCATTTTTCGCATCTTTATTTTAGCATTAATAGTCATTATTTGCTTTGGAGTTATGATGTATTTTATGGAGCCGGAAACATTTCCGACTGTATTCGACGGAATTTGGTGGGCACTTATTACTACATCTACAGTTGGTTATGGAGATTTAGTCCCTGCTTCTACAAAAGGTCGAGTAGCGGCGATCGTGTTAATATTTCTTGGCATTGGCCTTGTGTCATCGTACTTTGCAACAATCGCGACCGCAGCTGTCTCAAGACAAAATTCTTTCATGAAAGGAAAAGTTGCTTATAACGGTGGTCATCATATGATTATTATCGGTTGGAATGAACGTTCGCGGGAAATTATTAAAAGTATGTTACTAGAGAAAAATCCAAAAAAAATAATATTAATTGATGAAACCCTTCAAGAAAACCCAATCTGTCACAACAATGTTCATTTTATAAATGGACGTGCTTTTCAAGATGAAGTGTTAATGAAAGCAAATATTGCCTTTGCAGAAAAGGTATTAATTACAGCCGATCAAAATAAAAATGAACTTTACGCAGATATGAATACTGTGTTGACCTTATTAACAATAAAAGGTTTAAATCCTTCAATATGCTGTATTGCAGAAATACTAACACCTGAACAAGTAGCTAATGCTAAGCGAGCAGGAGCAGATGAAATTATTCAGTCGAATGCATTAACAAGTTTTGTAATGGTCAATCGTCTCCTTTCTACGAAAAAAACAAGCTTCTTTGAAATAATAAATCAACTGCAAAAATGTAAGCTCTCTTTTTTAACTGTAAAAGAAGAAATGATTGGTCAGTCATTTAACTTAATAAACTCACATTTATTATTAAAAAATATTCTACTAGTTGGTATTAAAAGAGGTGAGAAAACGATTATTAATCCTTCCCACCCTTTTATCATTCAAAAAGATGATCAACTAATAGTTGTGTTTAATGAGAATTGTTAGTTGAGCATCCTTATAAATTGAGCAGGAGTTTTTCTGCTTCCCTTACTAGCGCCCGGCCGATCCCGACCAATTTTTCAGGGAAGCTTGCATCTTTATCAACAGGTTCAGAAAATTGATTAAAGGAAGCTGTTACATTTGATACATTTACATGATCATCAAGCCCGCGCTGATATTTGTGACTAAGCAAAAAAGGACGCTCAAATTCAACCGTGACTCCGCGAGAGTCTAACTGGCCATCAATTGCTTTAAAAGGAAGCCGTAAAAATTGGTATCCCGTTTGCTCATCAATTTTATAATCAAAGGATCCGTGATCATAATCCCAGTTACCGCCAATCGAATAACCAAGCGGCTTTAAGACCTGTTCTAACTTAAAAAGTTCAAAATGCTTTCCTTCTAACTCGGACGGTATCTCAATCAATGAAGACACACCTTTCTTGGTCATTTTGTTTTAGTGTTTCCATTTACATCAATTTCATGATGAATTTCTTAAAAGGATTTTGAAATTTTAAGTCTTGGTTATTTCGTTATCATCCACAGTTAGGCAAAACTAGCTCTTAACGTCCTTTTCAAGTTTTCACTTTATTGGAAAAAATATTTTTAAACACATCATTAAACATGAATAATTATTTATTGCATGTATCACTATATAAAAGAACACTTTAATCATAAGGAGGAAATAAAATGAGCGCTTTACAGCGTATTGCACTAGTTTTTACAATTATTGGAGCCATTAACTGGGGGCTCATTGGTTTTTTCCAGTTTGATCTTGTAGCTGCTATATTCGGCGGTCAAGACTCCGCTCTTTCGAGGATTATTTACGGCTTAGTCGGAATTGCAGGTCTTATCAATCTTGGTTTGCTGTTTAAACCAAATGAAGAACTTGAACGTGAACCTGAGGCAAAGCCAACAAGATAATAAATAAAAAAGGAAAAGCAGCCTTTAAAAGGCTGCTTTTCCTTTTTAAACTCTTAAACCCACCCTCTAAACTTAGCCGCTTCTGACATCTTTCGAACTCCAACCATATATGCTGCTAGACGCATATTTACTTTACGCGTTTCTGCTGTTTGATACACATTATTAAATGATTCAACAAGAACCTTACGGAGTTTCTTTTCAATTTCTTCTATACTCCAGTAGTAGCCTTGATTATTTTGTACCCATTCAAAGTATGACACGGTTACTCCGCCAGCACTAGCCAACACATCTGGAACAAGCAGGACTCCCCGTTCAGTTAATATTTTCGTCGCTTCTAACGTTGTCGGTCCGTTTGCAGCTTCTACAATGATTGAAGCCTTAATATTATGCGCATTCTCTTCAGTTATTTGATTGGCGACCGCTGCTGGAACAAGAATATCACAATCAGACTCAAGCAATTCTTTATTTGTAATCTTATTTTCAAATAACGTGGTAACCGTTCCAAAGCTATCACGGCGATCCAACAAGTAATCAATATCTAAACCATTTGGATCGTATAAAGCACCATAAGCATCAGAGATACCAACGATAATCGCACCTGCATCATACAAAAATTTCGACAAGAAACTTCCAGCGTTACCGAAGCCTTGAACGATCACTTTTGCACCCTTTATCGAAATTCCCCGTTTTTTAGCTGCTTCTTCAATACAAATAGTTACTCCTTGAGCTGTTGCCTTTTCTCTTCCTTGAGATCCTCCGAGAACGATTGGCTTTCCTGTAATAAAACCTGGAGAATCATGTTCTTTTAAAGAGCTATATTCATCCATCATCCAAGCCATAATTTGCGAATTCGTAAAAACATCCGGAGCAGGAATATCCTTTGTCGGTCCGACTATTTGGCTTATCGCTCTTACATAGCCTCGACTTAAACGCTCTAACTCGCCCATTGACATCGTACGAGGGTCACAAACAATTCCGCCTTTTCCTCCGCCATATGGCAAATCAACGATCCCACATTTTAAACTCATCCACATCGCCAAAGCCTTTACTTCAGGCTCATTTACTTCTGGGTGGAAGCGTATTCCTCCTTTAGTAGGTCCTACTGCATCGTTATGCTGAGCACGATATCCGGTAAATATCTTTACTGATCCATCATCCATATGAACTGGAATTTTGACTGTTAACATCCGTAAAGGTTCTTTCAGAAGCTCATAAACCTCTTCATTATATCCAAGTTTATCCAAAGCCTTTTTTATAACAACTTGAGTCGATGTTAATAATTTTAATGAATCATTTATAGCTTTTTCTGATACTCCTGCGGTTTCCATTATTGCACCTCTTTATTAATTTAAGTAAAGCTTCCGTTTATTTCCTTATATTCTTGTAAAGAGATAAAGGAGCTTTCTATCTCTTAGTATTCATTAACAATATTAAGATAATACTTTTTTAATTCGCTCAATCGCCCAATCTAACTCTTCTTTATTAATAATAAGGGGTGGAGCAAAGCGTATGACTGTTTCATGTGTTTCTTTACAAAGCAAGCCCTCTTCTTTTAACCCCTCACAATATTTTCTCGCTGATTCTGTCAATTCGATCCCAATAAATAGACCACGACCGCGTACTTCCTTGATGATCGGATTGTTTATTTCTTTTAATTTATTTATAAAATATTCTCCAAGCTGTAAAGAGCGTTCGGCTAACTTTTCCTCTATTAGTACATCAATGGCTGCAATTGAAACAGCACATGCCATCGGATTTCCCCCAAATGTTGAACCATGTGAGCCTGGATTAAATACACCTAAAATATCTTTATTGGCAACAACACATGAAATTGGGAATACTCCTCCTCCAAGGGCTTTTCCTAAAATATACATATCGGGAACTACCTCTTCCCAATCACAAGCAAACATTTTTCCAGATCGGGCTAATCCAGCTTGAATTTCATCGGCAATAAATAAAACGTTATTTTCTTTACACAATTCATATGCTTGTTTCAAGAAACCTTCCGGAGGGATCATAATCCCTGCTTCTCCCTGGATCGGCTCAACCAAAAATGCCGCTGTATGAGGAGTTATTGCTTTTCTTAATGCTTCTATGTCACCGTAAGGGACAAGGTTTATTCCTGGCAACATTGGTCCGAAGCCGCGTTTATATTCTTCTTCAGATGATAAAGAAACAGCGGCCATTGTCCGACCATGAAAATTTCCTTTACAAGCAATAATTTCCGCTTTATTATTTGCAACACCTTTTACATCATATGCCCAACGTCGTGCAGCTTTAATTGCCGTTTCAACAGCTTCTGCACCTGTATTCATTGGAAGTGCCATTTCTTTATTTGTTAATTTGCAAACCTTTTCATACCATGATCCAAGCTGATCATTATGAAACGCTCTAGATGTTAAAGTTACCTTATCAGCCTGATTTTTCAATGCGGCAATAATTTTTGGATGACGATGTCCTTGATTAACTGCAGAATAAGCACTTAACATATCCATATACTTATTCCCTTCTGGATCTTCAACCCAAACACCTTCTGCGTTCGAAATGACAATTGGCAGCGGATGATAATTATTTGCTCCGAATTGTTCTGATTGCTCAATTAATGCTTTAGATGCTGTTTTCATCATAAACATTCCTCCATCCTAAATCAATATTACTATTGTACAACGGAACCTTCAATTCATGAAAATTGGGGTATGAATTTACTTCATTCGTTGTTACTTTTTTATATATTGTAACACGATATTTAACCCTGTTATGTAAAAAACGTTAAACTATGACATCATGTAACAAGTTATTCCTATTCAAACATTATTATTAAAACCACGTATTTTTACACTGTTCCCATTAATTTAAAAATTCATTAAACTATGTTCATTAATAATATCAAAAATAAAATTTTTATCATCTTCTTATAAGAAATAGATAAATATTTTTTTAAGTTGTACGACACAACCTTATCCAGAAATTTTTGAAGAAGTTTGACTCTCTTCAATCTCCTTCATTTCTTTCTCACTCATATACGGCATCTTAAATCCAAAAGAAGCTAACAAAATTGCAATCAATGGAACAGATAAATTAAAAATGGCATATGGGGCATATTCAAACGGGTGTACTGCCAATGTAGACATAATAAAAACAGCACATGTATTCCAAGGTACAAGTGATGAAGTAACTGTTCCCCCATCTTCTAAAGCCCGTGAGAGGTTTTTTGATTGGAGTCTCTTTTTCTTATAAGCTTGATGATACATTCTTCCCGGGAGCAGGATTGAAATGTATTGTTCTGCTGCTGCAATATTTGTAAAAAAACTTGTAAAGACAGTTGCAACAACAAGACTTTTAGCTGAACGAGCTAACTTTAATATTTGTTTAACAATAGCTTCCAGCATCCCTGTATGCTCCATGACCCCGCCAAATGCCATCGCAACAATTGTTAAAGAGACAGTATACATCATATCATCAATCCCGCCACGATTGAAAAGATCATCGACTAATTCATTTCCAGTTTCAATCGAAAAACCTTCTTGTAATGTATTAACCGCAATTCCAATTTGTCCACCTTGAACGATTATATGCGATAACCACCCTAACAATATACCAGCTGCAAGTGCTGGAAGAGCCGGAACTTTTTTTGCAACTAAAAAGATCACAATCAAAGGAACGAATAGCAGCCATGGAGATATAACAAAGTTTTCATTGAGTACATTCATGATCGTTTGAATATTTTCATTATTTAATTCAGTTGTCCGAAATTGTCTTCCCATAAAAAAATAAGCTGTTAATGCAAGGAATAATGCAGGAATTGTAGTATAAAACATATGGCGAATATGCTCAAATAAATCAGTTTCAGTTATGCCAGCTGCTAAATTAGTTGTATCTGAAAGTGGTGACATTTTATCACCAAAATAGGCGCCTGAAATGATAGCTCCAGCTACCATTGGTGCAGGAATACCCATACTTATCCCAATGCCCATGCCAGCAACACCAATCGTTCCCATCGTTGACCACGAACTGCCGATTGCTAATGTAACAATCGCACAAATAGTTGAAATCGAAACGAGAAACATTGATGGTGTGATTAATTTTAGTCCGTAATAAATCATTGTTGCAACGATTCCTCCACCAATCCAAGCTCCGATCGTCAATCCGACCATAATAATAATCATAATAGCAGGTAACGCCAGTTGAATTCCTTTATATACCCCTGCTTCAATCTCTTTCCACTTAAATCCAAACTGGGATGCGACTATTGCACACACAATAGTTCCAAAAATTAACGGTATGTGCGGGCTTCCTTCAAATTCAATAATTGTGATCGCCATGACAATCATCATCGCTGTTAAAGGCAGCATCGCTATAATAAACGGTATCTTTTTTTCTGAACTCTCCTTCATCGTACTTCTTTCCTCTCGGTGTAATTTCACTCTCTTTAAAATTAAAACATAATATTTGTGTCAATTAAATGAATTTGTTAATTTTTCAGAAAAATTAATTTAAGAAATAAAAAATAGCTGAGTTTATTACCCAGCTATTCAGACTGTTGACAAACACTCGCATTTATCATCACTTGCACTTCGTTGTAAGCTCATGCACGACTGATCTATTCGCTTTCGCCTCCGTCCTATATATCTCGGCTAACAAGCGTTGGCAACAAAACATATTGAATTTGTCTATAAGCTCTCATGGCTTTAGTCTGTTCTTAGCTTTTATTTATTCATTAAACCTTCACTTTCAGATTGCTCAATCCATTCCTGCAGCTTTTCTTTTAAAGTGTTAAAACCTTGTTCATTGTTAGTTTCAGCTTTCTTTACTTTTGCTGCAATTTTTTTTGAAGGTACACCCTCAGTTGCCCGAATCGATAAACTGACCTTTCCGCCTTCCTCGTCAACGGATAACACTTTTACCGTTACTTCGTCTCCTATTTTCACATGATCATTAATATCTTTTACATATCCGTGTGTAATTTCAGATATATGAACTAATCCCTGTATAGAGTCGTTTAACGAAACGAATGCTCCGTACGGCTGAATACCGGTAACTTTTCCTGTTAATATACTTCCGGTTGTAATTCTTTGACCCATTAAAACACTCCTAAATTTTTAATTTTATTTTTCTCTTCTTTTACGCATTAAAAAATTGTATCACAATTAGATTTTTTTATCAATTTTTTCATATATATTTAAGATGGATTTTTTGTAATTAAATAGAGATTTTATGAACAATTAAGAACGATTCAAAAAAACGTCTCGAAATAACTTTGAAACAAATGGTACAATAAAAATAATTAAATAAGGGAATGCTTCCATTAAGATACAAAAAACATGTATTATATAGTGAAACTAAATAAAGGAGAGGGTAAAAATGTCTGAAATCGGAAAAAATATTAAATTGTGGCGTGAACGAAGAGGCATGACTGCACAAGAATTAGCATTAAAAATTCGGGTAGGAACAAAAACTATTGAGAACTATGAATCCGGTGAGCAAATTCCAAACACAAACACAATTTTAAAAATTTCCACAGTGTTAGACGTGCCTGCATCTGACCTTCAAGGAAATAAAGGAAAGTCTATGACAAACAATCAATAATAATAAAAAAAAAATAAAAAACTCCCAAAAAATTTAAAAAATATGTTTAATAACCTAGAAACTTGGTTAATATTGTATTATAAGGCTTTCTAGTATTCCCCCCTTTTAAGTAGACAATCGTGTAGGTTGTCTTTTTTTTGTTTTTCACCATCTTTTTCTCGACAACAGTGTGAAAGGAATGATTTTGGATAAAATAAATGATATCTCGCAAAGCAGGAGTGAACGACCATGGGTTTTAAAAAAGCATCTGGAAATAAAAAATTAAATGGCATTGATTTATATTATGAATTTTATGCCCATCCTTCTTCCAAAAATACAATTGTACTTATACACGGTTTTTTATCCTCCTCTTTTAGCTACCGTCGTCTCATCCCTTTATTAAAAAATGATTTTAATGTTTTTTCTATAGATTTCCCTCCTTTCGGAAAAAGCGGAAAGTCTTTGCGTTATACGTACTCATATGATAATATCGCGCAAACAATTATTCATTTTATTAAAATGATGGGAATTGATAAAATCATCATCATGGGCCATTCAATGGGAGGACAAATAAGCTTGAACATTGCTTATAAACAACCAACTTTAGTGGAAAAAGTCATTTTACTATGCAGCTCAGCTTACTTACAGCGGGCTAAACGATCACTAATCTTTGTAAGCTACTTCCCCTTTTTTTATCTTTACATAAAATATTGGCTTGGAAAATCTGGCGAAAAACAAAATCTCAAAAATGTTATATATGACCATACATTAATTGATCATGAAATGATTTCTGGTTATTTAACTCCTTTTCAGAAAAATGATATTTTTCGAGCCTTAACAAGAATGATCCGTCATCGCGAAGGAGACCTATCTTCAGAAAAACTGCAAACAATTGAAACACCTTGTCTGCTCATTTGGGGTGAAGATGATAAAATTGTTCCATTAAATGTTGGAGAAAAATTAAATAAAGAATTACCGAACTCGCAAATAGTTATTTTTAAAGAAACAGGACATCTCCTTCCTGAAGAACGTCCTCTTGATGTTTTTAGACATGTGTTGAAATTTGTTAATGAAACAAATTAAAAGTTTTATATTTCTTAGTAAAAAAAGAGAAAACCTCTTTTTTAAAAAATCGACTGCGTTTCCTAAACAATTTACAGCTAAATTTTTTATGCAAAAAGGTCATAACATCAATTTATATTGTAATTAATAAATATCACGCTTATGATGGTAATAAATAAATGAACAAGCCTATCAATATTTGGCTATATGACTTTTTATGATTTTTAGATTACATCTCACACACAGCGATGACGAAAGAAATAAATGAAAAAAACACTCTCTTCTCAATTCAAATCGTCAAAAGATAAATGAGCCAATAAATCAACAGAGTTGTATGACATAGCCTAGATATTTTTAGTTCTTCTAAGATGCTCTACATCAACAGCAAAGTGTAATAAAATCAAAGGGGTGGAGAAAATGACTAGAAATATTTTTGACGAAAACGTTGACCGTTTCGGAACAAATTCATTTAAATGGGAAATGACGAAAGAGTTATTTGGCGAAGATGATTTGTTGCCAATGTGGGTCGCTGATATGGATTTTCGTGCACCAGCTGCAGTAACAGAAGCCTTTCAGAAACGACTTGATCACGGGGTTTACGGCTATACATTTGCTTCAGACGAAACTTATAGAGTAATGCAACAATGGATGCAGAAACGTCATCAATGGCCAATTGAAAAATCATGGATAACTCTTAGTCCAAGTGTAGTTTCTGCTATGAGTACAGTGATCCGTGCCTATACAAAACCTGGCGATAAAGTAATGCTTCAATCACCAGTATATGCTCCTTTTTTTGAAATGATTGAAAAAAATGACCGTGTTGTTGTAAACAGCCCGTTAAGACTTAATATGAAAGGTCAATATGAAATTGACTTTGAATGTTTTGAAAACCGTTTAAAAGAAGGTGTAAAATTATTTTTATTATGCAGCCCGCACAATCCAGGCGGACGTGTCTGGACAAAAGAAGAGCTCTTAAAAATCGGAGAGCTTTGTTTGCGCTATAACTGTCTTATTTTTGCTGATGAAATACATTCGGATTTAGTACTTGAACCTTTTAAACATATCCCGATTGCTTCTTTAGAAGGGCTAGAAAAAATAGTTATCACATGTATTTCTCCAAGCAAAACATTTAATTTAGCTGGGTTAAACGTTTCTTCCGTAATTATTCAAGAGGAAACCTTGCGGAATCAATTTAATGAGGTCCAACGAAAACAAGGCTTCTTCTCTGTCGGGACCTTTGGATTAATTGGAGTGGAGGCAGCTTATCGCCATGGGGAAGCATGGCTTGAGGAGTTATTAAAATATATTAAAGAGAATGTAAATATAACGAAAAAATATATTGAAGAAAATCTGCCAAATGTAAAACTTATCGAGCCTCAAGGAACGTATCTGCTTTGGTTCGACTGTCGCAACCTCGGTTTATCAGATATTGAGTTGAAAAATCGCTTACTAAACAAAGGAAAGCTTGCACTTGAACCTGGAGCCAAATACGGCCCTGGAGGAGAAGGCTTTGTAAGAATGAACATTGCTTGCCCGCGCGAAATACTAAAAGAAGGACTCAAACGTTTTAAAAAAGCATTACAAACAAACTAAAGTGTTCAACATTGGTGAATTATAGAAAAAATCATCATTCCCAGACTGGTTAAGACGCTTGTTAGTCGAGGTGGAAACGAATAGACAACGAAGCATGCGAGCGTATATCAACAGTCTGGGACTAAAAAACGTTAAGCGGTTTTTAGTCTGATCCTTCTTTTGAAGGCTGTTATTCAGCCTTTTCTTTTTTAATCTCACCGCACGCAATACGTTCGCCAGCATTACCAGCAGGCTGGCTCATTCCATCATCTTTATCCTCATGAATAATAATCGATGTCCCCTTTTTCGTAAATAAAGATGTTTTTCCTTCTTTTAAGGTAACTTGAGGAGCAACAATATCTTCTTCCACTTTCCCATCTTCTTTTACAATTAAGTTAGGTAAGTCACCGGCGTGTGCACCTTTCGGGTGTAAGAGTCCGTGTTCTTTCTTCTCTGGATTAAAATGGTCACCAGCAGATTGAAAGTCAGGTCCTTTACACTTTCCAACATCATGAATGTGCATACCGTGTTCCCCAGGAGGGAGTCCTTTTAATTTTATGCTTAACTTAACCCCGTCTGCTTGTTCCATCAGTTTAATTTTCCCCAAAGAATCCCCATCCCTATTATACATTTCAACTTCTACTGATGTTGGGGATTGTTCAGTACATCCTGTTAATAGTAATAACAAAACAAGTGCACATCGTCTTCTCATGACAGTAAATCCTCCATATCCCTAATTTGTATTCATTATGACCAAGTCTGATCCTTCATAAACGATCGGACATAAAGAAGGGATAAATGGATGACTTAACTTTGAAAGAGGAAAATAAAAAAGGACGTCTTAACGTCCCTGCAAAAACTGTTGTCAAACGCTCACACATTATACTTTGCTTGCACTTCGTTGTAAGATTTGTAAGCTCATTGAACAATTTATTCTATCCGCTTTCCGTTTCGTGCCTAACAAGCGGTTTTCAATCACTTTCTAAGAAAATTGCACCATAAATACAAACTGAAAGGATGTTTAAAAGCTATTCATCATGATCAATTACTCTTTTTTATGATCATCTGTCAAATTTAACTGTTCTTCAAACTTCTTTGCTTTCTCTGCTTGCCGCTTTGAAATTCTAATGACAAGGCGAAAAGCTAACACTGTTATTACCATAAAAATGAACATTGAGATGGCAGCTGGAATATATTCAGTTTTATCCTCAGGGAAGTAAAGAAATGGGAAATACATATATAGTGGCATAACGAGCTCTTGGAACATAGAATCTTCCTTTCCTCTTCACTTACAATCATATTTCTCATTTATTATATCAGTCTTTTAAATGTGTTCCAACTTTTTAATGTTTTCCCCTATGGATACGTTACTTAAAAATTTTTATCTTCAATCAATTCACATGACCGACAACCTCAGCTTATTTTACTATTTAATTACAGTTATTTTTTTAATGATGACATCTTCAACAGGCTTATCACTATAGTCAACCTCAACCTTAGCAATTTTATCAACAACATCCATTCCTTCAATTACTTGTCCGAAAACAGTATGTTTAAAATTTAAGTAAGGAGTACCGCCCATTTCTATAAATGCATCAATAATTTCTTTAGGATAACCTGCTTTTTCAAGTTGCCCTTAAAAACTTGGATCCATTGAGTTATTTTGAACAATGAAAAATTGACTTCCATTTGTATTTGGACCAGCATTTGCCATTGACAAAGCACCGCGTAAGTTAAAAAGCTTGTCAGAAAATTCATCTTCAAACGGATGACCATAAATACTCTCACCACCGCGTCCTGTACCATCAGGATCTCCGCCTTGAATCATAAAATCATCAATCACTCTATGAAATGTAACTCCGTCATAATAACCATTTTTACTATGAGTAACAAAGTTTTCAACTGTTTTAGGAGCATATTCTGGAAATAATTTGATTTTAATCGTTCCCATAGAAGTCTCCATTTCAACTAGTTGTTCATTTTCCAATACCTCTGTTGTAAGCTGTGGATAAACTACATTATTCATGTCTTTCTCTCCTTCTTTCTGCTTTTCTGCTTGTGATTGTTTTTCGTTATTGTTAGTCTTTTGCTTAACTGTGTCATCTGAATTTGTGCTACACGCGCCCAATATTAGCAAAATTGTCACTAATGAAGCAAATAAACTTTTTTTCATTGCAATGATCCCTCCATTTTTTAACTTTAACTGATTTTTGCTTTCTTTGCACCCTTTGTTTTCAATAAATTTTTTATCATGTTAATTTAATAAAAAATCGCCCTTGCCCTTTTCAAAATCTAAAAAGAGGGCAATCTCTCTATCTCACTTTTGTAAATTTTGAAGACTCACCTTATTTATGATTAAACGTAAAGAAATACATTTTTTAATAAAGTAAAAAAAAGTTGTCACGATAACAACTATATACCTATACTTTAAGTAACGTTCATATATAACTATTATGTATCTGTAAAGGAGGCAATAAAATGAATAAATTCAATATTGGGCAAACGATAACAGCCGTCTATAAAACGGGAAAATATATTGGAGAAATTGTTGATGTTCGTCCACAACACTATTTAATAAAAGTGCTTGCAGTACTTAAACACCCGATGCAAGGGGATCTGCATAGCCCAAAAAATCCGAATCCAAGCTTTTTTCATGAAAGAAGAGCATTAGCTTTTCATGAAAAAACAAATGTTCCAAAAAAACTAGTACATGCTTACAATGAAAAAATCCCAAACTATACTGAGTCATTGCATCACGCTGTAAACAACATGAAACAAGAACTACAAGAAGAAGGGAGTGCTTGGGCAGACAGAAGTTTATCACATCTAAAAACGCTAGAAATGGATTATTTTAAAAAATAACGATAGCACCCGTGTAAAATCGCATTACGATATGAAACGGAAAAAAGCTTGCTTTTTCGTTCGCCTCATATCATAAGCAGGAATAAATATAGTATATAATCATCTCCCCATAATTGAAGTGTTAAGCTTTTCTCTTTTCAAATTAATGACTTTTATATATGATTAATATTTAGGGATACGAAATATTTACAAGAAGGTGTTATTATCCGGAAAAGAAATTTAATCATCATGTGGTTTGCAAATTTTCTTGTTGCCGCAAGTACAACAATGATTATCCCACTTCTGTCTCTATATATTGAAACATTTGGAGTCTTTAGTGAAGAATACGTACAACGTTGGGCAGGCTTCGTATTTGGAATTACATTTTTGACAGCTTTTTTTTTGTTTCTCCTTTATGGGGGCGTTTCGGTGATAAACGCGGATATAAGCCAATATTAATGATTACTGGCTACGGAATCGCAACAAGTATTTTTTTAATGGGATTTATTCGCTCTGTTGAAGGATTATTTATTTTAAGACTTCTCATGGGAGCTGTCACTGGATTTATCCCGACGTCCCTGGCTCTTATTTCATCACAAACGCCTAAAAAAATTGCAGGAAAAACATTAGGAACGTTACAGATGGGAACTGTATCCGGGGGGCTTTTAGGACCGCTAATGGGTGGATTCATGGCTGATTTGTTCGTTTTTCAATATACATTTATCATTACATCAATTGCAATTGCTATAGCCGCTACAATTGTGGCAATTGGAATTAAAGAAAACCGCGAGAAAAAGGTAAAAAAAAACCAACAAACTTTTACTCGCAAAGAAGTATTAGGCCATATTTTCAATCATCGCGGATTAATGACAATTATGTTTATTACATTACTTGTCCAAGTAGCAAGTTTAAGTATTCAGCCGCTGCTTGCCTTATACGTTAACGAGTTAACTAACTCTAGTAACATTGCTTTTCTTGCTGGAGTTGCCTTTTCTGCAGCTGGCTTTGGAAACTTACTTACTACTAGGGCTTGGGGTAAACTAGGAGATTCGATTGGCTATGAACGTGTCTTATTAATTTTACTTTTATTTGCAGCTCTCGTATTTATCCCAAAAGCGTTCGTCACATCTTTATGGCAACTTATTTTATTTCGCTTTTTATTTGGGATCGCAATTGGCGGAATCATTCCTTGTGTCACTGCGTATATTCGTCAAGTCGCACCTGCCTCTATGCAAGGGGAGGTTCTCGGCTATAATATGAGCTTTCGCTTTCTTGGAAACGTCATCGGACCAGTAATGGGGGGAATATTTGCAGGCTTCTTTGGCATCTCATCAGTCTTTTTTATTACAAGTGCTTTATTTTTATTAACATTCGTTATTTTATGGTGGAATGTCAAAAAATCAACTTCTATTATTCGCTCGGAAAAGAGAAATAGTTAAGACAAATATTAACCTTTAGTAGCACAAACATATGTTTGTGCTACTTTTTTCTTATAGTCAAGTTGTTTCCTTACGATTACGAGTCATATGGTAAAATTTTTTTATCATTAGGCTATATTTTAACTTTGTTGATTGATTCGCTCATTTAGCGGAAAGGCACGAGTTTCCATAAATGAACTTAAAACAACAATATTGTTTAACAAAGCCTATCGTTAAAGCTTCCCTATTTTATAAAGCAAAAGCTTTGGCTACGTGCTAAAGGGAATAAAATGACAGGTGAGAGGATCATGTCGGTTATTTTAAAAAGTGAGAAAAAAGAATTGGTAATACAACTATATCCAATGTAACGCTGATATAGGAAAGAAATAAATGAATCAACATTTTAATCGAAGAGATTCCAGCTTCTGGCGGTAAATAATAATGACAAAAGAAGATGTCAAGAGATTGGTCTTTCACTTTTAAATGAAGCCCTTTATGAACGGCTTCATGCAAAGAAATATCTCACTTTTATTAAAAACCTTTATAATGTTCCCGTCAATATTGAAAAATGATGACTGAATGTTGGCTTACTAAATAAAAATGGTTAAGCTTGAAAAGCTTAGCTTCTCTGAGAAAAGGCGGCTTAATATTGCAAGAACGATTTTACATGATCCAAAACTTATTATTCTTGAGGAGCCTGCTCACAATATTGATCTTGAAAGTTAAATGCTAATAATTTTTATCATACGGAATTATCCGAACATATTCTCTTTGTTTAAATTTCAATCGTATGTTTCTGTTTGTTTCAGACCCTGTATTTAATGGGATAACATGTAAATTTTGATTTTCAGCAATCATTAACTTTTCTTCAGTACGATCATTTAAAAACGATGCCCCGCTAAATATTGCAAAAAAGATTAGCAGCGATACAAAAATTTTTTTCCTCATCCTGTAACATCACCATACATAGCGTTTACCGACAAAGTTCATTATATACATAAAATAACCATCAATACCCCCAAATGATTCCATTTAAAACTAAAATTTTTTATTTAAAAAAATTTTTTTTCTTGCGAAAATGACGGGTTTCTACCTATTTATTAATTGATTAAAGAATCTTAAGATATTTTTTTAAAGGCATGCAAGCGCTTAAGTTTTAGGTTATAATTTCACTTAAAGCTTAATTCGACAATTAATTTTTACTGTTTCATAGTTGGATGTTGGATGATTATACTATTCTAAAAAATCAGTAAAGCTTTTTAAAAATTTTACTTAACTATCTTACCACTTCATTAAAAAACGATCACAACTATTTATACATATAAGGGGGGTCTCTGTCTTTGCTACACTTGGCAATTTTATCACCTTTTTTGCTGGCACTACTTGTACCAATTGTTTATAAGTATGTTCGGCAAATTCATACAGGTTGGTTTGTCCTCTTTTTACCTGTTTTATTATTCAGTTACTTTTTTCAGTTTATATCAGAAACAATGGGTGGACATTCAGTCACAAAGTCTATATCTTGGATTCCATCACTTGGAATTGATTTTACTGTAAAAATAGACGGCTTAGGACTACTCTTCGCTCTGCTCATCACTGGGATCGGCTCCCTCGTCGTTCTTTACTCCATTTTTTATTTAGCAAAAGATAAAGAACAACTTAACACATTTTATGTGTATTTACTCTTATTTATGGGAGCAATGTTAGGCGTTGTTTTATCGGATAACTTAATCGTCTTGTATACCTTTTGGGAATTAACGAGCTTTTCTTCTTTCTTGTTAATTGGTTATTGGTACCATAAAGAGCGTTCTCGTTATGGCGCACAAAAATCGATGCTCATTACAGTATTAGGCGGTTTATCCATGCTTGGAGGATTTGTTCTCCTTTACTTAATGACGGGAACTTTTCGTATTTCTGAAATTATTAACAATGCTGGGGACATTTTTACTAGTCCATTATTCATTCCTGCCATGCTATGTATTTTGTTAGGTGCATTTACAAAATCAGCTCAATTCCCGTTCCATATTTGGCTTCCGGATGCAATGGAAGCGCCGACACCAGTGAGTGCATACCTACACTCTGCAACAATGGTAAAGGCAGGAATTTATCTTGTTGCTAGACTGAGTCCAGTGTTTGCACCACACTCAGGCCTTTGGTTATGGCTTGTTGCTGGAGTCGGGCTCGTAACATTATTATGGGGTTCATTTTCTGCTGTTAAGCAAACAGACCTTAAAGGCATTCTTGCTTTTTCTACAGTAAGTCAGCTTGGATTAATTATGTCTCTGTTAGGTGTAGGAGCCGCTGCTCTCTATTATGATCATTTGGATGAAAATATTTTTATCGTGGCAACAACAGCTGCTGTATTTCATTTAATTAATCATGCTACATTTAAAGGCAGTCTGTTCATGGTCGTCGGCATTGTCGATCATGAAACGGGAACTCGTGATATTCGCAAGCTTGGAGGATTAATGCACATGATGCCAATCACGTTTACAATTGCTGCGATTGGTACATTTTCAATGGCAGGTCTTCCGCCTTTTAACTTTTTTTTTTAAGTAAAGAAATGTTTTTTACTGGCATGGTTCGTGTGTTAGAAATGGATATTTTCAATATGCAAACATGGGGATTTCTCTTCCCAATGTTAGCTTGGATTGCAAGTATTTTTACGTTTATTTACAGTATGATTTTATTCTTTAAGACATTTACAGGTAAATATAAGCCTGCTCAACTTGAGAAAAAGCCTCATGAGGCTCCTATTGGCATGCTTATACCACCAGTTATTTTAGCATCACTCGTTATTATTTTCGGATTTTTTGCTGACAGCTTGCTATCTGATACATTAATAGCACCGGCAATGGCTTCCATCCTTCCATCTTTGCTCAATGATAGCAGCAAATTTTTCGTTGAAATTAGTTACTGGCATGGATTTAACATAGAATTAATGATGACGATAGGAGTTATCGCTGTTGGAACGATAGCTTACCTAACATTTCCAAAATGGAAAAACATTTATAAGCTATTCCCTAAAAAACGATCTATTAATCGTCTGTATGATGGCAGTTTAGAGCTAATTCAGCGTAGTTCAAACAACTTTACGAACAGCTATATGAACGGATTTATTCGAACATATCTCGTCTATATTTTTATTTTCTTTATCGGTATGTTAAGTATTACATTATCAGTGAAAAATGCATTGAAAATTACGATTGATAATGCAGCACCTATCGGAGTGTATGAAGCTATTTTAGCTGTAATTATTGCAATTTGTGCCATTGCAATTTTATTTGCAAAATCAAGATTAACATCAATTATTTTATTAGGATCAATCGGGTATACAGTTGCCCTTTACTTCGTTCTTTTTCGAGCACCAGATTTAGCTCTTACTCAGCTTGTGATTGAAACTGTTTCAGTTGCGCTATTTCTATTATGCTTTTATCACTTACCGAAAATTAATCGAAAAGAAGAGCGGATGGGATTCCGCTTTACAAATGCTCTTATTTCTGTCGGTGTTGGTGTAGTTATCACATTAATTGCCTTATCGGCGCATAGTAATAAATTATTTGACTCTATATCTCAATATTATATTGAAAACACATATGAAAAAGCCGCAGGTAAAAACATGGTAAATGTTATCCTTGTTGACTTCCGTGGTTTTGATACAATGTTTGAAATTCTTGTTCTCGGAATTGCAGCACTTGGAATTTTCGGAATGATTAAATTACGTTTAACAAGGAGGAAAGACGGATGAAGTCAAATGACATCATTTTACAAACAATTACAAAAGTAACTTTGTTTGTGATCATTCTTTTCTCTATCCATTTATTTTTTGCAGGACATTATTATCCTGGCGGAGGTTTTATCGGTGGGCTTATGACTTCAGGGGCAATTGTTCTCCTTTTGTTAGCCTATGACTTAAAGACAGTCGCGAAAATTTTGCCAGTAGATTTTAAAATAGTTGCAGCAGTTGGTTTGCTTTTCGCTGTTGGGACGGGAGCTGGATCATTGCTATTTAATGTTCCATTTCTTACTCATGCGTTTGGAGATATGAATATCCCGTTGTTAGGTGAGACTTCGCTTCATACGGCAACATTGTTTGATTTAGGTGTTTATTTAGTCGTTATCGGCGTCACGATGACCATTATTCAAACGATTGGAGAGAGTGAATAATGGAAATATTAATGGCTATTGTAATCGGAGTTTTATTTATGTCAGCAACTTATTTAATGCTATCGAAAAGCTTGCTGCGTATCATTATCGGTACTGGTATATTAAGTCAGGGGGCACACCTTTTATTATTAACGATGGGCGGATTAAAAAAAGGAGCAGCACCGCTTTTAGGAGAGCAGGCATCTTCATATACAGATCCATTGACACAAGCACTCATTTTAACAGCAATTGTCATTAGCTTTGGTGTAACCTCCTTTTTCTTAGTATTAGCTTACCGTTCATACCAAGAATTAGGTACCGACAATATGGATAGGTTGAGAGGAAACGAAAAGAAATGATTAACTTACCAATAATACCACTGTTAATACCTTTGCTCACGGGAATTATCTTAATGTTTATACCAAAAAAAGTGAAACTGCAACGCGTTATATCATTAATCGCATCTTTAATAACGGTTGGAGCTGCTGTAATACTTGTAAACAAGGTATATAAAGATGGAATTCAAACTGTAAATTTAAGCAGTTGGGATGCTCCATTTGGAATAACACTCGTATCTGATATGCTTTCAGCTCTGCTCGTTTTAACAACAAGTATTATCGCACTTGCTACGATCATTTATTCATTTCGCTCTATTGGCGAAGAACGGGAAAAGTTTTATTACTATCCTGTCGTGCAATTTTTACTTGTCGGCGTATTAGGGGCATTTTCAACTGGAGATATTTTTAACATGTTTGTCTTCTTTGAAGTCATGTTAATGGCTTCATATGTTTTGCTCGTTCTTGGCGGTACAAAAATACAGCTTCGCGAAACAATTAAGTATTTATTAGTGAATGTCATTTCATCTGCATTATTTGTCATTGCAGTTGGATACTTATATTCAATTGTCGGAACGCTGAATATGGCACACATTTCATTAAGAATCAGTGAAATTGGACAGACTGGGATTTTAACTGTGATTGCTATTTTATTTATGATTGTCTTTGGTATAAAAGGAGCCATTTTCCCGCTTTATTTTTGGCTGCCGGGTTCATATTACGCACCGCCTGTTCCAGTAATGGCTTTATTTGGGGCTTTATTAACTAAAGTTGGGGTTTACTCTATCATGCGGACGTATTCGCTATTTTTCTACCATGATCGCGGCTATACTTATCAAATATTAATTGTTTTATCAATCTTAACAATTATTTTTGGAATCATTGGGGCAATCGCCTATTGGGACGTTAAAAAGATTATCATATACAACATTATTATTGCAATTGGCGTCATTTTATTTGGCTTTGCGGTAACAACTGAAGCCGGCTTATCAGGATCGATTTATTATTTAATTCATGACATGATTATTAAAGCTGCCTTATTCCTTCTGATTGGAATGATGATCGCTATTACAGGAACAAGCGACTTAAGGAAAATGGGAGGACTAATAAAAACCTACCCTGGATTAGCGTGGACATTTTTCATTGCCGCATTAGCATTAGCAGGTATACCGCCTTTAAGCGGATTCGTAGGAAAACTATTAATTGTGCAAGGCGGTTTTAGCAGTGAGTACTACCTAGGGACAGCAATCGTACTAGCTTCCAGCTTGTTCGTTCTCTTTTCAGTAATGAAATTTTTTATAAATGGGTTTTGGGGCATACCGAAAACATTTAAAGGAGAAGAGAAAGTTCCGGTTAGATCATTACTCATTGCACCAGTTATATTAATCGTTCTTTCTGTTTTATATGGAGTCGGATCAGAAGCAATTAATCCGTTTATTTCTCAGGCTGTAGAAACACTATCAAACCCGACCATTTATATTGAAGCGGTATTAAAGGAGTAGGGGCAGATGGCATTTCAAATTTTATTAAATATATTTTTAGCGTTTATATGGATGTTTTTAAAAGCAGCTTACGATCCAATGACTTTCTTTGTCGGCTATTTTTTTGGACTGCTCATCCTGTTTACGTTTAGAAGGTTTTTCAATTCACGATTTTATTTATTTCGGATAGTTGCCGTAATCAAGTTATTTTTCATTTTTATTCGCGAATTAATTTTATCAAATATCGCTGTATTAAAAGTTATTTTAAAACCAAAGCTCGATATGAAACCCGGCATTTTTGCAATGCCGACGGAGCTGAAAAAAGATTGGGAAATTACAATTTTAGCAAATCTCATCACTTTAACACCTGGAACACTTGTTATCGATATTTCACCTGATAATAAAACTTTATACATTCATGCAATGGATATAGAAGATGCTGAGGATGCAATTAATAGCATTAAAAATTCGTTTGAAAAAGCCATTATGGAGGTGAGCCGATAATGTTTGAGTTCATATTGAAAATATCATTAATCGGTATATCTATTTCTATACTTGGCCTTATTTATCGTGTGATCAAAGGACCTTCAGTACCAGACCGTGTCGTCGCTCTTGATGCGATTGGTATTAATCTTATTTCTATGGTTGCGATCGTTTCTATTCTTTTAAACACTCATGCATTTTTTGAGGTTATTTTACTAATTGGGATTCTATCTTTTATCGGTACTGTTGCGTTCTCAAAATATTTACAGAAGGGGGTCATCCTTGAACGTGAGCGAGATCTTTAAATTCATGGCTGGCAGCTTAATCGTCATTGGCGTGTTCCTTAGTTTAATTGCTACGTTCGGTGTTATTAGACTCCCTGATGTCTATACAAGGAATCATGCGGCATCTAAAAGTGCCACATTAGGAGTTATGTCTGTTTTATTAGGCACATTCCTCTATTTTTTTCTAACAGAAGGGCATTTTAATTCACGACTCATTTTAGGAATCGGTTTCGTTTTTTTAACATCGCCTGTTGCTGGTCATCTCCTTAGCAGGGCTGCCTATTATTCAGGTGTTAAGCTTTGGGACAAAAGCGTGCAAGATGATTTAAAGGAACAAAAAAAGAAATTTTCCAAACGATAACTTGTTGGAGTTTCGAAGACAAAGTCAACAATTGAAGTAACTATTTTCAGACGAGGCACGTAGGACGAGCGGAAACTTACAACGAAGTGCAATTTCTGTTTCAACCTTTTATCTTTCTTCTAACCAATTAAGAGCGGTATTTTCTGTTTTTTGTCAGCTTGAAGCATTCACTCTAATTCTTAACGAAGAAGGGCAAGGTTGCTCTACAGTCTAAAAACCGTTGCGGACATGTCCGCAACGGTTTTTTATGATTATTTTTTCTTTATAATAGCGATCGTACAACGTGAAACACAAATCAATTTGTTTTCCTCATCCATTATTTTTACATCCCATACCATCGTAGTTCGTCCTTTGTGCAACACTGTGCCAACAGCTGTTACAAGTCCATCCCTTTTTCCCCGAATATGATTAGCGTTAATTTCTAAGCCAACGACCATTTCATTCTTTTTATCAACTAATTCATAGGCTCCGACACTTGCAACTGTTTCTGCTAAGGCAACCGATGCTCCACCATGTAACAAGCCCGCCGGCTGACGTGTCCTGTTATCTACAGGCATTGTTGCAGTAACATAACCTTTTTCTAACTTTGTTACCTCAATCCCAAGTGAATTTAATAATGTATTTTCTAAATCCATTTTGTAATCCCACTCCTAAAGATTCGTTGTCGTGACAATATTTTTCTATCTATAACACTTTCATCATTTTATCATTACTTTAAATTTTTTAAACAATAAAACCTTAATCTATGGGATCACTTAACCTTTTTCTTCCCCTATCAATATATATAGTGAAAATTTTAAAATCAGCATATTCTCATGGTATATTTCATAACCCTTATCATATGTTGATAAATATGAATGGCATAACTTTTTCATCTTAAGAAAGAGGGAATGAACATGTACCACTTTTATCATCATCACGAAAACAACTATCGTTATCATCAATATTGGATACCTTATCCTGTGTTATATCAGCATCCAGCGTTTCGCCAGTTCCCACTAGTAAATCCATCTGTATTTATGTCTTCAGCTTCCGCAGCAAGTATGTTACTTGATAATGCAAAGTTAGTCGTCGAAAAAGTTTCAAAGTCTAAACAATTTTCAACACGGTTAATGAATGCCGCACAACAATCAAAAACAACTGAAGTTGAAACAATAATTAAATCAACAGGAATAAAAAATATGCCAAAGATCTCCTACACCCCTGATGGGCTTCACCTAGAATTTAATGATCAAAACGAAACAAATTGTTGTCACCTCGTTTTAATGATACGCTGGAGATAAAATTGGGACAGTTATCGGCCATTTTGAGGAATATAAAAAAATCCTGCACCAAAATAAGATACAGGATTGATTTAAATCTAATAATAAGGATATGGACCGTATGGTGGATAACCAAACCCTGTTCCATAAATAGGATAAGGTGGAAAGTATGGACGTGGTCTAGCAAACGCAGCGCCTACTAATCCACCTCCAAGTAATCCTCCAAGTAAACCGCCGAAAAAAGGGCCGCCGAAGAAAAACCGACTATCATGTCCATGAGCAGGATAAGGACTTCTATAAGGATACATATGGCTACCTCCTTTTAATTCTATATGTTCCTCATTACTTAATATGCAGTTGTACCGTATTTCGGTTGGGCTAAAGCTGCCTGCCTAATATTTTGAAAAAAACAAAAAACGTTTGGACAATTCGGAACGGTATTCATATATTATTTTAAAATAATCATAGCATCAAGAAATGATACGATTTTATATCTTTATGCATCTGAATGAAATCCGGAAATAACTAAATTGACGAATACTTGATTAAAAATAATAATCCCAAAACCTAGAATTGCCAACCATGCAGTTTTTTCTCCTTCCCATCCCTTCCCTACTCTTAAATGCAATAATGCTGCATAAAATAAAAAGGTGATAAACGACCAAACTTCTTTTGGATCCCAACCCCAAAACCGACTCCAAGCTATTTGCGCCCAAATCATTGCAAATACTAAACCACCGAGAGCAAATAAAGGAAATCCGATAATTACGGCTCTATGTGTGATTTTATCCATCAACGAAATATTTACTTTTTGAGTAAACGGATTTAGTAATGAAATCACTTTATTTTTCCTTATAAACCGGATAAGTATATAAATGATCGCTAGAAAATACATGATGAGTTCAAAAAAAAATGTTTGTTTACTTTTTTGCTGAGGGTTAACTGTTTTTAATAAAAAGATGAGCCCTGTAATAAAGGAGATGGATAAGACTGCACTAGCAAAAGAAACTGTAATTACATGTATTGTTAACCATTTACTTTGTAAAGCTAATCTTAACAATTAAAACCAATCTATGACATTTTGGTGACGATAAATCACTTAAATTGCCACTATTATTTTTAAAAAATTTGAATAGAAATAAACGCTGAAGTTAAAAAACTTTTCATTTAAACGTATTCTTATGTTATATTGAAATTACAACTGAATATCGTGTAAAATTTGGTGCTCTCACAAACTTTTTGTGAAGAGCTTAAAAGGGAAGTCGGTGCGAATCCGACGCTGTCCCGCAACTGTTAATGGGAACGATTTCTCATAAACCACTGTTACGATTGTAATGGGAAGGGAGAAAGAGTGATGATCATGAGCCAGGAGACCTGCCAAGTTTAGTACACACCAGTTAACCTACGAGGATAGGAGGTGTTATGTGTGACTATGAATAGTATTCACCCTATTCGTATGATCACTGTACGACAAGCGAAAAAAAGGAAACATTTCAGGATAATGAAGAAATATAACATGGTACAACCTGTATGTAAATCCTTATCTATTTTTCGCTGTCTACAGTTGAACTATGTACATCATAAAGTCTAAATAACATCTTTTTAAATCTTTTAAAAAGGTGTTTTTTTATTGACGAAGAAAGGGTGAGATAGGTGACGATTGTTCCTGATTACGTGATCGAATTAAAATCGATTGTAATGCTTTCACAATTAGATGATAAAAGTGTGAATTTAATGAACTATGTAAACCGGTTAGAGAAATCAATTATGACTGATGACAATAAAACAATGGACAAGAAAGTTGAGTTAGACCGGCTTCATTTTGCATACAAACTCGTTTTAGATGAATTATTAGTTTTTAAAAAATAGAGTAATACAATTGAGAGAATGCTTTAACTGAATATAACAGCTATAAAGCATTCTCGATATTTTAATGGCTATTGTTTCGAATGGACTCATCTCTTTCTAAGACTGAGGTCTCACAGGTTATGAGCCTAAAGTTAAAAATAGCCTAAGAAATAAAATTGAAAAGGAGATTAAAAATGAAATTTACAAGTACAATTATTGGCTATCCATATATCGGAGAAAATCGTGAATGGAAAAAAACCGTAGAAGCGTATTGGGCAAAGACATTATCAGAGAAGCAGTTTGAAAAGTCAATGAAGGCGCTGCGTCTCGCAAATATCCAAAAACAAATAGATGCTAACGTCGACGTTGTAACAGTTGGGGATTTTACTTTTTATGATCGTGTATTAGATGTTGCAGTTATGTTCGGGATGGTGCCGAAACGTTTCAATTGGGATGGTGGAACCATTCATTTAGAAACATATTATTCAATAGCTCGTGGAAATGAGCAAGCGCTCGCTAGTGAAATGACGAAATGGTTTAATACGAACTATCACTATATCGTACCTGAATATGATGGATCAAACTTACGTCTCTACGAAAACATTCCACTTAAAGCTTATATAGAAGCGAGAGATGAATTGGGTATTTTAGGAAAACCTACGATGATTGGCCCCGTTACTTTTTATAAGTTAACAAAAGTAATGGAAAACATAAATAAGCAAACTTATCTATTTCAGTTGATTGATTTATATACACAAATATTGAATGCATTAGTCGCTGAAGGTGTTAAATGGATTCAATTTGAAGAACCTATTTTCACTACTTCGATTTCAGAAAAAGATATGCAGCAAGCCAAAGAGGTGTACAAACAACTTTCAAAAGCTGTTCCCCAAGCACAAATTCTATTACAAACTTATTTTGAAGCAGTAGAACATTATGAGACAGTCATCAGTTTACCTGTTGCAGGAATCGGATTAGATTTTGTCCATGGTTTTCAAGAAAACATTACTAATCTGAAAAGATGGGGCTTCCCTAAAGAAAAGATATTAGTAGCAGGAGTTATTAATGGGCGTAATATTTGGTGTACACCATTGAAAAGACAATTTGATTTTCTTACCGAGCTTAAAAGCCTTATTAGCTCGGAAAACTTATGGATACAACCATCCTGCAGCTTAATGCATGTTCCAGTAACGGTTGCTTCAGAATCCAAATTATCAGAGGAATTTAAAAATAATCTTGCTTTTGCTGATGAAAAATTACAAGAACTAAATTTTTTAAAAAACGCTCTACGTGAAGGCAGTGATTATTACAAAGATATTTTTAAACAAAATATAGATAACATCGCTAATTTAAATCATAGCCGCGATAGACAGCTTATTACTGTACATGAAGCTATACAACAAATAACTGAAAAAGACTTTAGCAGAAAGAAGCCGCATAAAATTAGAAAAGAGCTACAGCAAGAAATATTACAGTTACCATTGTTTCCAACAACAACAATTGGCAGCCTCCCGCAAACAGAAGAAGTCAAGAAAACAAGAGCTGAAATGAGAAAAGGCAAAATTTCTCGTGAGGACTACCGTACATTTATTCAATCAGAAATCAAAAAATGGATTGATTATCAAGAGAAGCTTGGCCTCGATGTATATGTCCATGGTGAATTCGAACGGACAGATATGGTGGAGTATTTTGGAGAAAAATTAAAGGGATTTGCATTTACTGAAAAAGCGTGGGTTGTTTCATATGGTTCTAGATGTGTAAAACCACCAATTATTTATGGTGATGTACAATGGATTGAGCCTATGACGATAGCTGAAACTGTTTATGCACAATCGTTAACAACAAAACCTGTAAAAGGGATGTTAACAGGGCCGAATACAATGTTAAATTGGTCTTTCGTACGAGATGATATCCCGAAAAAAGAAGTTGCCTACCAAATTGCCCTAGCAATTAGGAAGGAAGTACAAACACTTGAAAGAGAAGGCATTCAAATTATTCAAGTAGACGAGCCGGCATTAAGAGAAGGGCTGCCGCTAAAAGTCAACAAACAAACCTCTTATCTAGAATGGGCAATAAATGCCTTTAAGCTGGCAACATCGGAAGTAGCCGATGTAACACAAATTCATACCCATATGTACTACTGTGAATTCAATGATTTTATCGAACCAATTCGTGCATTAGATACTGATGTCATTTCAATTGAAACATCTAAAAGTCACGGAGAAATCATTGAAGCATTCAAAAATAACGATTACGAAAATGATATCGGACTAGGTGTATATGATATTCATAGTCCGCGGATTCCACAATTAAATGAAATGCAAGCAATCATTGATGAAAGCTTAAAAGTACTTGCAATAGAGCAATGTTGGATTAATCCCGATTGCGGCCTGAAAACAAGAAAAACAGCTGAAACTTTGGCTGCGCTCGAGAGAATGGTGGATACTGCTAAAATAATGAGGGAACGTTATAAGCAAGAAGTTTTGAATATGATTAACTAAGTTCAAAATTTGGTGGGAGATTCCCCCATCTCCCACCAAAACTTCTGACAAACACCCGTATTCATCATTACTTACACTTCGTTGTAAGCTCATGAACCTCCGCCTCGTTGAACGCCTTGACTAACAATCGTTTTCACCCAATCTAAGGAAATCAATTCAAATAAAACAATCTCAGTGAGAGACTCTTTAATCCCTCACTAATTAATATTTATACAAATCGGAATTTAATCTTTAATTGGCTCAAACCGTTCTACAAATAATGCTAAAGTTCTTGTCATGACACCTGTAGCTCCGGCTGTACCAAGGTCATAATCTTTATTTGTTGTTGCTGTTCCTGCGATATCAAGATGAACCCAGGGAGTATCCTCGGCAAATTCACCTACAAATGCTCCGCCCATAATTGCATGACCTTCGCGCCCAGGCGAGTTATTTAAATCTGCAATCTTACTATTTCTTACTCTTTCCTTGTCTTTTTCAAATAAAGGTAAACGCCACATAGGTTCATCTACTTCATAAGATGCTTCCAGTACTTGTTCAAACATAGCCTCATTATTTGTCAATACTCCAGTTGTATCTGCACCAAGAGCAACAATGACCCCGCCTGTTAAAGTTGCCACATCAACAAGATAATTTGCACCGTGATGCTTTGCATATGTTACTGCATCTGCTAAAGCAAGCCGCCCTTCAGCATCAGTATTTAATACTTCAATTGTTTTCCCGCTCAATGAAGAGATGACATCATCCGGTTTAAAGGCTGACCCGCTAACCATATTATCCGTAGCCGGAATAACCGCAACAACATTTTGATTAGGTCTTAACTCTCCGATAATTTCCATAGCGCCAAGAACGGCTGCAGCACCGCCCATGTCAGTTTTCATACCAACAATTCCATCCTTCGGCTTTAAGGAGTATCCTCCTGTATCAAAAGTCACTCCTTTCCCGACGAGTCCAATTACGTCTTTCCATTCATCCTTACCTTGATATTTTAAAACGATCATCTTTGGCGGTTGGACAGACCCTTGATTTACCGCTAAAATCGCCCCCATTCCAAGCTTAAGCATATCTTCTTTTTCCAGAATTTCGACTTCAAAGTCATATTTTTCCGCTAATTGTTGAGCATAGTTTGCCATATCTGTTGCGGTTAGCATATTACCTGGAAGATTGACAAGATTACGTGCTGAGTTTACTGCTTTTCCGTAAGTATAGCCAACTGTTAAAACTTCCTGAACTTCTGATTGATCAAAAGCTTCACAGTAAACAGTCATCTGTTTAACTTTTTTCTCAGGCTTATTCGGCTTTTGTTTGTAACCTTCAAATTGATAAGTCGCCATAGCAAAAGACTCACTTATTCCATAAGCAACATCTAAAACATCTACTTTCTCGCTGACAAAGGAATCAAGTAAAATAGACACATCCTCTAAGTTTGCCGCTTTTACTTCTTTAAATGTCTTACCGAGCGCTTCTTTCAGCTTATTCAATGATACTTTCTTTTTATGTCCTAAACCAACAATATAAAGCCGCTTTGCACCAATTTGACCAAAAGTATGTATCATCGTGATGCTTTTATTTTTTGCCGAAATATCCTCTGATTTAACAAGTTCTGTTAGTTTCCCACCAAATTGCTCATCAACTTTACGAAGGACACCATCAAATTTAATTGGCTGGTCGTAAAGTCCGATAATAAGGCACGAATGCTCCCTATGAAAATTTAGTTCTTTTGTCACAGTAAACAAAACCTTCACCTCCAACATAATAATGTTATTATAACAAAAAATAGCTTTTTATTTCGACTAACTAACGATCTTCTAAATAAAGAAAAAAACGAGGAAGTTTAGGCAGAATATGAACCTCTTCGAATGGGACGCGATCAACTTGCTGTGGCATCATACTTTGACATTGTTCAATAAATTCATAAACTTTCTCTAAATCTATCCCCCAATGAAACGGACGGTATTGCTGTAAATATTCATGGGCCACGCTCATCATTAAACGAGCTCCTTTTATATTGCCGTACTCATAATGATAAATTGCTACACTCATTTGTAATAATCCTTTTAAAAACAGATTATTTTTATCAGTCATCCATATTTCCTCAAGAAGATCATGGCAAGTATAGTAATCACCTTCATTAAATTTTACAAAGAACTCATAATATTCTATTGGATAATCATTCAATTCCCTTTCACCTTTTCGTAAGTAAGTCTTAAAAAGAGACTATTTGTTTAAAATGATTATTGCATAGTTAAGCAAATTAACAAAACTTTAATTTTTCATTCATTATTTATGTCATATGATTATCTTACAGTTAGTTAACCTTGATTAAAAAAAATGGTACACTGTATATAACAAAAGGGTGGTTAAAATATGGAGTTATTCACAAATTTCCCATTATGGGCATCGTTAACTGCAATTTTCTTTGCTCAGTTTGTAAAAGTCCCTATTCATTTCTTAACTGCTAGAAAAGTGGATTGGAAACTTCTTTTTAGTACGGGCGGAATGCCAAGTTCCCATTCTGCCGCTGTAACAGCACTTGTAACAGGAGTAGCACTTGAAGAGGGATTGAATTCTACCATCTTTGCTGTTTCAACTGTCTTTGCCATCATCGTCATGTTTGATGCAACTGGAGTTAGAAGACATGCCGGCGAACAAGCAACTGTTTTAAACAGACTTGTAGCTGATTTTAATAAATTTGTCGAAGAAGCAAAAATTTGGCAGCAAAAACCCGCTCAAGAAAAGCGTCGTGAATTGAAAAAACTTCTTGGACATCAGCCAATCGAAGTCTTTTTTGGCGGATTATCTGGAATACTACTTACTTTGCTGCTCCATTATTTAATTAAAATGTAGGTGACTGTCGATGAAAGTTATTTCTATTTGTCCAAGCAATACGGAAGTAATCGCCTATTTAGGATTAGCTGATCAATTGATCGCTGTTGATGATCATTCAGATTGGCCTCCCGAAATCATCGGACTTCCAAGGGTTGGTCCCGATCTCTCCATTAATATGGATTTAGTTGAACAATTAAAACCCGATATAGTACTCGCTTCATTAAGCGTTCCTGGAATGGAAAAAAATATTGCTGAACTAGAAAAGCGTAATATCCCTCACATTATTTTAAATCCACAAAGTTTAGCGGACATAGAAAATGACTTATTAGTTGTAAGTGAGGTACTTGATTTACCGGAAAAAGGAAAGGAAGTTGCACGCTCTTTTCGTGAACAATTTGCGGAATTAAAAGCTAAAAGTGAGGAAGCAGTTTATAAACCTTCTTTATATTGGGAATGGTGGCCAAAGCCTGTCTTTACTCCCGGTAAAGTGAACTGGCTGACCGAGCTAAGTGAAGCAGTGGGTGCATATAATATCTTTCATGATATTAATTTAGCAAATATTCAAACCGATTGGGAAGAAGTATACAAACGAAATCCAGATTATATTTGTCTTGCTTGGGTAGGAGTACGGAGACAAAAAGTGAATCCGAAAATTGTTTTTAAAAGACCTTCTTGGTCTAATCTTGAAGCATTAAAGAAAGAGCATATATTTGTCCTTGAAGAAGAGCTTTTTTGCCGCCCTTCTCCCCGTCTTCTTGAAGGCGCGAAAAAATTAGCAAAGCTTATTCATCCTGATTTATTTAAATAACATTTATGTAGGCAAAACAAAAAAGAAGCAAAGACGGTGAGCTTATCGTAAAAGAAAATGCCCAAAAGACTGGGTGAAAACGCTTCTCGGCCAAGGCTCTGTACCAGATAAAAGCAACAGGCGTTCATAAAGTGCGTTTGTCAACAGTCTGAAGATGCAATCCTTTTTGCTTCTTTTTTAACATAATATTAGACTCTTGAATAATCAAAAAACGAATAAAGTTCATATCTCTTTTTTCAAATTATTCTTTCTCAGTTTTCATAAACTGTTGCCGAAAGACCTGCATTGTTTCATTTTCATTCAAAGCAACAAGTTCTTCTTCTGTCAATTTCCCATTACCCATCTCAATTACATAAACATCTATTTGCTTTTTCCCCCATTGATTGTATACGTCTTCAACAGTTTCATAATATAAGTCAAGCTTATCCCCTTTAATTGCACCGCCTTTATCTGCAACCACTCCATATCCGTAACCTGGGATAAATAAAATTGTCCCGATCGGAAAAACATTTAAATCGGCTGCAATAGTAGAATATAAGTCCCTTTTTACCTTTACACCTGAATAGGTAATTCCAAACTCTGGATGACTTGGTTGTTTACCCGTTGACTCGAAGCCTGCCGTATATCCTGTTGCAGTTACTGTCTTTTTAGGAAATTGAGACCAATCAAATGCCTCCTCTAACGATGGCGGTGATCCTACAACTGGTTCGCTAGAAGAAATTTGCACAGCTGTTTGTTCAACTTTGTTTAATAATTTATAAGTGAGATTCATTTGTTTAGATGAATGAGAAGAAATTCTTTGATTTTTCTTAACTTCATCTGCTTTCTTTTGCTCACTCATATATGAAACAATTGAGATCGCCTTCACTCCTGTTATAGTTTGGAACGTGGTTAATAATGCAAGAGTAAATAGCACCGTCATAACTAAACGCCTTGTAAAATTGTTTATCATTAATTTTTCCACTCCTCCCAAATCTATTTATTTCCTAACTAAATAGGAATATCAAAAATAAGGAGGAGATTTTACAAAAGCAAAAGACTGACTTTTAAAAAAAGTCAGCCTCTTTATTAAAACATCCGATATCCACTTTTTCTAAGTATTTTTATAACAATTCCGGCCCCTATAGCGCCTAATAAACCGCTGCTTAAAATTAAAATATCAGCTAAGGCAAGAGAGGTAAATCGCTGTCCCAGCTGTGAGAAAGCCGCTTTACTATTAGTAAAATATTCGATCAATCTTACTTTATCGACAATTAAAATCGCGATAATTGGATAAATAATTGCCATAATCCACGACATTCTTAACAGCATATTTAACAAAAAACCAATTCCAAAAAATAACACAAAAAACAGTAACATTGAAATGATTAAAACCGGTAAACTCATTTCCATAAGATGAACCCCCTCAAACAAATCACTCTTAAAGTGTACTTGAATGTGTACTTATGGTCAATTTATTAACAAGAAACAATCGTACTTTTCATTGAAATGATGGCTAAAATATGCTTTAAGGTTTTGTGTTTATTCCATATTATAAAAATAGTTTATATGACGTATATCCGAACTGATCTCCCGGATTAATTCCATCATGGAGAGGTTTGGCAATCGTTTTAGATAGGTTGGTTAAATATTTGAGCATAACTGATGAATTTTCATCCTTTTCTAATTCTAAAGGATCAATAAACTTCGCATCAAATAACTCACTTTCTTGCGGTGAAATAATCATCCCTTCTCTTTCGGGCTTTAATAAAAAGATGATCATGTTGTCGCTTATTTCATCCTTAATAACACCAGTTCGAAGTCCAATCATACCGATAACATTACAAGCAATCCCTGTTTCTTCTTTTACTTCACGAACAACTGCTTCATCTGCCGTTTCACCTGGATTGACAAACCCTGCTGGTAAAGACCATTTACCTTTAAGACCGCTATAATTTTTCTTTACAACAAGCCACTTTTTATTAGACGAGATAACTAATCCAGCTACTCCGAGCCATACTTTCCCACGCCCTCCATTATTCCCCATACTAAATTTTTCCTCCTTATTAGCATTGTAACGTTTTACATTAAAAAAAGCAGACAATAGAGGTCTGCTCTTCAGACTGTTGATAAACGAACTCATGAACGATATTGTTCTCCCTCGTGGTACATACCTCGACTGACAAGCGCTAGTCTAGCGAATATCATTAAAATATTGAATTATCTACAAGCTGAAAAGAGCAGACAATAAAGTCTGCTCTCTTATACATTAAGAATTAAAATAAATAATTAAAAGTTCAGTTTTCTAATTTTTCTATTATCGCTATTTTTGTAAACGTTTGCAGTCTTTTTAATATTTATGCTTATTTTATAAAACTTTAAATTTTCCTTTCTTCATGACGAGTGAAGCTCCGCCTATCATGTAAAGCGCGCGGTTATCAATCATCTTCTTCATAAATGCTGCTTTCGTACCCACCATTTTTTTACCTAATGCAACTCCGATTGCGTCATCTTCTCCTAAAGAGCAAACTGTACCTTTAATATCTGGTTTAAATAGTGTAAGTTCAGCTTTATTGCGAACAAGTGCCACTAAATTATGTGCGCATACTTCTCCTTGTTGGATTGCAATTTGTGCAGTTGGAGGGTATGGACGGTTAATCTCTTCATTAATAATTAAAGCACAGTCGCCAATGATAAATACATCTTCAAAACCTGGTGCTCGTAAATCTTTTTCTACTTTTACTCTTCCGCGCATCGCTTCGAAACCTGATTTTTCGATAATAGAGTTTCCTCTTACACCTGCTGCCCAAACAACTGTATTAGCTTTAATTTCTTCCACTTCATTTTCATCTTTTGCAACCAAAATGCCTTCAGGTGTGCATTCTTTAATTGGTGTGCCAATCTTGAATTCTACACCTTTGCGTTCTAACTGCGCAACTGCATAATTTACAAGTTCAGGGTCAAAACCAGGAAGAACCATTGGAGCTGCTTCAACACAAAATATCTTGACTTTGTCATTGTCAATATCATATTCGCGGCATAGCTCCGGAATACGATTCGTTAATTCACCAACAAACTCAATTCCAGTAAATCCTGCCCCGCCAACAACAATTGTTAGACGATCTTCATTTTTCTCTGCTTCATTACTATAAGTAGCAAATTGATACTCAATATGCTCACGGATTTGTCTTGCAGAGTTTACGTTAGTGATAGAAAAAGCATATTCCTTTAATCCTTTTATCCCAAATGTTTCAGGTTCTGCACCAAGTGAAACGACTAAATAATCATATTCAATTTCACTATTAGCTAAGATTACTTTCTTTTCATCTGTTTTAATTTCAATTGCTTCATCTTGAACAAAATCAACTTTATTACGATCAATTACATCTGCAATGTTGTAACGAACACGATCATGATGCAAAGTACCAGCAGAGGCTTCGTGTAGCCATGTTGTTTCATAATGGTATTCGTTTTTGTTAACGAGTACAATGTCGACTTCATTCATACCAACCATTTTTTGAAGACGCACAGTTGTCATTAAACCACCATAACCCGCACCTAAAATAACAATTTTTGGCTTTTTCAAGTATATCACTTCCACCTTTAAAGTATTATTATTTATGATATTTCTCTTTAAACTTTTTACTTAAAGCTTTTTATATAAAAAGCTTTAAAAGTATTGTTTGTGATATAATTCACGATAACTGACATAAATATGTCAATATTTTGTCACAAAATATTAATAATATATCTACATACACATAATATTCTTTTTTATCATGTTTTTCAAGCTATATATTTCTTTTATACCAAGTTTGAATATTCAGAATATACTCAAGGTGAACCCTCATATTTTAATAAAAAAAATGTGATAATGAATAATTATTACATCATTACAATTCCCTTATTAATGTGAGATTATACACCTTTTGTGGTATGATAAAGGATGTGAATTTCTTTATTACCAACATGGGGGGATATGGTGTGAAAGAAGATCAAAAAGTATACGACATAACGATTATTGGGGGAGGACCAGTAGGCTTATTTACAGCTTTTTACGGTGGAATGAGACAAGCATCTGTAAAAATTATCGAAAGCTTGCCTCAATTAGGCGGACAACTAGCAGCCCTTTACCCTGAAAAGTACATATATGATGTGGCTGGCTTTCCTAAAGTACGCGCTCAAGAACTAGTTAATAATTTAAAAGAACAAATGGCAAAATTTGAACCGACTGTTTCCCTTGAGCAATCAGTTGAAAAATTAGAGAAACAAGATGATGGTACTTTTAAATTAACGACGAATAAGGAAGTACATTATTCAAAAACCGTTATTATCACTGCTGGAAATGGAGCCTTTCAGCCACGAAGAATCGAGTTAGAAAATGCACGTAATTATGAGGGCAAAAACCTCCATTATTTTATCAATGATTTAAATCAATTTGCTGGGCAAAAAGTCGCAGTTTGCGGCGGTGGTGATTCAGCTGTAGACTGGGCGCTCATGTTAGAACCAATTGCAGAAAAGGTGACAATTGTCCACCGCCGTGATAAATTCCGTGCTCACGAGCATAGTGTCGAAAATTTACAAAAGTCAAAAGTTGAAATTAAAACACCTTATATTCCAACAGAATTAATTGGCGATGATGAAAACATTAAGCAAATCGTTCTCAAAGATGCAAAGGACGAGCAAAAAGAAGTCATTGATGTTGATGCAGTCATCGTTAATTTTGGCTTTGTTTCCTCACTCGGTCCAATTAAAGAATGGGGCTTAAATATTGAGAAAAACTCCATTATCGTTAACTCTAAAATGGAAACAAATATTCCAGGTGTGTATGCTGCTGGAGATATTTGCACTTATGAAGGTAAAGTAAAACTAATTGCCTGCGGTTTCGGCGAGGCTCCGACTGCGGTTAATAATGCAAAGGCATATATTGATCCAAAAGCAAGAGTACAGCCTTTACATAGTTCTTCTATGTTTAAATAAGTAAAAAAGATGGGGTCAGATAATGTAGGTCGTAAGATTAAATGATCATCACATTGGTCTGACCTCCAATTTTTTAGCATTCCTCTGGAGTACCTTCGTTCGTTACCGTTCTAAACGATGAACCACAGCCGCATGATGCGATCGCATTCGGATTATCGATAGTAAATCCTCCGCCCATTAGGGATTCTTTGTAATCAATTGTTGTCCCTCCTAGGATTAGTTTACTTTCTTGATCAACAACAACTTTCACACCGTGCTGTTCGAAGTGGACATCGTCTTCTTTTATTTCATGATCAAAACCCATGCCATAAGATAATCCACTGCAGCCGCCCCCTTTTACAGCAACCCGTAAGTAGGCACCTTCTTCATCGTTTTGCTTCATCATATTTTTTATTTGAATAGCTGCTGCCTCAGTTAATTTAATGATATTCGTCAATGAGATCTCCTCCTTTATTCGAGGTCCTTTACATTAATAGTATATACACTACATCAATTGTACTCAACTGAATAAACTGGATTTATGAACTACTCGCCACTCATCAATTTTTGCTAGTTGTTTTTTCCTTGTTCTTTTAGCTTATACTCTAAAAATAGCAGTAAACATACCCCAACCATTATCATAAACGCTTTTACCAAAGTGAAGGGCTTGAGATATACCTTTATGTTTAAGTCCTCGATCCCTATAGTAATTATTCCCAATCCGAACAAACATCCTTTTTACAAAATCAGATATTTCAGTATCAAAGATTCTTCTGCGATACTTTACAACTAACACCATAATCGCATATTGAGAACACTGAATGATTATTACTATTTAATTTTATTTATATACCAGTATTTTATTCTACATCAGACTGATTATATCATTAGCTTTGGCTAAAGCCAACCGAAATTCATCTCCCACCTGCTTACTGGGCTACGCCCTTCACATTCCCTAAGAATGGGAGACTTCTTTCGGAAATCCATTAAAAATGATGCCCTTCGAGAAATTTATAAATGTTCGCAACTAGCTCATCAGGCGTCTCGCCTGAAACTACGTCTCCATTTACTAATGCAAATAATGATCGAGCGCATTTTCCACAATGACTAAGACAACCATATTCAATAATATCTAAATTAGGATCTTTTTCTAATTGTTCACGAGCTCTTTGTGCTCCGCTTGCTAAATTACTAACACAAAATTCTATCATTGGCTTTAGCATTTTGTCACCTCATTACATCGTTAAAATGAGTAAAAATGATTCGTTAGTCTATGTCAAGTTTTTTGAATGGATATGTTGTTATTTAGCCACAACTTCGGTATAATTTTTATTAGTGTGTGTAATGAATTAATATTTTTTTACAATAACAAATAAATCGATAATTATTATTTTTATTTTCTTTTATTTATATAGTGCCTATATTAATTTGATCAATTTTTCACAATTAAAAGAGTTAAAAAAAAGGGGAAATTTTTCATGAAAAAACTTGTTATCCTTGGTGGGGGCTACGGCGGAATGCGAATTCTTCAACGGCTTTTACCAAATCAACTACCAGAAGATGTATCCATTACACTTATTGATCGCAATCCGTATCATAGTCTGAAAACAGAGTACTATGCTTTGGCAGCAGGGACAATTTCTGATCAGCATGTTAGAGTCACTTTTCCTGAACATCCACGATTACAAATTGCATATGGGGAAATTACAAAAATAAGCTTGGAAGATCAAATGGTTTATTTGAAAGACAAAGAACCAATCCAATATGATGATTTAGTGATTGGACTAGGTTGTGAAGATAAGTATCACAATGTACCTGGTGCTGATGTATATACGTATAGTATTCAGTCAATTGAAAATTCACGAAGCACTTATCAAGCGTTAAATAATTTACCCCCAAATTCAGTTGTTGGGATTGTCGGTGCAGGACTTAGCGGTGTTGAACTAGCAAGTGAATTAAGTGAAAGCCGTCCTGATTTAAAAGTTAAGTTATTTGACCGCGGAAAACATATACTATCCGCTTTTCCTGATCGGCTAAGTAATTACGTTGAAAATTGGTTTATTACACATGGTATTGAAATTATCAATAATGCAAATATTACACAGGTTGAAGAAAATATACTATATAATAAAGATGAACCTGTTCCATGTGATGTTATTGTCTGGACCGCTGGTGTTCAGCCAAGTAAAATTGTCCGAGACTTAGATGTTGAAAAAGATCGCCAAGGACGAGTTATTTTAACTCCGCAACATAATATTCCGAATAATGAACACGTATATGTTGTTGGTGACTGTGCTAGTTTGCCACATGCACCAAGTGCACAACTTGCTGAAGGGCAAGCAGAACAAATTGTCCAAGTCCTTTTAAAGCGATGGAAAGGTGAAGAACCTCCAGAGAGTTTCCCAGCAATTAAATTAAAAGGCGTTCTCGGCTCTCTCGGAAAAAAACATGGGTTTGGCGTAGTTGCGGATCGCCCTGTAACTGGACGTGTTGCTCGATTATTAAAATCCGGGATACTTT
The DNA here is from genome assembly GCF_019915265.1 of Bacillus aquiflavi. NCBI lineage: Bacteria > Bacillati > Bacillota > Bacilli > Caryophanales > Bacillaceae > Bacillus > Bacillus aquiflavi. The sequence goes on from NZ_CP082780.1 coordinate 2,846,146, forward strand.
GGATGTATAAATACCATAATGGAAATTAATAAACAGATGTTTAATTCCTTCGCAGGCCATAATTCATCATGCTCAGCATGTCTATTTGTAACTTTTATTCGATTTAATTCAATATAGGTAAAAGAAGCCTTCCACACGGAGTGCTTCTTTTACTGTTTATTCAGCTTTATAGCCGTATTTCTCAAGTTCATGATAAATCGTTTTTAACCGTGGATTCCCTTCACCCACTATTTTATCCTCAACAAGTACGAGCGGATAAAACAAATCTTCATCAATATTTTTTTTTGCAAATCTTCTTTTAGACTTATCATTTGGCGGATTAAATATATCAACATATGAAAACGTAAACGGCTGGTTTGGAAATTTCCGCGATATAGCAGCTTCTAACTATTGATAAGTATCCTTTGATGACGGTAAATTTACACAGCTTGGACAAAGTTGATCTGCACCATAAACTGAAACCTCAACTGCTTTTTTGATCATGAAGTTCACTCCCTTGTCTTTCTTATCTATTTTACATGATAAATAACTTATTTACCTACTAAATATTAGTTTTGTTCTTCTGAATAGATTTTTCTTACCAAGATGACTATAATATATTGTAGGAAAGGAGTCGATTAATATGTCTGATCAAGATATGATAGCACAAGTTCAAGAAGTATTAGATAAATTACGTCCATTTCTTTTACGTGATGGAGGAGACTGTGAACTTGTTGATGTCGAAGACGGCATCGTCAAATTACGCTTACTAGGTGCTTGTGGCAGCTGCCCAAGTTCAACTATTACACTCAAGGCTGGGATTGAACGTGCATTATTAGAAGAAGTGCCAGGTGTCGTTGAAGTTGAACAAGTATTTTAAAGTTAATGTTAAAAGCGATTTCGCCATCAAGCGAAATCGCTTTTTGTTTACGCGTTTTTCACTTTATTAACTGGAACTATTTTTGTTACGCTGCCGCGTTGATCTATTTTTAAGCTTGCTACAACTGAATGTGGAATTTCCCTTGATAAATATTCTGTTAATTTGTTGCTCTTACCTTTTTCCGTAAAACAAATCACAGTTGGGCCAGCACCACTTAAAGCAACTCCAAATGCACCTTTTTTCAGTGCAACTTTTTCCACCGTGTCAAATAAAGGTACAAGATGACGCCGATACGGCTGATGATAGCGATCACTGCCCATCATCTCCCCAGCTAACTTCCAGTTACCACTTAACATGGCAGCAATAAAAACATTGCCAACCGTTCCCGCTAAAACAGCGTCTAAAAAAGGAAGTTCCTTCGGCAATACTTCTCTAGATGATTTTGTTAGCAATTGTTCATTAGGAATTACGACAACTGTTTCAAAGTCAAGATGATGAAATGAAACGAGATAAACTTTCCCATTTTTTTGGCTACCGACTACTAAACCACCAAAAATAGATGCCCCTACATTATCAGGGTGCCCTTCGATTTGAGAAGCCACTTCTAATTTTTGCTCATTCGTTAAGTTTAGATGACAAACAGCGTTTGCTAATTCGATCCCAACAACAATGGCAGCTGCACTTGAACCGAGTCCTCTTGCTAGCGGTATCTCACTATTTAAGCGTATTCGACATGGTGTCATTTGTACTCCAAACCGTGAAGCGGTTTGAAGTGCAATTTGACAGATGAAATGCTGCTCATCTTCAGGGAATTGTTCCATTTCTTTTGTAAGAGGAATCATTTTCCACTGTTCACTTTTCTCAACTTCCAATGTTAAATACAAACTTAATGCTAACCCAATTGAATCAAAGCCGGGACCTAAATTAGCAGTGCTCGCAGGAACTTTTATAACGAGCATGTCACCTTCGTTCATAAACGAACAGCTCCCTTAATATGATCAATAACTATTTTCTCATCGTTTGGAAGAACTACTGGCTTTACAGGAGCAATATCAATTGCAGTACTTGGATCTTTTAATCCGTTCCCAGTTAAGATTGCAACAATTTTGGCTCCTTTCTGAATTTCTCCATTTTGCAGCTGTTTAAAAACTCCAGCTAGGGATGCACAAGAAGCTGGTTCTGCAAAAATCCCTTCAAACTTCGTTAGCTTTCCGTAAGCCTGCAAAATTTCTTCATCACTTACTTCATCAATTTTCCCGTTTGACTCTTTTGCTGCTTGAACCGCATATTCCCAACTTGCCGGATTACCGATCCTGATTGCGGTTGCAACTGTTTCTGGCTCCTCAAACACTTGATTATGAACAATTGCAGCTGCTCCTGCTGCTTCAAAGCCGCGCATTTCTGGAAGCCCCGTATTTTTTTTGTCATGATATTCTTTAAATCCTTTCCAGTAGGCAGTAATATTACCTGCATTTCCTACAGGAATAGCTAAAATATTAGGTGCTTCACCGAGCTGATCACATATTTCAAAAGCTGCTGTTTTTTGACCTTCAATTCGATATGGATTCACTGAGTTCACAAGTGTTACTGGCTCTGTTTCACTAATTTTTCTGACCATTTTTAATGCGTGATCAAAGTTTCCTTCAATTAAAAAAATCTCCGCACCATACATGACAGCTTGAGCAAGTTTTCCTACAGCAATTTTCCCCTCAGGAATGACAATAATACAACGCATTCCAGCCCTAGCAGCATAAGCAGCCGCAGCCGCAGATGTATTTCCTGTGGAAGCACAAATAACTGTATCACTTCCAGCTTCTTTTGCTTTAGCTACCGCCATCACCATTCCACGGTCTTTAAAAGAACCAGTTGGGTTTGTTCCTTCCGTTTTGACGTAAAGCTCAACACCCCATTCTTCGGAAAGTCTATCTAGTTTGATTAACGGTGTATTACCTTCATTTAATGTTAGTTGTGGTGTGCGATCAGTTACGGGTAAATATTCTTTATATGCTTTTAACAGCCCTTCCCATCTCATATGTTTGCGCTCCCTTCAACACGATATGAACTGTTAATTTCTATTACAGTTTTTAATTGTTTCAGTTTCTCCATTATCATTTCATAATCATGTAATGATGCATTATGGGTCACAAGTACAATCTCTGCCTGACTCTTCTGTTTATTTGGCAATTGTAAAATTTTCTCAAAGCTGACCCCGTGCTCAGAAAATATAGATGTAATTTCAGCAAAGACACCAATTTTATCGTCTACTTGCATCCGAAGAAAATATTTTGAGAATATTTCTTGCGGTTCTTTTAACTGCTTCCGAAATTGCGGTGTTATTGCACTTCGGCCATTTACACCGAGTCGCATATTTTTTAAGACGTTTACTAAATCAGATACAACCGCTGTTGCTGTCGGCAAGCTTCCTGCGCCTGGACCATAAAACATCGTTTCACCGACCGCCTCACCATATACGTAAACTGCATTATATTCATTATTAACTGATGAAAGCGGATGAGAATCAGGCAGTAATGTTGGCTGTACACTTACTTCAACATTTTCCTCTTCCAAATCGGCAATTCCAATTAGCTTCATTGTGTATCCCAGTTGCTTTGCATATTCCAAATCTTCTTCAGTAATGTTTGTAATTCCTTCAACGTGAACATCGTCTAAGCCAATATTCATCGAAAAGCCAATTGAAGCGAGGATTGCCATTTTCCGCGCAGCATCTAATCCCTCTACATCAGCAGTTGGATCAGACTCAGCAAATCCAAGGTCTTGGGCTTCTTTTAATACTTCTTCATATGAACTTCCTTTTTGGCTCATTTTCGTCAAAATGTAGTTCGTCGTTCCATTGACAATTCCCATTAATTTTGTAATCCGATCAGATGCTAAACCGTCAATTAAGCCCCTTAATATCGGAATTCCCCCTGCAACACTTGCTTCATAAAATAAATCGCAATTATTTTCAGACGCTACTTCAAGCAGTTCTGGTCCATATAACGCCATTAAATCTTTATTTGCAGTAACCACATGTTTCTTTCTTTTAAGAGCTTCAATTAAATAACCTTTTGTTTTTTCAATCCCGCCAATTACTTCAATAATAACGTCAATCTCCGGATCATTTAAAATTTCTTCAACATTTGTTGTTAACTTTGAACCGTTCGTATCAACCGCTCGCTCTTTATTTAAATCCTGAACAAGGATTTTTTTTATTTTTACTGGACAGCCTACTTGGTGTATTAACTTATCTTGATGATTTTCGATAATTTTGACAACACCCGATCCAACAGTTCCAAGACCTAAAAGGCCGATTGAGATCACTTCCATTTTCAAACCCCTTTCTAAATTGTTCCTCTATAATGTACAATTGTCCTCTTATAATAGACATTATAGTTTGCAATCTGTTTTTTTACAATAGGTATTTTATTAATTTTCCTCTAGAAAACGCTTTACTAATCAAGGAATAATAAAGTAAAAAAAACAATCAGCAATTATACTGATTGTTTTGAAAGTTATTTTTTTTTAAAAAAATTTATTTCTTCAACCATTTCAGCTTTGGAATTTTATATTTTCTAGTCGGTGCTTCGACAACATCGAAAAAGCTGCTGAGAAATTGTTCATATTCTCCCGAGTACCTTAATAATTGTTCTATTTTTTCTTCATGCAGCTTTTTTTGCTGTTCAGATACAGTTATATAATAATGTTCGATACACTCAAAATAATGAAGCGGAAACAGTAATCTTGAGTAAAGTAATCTCCATGAAAAAGAAGATAATGGCGATATTGTTTGATAATCGGCATAAAATAGATTTAAATCTGGTTGATATATTTGTTTATTTTGAAAATAATGTTCCCTTGTCCATTCCGCTAAATCTCGACTGCTATGATCAAATACCCAATCAAATGGATTTTTAACTGTATATATATCCCCCCACGTTTGTTTAGAAAAACGTTCGTGACATACTGTACCGTTATCATTTATATTTGGATTATCATCTAATTCTGTATCAACTAAATATTGAATCGCATTTTCAGTCAACCCCATAAAATATGGGAATGATTCTAAAAACATTCTTTCAAAATCATTTTCTGGAGATTGGAATATACGTTCATTCCAAACATTTTCAATTTGTTCTAACCGCTGTTCCCATAGTTGCTTCCATTGACCAACTCGGCTATTATTTCTTATTTGCGATGAAATAGATCGTCCTCGATAATGAAATTTGGCCAGTTTCCTTCCCATTTTTTTTTGCACTGGCCGCTCAAGAACTCGATTTACAAGCACACAAAGTTTCTCATTTTCCCACTCACTTAACAATCTCCCTTCTTTTGAAGGAACAAACATAGATACAAACCGATCACCTTGAAAATGTAGATGCTCCGCCATTAAATGTAGTTCTCCAATCACCTCTTCAGTTAAATTTCCTCCTTTAACGACTATATACAAGCCTTTACTCGACTTAAATGCATCATATCTTGATAATTTAATCGGTTCAGACACTTTAACTCCATAATGCTGCTTTAATATTTGAGTAAGCATTGATCTTCCTCCCTCAGCAACTTCCTTTTTCTATATATATGTTTCATATAAATAATATTTGTTTTTTAAAGACAAAAAGCCGAAATAGGCGAGAATGAATAAATAAATTTCCGTCATTTTCAAGCTTTAACCATTCAAGTGCATATAATATCAATTAAGGATTAACATAGTAAGAACAAATAGAAAAGGTGAAAGAAATGAGTAATGAGGGACAAACAGCGAAAATTTCAAAGCAATTAGCGTTAAAATGGCTTAATAAAAGAGGAGTTCAAATTCAAGATATTGCTGATTTAGTATTTTATTTACAAAAAACATACCATCCTAATTTACAGATTGAAGAATGTATTCATAATGTAGAACGTGTTCTTGCAAAGCGAGAAGTACAAAATGCCATTTTAACTGGTATTCAGCTAGACGTTTTAGCAGAAAAGAACATGTTAGAGGAACCGTTACAATCAATCATAAAAGCTGATGAAGGACTATATGGCATTGACGAAGTTTTATCATTTTCGATTGTAAATATTTATGGTTCAATTGGATTTACAAATTATGGATTTATTGATAAACAAAAGCCATTGATATTAAAGAGGTTAAACGATAAATCCTCTGGTGAATGCCATACATTTTTAGATGATATCGTTGGGGCAATTGCAGCCGCTGCCTCAAGCCGATTGGCACACCGTGCGGCACATACAGAATAAAATGGTTCACCTTGCCAATCAACTGGCAAGGTGAACACATTTAAATATTCCATTGATCTAACGAATCTAACACATATGTTGGCTGTCTTTTATATTTTTTCAATAATTCCTTTGTCGTAACACCTGTGTGTACAAGCAACGTATCTAATCCACTATTGATTCCTGCCAATATATCCGTATCATAATTGTCACCGACCATTAATGTTTCATCTTTTTCCGTTCCGAGGACTTTAAGCGCTTGTTCCATGATGATCGGCTCTGGTTTTCCGATAAAAATGGGCTCGACTTGAGTAGAAACTGTCACGACTGTAGTAAATGATCCGTTGCCAGGAAGAAGACCTCTCTCGGTAGGGATAGCAATATCACCGTTTGTCGAAATAAATGTTGCCCCATTTCGAACGGCTAGACAAGCAACCGCAAGCTTTTCATATGTAATTGATCGATCTATGCCAATGACGACATATTCAGCGTCTTCTTTTGCAAACTGAAATCCTTTTTCCACTAATGCCAAATGCAACCCTTCCTCTCCTATTGCATAAACAGACGCATCTTCTTTTTCATCATAAATATAGTTAGCAGTTGCCTGACTTGTTGTAAAAACAAGCTTTTCATTTGCATAAATACCAAAGCTATTAAGCTTTGCAGCAACTTGAGCAGGAGTCCGGGAAGAGTTATTAGTAACAAATAAATAAGGAATCTTTTTTTCACGAAGCTGACGAATAAAATGAACAGCTGCTTCAATTCTTTCCGTTCCTCGATACATCGTTCCATCTAAGTCAATTAAATACCCTTTATACTTTTCCATATTAACTCACTCCAACATGTATGTGAAAAAAAAAAAGAAAAGGAGATCATGAAATCTGATCCCTTTTTCAGACTGTTGACTAACGCTCGCATTCTTCGTTACTTGCACTGCGTTGTAAGCTCATGAACAACTTTTCCATTCGCTTCCGCCTTGCGCTGCGTGCCTCGACTGACAAACTTTGTTAAGCAGTCTTTCGAGCATCTGCCTCTAATATTTGCCTTGGCTACAAGCGTTGCAAAACAATATTGTTTTACGTCCCCTAGTTTTTAAATGCAGAAACGGGTCCTAATTCATTTAGCAAATAAGCCTTTACCTTTGGACTAAATTCCTTAAGGGCAGTTAAATTTTTCAAAAAATCATGATGAACAAGCTCATGATTAATGTCAGTATACTGTTGAACAAGTAACTTTCGGTGAGAAATGATCGCTTTTAAGCTATCGCTCATATATTCTGTAATCACTTTTTCATCAGTTAAAATATCGATAATATCTTCATAACTTCCTGGATCGCGCATAATAAACCCGTCAATCATTGCGTTACCGACGTCTAAAATCGCTTCAATCATTGTGTGTGCTAAACGTTCAAGGGATGCTTTCTCAAGCGGGGTATTCCAATCACTTTTTCCCTCAAATAATGAAATTTGTTTATTTAAAAACTGTAAAGTTTCTTCTATTTTTTCTCTATCAACAAAATACATTGACTTCACCCTTTCAAGTAAAATAAAACGGAAAAAGCTGTATAGAAATAGAATAAGTATCATAATTATTGTACCATATTTAAATGTGTTAAGGGCTCAATCGAAATAGTGTCAATGTAACAATATAAAAGTAAAAGTTTAAGGCAATTATTTTCAGTATTCTCATTTATTTTGTTAAGATAAAGAAGGCATAGAATGAGGCCAAATCCTTGAATATTCCATTTTCAGATGGAGATGCACGATAAAACTATGTTTTCACTGATAAACAATATTTATAACTGGAGGATATATAATGGAAAATCGTTTTTTTTTATATGATGATACTGAGAATACAAAAACAAGATTTGTAAGTTTTGTAGGGGACAATCAACGATTCGATTTAGCTATTGTTCAATCTAATCGTTACTATGGGAAAAGTTTAGTATTAGATATTCAAGGCAATCGTTTTGCCATAATTGGTCAAGATGATCTAGCGGAAGAAGGTTATTTAGAGTATGCTTTTCAATTGTCAGAAGCTGACGCTTCCGAGCTAAAGGATTTCTTGACGGAAGTCATTTAATATTATGATCAATCCTCAAATTGATGAAATCAGACTGTTATCAAAACGAATTCATGATCGCTTTCCGCCTCAAGCATTTTTAAACAGTCTAGAGTATGTGCTTTCAAATTTTGGCTTTGTCATCTACAAACTCAACAAAATAATTTCTTATGATCAAAGGAATAATATGATTTGAAACAAAAATTATTGCTTGAGGTGATGAAAAAGTGGAAGATAAAGAGAAAGAAACATATACTGATTTTTCTAATGTAGAAACACAAAGGAATTTCCTCATACCCGAACAAATGCCAGAAGGTCCTTATGGTGCACCTAGAGGAAAGGATGAACCCGTCCAAAATAAAAGTACCCCTTGGAGAGAGGGGCAAAGATATTATAGCGCATTTAATTATGAATTTAAGTCTTTCCATCAAAACTTGCCACGACAAATGGAAGGTTCTCATCCTCCTCATGACGATCCAGATAAAAATGAGGAACAACCCTATACAAATAGTGATTGAACTTCTTCCAACTACAGTCTGAGTTCAGCATTTTTATAAGCTGATCTCAGATTGTTGACAAACGCTCGCATTCTTCGTTGCTTGCACTTCGTTGTAAGCTCATGAACAACTGTTCTATTCGCTTCCGCCTTGTGCTACACGCCTTGACTGACAAGCGTTTTCAACTAATCTGAGGGGATGCGCTTTAATTATTGCTTTATTTTCACTCTGAGGGCAGGATCTTTTTTGATCATCAGATTGTTGACAAACGCTCGCATTCTTCGTTGCTTGCACTTCGTTGTAAGCTCATGAACAACTGTTCTATTCGTTTCCGCCTTGTGCTACACGCCTTGACTGACAAGCGTTTTTAACTAATCTGAGGGGATGCGCTTTAATTATTGCTTTATTTTCACTCTGAGGGCAGGATTTTTTTTGATCATCAGATTGTTGACAAACGCTCGCATTCTTCGTTGCTTGCATTTTGGAAAACATCTTACGCTGTCACTTTTTTCAAGACAAAATATGCACAGCCAAAATTACAATACTCATATAAATATTCACTTAATGTACTAATTTTCGTATCGAAGGTCGCTTTTTGATTATGATCGTCAAAAAAGCCTCTTAACCGAAGCTGTCCATACCCCCAGTCTCCAACAATATAATCATATCTGACTAAAATGTCAGTGAACCTAGTTTGAAAAGCCTCCTCATTAAAGCCGTCTCTATGTTCTTCAATAAGTTCATAACATACATTATTTATGCAGATCATCATATCACCTCTTCATAAATTATAACTGATCACTTTTTCAATTAGTCTAAAAATGAATCAATTTGAAAAGTTCAGCAAGGAAGCTGAACTTTTCTACTGTTAACAACGCTCGTATTCTTCGTTAAGCTTATTGCAAAACGCCTTTTACCTTTAGAGGTGATTTCACTTCATTTTTACAAGCTAAATTCTCTTTAAAAGAAGCTGACCTTTCATTCATTTATGCCTCTTTTGCTTCCGTTTCTCCAAGAATCTGCTTTTGTTTTGCAGCCGAATTCACTTGCTCATCAGCATGATAAGATGACCGAACAAGCGGACCAGATTCACAATGAGTAAATCCTTTACTTAAAGCAATTTCTTTAAGCTCTTTGAATTCATCTGGATGATAATATTTTTCTACTTTTAAATGACTTCTTGTTGGCTGTAAATACTGACCAATTGTTATAATATCTACATGATTTGTCCTAAGATCATCCATAGCCTCAATAATTTCGTCCTTTGTTTCACCGAGTCCAATCATAATACTTGATTTTGTTGGAATATCTTGCTGCAGTTCTTTTGAGCGCCGTAATAACTCAAGGGAACGTTCGTAAGTAGCCCGCGCTCTCACCCTTGGCGATAGCCTTTTTACAGTTTCAATATTATGATTTAAAATATCTGGTTTCGCATCCATTAGTGTTTTAATGTTTTCATAAACTCCTCCCATATCGGATGGAAGAACCTCAATTGTAGTAAATGGATTTTTACGACGAATAGCTCGAATCGTTTCCGCAAAAATCTTAGCACCGCCATCTTTTAAATCGTCCCTAGCTACAGCCGTAACAACAACATGCTTTAAATTCATTAAACTAACTGAACTTGCAACCCGTTCAGGCTCTTGAAGATCAAGCTCATTTGGCAATCCAGTTTTTACAGCACAGAACCGACATGCTCTCGTACAAACATCGCCAAGAATCATAAACGTTGCCGTTCTTCTTACAGCCCAGCATTCGTGAATATTTGGACACTTTGCTTCCTCACATACTGTATGTAAATTATTTTCCCGCATCATCTTTTTTAAACCGATATAGTTTTCATTTGTGTTTAATTATATTTTTAACCATTCAGGCTTTCTCAATAAATCATTATGCTTACTCATCTGATCAACCCCATTCATTTGAATAGATTATATATCTGTTTAATGTATCTGTTGTCACTTTAACATAGACGATTCGCCACTACAAGCACGATCAATAGTGATTACCATTTATTGATTCTTATTAAATTTATACGAACCCATAAACTATATATATGATTTTTAAAGAGAAAGGAAGGTGCATATGCGTTTTCTTTTACCCGTAATATTATTCTTCTCTTTTATATTTCAAAGTCTTTTAGTACACGCGGAAGAAACCGCTGACATTTACTCAGAAAGAATGAACCTTTACAAAAAAGTCGAGACGGTTACAAACATACCTTGGTATTATTTAGCAGCAATTGATCAATATGAACGAAATATTCGCGAAGTAAGAAAAGATTTGCCGAAAGCTGAAGGCTTAATTGGAATTTTTATTTTAGGGAAGAGGAATGGGCTGGAATTTTAAATCCAAATCCACATGATGATAACCCTGTTTCAATCCAATTTTTTAACGGAATTGGCTTTGATGGGAATGGCGATGGAAAAGCAAAACTAACGGACGATGAAGATGTATTGCATGCATTTGCAAACTACATTCTTCAATACGGAGTTGACCATGATAATATTAAAATTGCCCTTTGGAATTATTACCGCCGTGATAATACAGTTGGTATTATTATCGGTAAAGCGATGATCTATAAAAAGTTTGGAAGAATAGACCTTGATGAATACGTATTTCCTTTACCGCTACATAGCAACTATAGTTATAAAAATACTTGGGGACATGCACGTGGGTGGGGAGGTAGACGTATTCACGAAGGAACAGATATATTTGCCAGTTACGGCGTACCCGTTCGTTCCACTTGCTATGGAATTATTGAAATGAAAGGCTGGAATAAATATGGGGGCTGGCGAATTGGAATCCGTGATATTAACAATACTTACCACTATTTTGCTCATTTAAGCGGCTTCGCCAAAGATTTAAAGGTAGGTCAAATTGTCGAACCTGGTACATTAATCGGTGGAGTGGGCAGTTCTGGTTATGGTCCTCCTGGAACTTCAGGAAAGTTCCCACCGCATTTACATTATGGAATGTATAAAGATAACGGATATACAGAATGGTCCTATGATCCGTATGCTCGCTTAAAGCTTTGGGAGCGCCAAGAACGACTTAAAAAGAAATAAAGAGCTATCCTAAAAATTGAAAATCAAGATCGTTGATATCTTCGTATTCTTGAGCATAAAAAAGGGGCGTCTAATAGCCGGAGCGACTTAGACACCCCATAATAATTATGAGCAACAATTCTACTCCCGGTTAATGCCAAGCTGAGGGCTCTCATACCGATAGCCCTCGCTTTACATTATTTTGCTTGTCGAGATTTACTAACAGCATTAGCTACACTAGCAAGAAATCCACCCCATAGAATAATCATTCCACTGACCATCATTGTTATCGCACTAGCAGACATCTTATATTACCTCCTTCTTTTTAGAAAGAGGAAGCACACTTTGCTTCCATTTAAAGCTTGAAAAAATAATTCCAATAATAATTGCAAAGACAGCTACTCCCCAGCCTGAATAAAGAAGGAAGCTTGTTGAATAACCTTCATATTTTTCTTTAATATTCGTAATAATATTTTGCACCATCATATATCCTAGAACGATAGGTGTAATAATAGTTAATGAAAATCTCCACCATGCTCCAAGCATAATATCTGACATGCCGTTTGCATGACTTTGCAAGTTCTTTAGCTCTCTTAACACCCAAGCAACAATAACAACTTCAACTAAACCTGCTAATGCAACACCAAAGTTATTAATAAAATAATCTGCTGCATCTAGGAAATATAAACCGCTTTTAGTCGCATAAATGACGGAAACGAGTGCTGCTAACCCACCGCCAAATAATACCGACTTTGTACGAGAAATATTAAATTTATCTTGCACGCCAGCGATAAATGTTTCAACAATCGAAATAAGCGATGATAAGCCGGCTAAGACTAAACAGACGAAGAATAGTAAGCCAAATAATTCATTAAAAGCAGGAAACGTATTAATAATCTGCGGGAAAATAACGAACGCTAACCCTACTCCCCCATCAACAACTTCATCGACGGAAACACCTTGTTGTACAGCCATAAAACCGAGAGCCGCAAATACACCAATACCGGCTAATAGTTCAAAACCTGAATTTGCAAAACCTGTAATAAACGCATTGTTTGTAATATCTGTCTTCTTTGGCAAATAACTTGAATAAGTAATCATTATTGCAAAAGCTACTGATAAACTAAAGAAGATTTGTCCGTAAGCTGCCACCCAAACTTCTGGATTAGTTATTTGGTCCCAGTTGGGTTTGAAAAACGCCTCTAGTCCTTGAGTTGCCCCCTCAAGTGTTATTGCGCGAATAACAATAATTAAAAATAAAATAACAAGTGCAGGAATAAAAATTTTATTCGCAACTTCAATTCCTTTTTTAACACCTTTAATTAAAACTCCTAAAACAATAACCCATACAATTACTAACGGGATAAATACTTCCGGTACAAGCCCTCCGATATTTCCCGGATTATCCGAAATTTTCAAATAATTATTAAATAAAAACCCTTCTGTATCTTTCCCCCATGACAGATTGATAGAGAAACGAGCATATGAAATAGCCCAGGCAATTATAACTGCATAATACGTAGCAATGACAAAGGAAATAGCCACTTGCCACCAACCGAGCCACTCAACCTTTTTATTCATGCGAGCCATCGTTAACGGTGCCGAACCTCGATACTTATGACCTAATGTGAACTCCATAACCAACAACGGAATACCTGCAGTTAATAATGCAAATAAGTATGGGAAAAAGAATGCTCCTCCCCCATTTTCATAAGCTACTGCTGGGAAACGCCAAATATTTCCCAAGCCGACGGCTGATCCAATTGCCGCTAAAATAAAACCGGCTCGCGTCCCCCATTGTGGACGATTTTCCATAAAACCTTCTACCCCCTGTATTTCCACTAATTTTGGAAATGTTTATATTTTCTGATAATTTAATTTTAATCTAGAAATAGTATAGCTATTTTTAGGACATGTGTCAAAATATTATTTATGGATAATTTTCATATTTTTCTTAATTTAAATTTCACCTCCTTTTATCATTCATTATTATTCACTGGCAGTATTAATTATCATAAAAATTTGATAATTCTGAATATTATGATGTCAAAATTGTTCGATTAAAAAAAGTTCATCTTATTACTCATTTATAATAAGCGAAAGTTGAATTTTAATCAACGAAAACTTTCTTGCTTTTTATAAGTTAACATAAAAAAAAACACCTAAACTAACAGCCCCCTGTACAATTAGAGGGCTGCTTTTCTATCTAAAATTTAAGGGAAAAATTACTGCCCCTTAATGTGGGGCAAATTATCCTCTACTACTTCTTGAGTAGATCGGCCGAATATTAAAGCAAATAAAAATAAAGCTAGTAAGATGAAGATAGAAATAATTCCGAATAACGTGCTTCCAGTGAAGCCTAAAATAATATAACCGACAGCAGCAATTCCAGCGGCTGTTAATGCATATGGAAGCTGAGTTAACACATGATCAATATGATTACAACCAGCACCTGTTGAAGAAAGAATAGTTGTATCGGAAATTGGCGAACAGTGGTCTCCAAATACTGAACCCGCAAGTACTGCCCCCATCGCTGGAAGCAATAAGCTTATATCTGTTGCCACGGCAATTTCTCCAGCAATCGGAAGTAATATTCCAAATGATCCCCATGAAGTTCCCGTTGAAAATCCCATAATTCCAGCAATAATGAATAAAAGTAAGGGAAGGAATGAAATATCCATACTTGAATTTTCTACAATTCCTGCTAAATATTTCCCTGTTTCAAGTCTGCCAATTAAATCAACAATTGCCCAGGCAAAGATTAATATATAAACTGCTGGAAGCATTGATTGTATACCTGCTTTGATGCCTTGAAAAAACACATTCCTTGGAACAGCTTTTAATACGTTTGTTTGCCGATAAAATAAAAGTAAGGCAATGAAAAGTCCGAATAATCCACCATAAAATAACGATCTTGATACATCAGTATTTTCAAAAATAGTAAAAATGGTAACTTTCCCTTCAGTTGCTTTAAAGCCAGTCCAAAGCATTGCACTAACTGTTCCAACAACTAATGCAACAATAGGCCAAACTAAATCTCCGACTGATCCTTTTTCACTTACCGGTAAATCTTCTTTTAATTCGCCTGGAATCTCTTTGTTAGGATCATAGACAATTCCACTCTGAATTGCTCGCTCTTCATGCTCTTTCATTGCACCAAGATTCACATTTCTAATAGCAGCAATGATGAGAATCCCTAAAGTCGCCCATACGTAAAAATTAAGCGGGGCAATTTGAATAAAAGCGGAAAAAGCTGTATATTCAGTAATTCCATGTGTTGCAAATATCGTTCCAATTAATGTAATAATATAGGCGCCCCAACTTGAAATTGGAGAGACAACGCAAATTGGTGCTGAAGTAGAATCAATTGTATACGCTAATTTCGCACGCGAAACTCGTTTTATATCTGTAATTGGCCGAGAAATTTGCCCTACTGCTAATGCATTAAAATAATCATCAATAAAAATAATAATTCCTAATAATGCAGCGACAATTTGAGCTCCGATACGAGATTTTACTCGTTTCATCGCCCATTCTCCAAAAGCTCGGCTTCCACCAGAAATCGAAATAAATGCAGTTAAAATGCCCAAAATAAGTAAAAATAAAATAATGAAAACATTCCAACTATTAAGCTCTCCACCATCTACGAATATGCCTTTAAATGCATCTAGCAAAATCGCAAAAGTTTCACCAATATTAAAGCTGGACAGTAGTAATGCAGCGACAATAATTCCGAATCCAAGAGAAATAAGGACTCGTCTTGTCAAAATAACCATTAAGATCGCCACTATAGGCGGCAGCAATGAATATACCGTATTCTCCATCCTTAATTGTCCTCCTCCTAATTTTTGATAGGGGGGAACATTGACAATGATAGAAGAAGAAAAAAAAAAAAAAAAAAAGTAATGATAGAGAAGTATCATTACTTTTTGTAAGACATTTGTTCTCCATCACGATCTGTAGCTCCCCATTATGAGGTTTGTAAGATTATATTCTGACAAATTCCCCATAATGACAGTGCCACCCTTTTTTAGAGTGACCCCAACAAGATAAATATTGACTTCTTTACCTTGCTTCGGCAAAATTTCCTTTCAACCGTGATCTTCGTTGTCATCCTCACACGGCCTACTCATAAAGATTGCGCCTCTACCCCACCGGATTGATAAGGTTTGATTATTTAGTTATTATGTTAAGAATAGCAGGACAATGAATGATTGACAAGTACTATTCATCCCTCATAGCTGGAAAATAATACGTATTACTATTAAATGGAGAGATATATAAAACTTCAAGCCGCCACTTCTCGATTATTGCCCTGGGAAGAGGATGGATGGAGAAGTTTTATCCCCGCCATTATAAAATTGTGGTACTTCACCTTGAATTAACCCCATCGCAACTGGGATATCTTGCTGTACGGTCGTCACTTTAGTTGCAAACGGAACAATAATTTGTACATTCACTTCAATATGAATTAAAACTTCAACCCACGTATTATTAATCCCTTTCTCTTCAACTTTCGTCTTTACATCAGAACGAACATCACCAATTGCGTTAAATTTCACTTGTATATTCGGACCTAGATTCCCGAGCAATGCGTTTTTTGTTGCCTGTCCAAGGGGAACCATAAATATGATTCCATTTGAACTACTAGACTCCTCAACATCAATTTCAACATCGGTTAAAAACTCCAATGAAGATAAATCTCCACGTTCCGCTTCCTTTAAATTTGTTTGCGCCAAATTTGTTATCTCCGCCATAACACGGTTAATAATTTCTGTATTAAATTTTATTGTAGAAGTCGAAACGTGTTCGTTTTCATTTGGTGCAACTTCAATAATATCGTTAATATCTATTACATTAGCAATTTTTTTATTAATTGCCTTACTGATGAGAAGGGTTGCAATATTTCTTGTTTGTGCCTCAGCATAGCTGATTAATGTGGGCTTAATGCTTTTATTCACAATCCATAAACCAAATGCAGTAGAAAATGTAAAAAAAACAAATGTCAATAAAAAAACATAGCGAAAAGGTAGCGGGCCTCGCCGTCGGATCTTTCTGTTGCGAAGTTTTACCAAAACAAATATCCCTCCTTTACAAGCTATATGTATGCTATAAAGGAGGGAAGTAACGCAAAAAAGAAAAATTAATTGTTTCCATTTGTTAAACCATTTTTAACAATGCTTCCTTTCCTACCGTTCCTTTTCTAATTCCAAGCTGTTCTGCCTCTTTTGTTACTGATTCAAGAGGCGCTTCTAAAAGCGCTTCAATTGTCTTTACACCAACAGCTCTTCCAGCAATTATTTTTCGATCGATTAACTTTTCATTTAATAAACGAACATCCAGCGCTCCGCACATAATATAACCTTTATTACTCGTCACGACGAGTAAATTTGTTTTTGGCAATTTAACTGAAATAGCGATAAAAGTATACCCTTCTATTTCTATTGGAGATAAATCAACCATTTTTCTACGCTCCTTCCCTTTCTAATACACTTTATGATTTAGAGGAAGAAACGTGATATATTAAAATGGTTATATACTTGCTAAATTTTTTAGTTTCCATTCAAGAAGATCCCGAATAAATTCTGGAAGAAAGTATTTTTTACTTTTAGTCGTAAAAACATCCTCGAAAAAATTTCCAAATGTAAACATATCAGGAATTGCTAAGCGATACATCTCGTTCGGCTGTAGTAGAACATCTTGAAGATAAATGTCTTCATTTGAAAATAAAATTTGATTATGGACAAATTGTCCAATTAATTTGCCTCTAAAACCAAAACCCATCATTTGGAAGTTAATCCACTTTTCATCTAATGACTGCAAAATAACTTTTTGTAATTGTGATCCTGTAAGCGTTACTATGCATGGATTGATCGGATGTGGGCAAATCTTCAGTAATTCATATTTTGTTACTTTCCCCTGGTAAAGTTTATCTAGGATAAGTCCTTCATTTAAAATAGCACAATCAGCTTCACACCATTCACGCAAAGCGTCACATAGAACATTCGCAATCTTAGTTTTTGTCCAGTCGCTCTGTAATTCGATAATTTCATTTGATAAATGACTTTTTCCTCTGTCAACTAGCTGTTGAATTAACTCATTTTCTCCTTCAATTGGGGGTAATTTATTCGTGTCATAAAGCTGTGCTTTTTTTTCGGTCACTTTTTTAAATTGATCATCAATTGTTAACGTCATATGTCCGATGTAGTGACCAAATTTCCCAGCGGCACCAAGCAATGTTTGATGAACCATTTTCCCTTTATGAAAAATATGATGAGTATGAGCTCCTAATATTACATCAATTTCAGGAAACATTTCGCTTATTTTTTCATCATGATCGATTCCTAAATGAGAAAGTAAAATAATCACATCTACACGATCATTTAAATACTTAATTTGTCTGTTTAATTCTTCAAGTGGATCAGTTAATTTCCAGTGGAGAAGCTCATAAAAAAGCGAAAAAAAAGCGGTCAAACCAACGACAGCAATCTGTGTACCTTTTTTTGTTGTGTAAATATGATAAGGCTTTGCCCAGTAAGGTCTACTCCCATCTTCATGGTAAAGATTTGCAACGATAACAGGGAAGGAAGCTGCTTTATACATCTCGTTAAGATCATCATGTGACAGCGTAATCCCTTCATTATTTCCTATTGTTGCTCCATCATAATTTGCTCGATTAAGCAGTTCAACATTCCCTTTTCCCTTTGTACCATCTGAATAGGGGTGCCATCTATCCATATGGTCGCCGATATCAAAAACAAAAACTTCATCTCCAGCTTCCTAATGCCACTTTCGACGCTCTAACAAAAGGGCTTCAATTTTTTTCCAATCCTCGAAGTGGCTATGTAAATCATTTGTATGATATATATGAACGACTTCCATCTTATCAGTCCTTTTATCGTACAATTTCGATTTTATAATATTCTAAAATAACTTATATCCATTAAATATAAAAATGTGTGATGACATTTCTTTTAGCTTTATAAATGAATGACAAGCAAGTTGCATCCACCTCCATGTTATCATCATAGCACAACCAACGGAGGCTATGTGAGGGGGAGAGAGTAAACAAATGTTGACAAAATACGACGGATGATGCTTGCAATCAAAATCCCGTCTCTCTTCATTTTAGAATGTAAAATACAAGCTGTAAAACATTCTACGGCGTTAAAAAGATATGCTGTCCAGCGGTATATAAATTCCGCCATATTCGATTTAATGGAGCAGACTCCTTCACAGCTTCCATCCCAAAATAACGAATTAAAGCATTTACACTGTCAATGATATTACTTACACTATTTTTACATACTGCAGTAAATTGTTGGAGATTTCGTTCGCTCAAAACTTCACCTTGCTGATGTTTCCCCCAAGTCTTGCTTACCATGGAATAAAATTGTTTTTCCGCTTGCTTGAATGCAGTAAACTTTTCTTCAATTATATTTACCATCAGTTCATAGCGATCGGAATCATTTTTTAACGACTCAACTTTTTTACGTTCGATAACTTCTCTAGCCTCTCGATAAAAATCTTCCCCAATTCCGAGACAAATAGCTGTAAATGAGGCTTCAGAAAATGAGAGGAACGGAAACGAATTAACGATTCCAGCATAGTCACTTTTTTGTTCAAATAAGCTAAAGGTGAAATTCTTAGAAATCGACACATTATTAACTTTGATCGTATGACTTCCAGTTGCCTTTAAACCATAAGCATCCCAATCCTGTACAACTTGAACATGCTCAGGCATTAAAATACAACTAATTATTTTATCCGTTAAAACACCATCCACTTCGACAAAACAATTCGCTGTAAATACAGTAGCATAATTTGCCCCACTGCAATATTTCCACTGACCTGAGACGTTATATCCATTATCCGTCTTTATTGCTCTCCCTGTTGGATATCCACTTCCGGCAATAACTGCCGTTTTTGGACGAAACAATATTTCGCAAACATTTTCCTCTATATATGGACTAAATATATTCCCACCCGAACCTATCGTCACCAACCATCCAAAGTTCCCATCAATAGCAGCAGATTTTTGGAATACTTTCAGTGCCTCTAACAATTCAAGCTGTTTTCCCCCGAGTTCAGCTGGTAAAAATAATTTAAATAATTTTTTCTCATAAATGAGCTGTAAAATATCTGCTGGCAATGTACCTGCTTTCTCAATTTGATGTGCCTTATTCTTTATTGTCGCAATTTCTAATTGTGTAAACATATGTAACTCCTTTTTATTGCAATATTAAACTACAGTTTAAATCATAATAGAACTGCTAGTAATAATATAAGTATAAAATAAAATTGGGTTTTTATAATATTTTTTTAGTTTGTTTAAGGAATATTTGTATAGTGGTAATAAATACAAAAGGACTTTGCTGGATGTAATCAATACTTGATAAAAAAAGAAGACAATCAAGCAATTTTCATTGAAATATCAGAAGAGTATTTAATTTATTACAATGACCTATTGATTATTTATATCTGTTATTAATATTAAAAATATAGTATTGAAAGATTTATCATCAATTTATTTAGCAGTTAAGATGGATTGAAAATAAATTGTTAATTGTATAAGTTGGCAATAAAAAACATAGTCAATAGTGACATAAAGTCGCTATTGACCTATTTTATAGTGTTATTATTAGATTATACTTTCCCATCATAATATGTATTTTTCAGAAATTCTATATAATTTTAAGGCCCATTTTTTAAAGAACTTTAAACATTTGCAATAAAACTAGTGTCATAAAAAATAAAGTTCCTAATAATATAAACCACTTGATTAAACTCTTTTTTCCTTTTAATAAACGATATGAAAATATTAACAATAATACTAATAAGGAAACTAAGCCAATTGCTAAAAATACTATACCAAGTACATACATTATTTCGCCATAATTCTCATAAATCACGTAATATACCATATATTCTTCTAACTCTTTATCTAAAATTTGAAGCATACCCTCACCTATTTTTTAAAAAAATGACGTACATTGAATCATCGATGCAAACGTCTCTCCAATCCCTACTTATTGGATTCACCGAAAATTCCGTCAATTTTACGACTGTTTTTCTTCTTCTCGGTAAATGTATAGAAAAAGAGCCAAATCCCCTTGATTTATTCTATAAAAGTTTAAAATATACTCTTAACCACCAGCATTAAATAAATTTAAAAAGTTTTAAAAAACCTAATCGTTATTAAAAAATAAAATTCATATGAGTATAAACAGAGATCAGTCCCTCTATTCACTTTGTGACGTTTTTATTCTTAATATTACTGGTGAGGAGCATGACATCGGAACTGAAAAAAATACATTTGCGGGGGAGCCATTTTCACAAATTATGCATTGGACTTACTTATTCAGATCCATTACTTAACTACAGCAGAAAAAAGATGAAGAATTTGTTTTAGCAAAGGGTGGAACTGTCAACTGAAAATATCACCATAAAGGTGATCGCTTTATGATTTTTGTTGTAGCATATCTATTTATTCCAAGGATAAAACTATCAATTAATAAATGGAGGCTATGATTTAAGTCTAGCGCTAACTTAAATCCTCCTTTTTGTTCAAGTGATGAAAATCCATGTAAAATACTACGTAATCCTCGAACAGCATGAAGAGCTGTTTCTTTTTCTAAATGATATCCATTTAATACTTTTAAAATTAAATCGATTATCTTATTGCCTGCTAATATATGTTCTTCATTTTCCAAATTAGCACTCAAGGTTAATTCATATAATCCAGGATGTGAACGAGAAAAAGATAAATAAGCATTTGCAAAGGCATAAATTGCTTCATCTTTTGCTTTTCCAATGGTAGCCACTGCAAGTTTATCGTAAAGTTTTTTTAATCCATAAACCGCTAATTTTTCCCGGAGTTCCGTTATGCCATCAATATGATTGTATAGGGATGGAGGGCGAATCGCTAACCGTTTTGCTAGATAAGCCATTGTTACAGCTTCTATTCCTTCTTTGTCAGCTATTTCAGCAGCTGTTTGAATAATATTTTGTAAATGAAGTCGGGGTTTTTTTTGAGACATTTAATAAACATCCTTTATTAACATATTTTTTCTGCTTGGGCAATAGCTTTTTGCATCGTATTTTTAGGATTTTTGATCATCATGCCATGCCCTACAGCTAATAATTTTGGCGATAATTGTGAAATTTTCTTTGCGCTATGAATCGCAAGTTGTTTATTCCAAGTGGCAAATGCCGGAAATGGGAAAAAGGGCTTTATTTGTCCGCTTACCGCAATTCCGCCACGAGTTTGAAGGGCATCACCAACAATAATACTATGAGTTCGTGTCTCTAGAAGTGAGATGGAACCTGGTGTATGTCCCGGTGTATTGATTACTTCTAAGGAACCAATTGAATCTCCTTCTGTTAGTAAATGGGTCGGCTTTGTTTGAATATTTTTCGGTATCCCTCCCTTTATCGGAGTTTGTGGTTCATTTTGATCTAAACTAATATCCCCCATTAATAAACGGCTATCCCGGATAGATATCAAAATAGAGACATGGGGGAATTTTTTTTTGAGTACATCTAAAGAACCGACGTGATCAGCATGTGCATGGGTAAGTATAATATTTGTAAGTGGTTTTTTGATCATCTTGATGGCTTGGATAATTCCTTTATAACTATTAGGCAAACCAGTATCAATTAATGTTAATTCTTTATCTTCTTCAATTAAATAACAATTTACAGGAAAAAAATGCGGAAGAAAAACGAGCTGATAAACAACACCCTCTTTTATGATCTTCATAATAACCTCCAGTTCATTTTTATATTAGGCTAATCAAATTAACCTTTTAACTAATCTGATTAGTTAAATTGTAACGAATGCTACTACTTTATGCAAGAGATATTTTAATTGTCTGTATGATTGAGGCAGGTGTTGATATTGGGTGAAATGATGGATTTGCTCATTAAAAAGGTTCGATTTCGTACAAAAGCGAGTGAAGAAAAAAAACCTTTTTTCACTCGCTTTATTTTAAGGACTTATTGGGCAACCCTATCCCTAACCAAACTGCTTAGTAAAGTAAACTTATCTATTTTTTGGAAGTAGAGCGTTTATTTATGTTACTTCCTCAATAACCACTCTTAGCTAAAATATTAATTCAATAGTGATTATTTTGCTTGAAAACCAATTACTTAATTGTACTGATAAAAAGTAAATCTACTTAACTGTATCTGATGTGGAAGCGATCCAAAAGGAAAACCTCCGTTTAAAGCAGGTGATTGAAATATTAAAAAAGGCACCAAATTCGCGAGAAAATAGATGAGCAAGAATGAATCGACCTTTTTTATTGATAGTGAAAGCGAACACTCCCTGGTTAAAGAGAGCAAATTGGAAACTCTGTTTGGACACGAAAGTTTGATGGTCGCTCTAGTCCGTAAAAGAATCTTGTTGTTCTCACCTCGGGATAATTATCATCAAATAGACAGTGCCACCTTGATTTAGGTCTTGTCTTTATGGTTCAAACTGAAGAAATATATTGACATAAAATCCTAACTATATTTATGCAATGCTAGTGGGTACATTTTTATTAACATTTACTATTTTAAGGTAAATCCTCATTTTCACTCATGAATTTCTTCTTTTTCCTTTAGTGTCTTTATCGATAGAGACAACTGAAATAATCTTACTATGGGAATGAGTCCGACACCCCCAAATAAAATTGATAGAATAAGATCATTTGGGAAATGACTATTTCGATTGCTCAAGTAAGAAATATCAATCAGTGAATCACCGACAAAATTAATGTACAATTCCATAAATAGGATAAAAATTAACAAATAATAATGAGGTTTCTTCCTTTCTTTTAATGATGCAATTTTATCTTTCACATTGGTGAAGATTGTAAAAGGCTTTCCACTATTTTCTCTTTCTAAAATTAAAAGTTCTCTATCAATCATTCTTCCAGAGGTAGCTAACTTACCCCCTCGATTTGCATATGGGCGATACTTCACTCGACCTAAAGAAAATTGTCCAAGATTCAATGGTTTTTCATAGTAACAAATCCTCATTTCATCAAGGAACCTTTCATAGTCTTTTCTCTGTTTATTTGAAAAGTTTCCAATATAATCGACAGCATATTGGTATTGTCCAGGCTTACATTTTTTAAACTCATAAAAAAATCTGCCAACTTTGAAGAGCTTTAAGCCTTCTGCCGCTCTATCATTTAACCATTTTTCTTGTCCTTCAATAGGACTCATAAAAATTCTAAACTTTTTGGTCATTGTCCATTCCTCCTATGCTTGTTATGTCTAATCCTATCTTGTAAACTTCTTTCATTCTTTCCAGCTCTAGTTGAACTTGTACCTTTCCTAAATCAGTGATAACATACACCTTTTTTCGTTCCCCTTCCGCGCCAGCACATTGAGTAATCCACTTTTTCTTTGCAAGATTATTAATCGCTCCATATAATGTTCCAGGACCAAAAATAACTCTGCCATTTGTCTTCTTCTCTATAAATTGCATGACACCGTAACCGTGATTTGGTTTGTACATAGCTAACAAAATAAGTAAGGCTGTTTCTGTTAATGGAGAATCTTGTATACCATTCTTCAATTTTTAACACCTCCTAAAGTAGCTGACCAAAATGGGATTAAATATAACCTGTTTATTACGCACCACATAGTATAATGTTACTATATCGCTATACGTAATATGTATCAAGTAGTAAAATTATTAAGGAATAGTTTTCCTTCTATCTATTGTGCCAGATATGTGCTAGCTTCCATGATGTAGCCTTTAAATAACCCCCATTGTAAAAAGTGAATGCTTATTCCTTATAAAGCTCTATTTTCAGATACAGAAATATGTATACTAGAAATAACTTATGGTTACTCCATGGTGGTTAAGCTATGACAACATCTTTGAAAAGAGGTAGAGAAGCATTTATTGAATCTACAATTGGAAGGTTTAAAACAGAGACTTAATAAAATTCAAGCTTAATCATTCAAAGAAATGAAGGATATATATCAACCGTTAAATGTACTTTTAATGAACCAGCCTCTCAAGAACAAATTTTAAGTTTTGAACAGGAAACAAACTTAAAAATACCGATAGACCTTTAAAAATTTTTATTGATTCATAATGGACGGAAAATGTTTGAAGGAGAATATGGTGGGGGAATGCATTTGTATAGTCTGGATAAAATGAAACCAAGTCAATTGCTTGATATGCCAGATAATTATTATCCAATAGGATATGATGAAACTGAGTAGTTAATCGTTGATTCCAGCAAATGCCGAAATTAAAAAATAGACTATCTTATATGGGCTGATCCGATTATTCCTTGAGAAGTGGCTGAGATTGAACTTTGGCTGGATCGATTTATTATTTCTCAAGGTTCATATTTTTGATATGGAAAAATAATAATTCTGATAAGCATCATAGGTAATATTAACTATCTTGAGTATAAGATTATTTTTTATTTAAATCTTTTAGAGGAATTGAACAACTTAGCATCTTCAGGACTTAAGTAAATTTAACCATTCATTAAAGTTATATTTCGAAAAAAATATCACCTTTTTTTGCTTATATCTTAGGATCATGATCCTCATTAACGTAAATCCCCATTGAAGTTAAAATGCCGATTCCAAAAAAATAAGGATTTTTTTGTTCAACAATCACGCCCGATTGCAGAAGATGCTTTTCCAACATTAGCGTTCTTGATAATCTTGTTTTAGCATTGAATACATATATAAATCATCGAATTTACCGCAAGTATACTCATAGCTCCTCAAGAGCCCTTCTCTTATAAATCCCTGTCGTTCAACTACTTTTTGTGATGGTAAATTAGGAGGCTCTATTAACGCTTCTATCCGTTGTAAATTCATCTGTTCAAATCCATAACAAATAACATTCTTAATAGCCTCACTTGCTATTCCTTTCCCCCAGTGTTCCTTACTTAACTCAAACCCGAGTTCAGCACGATAATGTTCTGCAACCCTATTAAGAAAACCGCAACTACCGATTATCTCATCTTGCTCCTTTAATGAAATTCCCCACCTAATCCCTGTTCCCTTTTCAAAAATTGACTTATACCACGAAATCTCATCCAATGCGTCATCAATGGACTTAAATGGTTCTAATCCAATGTATTTCATTACATCAATATCAGACAAATACTTTAGTAGGCTGTTCGCATCATCGCTGGTTACTTGTCTTAAAATCAATCTATCAGTTTCAAGCACGGGAAATGCATCTGCCTCTTTCATATTAAATCCCTCCTAAATGTTATTTATTCAGTAAATATTGTTCAAAGTTCCTTTCTTCATCATTGGTCATGAAATTATGGGGGGCAGACATTCTTCGTTGTAAGCTCATGAACACCTGTTCTATTCGCTTTCGCCTCCGTGCTATATGCTAATTAGCACGCGATTTTTTTGCCAGTTTGAATACTATTAGTCAGTGATTTTGTGTTTTGTACTTCCGAACCGAACCCTGTTGTTTAACTATATCGAGTTAGTATTATTTGAAGCTCATCTTGGAATTGAGGCATCCCATTATTCCTCATCTCTATAGACATTCATCACTCCACAACCTCTTTAGAAAAGTTATATTTTCCGCCAAAAAATAGCTTTGGATAGCAATATTTTTCCTCAAATAATTTTATTACTATTTATTTTGGATTTTTTTTAAAATTAAATGAACTTTTCACCTTATCTGTTTGTATAGTTAATGAAACGTCAAATCGGGAGGGGCTTATGATGACATTGCATTTGAATAATCTCGTAAAAAAATATGGCAAATTGACTGTACTAGATGGTATTTCTGCAACATTTGAGGAGGGTCAATGTTATTTGTTGTTAGGAGAGAATGGTGCTGGGAAATCAACGTTAGCAAAATGTATCGCAGGTGACGAAGAATATGATAATGGTTCAATCTATCTAGATCATTCATCATTAAATCTACATGAAATGGTGGCTTTACAGTATCAATCATTTGATAGTTTCCCACATTTAAAAGTACGAGAAGTTATTCAATTATTTCAGCGGTTAATAGTTAATCCATTTGATGTGGAGGAGCTTTATGAATTATTAGGCATTACATCATTTGAGAATATTTTGATGAAAAATACTTCAGGTGGACAACGTAAAGCCGTTTCCATCATTTTAGCATTTCTATTAAACAAACCAATTATATTATTAGATGAGCCTTTTGCTGATCTAGATTTAACGAAGAAAAAACAATTTCTTTATTTTTTAAAAATGCAACTGCAGCAAGAAAATAAATTATTTATTTTGATTAGTCATGAAGTGGCTGGCTTTGAAGAATTATTTGATTACATTTATATTTTGAAAAATGGACGAATAGTTGAACAGGGGAAGAGAGATGAACTAAAGATGAAATATCAAAATACTATATTCCCCGGAATTGAAGGAATTTATTTTGAAGTGACAGGGCAACTGTTAGGAGGGAAAGTAGGATGATTGGACAAATTGCACGCAGTTATATGTTAGAAAATAGCCGGAATTCAGGAATGCTGATAGGAAATTTATTATCAACTGTTATTTTTATTATTTGCTCTTGGGTATGTAAAATTTTCTTAGGAAATAGCCCAGAAACATTGGATTATATGATTAAGGGACAGTTTTTACCGATTTCGATTATGTTGTTACTTTTCTCCTTTTCATTTTCAAGTGCTACAATTTATCTAGCTGACTTAAAAGCGAACAGAACATTTAATTGGTTAAAGCGAACAGGCATTTCTTCATTTACTTACTATTTAGGTATGGGAGTTGGCGTTTTTTTATTGATGAATTTGTTACTTATTGTTCTTTTAACTGGCTATGCGATGTTAATACCGATTTCGTTGCAATCATTCATCGCTATCATACTGATTTGTAATTTTGTTTTACTAGCACTTTATCCATTAAGTTTTATATTAGCTGGGCTTTTTAAAAACGGAAAAGTTGCGCAAAGTATGTTAGTACCTATTTTAATCATATTTATGTTTTCGATTACAATGCCCTCTTTATTTTTAACTATAAGTAATAATAATCCACAAGATTATTATTTATTTCTAATCTGGAATCCAATGTTGTATTTAAATGATACTTTACATTTTCAATTGAATTTAACCGAAAGTACTTGGTTACCGTTTTATCAATATATTTTTATATTAATCTTACTTAGTATTGTACTTTTTATAGGTGCGAAAAAAATATATAACAAAAGGTGATTATGTATGGACATTGGCTGGACTATATCTTTGATTGTAACGGGATTATGGAGTGTCATTATATTAATGATTGTTATACCATTAGATCGCAAATATGTTATAAGGGAAAACCGGAAAATTAATTTTAAAAAGACAACTATCTTTTTACGTTGGAATGTTTTTGATACATTAACACTTGTTATAGCAATTTATACGATTATTTGTGTACAAGTATTAAATATGTTGCTGTCCTTTGGGAAAACGATTGAAAACCCGTTTGTTCAGTTTTTTACGAATCAATCGCAAGCATGGGTCATTGTCACAATTGTGTATCTCATTTCACGTGTTTCTTTGACGTTAAAGTCTATTAAGGTTCACTTAGAGGATACGAATGATGAAAACCAATGAGGAGTGGATGAAAGCCTATCAACTAGGCGATGCTGAGGGATTTGCGATACTATACGAGCGATTGCATGAGCCGCTCTATTGCTTTTTATATCGCTATACACAGGAAGAACAGCTAAGTATTGATACAGTCCATGATGCATTTGAAGTCCTTCAAAAAAAGAAAAACGATTTCGACAGTAACAAAGGAACAGTTAAAACATATATCTTTCAAATTGCTTACCGTTTACTTATCAACAAATTAAACCGCCGAAAAAGATGGCGTGCCATTTTACCATTTCTAGTACCTGTTTCGACACAAACGTTCTCTACAGATGAGAAAATGGCCGTACAACAAGCGATTGCCAATTTAAATGAAAAGCATCGTGCTGTCATTTTACTTGCTTATTATGAGGATTTACCACAAGAAGAAATTGCACAAATTTTATCAATTCCGCTCGGTACTGTAAAATCAAGGTTACATCATGCGATAAAATTATTAAAGGAAGCATTAAAGGAGGATTTTCATGCTGAAGGATGAATTCACAACTGAAGAGACGTTGAAGAAGAGATTAGATGAATACACCGTGGTCATACCTAAAGAAAAGCTTTCTATGAAACAAACGAGGTGGCAACGATTTATTCGTTATGTCGCATCACCAACAAAAGATCCATTAGAAACGATTCATACAACCTCAACGGGATTGAAATTATTTAGAACAATCCCACTGGCAAGTGCTGTCTTTATTACTGCCATTCAATTGTTATTGCAGTTTTAAAAGGGATTAATATTTGGGAGACTTATATTGCGGAAAATTTAGAGAGATGAATGAAGTGTTAGATGGAAGAAGAAATGGGGAGTATAAATTATTTTGTGTAATTGGAATTTTTTACAATAGCCATGGCGATACTTTTAACAGTGCTCTTGCTCATTAGGGGGATAGGGCAATGCTGGGGAGCAACCCGAGCACCTAATGGGATTCTGCCAAAAAGGGAGGGACAATCTGTTCCTCTTTTTTTGTTTCCTTTTTGGGAGAACCAAAAGCGAAAAACCCATTGGGCGGTAGCCCAATCCTTAAATGATCAGTTCATCTTTAATTCTGTCTTCGAAGATAATGGCTAATTGTGATATACATTCTTTCCATGCCCTTACCGGCATAGTCCACTTCTTTGAAATTTCCATTGTTGCCAAATAGATAATCTTCTTTAGGGACTCATCAGTTGGATAAGCTGTTTTCGTTTTTGTGACTTTTCTAAGCTGTCTGTGATAGCCTTCTATCGTATTGGTTGTATAAATGAGTCTTCTAATCTCTGCAGGGTAGCTAAAGTAAGCAGTAAGTTCCAACCAGTTGGCCTCCCAGGATTTAATAATGATCGGGTGTTTCTTACCCCATTTCTCATTGAAGTTGGAGAATTCAAGTTCTGCCTCTTCCAAAGTGAGCGCTTGATAGACTTTCTTTAAATCTGCCATGACAGCCTTTTGTTCTTTATACGATACATATTTCATGGAATTACGAATCTGATGGATGACACACAGCTGAATATCTGTTTGTGGAAAGACAGAATGAATCGCCTCAGAAAAGCCCGAAAGGTTATCCTTGCAGGCGATGAGGATGTCCTGCACCCCTCTATTTTTCAGGTCATTACAGACGCCTAGCCAAAAACTTGCACTTTCGTTCTCCCCAATCCCATATTCCAAGGATTTCTTTATGGCCCGACAGATTAATCCCCAAAACACTATAGGCAGCTTTATTTACTATTCGGTTCTCTTTCCTGACCTTGAAGTGAATGGCATCTAGGAATACGATAGGATAAACCCTATCCAATGGCCGGGATTGCCACTCAGCTATCAAAGGCATAATCTTATCGGTCACCTTGCTTACCATTGCGGGTGAGATGTCAATCCCATACAGGTCTTTCATCTGGTCTTCAATGTCCCTCGTTGACATTCCCTTGGAGTAAAGACCAATAATTTGATCTTCCAATCCGTTGGCGGTTGTTTCATATTTCTTGATAATCTGTGGTTCATATTCACCTTTTCGATCCCTTGGAATGCTTAATTCAGCATTGCCGAATTTAGTTTTAATTGTTTTTTTACTATAGCCATTACGACTGTTTCCAGAGTGGTCACCTGCATTATCATGCTTGGCATAGCCCAATTGATCATCGATTTCTGCTTCAAAGACATGTTGGATGGTTTCCTTAAAAAGTTCCTTTAATTTTCCTTGAATATCTTCAACTGTACGGCAGTCTTTGGCTAATTCCTTCGCTAATAAGTTTGTTTTGTTTTGCATAATTGATCATCTCCTTAGTTGGTAAGTTTAACCAATTACACAAAACTTTTTACATTCTCAAGAAATGTAATCAAAAATGATAGAAGCCAGAGATGACTTTTTATCACATGGTATACTTTTTGCAAGTCGATTACTTGAATAGGTTCAATCAAAACAAAAACAATTACGCGATCTGCGAATGCAACATCGTTTTGAAAGAAAGTGATCGAAATGGCGTTTTTCTTTATGACTAGTATTAAATTTTTATATCATCCTTTAAGTTGATACCATCTTGTTTCTTCATATCCATGCGACATCTCTACACTCTCCTATGTACCCTTCCGTTTCCAACGTATCTCTTCATAGGTAGTCATCTCTCTGGCAAATGCCATGATGATTTTCTGTGTTTAGGGGGGGTGATGTCTGCACCTCCTTGTTCTTCAAGATTTAAGATTGTTCAGCCCTTCATTTCCTTAGAAACTACTATGGCGTCTGCTGACTCCTCACAATTCATTGGATTATCACTAATACCATTGTTAATTCAATAACCCTTGTGAGACCTCCCCAGGTAAGAGTTATAACTTTCCTCCCATGTAACCGCTGCATTTACTGTATGGAACTCGTGCAGTATCGGACTTTGTCATGTTTGGCAGACTCGTCCAATTCCAAGTCAGCCTTGTATGCAGTTTCTGTTCGTCAGTTCAGGAGTTTGCTTCCAGCTTCCTTCAGATTCCATTTCACAATGGACACCCTTGCTTTCAGCTAACAGTTCCTACTGCCAAGCCTGTAGTGGACTTTCACCACCAAGTTATAACCCATGCCGGGCGCACCAAAAATAACCCCGCCACAAAAGTTGATGTGACGGGGTTATTAAGCGATTAACCGATTGAACCTTCCATCTCAAACTTGATCAGACGGTTCATTTCAACTGCATATTCCATTGGTAATTCTTTTGTAAATGGTTCGATGAAGCCCATGACGATCATTTCGGTTGCTTCTTGTTCAGAGATGCCGCGGCTCATGAGATAGAACAGCTGCTCTTCTGACACTTTTGATACTTTTGCTTCGTGCTCCAATGAAATATGATCGTTTAAAATTTCATTGTATGGAATCGTATCAGAAGTGGATTCGTTATCCATAATTAACGTATCGCATTCGATATTAGCACGAGCGCCTTCGGCTTTTCTGCCAAAGTGAACGATTCCGCGGTATGTTACTTTACCGCCGTGTTTTGAAATTGATTTTGATACGATTGTTGAAGAAGTATTTGGTGCTAAGTGGATCATTTTCGCTCCTGCGTCTTGATGCTGGCCTTTTCCTGCGATCGCAATTGATAATGTCATACCGCGGGCACCTTCGCCTTTTAAAATAACTGCAGGATATTTCATCGTCAGCTTAGAACCAATATTTCCGTCAATCCATTCCATTGTTGCATTTTCTTCGCAGACTGCACGCTTCGTCACAAGATTGAAGACGTTGTTTGCCCAGTTTTGGATTGTTGTATAACGGCAGTAAGCATTTTTCTTAATAATAATTTCAACTACTGCACTGTGTAACGAGTTTGTCGTATATACTGGCGCTGTACAGCCTTCTACGTAGTGAACATGTGCTCCTTCATCAACGATAATCAGTGTCCGTTCAAATTGTCCCATATTTTCCGAATTAATTCGGAAGTAAGCTTGCAGCGGAGTATCTACTTTCACGCCTTTCGGGACGTAAATGAATGATCCTCCTGACCAAACTGCTGAGTTTAAAGCGGCAAACTTATTGTCTGTAGGCGGAATTACTTTTGCCCAATGTTCACGGAATATGTCTTCATTTTCCTTTAATGCAGAATCTGTATCTTTAAATACAATTCCTTGTGCTTCCAGATCTTCTTTCATATTATGGTAAACAACTTCAGATTCGTACTGTGCTGATACTCCTGCTAAATACTTTTGCTCAGCTTCTGGAATCCCAAGCTTATCAAAAGTCGCCTTAATCTCTTCTGGCACTTCGTCCCATGATTTTTCAGAACGCTCTGATGGTTTTACATAGTACGTAATCTCATCAAAGTGTAACCCTGATAAATCGCCGCCCCATTGAGGCATTGGCATATGATAAAAATGCTCTAAAGATTTTAAGCGAAAGTCTAACATCCATTGCGGCTCTTCTTTCATGCGTGAAATTTCCTCGACAATTTCCCGCGTTAATCCACGCTTAGATCGGAAGATGGAGACGTCTTTATCATGAAAACCGTATTTATAATCACCGATCTCCGGCATTTTTTTTGCCATCGTCGTATTCCTCCATTCTTTTTAAGCGGATTGTTTTTTCCGCATTCAATTTTTAATGCTCTTCCTTAACCCCTTTTTCCATAGCCTTCCACGCTAAAGTTGCACATTTGATGCGGGCTGGAAATTTAGCAACACCTTGTAATGCTTCAATATCACCAAAATCAATCTCGTCTTCGTGATATTCTTTACCTTGCATCATATCTGAAAAAATCGCAGACAGCTTTAAAGCTTCTTCTACTGTTTTTCCTTTTATTGCTTGTGTCATCATGGAAGCTGATGACATAGAAATGGAACAGCCTTCTCCTTCAAACTTTGCATCCATTACTTTTTTATCCTCAATCTTCATCGTTAACTGAATTCGATCACCACAAGTTGGGTTATTCATATTGACAGTTAAACAACCTTCTTCAAGCACCCCTTTATTGCGGGGATTTTTATAGTGATCCATAATAACTTGACGATAAAGGGTATCGAGATTTTTAAAAGACATCGCTGAAATACTCCTTTGTTTTGACAAGTCCCTCAACGAGCTTGTCAATCTCATCTTCTGTGTTGTACAGATAGAAGCTTGCGCGAGCTGTTGCTGATACATTTAGCCATTTCATTAACGGTTGTGCGCAATGGTGGCCAGCCCGTACGGCAATCCCTTCTGCATCTAATACAGTCGCTACATCGTGTGGGTGAACATCATCAAGATTAAACGTAACGAGTCCAGCACGTTTTGCAGGGTCTTTTGGTCCATATATTGTCAAACCTTCAACTGCTGACATTTTTTCTAAAGCGTAAGCCGAAAGTTTATGTTCATGCTCAGCAATTGTATCAAGACCAATGTCTTCTAAAAAGTCAATTGCTGCCCCGAGACCAATTGCTCCGGCAATAATCGGCGTTCCGCCTTCAAACTTCCAAGGGAGTTCTTTCCAAGTAGACTCATATAAATCAACAAAATCTATCATTTCCCCGCCAAATTCAACTGGCTCCATACTTTCTAACAAATGCTTTTTACCATAGAGTACCCCAATCCCTGTTGGTCCACACATTTTATGACCAGAAAATGCGAGAAAATCACAATCCAAATCTTGTACATCCACTTTCAAATGCGGGGCACTTTGGGCGCCGTCGACAACCATCATTGCTCCATGAGCGTGGGCAATTTTTGCGATCTCTTTAATTGGATTAACAACGCCAAGAACATTAGAAACGTGCATAATCGAAACAATTTTCGTATGATGAGTCACTACTTTTTTGACGTCATCAAGAGAAATCGTTCCATCCTCTTGAAGCGGAACATATTTAAGCGTTGCACCGGTCTTTTTCGCCAATTGCTGCCAAGGGATGATATTGCTATGATGTTCCATATAAGAGATTACAATTTCATCACCTTCAGAAACATTTGCTGTTCCATAGCTTACTGCAACTGTATTAATTGCTGTCGTTGTTCCTCTTGTAAAAATGACTTCTTCAGTTGATTTAGCGTTAATAAATTTCCGTACCTTTTCCCGAGCGCCTTCGTAGCCGTCAGTTGCCTTTGTTCCTAACGTATGAACGCCTCTGTGAACATTTGAATTATAAGTTTTATAATAATTATTTACCGCTTCAATCACTTGAATTGGCTTTTGGGAAGTTGCAGCACTATCAAGGTAAACAAGCGGACTCTCATTCACCTCTTGAGCTAATATCGGAAACATTTTACGAATATCTTTGATATTCATTATTTAACTTTCCTTTCGATTACTTCGATGAGCTGCTTTTTAACGCCTTCAATTGGAAGCTCATTAACGACTGGAGCTAAAAAGCCTTTAATAATTAAGCGCTCTGCTTCAGATTTCTCTATTCCGCGGCTCATTAAGTAATATAGTTGAACTGGGTCAACACGTCCGACAGACGCTGCATGACCTGCTGTTACATCGTCTTCATCAATTAATAAAATCGGGTTTGCATCACCGCGAGCCTTTTCACTTAACATTAAAACACGAGATTCTTGTTCGGCATTTGATTTAGATGCACCGTGCTCAATTTTACCAATCCCGTTAAAAATTGAAGAGGCACTATCTTTCATGACACCATGTTTCAAAATATAACCTTCTGAATTTTTACCATGGTGAATAATAGTAGTTGTAAAGTTTTGCGTTTGTTCACCTTTACCAACAACGACAGTCTTTGTATCTCCGTAAGAGCCATCACCGACTAAATTTGTTGTGTTGTCAGAAACTGTGTCACCATCATTCATTAATCCTAAAGCCCATTCAATGCGAGCATCTCGTCCAGCCACTCCGCGACGGTTTACATAGGTTGTCATTCCTGTTGCTAAGCTGTCTACAGCACCGTACTGAACTTTCGCATTCGCATTCGCAAATACTTCTGATACGATGTTTACAACTGCATCTTCTGCTTCAACTGTTGAAACATAGTTTTCGACGTACGTAACTGAACTATTATCTTCTGCTACAACGATAACGTGGTTAAAAATCGTTGCTTCTTTGTTATCGATCATATATACAGCTTGAATTGGAGCTGTAAGTTCAACGTTTTTAGGAACATAGAGAAAACTTCCGCCATTTACGAGTGCAGCATGGATAGCTGTTAAACGATGCTCATCAACCTTTACTCCGTCTTTCATAAAATATTTTTGCACTAGTTCACTATGCTGTTGAATCGCTGTAAAAATATCTGTAAAAATAACACCCTTTTCTTGCAATTCAGGTGATAACGATAAATAAGCAGGCGTATTATTTCTTTGTATATATAAGTTTTTTGATTCTTTGTCGACATCGATTAATATTTTTAATTGTTCTGGAAGCTCATTTAAGCTTTCGTAACGATTGCTGCTTACGACATGATTTTTAAACTGTGTAAAATTCCATTTATCTATTTTCGTTTTATCCGGCTTTGGCATTGGCAGTTGTTCAGCTTTTTCCAATGCTTGTAAACGCAGCTCTGTAAACCAAGCAGGCTCATCTTTCTCCTTTGAAAAAGAAGCTACATACTCCTTATCAAATGGCAATTTCGTTTCAATAGTCATTTTACCCCTCCTAACACTTACGCTTCTTGCCCAACTGTTTCGTCTTCAATACCGAGTTCTTGTTTGATCCAATCGTATCCTTCTGCTTCTAAACGCTGTGCAAGCTCAGGTCCACCTGATTTTACAATACGTCCTTGCATCATGACGTGTACATGGTCAGGAGTGATGTAATTTAACAGACGTTGATAATGGGTGATAATAAGGCAGCCAAACTGATCGCCACGCATTTCATTAATACCTTTGGAAACAACTTTTAATGCGTCAATATCAAGACCGGAATCAATTTCATCCAGAATAGCAATTTTCGGTTCTATCATTAGTAATTGTAAAATTTCATTGCTTTTTTTCTCACCGCCTGAGAAACCTTCATTTAAGTAGCGTTGTGCCATGTTTTGGTCCATTTCAAGAAAGTCCATTTTCTTATCCATTTCGCGAATAAACTTCATTAAGGAAATTTCGTTCCCTTCACCACGGCGGCTATTTATTGCGGATCGTAAAAAGTCAGCATTTGTTACACCGCTAATCTCACTTGGATATTGCATCGCTAAGAAAAGGCCTGCGCGAGCGCGTTCATCAACTTCCATCTCTAATACATCTTGATCATCAAGTGTAATTGAACCTTTCGTTACTTCATATTTTGGATGCCCCATAATAGCGGATGATAAAGTTGATTTACCAGTACCATTTGGTCCCATAATCGCATGGATTTCTCCGCCTTTAATTTCAAGATTTACACCCTTTAATATTTCCTTTCCTTCAATTTCAACATGAAGGTCTTTAATCGTTAAAGTAGATCCTGACATTGTCATACCTCCGTAAAAAATTTATCCAAACCTTAGCTAACGAGCTAAAATTGTCTATTCTCATTTTATTCTCATTACAATCTTATAACAAATGAAAAGTGTTAGCAACTCCTTCACACCCGTTTATAAATTTTTTAAACAAATATGTATAGAAATTATATATTCCGTAGTTTAGTCAGCTATGGAAACATGATTATTTTTTATTTGCAAGTAAAAATGTTAATCATTTCCTCATGGTTTTTTTCAATACGAAAAAGTCGCTCATTCCCTCTAGTCAAATATATCACCCTGAAAAAAGTTATATTGATATTAAATAATATTGTTGCTTTCATTAGACGATAGTATCACATGACTTTCTTTCATCTATGCTGAAATCACCTCGCCTGAAGATGCTAAATTGTACCCTATATAAAAAGGATAACATTCAGTTTATTATTACCGTAATCTCAACAATTCATTTATCTTGCTCATATATTTTTTGTCCCTCTTGTATAGGAAGAAAAAAATATATACTAACTATTAATGTCCTGTAAAACAAGTAATAATGCTAGATTAAAAAGTAGATATATATATATCAATATAACGAGATGTGTCTGTATGGCAAGACATAATGGTAAAAAAGTTGAAACGGTAAAGGATATTAGTGAAAATCATAAGTCTGTAATCAAGGGGCTAGAGAAGTGGGTGTGAACGAGAGTACTTTACATGACTAGGTGAAGAAGTATGATCCCAACTAGAGATAGAGCTGTCCAAACATTCTTGTATTGAATCTTTTCACGGTATTCTTAAACGTGAACTAGTGTATCAAACGACTTGCTCGAATAAATCGAGTTCTTCTACATCCCTTCAACGTTGGGATACTATAAACCGAATGGATGGGAATTTTGCGGTTTGATTTTACCTTCATAAAAACGTTTAAATCACTCTCTATTGTAAAATTGTTATGAAGGTCACCAAACGAAAATGCGATAGAAAAATCTGTGTCTATTTTCTTGACGTACTATTAAATAGAATAATAACTTACTATTACTCTACATCTATTTTTTCATCACTTTTTTCTATTTTCTTTTGTAATTCTTCCATAGTTTTATTTAATTCGATCAAGGCAGCATCGATTAATTCAGCTTTTTTTAGTTCATCATTACCCTTAATCGGGGGACCAAAAATAATAGTCGCCTTCTTCCCTTTAAAAATATCTGACAATTTAGTTGGGCCGGAATATGAAGCAGGTACAAGCGGCACTTGACCTTTCAAGGCAATCGTAACTGCTCCCCTTTTTAAAGGGACTTCTTCGCTTGTTCTTGTCCCACTAGGGAAAATACCAACACATTTACCCTCTTTTAACAGTTTAAGAGGAATCTTTAAAGTACTTGAACCGGGATTTTCTCTATTTACAGGAAAAGCATTAATAGATCTAAGAAATTTATCTACAAGCTTTGAATTGAACAATTCCTTCTTTGCCATAAAATGCACTTGGGTAGGATATACCGCTAAAGCTAACATAACAACATCTACCCAGCCTCGATGAGTACAAGCAACAACATATTTGTCGTTTGTAGGAACATAGTTTTTACCTTCAACCTTCAATAAACGAAATAATTTAACTAACCTATAAAGAATTGTACTTATTAGGTGATACATATATTTCCTCCACTATCATATTGTTATTTCAATAAAATACCTTTTATCAGAGAATATTACGATTACTTTTAAAAAGTATAGAATTTTTTTAATAATCAGCAATTAAACAAGAAAGTGATCATCAAACGAGACAGTTAGGTAAATCGTTTTTTGCACAAAATTACATAAAATCAACCCCTAGATTGTAGATAGCATTTTCTATGCGCCTTACTTATTACTACTCACGAACTACTTTAACATACTAGCTACAACTGGAAAAAAGTATGGAAAAGAAAAATGCATTCGTTGTTCAACAACTCATTTTTGGAAACAATTAGAAGACACAGTCGTTATTAATATACAATTTAACCATTCAAGATTCAATAAATTAGAGTGTCCCGCTTCTAAATACAAGCAGAATAAGAGAATTGCTTCTCGTTAATTCAACACTGTGGAATGATGTGTATTCAGATGAAAAACAGCAGTTAACTTCTTTTGATTCATTTCCCGCTTATTCCTTTGACATCATACTCATTCATTACTTTGATTTCCTTGCTATATAAATTTATCTACAGAATAATTTTAAGGATCAAGTTGTCATGAGAATGATTGCTCTTATGGATTTATGCAAATATTCAAATATCAATCTTCAACTCTAAGAGTTCGGAAAATCCCATAAACCCAATATAAATCAATAAATCTATATCATATAGCCCTCCATTTACTAAAGCTACATTATAAAATGCACTCCTTGTTAAAAAACCGGACCCAAGTTTACTGCTTTCTTCACTTCATCATATATTTTTTTACGCCTTTTTAGCTGTCACCATATTGGTTGATTTACCATAATGTAAACTGAGGTATTCTGCATTTATGATTTAATTCATGTTTGTTGAATAAGTGAAATTCCTGAGGAAATAAGGAGGTTTTACTTATATGGAAGCTGATCAGAAAAAGGTTAGTGTTATTCTTTCTTCCTATAATGCGAAAGAACGGCTTTTTTTAGCTCTTTCTTCATATCATGATCAAGACTATCCAAAAGAGCATTTTGAAGTCATTGTCGTCGATGATGGCTCTACAGATGAAACGTATAAAATGATTCGTACATTAAATGTTCATTATCATTTAAAATATATTCGTCATGTTAAAAACTTAGGAAGAGCGTGTGCACGAAACAGCGGCATTAAAGCGGCGTCTGGAGAAATCATTATTTTCAGTGATAGTGATATGATTGCAGAACCAACTTTTATTTCTAAACACGTTTTGCATCATAAGAAAAATGACAACATTTTTGTTTGTGGTTCCTTTTGGAATAAAATTAACAAAAATTACAATGAGAAAAAAGGAAGATATCTCCCACCGATCAATCCGATTGTGATTAAAAACAAACAAATTTTCAAAACTTCCTCTAAACAGGCTTTTGCACAGTTTTATGAATCATTTCAAGAGTATTATGGAACTAATTTAGAAGGATTTGAGTTTCCTTGGATGTATTTTATTGTCATGAACTGTTCTGTCAAATTAAAACATTTAAAACGAGTTGGATTGTTTGATGAACAGTTTAAACGGTACGGCGGAGAAGATGAAGAGATGGGATACCGTCTTTGGAAAGGCGGCTTAAAAGGAATTGTTGATCCGTCGATAAAAAATTATCATTTAGAACATGATCGTTCTACAAATCAACAAGATGACAGTTATCAAAATATTCATTATATCATTCAAAAACACGCAGAAATAAACCCAATTATGTATTATTTTATCGATTTCATCGATGGTTTCGAGAAAAGTCGTTTATTACAAGACATGAAAAATGCAATAAAAGAAAAGATTGTCTCACCATCATTTGAGCAGAATTGTTTGCTTTTATTTATTCACTATAGTCGCAAAAGTAAAACACTTCAACCGCCTTCTTTATCACTAGAAATTAAAAAGCTACGAACCATTAAAAAATATCGTAAATTAGCTATGTTTCTCCAACAATTAATATTAAAAACTACAAAAAGGTGATACTAATGAAACAGTTTGGGATTATACCAGCAGCAGGCCTAGGAACGAGATTAGCCCCCTTGCCATTCTCAAAAGAAATGTATCCTATCGGTTACCAATCATATAATGAAGAGCTTAGGCCTTGTCCAGTTTCACAATATTTAGTTAAGTCTTTGAAGATGGCTGAAACTGATGAAGTTTTCTTTATCATCAATCAATCTAAAACGGACATTATGTCTTATTATTTAAACGGTCAGCAGTTTAACATGAACTTTTCCTATTTAATTCAAACGGAACCGAAAGGAATGGTCGATGCTTTAGTTAAAGTATCTCCTTGGCTTCCGAAAGAAGAATACGTTATTACGTTTGGAATGCCAGACACTCTTTTTAAACCTGATTCACTTTTCAGACAATTAGTAAAGAAAATAAAACAAAAACAAAATATCGATCTTATTTTAGGTGTTTTTCCTACTGAAGCATGGTTTAAGCTTGGGATGACAACTGTACAAAAAGGAAAAGATGGAGAACTTGAAGTGATAAAAATTATTGATAAGCCGAAAATTAAGCCAGACACTGATTACGCTTGGGGAATAGCTGTATGGAAATCAAAATTCCAACATTTTCTGACTAATTACCATCACAACTATTCCGAAAAAGCTGAACTAGTGTTAGGAGATGTATTTAGCGCTGCCTTGAAAGAAGGGTTTAAAGTTTGTGCACTGAAAGGAGAGCTCTTCTTAGACATTGGAACGTTGGAGGACTTAACTAAAGCGATAAAATATATGGATATCGGAGGGGGTTAAATGGGGATTAAAGTAAGTATGATCATCCCTTCCTATAATCGGTATCCACAAAACTTACTGACCCTTTTTTCATTACAAAACCAAACATTTAATCCTTCAAATCTGGAAGTCATCTTTGTCGATGATGGATCTACCGATCTGACGTCAAAAATCGTTAAAGCATTTCATCCGCCATTTTCATTCCACTATATCCGTTGTGAGAAAAATAACGGACGATCAAAAGCAAGAAATATTGGGATTAAAAAAGCGACTGGGGAAATTATTATTTTTTTAGATGCTGAAATGATCGTCAACCCAGATTTTGTTCAAAACCATTACAATCATCACCATGCCCATCAAAAAAAGGTGATAACGGGCTCACTTGGCTACTACTCGTTATTTTCATTTATTTTCCCAGAACTTAATAAAAAAGATTTAAAGCGAATCGCAAAATTAGTAGAATCTGATGATATTTATTTAAAACGATATCAAACCTTTCTAAAAACTAACCGTGCAGTACAAATGATCTTTCAAGAAGATATTGATTCACTTAAATTTCGAAAACTAGCCTATTATTCTCAATTACATGTAGACCGAAAGATAATTTCCAAATTCGGAGAAGAATTAACTGGTTTTCAAATGCCTTGGATGGTTTTCTTAACAGGAAATGTTTCTGTGCGAAAAGAACTTCTAAAATCGGCGGTTTTTTTTTGATGAAACGCTCCAAGGATGGGGATTCGAAGATTGGGAGCTTGGCTACCGACTTTATAAATGTGGAGCAGCATTTGCCTTTAAACAAAATGTAACAAGTTATCATCAAGAACATCCTGTAACTAGCAATCATAATTGGAAAGCTTCACTAAAAAACTTCAATCTATTTCAACAAAAACATCCACATATCGATGTGCTAGTCATTATATTTATTTTGTTAGGTAAATATAACCGCTTAGAAGTTCATGAGATTTTAAAACAATATAAAGCATTAGAACAA
This sequence comes from Bacillus aquiflavi, assembly GCF_019915265.1. Taxonomy (NCBI): domain Bacteria; kingdom Bacillati; phylum Bacillota; class Bacilli; order Caryophanales; family Bacillaceae; genus Bacillus; species Bacillus aquiflavi. The sequence continues at coordinate 2,888,136 of NZ_CP082780.1, forward strand.
AAATACCCTAATCGCTTTAACAATTTTAAAGAAATGATTCCTATTTTATTAAAAACAGCTTTAAGTCATTTGTTAGCAGGAAAGCCAGCAACAAATTTATTTTTTAAAATCCACAAAATTATTATAGAAAAAAACCAACTCAATATGAACGGGATACAATTAAATCGCTAGGAATTTTCAATCAACTAGTTCATGCTTTTGACTATTTAAACTCACTATAAAAACAATTGGGATAAAAGGAGTGCCTTGTATCGTGACAGAAATTAGTATCATCATCCCTTCATATAATCGGTATCCGCAAAATTTGTTGACACTTTATTCATTGGAAAAACAAACTTTTAATTCCGCTAAAATGGAGGTCATTTTTATAAATGATGGTTCATCAGATGAAACACATCAAGCACTTAAAAGCTTTAAACCTGCTTTTTTATTCAAATATATTCGAAACGAAAGGAATGGCGGACGTTCTAAAGCGAGAAATATAGGCATTAAACATGCGAATGGAAAAATAATTGTTTTTTTAGACGCTGAAATGATTGTCGATCCAGATTTTGTCCAAAACCATTACAATGCTCATCAAAGAGAAAAGAATTTAGTTTTATCGGGCGGCTTATATCAAAAAAGAGTCTATACGTGTGTTTATCCTCAATTTACACAAAAACAACGTTTGCATATTTACTCTATGCTAAAGAAAGCAGCTTTAAAAAAAGCAATGCTTAACTTAAAGGAACAGACAGATAAAATGATTCAATTAGTCTCGAAAAAGGATATTATGACAAGAAAATATCGCCTCTTATCGTATAAATCACCATATTTACCGGAAATCATAAAACAATATGGAGAGAACTTAACGGGCTATCAACTACCTTGGGTTTTATTTTTTAGTGGCTTTGTTTCTCTTCCAAAACAACTTCTCCAAAAGGTCGGCGGATTTGATGAAAGATTTAAAGGCTGGGGATTTGAAGATTGGGATCTCGGTTATCGCCTTTATCAGAACGGTGCGACATTCCGCTGTGCTGCAAATGTTTCTGCTTATCACCAAGAGCACCCCGTTTCAGCTCGCAATGTTTTTCGAGAAATGTGCAAAAACTATTTCCTTTACCAACGTAAACATCAAAGCTTTGAAACTAGTATTCATGTATTAGTTTTAACAGGAAAGATAAGCAGAATTCAAGAAAGTATCATTATAGGAGAATATAAATCTCTTTGTAAAACATATCCAAATAAATTTCAATCTTTTAAAAAAGGCTTTCAAATATTATTGAAAGAAATGGCTCGTTTATTAGCAAATCAAAAACCGTTAAAGCAATTTATCAATAAGCTGGACTCCACGTATTTTTTAAACTGGAAGCATGTCATACTTTCTGAACGAAACGAAATGAATGCTCTTAAGCAGTATCCTCATTTAATTAAAACTTTTGACAATATAATTGCCGCTTGATTGAGCCTACTCTTAAAATGAAGCAAAAGAACCAATGTAAAACACTGGTTCCCTATAAAGTTGCTTCATTATTTTCTTTCAAAAAGACATTACTGTGTAAGCTGGTTTAATTCATTAATCGCTTCTTGAACGAGGGTAACCGCTTGGCTCATAGCAGCACCGCCGCCAAAGGCTGCCGTAACCCCGACTGTCTCAAAGATCTCCTCTTCCGTGGCACCTTGATCTAAACAACCTTTTACATGATAAATAATACAATATTCATCTTGGGAAAAAAGACTAATCCCTAGGGCAATTAATTGCTTATCCTTTTGTGATAAAGCTCCTTCTTTAAAGCATACTTCAGTGAATGCATGATAATGACTTGCAAGCTCGGGCTTTTTTTCTGAGAACATTCCCATCCCAACTTTATAATCATGGAGAGCGGCTTCTGTTGAATTTCTTGGTTGAAAGTGTTCCATAAAAACAACTCCATTCTATAAATGATTCAAATGTTAGTATGTTTTTAAGAAAGGAATTTATTCAGTCATTATTCTGATACAGGAATTACCCCACCTTCATATTTTTCCAAAATAAAGTCTTGAATTTCTTTAGAATGGAGCACTTCTATTAACGCTTTTATTTCTTCCTTATCTTTATCTCCTTTACGGACAGCCACAACATTGACATACGGTGTATCTTTCTCTTCAATAGCAATCGCATCTTCAAAAGGATTTAATCCTGCATCAATGGCATAGTTGTAATTAATAAGAATTGCATCTCCCTCATCATTATTATAAATTTGCGGAAGAAGAGCAGGATCATATTCTGTTTTAAAAATTAATTTTTTTGGATTGTCCTCAATATCGTCAACTGTAGCTTTAACTTTTTCAACGCCTTCTTTTAAAGTAATTAATTTTTTCTGTTCTAGCATTGCTAAAATCCGGCCATGATCTGAAACTGAATTACTCATTAAAATTTCGGCACCATCTGGAAGCTCTTCAAGGCTTTTATATTTTTTTGAATAAACGCCAATCGGCTCAAGATGCACCTTTCCAGCAATTTCAAAGTCATAGTCATGCTCGGCAATTTGTGCCTCTAAATAAGGAATATGCTGAAAATAGTTTGCGTCTAGCTCTTTATCAGCAAGTGCTTTGTTTGGTAATACGTAGTCTTGAAACGTTTCAATTTTTAATTCAATCCCTTTTTCTTTTAGTAAAGGAGCTGCCTCTTCTAAAATTTCAGCATGAGGTACGTTAGAAGCTCCAATGATAATTTCTTTATTTCCTGTTTTTTCATCTTTCGATTCAGATGAACCACAAGCTGCTAATACGAGTACTAAAGCGAAAGAAAGTAAAATACTTAATCGTTTTTTCATGATTAAAACACTCCTTTTTTAACGTTTATCTATCTTTGTAGTAATGTAATCCCCAATTAATTGGATAATAAAGACGATCACTAAAATGATGACTTTTGCGACTAACGTTACATCATTCCGTCCTCGTTGGAATCCTTCCATATATGCTAAATTCCCAAGACCGCCCGCACCGATTACACCTGCCATAGCTGTATAACCGACAAGCGCTATTGCTGTTACTGTAATTCCAGAAATAAGCGCTGGCATCGATTCTGGAAGCAAAACTTTAAAAATAATCGTACTTGTTCTTGCTCCCATTGATTTAGCGGCTTCAATTACACCTTTATCAATTTCTCGAAGACCAATTTCCACCATTCGAGCATAAAATGGGGCTGCACCGATAATTAATGCTGGTAATGCAGCTTTCTGACCAATAATCGTTCCAACAATTAATTTTGTAAACGGAATGAGTAAAACGATTAAAATAATAAATGGAATTGAACGAAATATATTGACAAACGCACTTACAATAAAATGGATTGACTTATTTTCCCATATATTATCCTTTGATGTTAAAAAAAGCAAAAGACCTAATAATATTCCAAATACAAACGTTGCAACAACAGAAATCGCTGTCATAAAAAGTGTTTCATTTGTTGCTTCTAGCATTCGATCCCATTTCACATTTTCAAACATTTGTAATCACCTCCACCCCAACTTTTTGAGTGTGGATATATTGAATCGCCTTTTCAACCTCATGTTCATCTCCATCGAGATGGACAAACAAAGTGCCATATGACCCATTTTGCGTTTGTGATATTTTTCCTTTTAAAATATTAACCGTAACGTTGTAATGGCGAATTAAGTTTGTGATTAACGGCTGCTCTGTCGAACTTCCAACAAATGTTAGCTGAACAACCTTTCCTTCTGGATATTGTTTAAGCAAATGTTTGATCGTTTCTATCGTCTCTTCAGGTTCTGTTACTTGGTTGACGAACGTTTTAGTAATGGGCTGCAAAGGATTTTTAAAGACATCTAATACATTTCCCAGCTCAACAATCCGTCCACTTTCCATTACTGCCACTCGGTGACAAATTTTACGGATAACGTGCATTTCGTGGGTAATAAGGACAATCGTTAACCGTAGCCGTTTATTAATATCGACAAGTAAATCTAAAATCGAATCGGTCGTTTGCGGGTCAAGAGCAGAAGTCGCTTCGTCACATAGAAGAACCTTTGGATTGTTCGCAAGTGCCCTCGCAATCCCAACCCGCTGCTTCTGTCCTCCACTTAGTTGTGAAGGATAGGCATCTTCTCTTCCTTCTAAGCCAACGAGCTTAATCAGTTCATCAACTTTCCTTAACCGTTCTTCCTCTGGAACCCGAGCAATTTCTAAGGGAAAGGCAATGTTTTCCCTAACCGTTCTTGACCAAAGAAGGTTAAAATGTTGAAAAATCATACTAATTTCTTGACGTGCTTTTCTAAGCTCTCTTCCTTTAATTTTAGATACTTCTTTATTTGCGACAATGACGGACCCTTTAGTTGGTGTTTCTAAACCATTTAACATACGGATTAATGTGCTTTTTCCAGCTCCACTATAACCAATAATACCAAATATTTCACCTTCATTAATTTCAAGACTTACATGATCGACTGCCTGTATCTCACCAGATGTTGAACTGTAAACTTTACTAACATCCTTTAAAGTAATCAATTGACTCACCTTCTTTTATCCGTGATCTAGATGCATCATAAAATTTAAAAATACCTTTCTGCATATGAGCAGAAAGGTATAAAATAGACGTCCATTCCCTTTCTCTCATCTTTCAAAGCAATCCGCTTTGTGTGAATTGGCACCATTTCAATGAAACTTTCATTGACGGTTGCCGGGCTTCCTCGGGCACATCCCTCCACCTCTCTTGATAAGAGTGCATAATATACTCTATTAACTTAAATATAACAGCCATTCTAGCACGGATTATTTAAGGTGTCAACGCCATATTTTTACAAACATCTATTTAAGCCTTTATTTTAAAGATGTGACTCCAGTAGCTGCTTCAATCGCCTGCTCTAAATCTGCGATAATATCATCTGCATGCTCGATTCCGATTGAAAGTCGGATTAAATCTTCAGGAACACCTGCTGCTTGTAAACCTTCACTGTCTAATTGTTGGTGTGTTGTACTTGCTGGATGAATAATTAAGCTTTTTGCATCACCAACGTTAGCAACGTGCGCCCAAAGTTGCACAGAATTAATCAGCTTAGCGCCTGCTTCTCTACCGCCATCTATTCCAAATACTACAACTGAGCCTGCACCTTTCGGCAAATACTTCTTCGCTAATTTGTAATCAGAATGATTCTCATTACCTGGATATAGCACCCAATTAACTGCTGGATGGTTTTCTAAATAATCAACAACCTTTTTAGCATTGGAAACATGTTCTTTCATTCTTACGTGAAGTGTTTCAAGCCCTAATGTAAATTGAAATGCGCTTTGTGGACTTAAAGCTGGTCCTAAATCACGCAGCAACTGAACACGTGCTTTAACAATATATGCAACAGGTCCAAGTGCTTCACTATAAACAATATTATGATAGCTTTTATCTGGTTCAGTGAATCCAGGGAACTTTGGAGAATTCCAATCAAATTGACCTCCGTCGACAATAATTCCACCTAACGTAGTCCCATTACCGAGAAGCCATTTTGTTGCAGAGTGAACGACAATATCTGCGCCAAATTCAATTGGACGGCAAAGATAAGGTGTTGCAAACGTATTATCAATAATTAATGGAACACCTGCTTCGTGGGCGACATTAGCAACTTCTTCAATATCTAAAATTCTTAAGCTAGGGTTGCCAATTGTTTCAGCAAACACTGCCTTTGTTTTTTCGGTCATAGCTTGGCGAAAGCTATCAGGGTCTGTCCCATCGACAAACTTAACATTTATTCCGTACTTTGGAAGAGTCGTTTCAAATAAATTATACGTGCCTCCATACAAGTGAGAGGTAGCAACAATTTCATCGCCTGCTTCGGCAATATTTAAAATAGCCATTGTAATTGCGGCCATTCCACTTGACGTAGCAAGCGCACCTACTCCCCCTTCTAATGCTGCAACACGTTCTTCAAACACAGTAACAGTTGGATTATGAATCCGAGTATAAATATAACCAGGTTCTTTTAAGCCAAAAAGATTAGCAGCATGCTCCGTATTTTTAAATTGATAAGCATTGCTTTGATAAATTGGTAATGCCCGCGCTCCTGTAACTGGATCAGGGGATAATCCGCCGTGAACTGATAACGTCTCTAATCGATACTTTTTTTCATTTGTACTCATCTTTATCTCTCCTAACCTCATGATCGTCATCTTCAAAAGTATTAAAAAACCCTCTTCATATAAGAAGAGGGAATATTTACAACTCTTCTTATCTCCCAGAAAAATTAGCTCTGTTGGAATTAGCACCGTGTTAACTAACCGGTTGCCGGGCTTCAAAGGGCCAAGTCCCTCCACCTCTCTTGATAAGAAACCATTATTCAACTGTCGCTTTAATACATTAAAATGATAGTAGCATGAATATAATAAAGAGTCAATAACATTTTGAACATTCTTAAAATATGATTTGTTAGCTATAATAAAGTAATATTCGTTTATACCGTTTAAATGGCTATAAAATGAGAAAAAAAGAAAGAAGCATTAAAAAATGACTTTTCTTCTAAAACAAATAGATCATATCCAATTAGCAGGACCAAAAGGTTGCGAAGAACAAGCAAGAATATTTTTTTCAAAAATACTAGGATTAATGGAAGTAAATGAACTTTAAATGACATTTAGTAAACATAATTCTTAAGAAACAGATAAGATTAAGCCTTAAGGCAGCCCCTTAAGGCTTTTTATTTCCTAAAGCGCACCTTTCAAAAATTATAAGGATATCATAAAGTATTTTTTATCTAGCAAAGGTCCTAAATAAGCCGATTAGTTGAACAAGTTACGTCTATCTTATTCAAATTGTTTTACATCAACAACTTAACTTTAGTTAACAACTACTTAACGACTATTTCTATTCACTTTAGCCTCATATTGCACATCTCAACAAACAAGCTTTCGGAAAATCAATTTGAATATTCATTTTGTCTACAATTGTAACTACTTTAGGTATACAGCTGCAAAATGAATCTTTATCTCGACATTAACTTTTATTTCCCAAGAAATATGTCAAAAATACAAGCTACGATGTCGCTTTTTCAAAACTTGACGAAGGATGGGATGGGGAAAGTTTTTAAAACACAACAAAAAAGTAAATTGATGCAATAAAATATAATGATGCTGTCACTGAGAACACTAAAGCGTAGCCCCAATAAGCACCGTATTTTATCACAATTCCTGTAGAAATCGGTCCCATGACTGCCCAGCCAATATTAAATACCATTTGGTTTATTGAATTAGCTAATCCTTTCATTGAATCATCTACTTTTGACATCATTAAAGACATTTGGATAGGATTTCCGGCATTCATTAAAGCTTGGCGAAATAAAAAGCCGATTGCAGCAAGCCATAACTGTTGCGTGAAAGCAGTTAATAATAAAAACGGCAACGATAACAACTGCAAAATGACAACAGCCTTTACTTCCCCAAATTTCCGAACAACTGCTGGTCCAATAATCATTGCAAAAGCGGTTGCAGCTTGACCTAATGAAATAATAAAACCGATTGCTGAGTTCGATGCATGGAAACGATCTGCAAAATAAAGATTTAAATAAGGAATAACCAACCCTGAACCAATCCCAATAATTAATTGTGCAATCGCAAATAAGATAATAATTTTAATACCCCGTTTATCTTCGATTAATTCCCTTTTGGCAGGCGTTTTTTCTTTTTCTATATTTTCCGGTGATGTTTTGCTTTTTACTTCTTTAAAGCGAAAAACAGGAATCACACCAGCTAAGAAAAGAACACTACCAAACAGTAATGTTAGTCTAAGACTTAAAAGGATAGGAAAATATATTGACAATAGATCAGTCATCACACCGCCGACTAAGTTCCCAATGACGTTTGCACCAGTCATAACAGCAAAATGAATACTAAAAAGATGCACTCGTTGATCTGGTTTCGAATTTTCCGCAAGCCATGGGATCGAGGCTACTTGAACGAAGGCAATTGTCAGTCCAGTCAAAAATGCACCCGTCATTAATAATGTTTCCAGTTCAATTATACTTCTAAAGAATAGAACAACTCCTGACGATCCAATACCTAACAGTAATATATTCTTTCTTCCATAACGATCGCTTAACAATCCAGCAGGAATTAAGATCATTGCGGTTGCTAAAGATGTCATAGCTATTACTTGCCCATTAGTCCGCTCTGAAAAGCCTAACTCTCGAATATAAAAATTATAAATGACCATAAAAATCCCTAGACCAATTTGCAGCAAAATAGTACTCCAAATTGATAACTTTATATTTTTATTAAACTTGTTAAATTGACCTATCCATTCCCGATAGAACGCCATGTTTTTCGCTCCTTGAATATTTCGTCTCTCTAAATAATAACTACTCTTTCATATGTTGTAAATAAAATATTACCAATGTTGATCTCACTACTAAATATGGAGTGGGAATTTTAAAAATTTTTTTTTAATTTATAGAATGAAGATATTCCTTATCGTGTTGCTAAAATTTAAGAGGATTTATTTACAACAAAGAAGTAGAATGACCGAAGTTGATCAAAATCATGTTCGCGAAAATTGAATGATTAAATCAATCTTTCAACTGTATATTTTTCACATAAAAATGCAGGGAAATATTATCTTTTTTCGCTGAACATTAAATTTGAAAATAGAGAAGTATTTTACAGAAGAAGTTGCTAGGCTTAAATGAGAAGCAGTACCGTATGAAGAATAATCTTTAAATGAATTTCTGTCATCACTTGATGATCATTCATTATAAAATAGTGATAAAAAAGAACAATCAATGCAACGAACTCGATTGACCATGTTAAATGATGATAAACAGCCTTTAGTCTTTTTACGGTAAAAAAAGCTAGATACATACTGTTGACAAACAGTTTATTGTTCATTTTAGTTCATGAACGACTGTTCTATTTGCTATCTTCTTGTGCTGTGCGCCATGATTTCGAAGCGTTTCCAATTATCTTTCACTAAAGCATCACTCAGATGCCATAAATGTTTTCAACAAGTTATGTAAATATGGTACTGAATGAAATGCATATAATTTGTTCACGATTTGGTTATTCTCAAACATGAGTAAACAAGGTACACTTTCAATATGATTATTTTCCGCTATGTCTGGAAGAAAGTTTAAGTCAGCCTTTCCAAGCGGTAAGTTTGGAATCAGCTCGTTGACAACGTTTAGCATTTTACTTGCTACTTGACAAGTCCCACATAACGGAGTGAACAAATAAAGGATGCCTTTTTCCCCTTGTGCAAGCCTTGTTGAAAATTCTTCTTTTGACCATTGCTCCATCGCTGCTCACCCTCTTTTAATATGTTTTCTATATTCATGATCGTCTCAAAAATGAAACTTCAATTACTGTGACTCCTTACCTTGCATTTGCCTTAACCGCACATTTTTTTCATCTTTCGTTTAAATAGTTTACGTGCACATCTATATTTGCTCTAACAAGCTCGGTGGCAAGGTGATAGTCTGGAGCTGTTGCTACTTCACGATATTCTTTATCAATATATAAGTGTTTTGCTAACGGGAATTCCCTCTTTAACTGTTTACGAAGCTTTTCGCCTGCGGTATCTGAATCTACGAGTATATATACGTCGTAATCAAAAAATCGCTCAACAAACTCATCTAAACGGGAATAACTGATCGTTCCATTCGTACAAACAATTTCAATCGGCTCTTTAATTAACTTTTCCATTTTCTCCCTATCTGAAGATCCTTCAACGATCAACACTTTATTTTTTTCCATGTTTATCACCTAAACTTTAATTCGTGAGCGTACATTTTATTCCTTCATTATTCCCTTTACAAATACCACTACTTCTTCGCATGACTGATTAAAAAAAGTTTCTACTAACGACATCAAAAAGCTTTCAAACTGTCGAAAACAAGTTTTCATTTGAGGGCAGTTGCTTTAAAAGAGCACCTCGAAATAGCCAAGGTGCTCAGACTGTTGACAAACACTCGCATTCTTTGTTGCTTGCACTCGTTGTTAGCTCATAAACTAAAAGTGTCTCGTTGCTCGGCGCATCGACTGTCAAGCGTCCTCAAGTAGTCTTTCGGACAGTTGTTTCAAATGATGAGAAGCACCTTGAAATAAGATGCTTTTTTATTAGTCTTCTTTGACCATATTTTCGTATTGTTCAGCTGTCATCAGCTTGTCTAGTTCACTTTTATCAGATGGTTCGACTACGATCATCCAAGCGTTTTCGTATGGAGATTCGTTCACGTATTCTGGGTTGTCATTTAAGTCTTCATTTACTTCAACAACTTTGCCGCTTACTGGTGCATAAAGCTCTGAAACGGTTTTAACGGATTCAACACTTCCAAATGGCTCATCGGCTGTCACTTCATCGCCTACTTCTGGAAGCTCTACAAATACGATGTCGCCAAGCTCTGATTGCGCAAAGTCAGTAATCCCTATACGAACTTTGTCTCCTTCTGTCTTTACCCATTCATGCTCTTCTGAATAGCGTAATTCTTCTGGTAAATTCATAGTAATCCCTCCATTAATTAACTCGATCGATTTTAGATCGTTTTTCATACTCCCATCATGTCATAAATAATGTCCTGAAAGCAAGAGACGTGTTCAAAATGATGAACCCCAAATGTTTTCATATTGCTCTTCTTTAAAACCTACTGTCACTTTGCTTCCATCAGTTAAAATTGGCCGCTTTAACAGCATGCCATCTGTTGCAAGTATATCAAGAAGTTCTTCTTCACTTGCTGTTTTAACTTTATCCTTTAATCCAAGCTCACGATACTTTTTTCCGCTCGTATTAAAGAATTTTCTCAATTCTAACCCGCTTATTCGGTATAATTGCTCAATTTCTTCACGAGAAGGCGGGTTCTCAACAATATGTACTTCTTTATATACTTTACCATGCTCGTCTAGCCATTTTTTTGCTTTTCGACAAGTGCCGCATTTCGGATACCAGTACAATGTTAGCATAAGCTTTCACCACCTTTTTAATCGTTTACAACTTATTGTACTATAGTATGTGAAAGTAGTTCTTTTTTTCATTAAAAAAAACTGGTCTAGCATTTAGAGAGCACTGAAAAGGTCCCCAAAGAGATTTCTATCGAGTAGGTGAGCGACTTGTCGTTCATCTACTCGCCTTTTTGGAACCCGTTGATTTCCGTTCCAGGCGGACGCTTTCCGCGGGAGCGACGAGCCTCCTCCTTCACTTCGCTTCGCGCGGGGTCTCGTCTATCTCGCTTCCCGCAGGAGTCGCCGCCTTCCTCTCCAATCTATTAGTGATTACCATTAAAAATATTTCTCCTCTCTAAAAAATGTCCTTTTTCCTGTCTACTAAAATAAAGTAGATGCAGATGGTACTCTCCATGATTTCCACCTAAGAAACGCTCAATTTAAGTCCATATACGCCAATTTATAATATCTTCATACCAAAAGATAACAGGCTTCGTCAAATGAATGAACTTGTCGATTTTTCGTTTATATGAGAAGAACTAAAAACGAAATGCTGTTTGGATAATAGTCGAAATGCAATTCCTTCTATCCGGATGATTAAGTATTTATTAAGAAAGGCGATTCATGATTAATCGAAAAGAAGAAGACAAGTTCGAATACAACAAGGATGCAGGTCGATTTAGCATGGAGATTCAATGAGCCACTACGATATTTGCCGTAAACCTCAAGCGATTATTGAAGCTTATGAACGAAAAAAGTAAGAAATAGGTAAAGAGAGAAGGCACTTTCTCTTCTTTTTGAACAGAAAGTACCTTCTTTTTATCTTAGAAACCGTTATGATATAAAAAAACGTAATTTTTTCAGTGCCCTCAGCATTAAAACCAGCTTTTTTTTTGCATTTATTTATTATAAAACATAACGCTCTGCTTCAATAATTTTCTCTGCTGCTTCACGCTTCTTTGCAAGTACATTAATTGGAGTGTGGCGGGTAAACTTACGAAGAGCCGATAACATCATGCGAAGTGTATCACCAGATTCAGTAGCAACTAACGTTTCCTTTGCAAGCTGCTCGATTTGGTTGAAAGCTTCTTGACAGAAGATTTCTGTGTAAAGGAGCTTTTGCTTATTCTTTTCGAGACCAGCTTTTGCGATTGCCTTCTCCGTACGTAAGACGACAGATTCCATTGAATATGCATTTGAAACGATATCAGCAATGTTAGCTAAAATTTCTTGTTCTTTTTCTAAAGCTGTGCCAAACTTTTGTGCAGCTAAGCCTGCAATCATTAAACCGATTTTCTTTGCATTTTTCACTAAATATTTTTCTTGCGCTAATGCTTCATCACCAGGCTCTTCAGGCATAAGCATCATAAGCTCTTCTTGAAGTGCTTGTGCTTTCTGTAAAAGTGGAAGCTCGCCTTTCATTGCTTTACGTAAGAACGTCCCCGGTACTAGTAAACGGTTAATTTCATTCGTTCCTTCGAAAATTCGGTTAATCCGAGAATCACGATACATTCTTTCAATTTCATATTCAGTCATAAATCCATATCCACCATGGATTTGAACTCCTTCATCAACTACGTGATCAAGAACTTCTGAAGCAAAAACTTTATTTAATGAACATTCAATTGCATACTCTGCAATCGCTTTCCCTACTTCTTTACCGTCTTTTTCTTCTTCTTCTGAAAGCATGCTCATTCGATCTTCAAATAACCCAACTGTACGGTAAACAGAACTTTCAGCGGCGTAAATCTTTGCTGCCAATGTACCGAATTTTTCCTTCGTTAAGTTAAATTGAGCAATTGGTGTTTTAAATTGTTGACGTTGGTTCGCATATTCAACTGTTACTTCAAATGCCCGTTTTGATGCTCCTACTGCACCTACACCTAACTTATAACGACCAATATTTAAAATATTAAAAGCAATAACGTGGCCTTTACCAATTTCGCCTAAAACGTTTTCTTTTGGTACAGGTACATCCTCTAAAATTAATGTGCGTGTTGAAGAGCTTTTAATTCCCATTTTCTTTTCTTCAGCACCAGTTGACACTCCTGGATAGTCTCTTTCTACAATAAACGCTGTGAATTTGTCGCCATCAATTTTTGCGTACACGATAAATACATCGGCAAATCCAGCGTTTGTAATCCATTGTTTTTCACCATTCAAAATATAATGTGTTCCTTCAGCATTTAACTTTGCTGTTGTTTTAGCACCTAAAGCATCTGAACCAGAACCAGGCTCAGTTAAAGCATAGGCAGCAATTTTTTCCCCGGTTGCAAGTAACGGAAGGTATTTTTCCTTTTGTTCTTCTTTACCGAATAACACAATTGGCAAAGAGCCTATTCCTACATGAGCACCATGAGTAATTGAGAAGCCGCCTGCACGGGACATTTTTTCCGCTATTAATGCCGAGCTAATTTTATCAAGTCCGATTCCGCCATATTGTTCAGGAACATCAGCGCCTAATAACCCCAACTCTCCCGCTTGTTTTAGTAGCTTTACAGAACGATCAAATTCATGATTTTCTAAATGTTCAACCTCAGGCATTACTTCATTTACTACATAATCCTCAGTCGTTTTTGCAATCATTTTATGCTCATCTGAAAAATCCTCTGGAGTGAACATTTTTTCCGCACTTATGTCGTCAATTAAAAAACTTCCGCCTTTTACTAAGTTTTCAGTTTGATTACTCATTTTTTCTTCCTCCTATCATTTTTTAAGAGATTAGATTAAAGAAGTTCAAATACTCCAGCAGCTCCCATTCCGCCGCCGATACACATTGTCACAACACCGAATTGGACATTGCGTCGCTTCATTTCATGAATAAGTGTTAATGTAAGTTTTGAACCAGTACAGCCTAACGGATGACCTAAAGCAATTGCGCCGCCATTTACGTTCACTTTTTCTTCATCTAAACTAAGCTCGCGAATAACTTGAATTGATTGGGAAGCAAATGCTTCATTTAGTTCAAATAAGCCAATATCGGAAAGTTCGAGCCCTGCAAGTTTTAACGCTTTTGGAATGGCTACGACTGGACCGACCCCCATAATTTCAGGAGGAACGCCTCCGACAGCAAACGATCTAAATTTAGCCATTGGCTGTAATCCTAAAGAATTCGCCTTTTCCCGATCCATGACCATGACAGCAGCAGCTCCATCACTCGTTTGTGAAGCATTTCCGGCTGTCACAGTTCCGTTAACCGAGAAAGCAGGACGAAGCTTTGCTAACACATCTACATTCGTATCAGGGCGAACACCTTCGTCTTGACTAAATTGAATTGTTTTTTCAACGAGCTGATGATCTTTTCCTACTGAACGCATTGTAACGTCTACTGGCACAATTTCATCTTCAAATTTTCCTTCTTGAATTGCCTTTGCGGCCTTTTGATGGCTATTTACAGCAAAAGCGTCTTGATCTTCACGGCTAATACCGTATTTTTTTGCGACTTCTTCTGCTGTATGACCCATTCCCATATAATATTCCGGGGCTGTTTCCGCAAGCTTTGCGTTCGGACGAACGACGTGTCCCATCATCGGAACTAAGCTCATTGACTCAGCGCCGCCAGCAATAATTGTGTCAGCGTGTCCAATCATAATTTTTTCAGCTGCATAAGCGATTGATTGTAAACCAGATGAGCAATAACGATTGATTGTTATTGCAGGGACTGTATGTGAAAGTCCAGCAAGCGCCCCGATGTTGCGCGCCATATTCAGTCCTTGCTCAGCCTCTGGCATTGCACAGCCAATGATTAAATCATCAATATTACCTTCGTAATTTCCCGCTCTTTTAAGCGTTTCTTTTACAACTAGTGCCCCTAAATCATCAGGGCGAACATTGGCAAGAGTCCCTTTCTTTGCCTTGCCGACTGGAGTTCGGGCACCAGCAACAATTACCGCTTCTCTCATGTCTCGTTCCTCCTCTTTCTGTCACTTAATTAAAACTCTTTATATAAATCTCTTATTCTCCTAGTTACGCAAAGGCTTGCCTTTTACAAGCATATGTTGCATCCGCTGCTGTGATTTTGGTTCTTGAATTAAGCTTAAAAACGCTTCTCTTTCAAGATTCAGCAAATATTGCTCATCGACTTTTGTTCCATAAGGAACTTTACCGCCAGCAATCACGTACGCAAGCTTTTTCGCAATTTTTAAATCATGATCAGAAATATAGCCTGAATCGTACATCGCTTGTGCACCTAATAGCAATGTTGCATAACCTGTCTCTCCAACAACAGGAATTTTCTTTCGAACAGGTGGTTTGTAGCCTTTTTCATAAAGAGCTAATGCAGCTTGTTTTGCATCGTAAAGAAGATGATCACTGTTTACGCTTACACCGTCAGCTTTGTTTAAGAAGTTAAGCTCTCGAGCTTCTTCTCCGGAAGTAGACACCTTTGCCATTGCAATCGTTTCAAACACTTTATTGGCTACTTCTTGTAAATCATATTTAAGCTCATTTGGCATACTCGCAAGATACTTCATGTAAAGCTCCTTGTTTCCGCCGCCTCCTGGGATCAGTCCAACCCCTACTTCAACAAGACCCATATACGTTTCCATTGATGCTTGAATATGGTCTGCAGGTAAACATACTTCTGTTCCGCCACCCAGAGTCATTCCAAACGGTGCAGCAACTACTGGCTTTGAGCAGTATTTAATTTTCATCATTGCTTGTTGAAAATGGTTTATGACCATATCAATCTCAAAAATATTATCGTCTTGTGCTTCCATTAAAATCATTGCTAAGTTCGCACCAACGCAGAAGTTCTTCCCTTGGTTACCGATCACTAGTCCTTTATAATTTTTTTCTACTTCATCAACAGCAAAATTAATCATTTGAATGATGTCAAATCCAATCGCATTGTTCGGTGAATGGAATTCTAACAGAGCAATCCCGTCACCAAGATCAATCAGACTTGCACCACTGTTTTTCTTAATCACATCATGTTGTTTTTTCAGCATTTTAAGGTTCATTACTTTTTCGTTTTCAATCATTTGTTTGTATTGCCCGTTATCATAGTAGTATCGTTTTCCTTCTTCCTCTTTATAGAAAGAAGTAAATCCGTTTGCCAGCATGTCTTTTAGCAATGACGGCACTTCGATACCGGCTTTCTCCATTTTCTCAACAGATTTTCCAACACCAATTGCATCCCATGTTTCAAACGGACCAAGCTTCCAGCCGAAGCCCCACTTCATCGCACGGTCAACTGCCACAATATCATCAGCAATTTCTCCTAACAGCTCTGCCGAATAAATTAGGACTGGGGTTAAAATATTCCATAGCAAACTGCCGGCACGGTCATTTGCATAAACGAGCGCTTTCATTTTATTAGCAAGCCCTTTTTGCTGCTTGCTCATTTCAATTGCAGCTGATTTTAATTTTTTCCTTGGCTCATACTGTAATGTTTCTGGATTTAATTCAAGAATATCTTTTCCTTTTTTCAGATAAAATCCTTGACCAGATTTACTTCCTAGCCAACCTTTTTCAAGCATCTCTTTCATAAAGGCAGGAACTTCAAATACTTCTTTTTCTTTTCCGTCCACTTGGTCGTATACATTTTTAGCAACATGAGCAAACGTATCTAAACCTACTACATCAAGCGTACGGAATGTAGCGCTTTTCGGGCGTCCAATTAATGGACCTGTAACAGAATCTACTTCACCAACGCTATAGCCATTTTTTATCATTTCTTGTAAAGTTACGAGTAAACCGTAAGTACCGATTCGGTTAGCAATAAAGTTCGGTGTATCCTTTGCTTCAACCACACCTTTACCAAGGATATTTTCCCCATACTGCTTCATAAAAGCTAACACTTCAGGAGCAGTTTTTTTCGTCGGGATCACCTCTAGTAATTTTAAGTAACGAGGCGGATTGAAGAAATGTGTACCGAGAAAATGCTTTTGAAAGTCTTCAGAGCGTCCTTCAGCCATTGCTTCAACAGAAATACCTGATGTATGAGAGCTAACGATACTTCCTTGTTTGCGATATTGATCAACTTTTTCAAATACTTGCTTCTTAATCGCTAAATTTTCAACGACAACTTCGATAATCCAGTCGCATTCTCCTAATCGCTCCATATCATCTTCGAAGTTTCCAGCTTCAAGAAGTGCGAGACTTTGTTTAGATGTTAATGGTGCTGGCTTTTGCTTTAAAAGCTTTTGGATTGCCTCTTCACTGATTCTGTTACGAACTTTCTTATCAGCAAGCGTTAATCCTTGCTTTTTTTCTTTCGCAGTTAATTCTTTTGGTACTATATCCAGTAATAATGTTGGTATTCCAATATTCGCCAAATGAGCAGCGATTCCAGATCCCATTACACCTGAACCAAGAACAGCAGCCTTTTTGATTCGTTGGGTCAATTCTGTTTCCTCCTTTTAAAATAAGTTTTGAATGAATGCTCATTCTTTTTTTTATTAAAAAAAATGAACTCCTAAAAATGAGTTATGTTACTTAATACTATAAAATATTTTAAAAATTTCCGCAATGATTTTTAAGAATTTCATCAAAAAATTTCTTTTTTTATTGATTGACGTGCAAAAATAAAATGCAGACGAAAATGCCTGCATTTGAGCTTAGAGAAAAAGGTAATACTTGAGTACTAGTGAAAACGCTTGTCAGTCAATGCGAAAGCGAGCTAGGAATGAATGAAAACGTCCATCAAAAATCTTACTATTTATACATGCATTTCATCTGTCTATCTTTTCATCATTCCTTTTAGGACGAAAGCAACGTTAGCTGGTCTTTCAGCCAAGCGGCGCATAAAATACCCATACCAATCCGTTCCATATGGAACATAGACGCGCATTTTATAGCCCTCTTTAACTAATTCAAGCTGTCTTTCTGAACGAATTCCGTATAACATTTGAAATTCAAATTGGTTATTCGGAATGTGATGTTCTTTGACAAGTTTTTTCGTATATTCGATAATCGCATCATCATGTGTTGCGATAGCAGCATAATTACCATTAAGAAGGTGCAATTTAATGATTTTTTTAAAGTTTTCATCGACATCTTTCTTATTTGGAAAAGCTACCTCCGCTGACTCTTTATATGCTCCTTTGACAAGGCGCAAATTAGGAGAATAGTCATTTAATTCGATTATATCTTTTTCTGTTCGATATAAATAAGCTTGGATGACCGTTCCAACGTTATCGTATTCTGATTTTAATCGTTTAAAAATATCCAGTGTTCTTCCAATTCGTGAATAATCTTCCATATCAATCGTAACAAACACATCATTTTCTTTTGCTGCTTCTAAAATACGATGCATATTATTCATTACAAGTTCGTCCGAAATATCAAGTCCCATTGATGTCATTTTTAATGACAACTGAGAATGAAGCTTTTCTTTTCCAATTGCTCTAATTGCTTCAATTGAGTGATCAGCCATTTCGTTAGCTTCCTGTTCATGATCAACAAATTCCCCCAAATAGTCGATTGTAACTTCAAGACCTTTTTTATTTATTGTTTTTATTTTTTTTACTGCCTCCTCAATTGTTTCACCAGCGACGAAACGAGACGCACCGAATCGCAAGCCATATTTTTTAGCTGCATTTGTTAACACTCTTTTTTTTGATAAAAAGAGAAAAAAATTTCTCATCAACTGTTCCATTTTTGCAACCTCCTCACATAAGCACAGTATTTCAACCTGTAGACAAAATGAAAGCACATTTCCACTTCATAAGCGGAAACGATAGAGCTTGCAACGAAAAATCTCAAGCGCCTGTCTACACTTCTGTAATATGTAGTATTATTCCCAACCTGCCTTAAAAGATATGTTGCTATTTTTATTAAAAAAATTCTGCATAAAATATACATATGAGGGAAGGATAATGTCGACAATTATTCGGGAGGTAATGTTATGCAGCAACAAAATATGAACATGCAAAATCAAGCTAGAATTATGCAAGAGCCACCGCAAATTATTTCAACTAAAGACTCTCTTTATTTAACAGATATGCTTTCATGGAATTTACTTGCAATGAAGAAAGCTCATTTTTTTGCACAACAATGTCAAGACCAAGAATTAAAGTCAGAAATTGAGAAGTTCGGACAAATGCATCAACGTCATTACGAGCAAATTTTATCCCACTTAAATCAAAATCAAACATTTAGCATGTAGTTATTGCTTTAAAAATACGTAAAGGAGTTTTTGCAATGAATCAAAATCAACAGAAGGTTCAAAACCCTGAAACTCAAGTTCCGAAAACACCGCAAATGAACGACCGTGATTTTGTAAACGATATGTTGACAACTGAAAAATATATGACGACTTCTTATACGATGGCTTTACATGAAGCAAGTCACCAAGCCTTATATCAAGACTTATTATCGATTTTTAATGAAACACAAGATGCACAGCGAGAGCTATATAATTTAATGTTTAAAAAAGGCTGGTATCACGTTGATGCTGAGGCTCAACAAAAACTTCAGCAGTCATATCAGCAGTTCCAAGGTTATTCATCTCAATTTCCTTACGGTAACGGACAAATGCAATAAGAAGAAAGTTCATCCCGTTCAGAAACTCCGAACGGGATGATTATTTTTGATTTATTTCCTTGTTAATAAGCTAGGATCATAAAGAAAGAACAAAAAATTTAGAAAAAATCATTAGTCGCTATTTGTAACAACAGACCGACTACTTTATTTTTGCTCGATGAATATCATTTAATTCCTTTATCTCACTTATTAATTTTTTCATTGCTTCTTTTCCTTCAGGATATTGTTCATTCCAATGTTTTACTAATGGCGGCATTGATTTCGCCATATATGTATATAAAACCCAAATCTTCACTTTTTCTATTAATTCATCATTCTTGTCACCGAGTAATAATTCGGTATATTTTTCAATAAGCGCAGCGAATTGATCGCTAAACTTTTGATCCATTTACATTCCCATACCTTTCCTTTTATCCGACTAAAAGAAAACCTTCAATGCTCCCGCCACTAAAGGCCTAGACTGTTGACAAACAAACTCATGAACGACTGTTCTATTCGCTTTCACTTTTGCTGCGGACCTCGCTTGACATAAGCATTTGCGAGTTCAAATGTTACTTTGTCTACAATCTGAGCCTTCAGTATGCTAAATATTTCGTTATGAAATTGTGTTTTTTGAGGCGAACATATATTTTTTATTATGATATTGAATTGAAAATACTAAACTAATAGCAAACATATTCCCGAGCACCGAACTTCCTCCATAGCTAATAAACGGAAGCGGTATCCCAGTAATCGGCAATAACCCGATAGACATCCCAATATTTTGGAACACATGGAAGGAAATCATGCTCATGATTCCGGCACAAATATAAGTATCATATGGATTGCTCGCCTCCATTCCTATCTTTGTTAAAAGATAAATTAATATAAAGAACAAACTGATAACAATACTTGAGCCAATAAAACCGAACTCCTCTGCAATGACACTAAAAATAAAGTCAGTATGGCTTTCTGGAAGATAAACTTCACGATTACCATAACCTTTACCGACCGTTTCTCCTGAACCGATTGCTAGAAGCGACTTCGTTAATTGAAACCCTGTCGTACTTTGATAGTTTTCAGGATCAATCCAAGAATAGACTCGTCCGAATTGATATTGTTTGACTCCTAAATATTTTTCAAGAACATCAGGCTGCCAAAGAACTAAATAAAAAATAACCCCAATCATTAAAGTAATAAAGCTAAATATCGGCACTAAAATTCGCATCGAGATTCCCGAAATAAAAATCATCCCAACCATAATCGCAAAAAAAACGAGTGTTGTTCCTAAATCAGGTTGTTTTAACACTAGTAATGTCGGTGCAAGTGTTACTAAACAAATCTTTAATAAAAGAAATAAGTCTGTTTGAATCGTTTTTAATTGATTTTTTTCATGATGATCGGCTATCACTTTGGCCAAAGCCAAGATAATTAATACTTTTACAATTTCTGATGGCTGTAAAGAACCCATTCCTGGAACACGATACCAGCTTTTCGCACCATTAATAACAGGAGCAAGTCCGCTCGGTGCTACAATTAAAAACCCAAGTAATAATAAGCCAAACCCATACCCATACCATGTTATTTTTCTTAATTGATCAGAATCTAAAGTAATGATTCCGGCAATAATTCCCGTTCCTACTATATATGCCACCACTTGCTTCATTAAAAAGTTCTCTTTATATTGCCCTGTCGATTGTGCACTGTAAATGGCAATGCAACTCACGAGAAATAATAATAATAATATAAAAATTAACCGGTAATCTATCCTTGAAGATAGTCTATTATGTGAAGCCATGAGCACTCCCCTATTTTCCATAACATAAACGTTTCTTTTTTTAGACGATTGAAAAACGCTCGCATTCTTCGTTGCTTGCACTTCATTAGAAGCTCAGGAACTATATTTCAGCCTCGTGCCGCAGCGCCCCGACTGACGAGCGTTCAACCAGTCTGCATAAATGATTTGTCTACTATCTCGTTCTTTTTATTATATTTTTTTACTCACAAAATCACAACTGTTACCATAGTTGCTATCCTTGATTGAGCCAAGATATTAAAAATAATTTTTCATCAATTGCTTTGACCAGTCTGGCTGTCTCACTTTCCCGTTTGGACCAAATTCGGTCATATACGTTTTTATATCTAATACTGGGGTGTTGTCAATTGCATCTAAACCACTTACAGTTAATGTTGTCCCATTTACTTCTTCCACACGGCATACAGTAATTCCAATTTGATTTGGGCGATTTTTCCCACGCTGGGCAAATATTCCTACCTTTGGCCAGTTAGAATTATTACGAGGGTGACGCGCTTTCAATTCAATTTTATTTACATCTACCTTATCTAAATAAAAAACGACAATGACATGAGAGAAGTCATTTAAACCAAAAAGCGCTTCCTCTGTAAACTTGCTTTCATCTAATTCAATCGTTGCAGTTTCTTTTCCCCAATCATCATCAATAACTACTTTCCGCGTACTGCGGATTGTACCAATCGGCTGCAAAACAATACTCATACAATCCTCCCTTTGTTCATCCTTCTATCTGGAAATACAAAAAAATCATCCTTTTTACATTATACCGTTTCTATTATTGTTAAGTACATGATTTACAAAATATGAAAGGATTTTTTCTTACACCGATGGTATTAATAAATGTTTACTTGCGTCTTTTAACAACACTTTTACTTTAATAGAACGAATTGAATGTTCATCTAGTGATAATTTTCCATTATGTTGGTGCTTTTTCCACTCTTTTATATTTTTTCTGTAAAGTACATCTGAAAAACGATAAATATCAGCATCGATTTCAAGCGCTGCTTTATAAGTTTTCATTACTTCTTTCTTCACCATTTTTTTAATTTCTTTTTCAATAAACTCTTTATTAACTTGAAAGTCAAGCTCGTTAATCGATGCTTTTAACTTAATCTCGATATCAAAATCAACCCTTCCACCCGAAATAACTGGTTTAATTTTTACATTTTGTGTTTTTAAAATGGCTTCTGTTACCGGCTTTTTATTTTTATAAATGGTTAAGTCATCACGATGCATCGTTTCATCCATCCATCTTAATCCTTTTGCTTTCTCTCCTAATATAAACCCTTTTAAGTTTGCCTTCGTTAACACAGTCAGACCGTCTAACTGAATAACGTCATCTGTTTTTTTCTGTGTCTTCCATCGTTTCGTTACACTTACTGCGGGAATGACTACTTCATGTCCAGGTTCATTAAGCTTTAATAAAAGCTCTCGTAAAGCAATATGTTTAATAAATGAACTTTGCTCAAAACTGTTTTCTGGGTCACTTAATACTGACCGGGCAATTGAAATACCAATAATCGGTTCAGCTAATAAAATGTCTTCTATTGAATCTTTCGTACTATAAAACCATATGCGATAACGAGTTTCCCGATAGCGATTCATTAAATCAGTAACAAACTTTAATCCTTCTTGCTCCATGACACTTTCTGACAAAATAATAAATGAAAGATGACCCCAAAACACGCGGCGATCCGTTGAACGATATAAATTAAATATTGCTTCATTGATTGTTCTTCCAGATGCTTTACCAACCTCTGACTGCTCTTCAACCGGTCCGCCGCTGCTTTCTAATTTTGACAGTCCGCCAAGATCAATCATTTGGAGCTGGATGATGTAGCGATTATCCTTATAGTCAATCCCAATCCCATGGGCATATACCATTCTTTCAGGCTCATTTGAATCCCAACATCCAGAAAGAAGTGAACATGATAATGAAATAATCATGAAAAGAATGGTTTTTTTTATCATGATGGATTATCTCCCTTTCGGTACGCATCATTAGGATGAAACATTTCCGGACGAGTCGTATACTTTTTAGCAGATAATCGAAAGATAGCTGTTAAAATATTTTTAAGACTTAAATTTGCGGCCATTTCCATATATGGAATACCGAATACCCTTACACTTGCTAAATAAATTAAAATAATAAATATAGACAACAGGAAACCGTATAATCCAAGAAAAGCCGCAAAGACCAAGGAAAAAATACGCAACAAGCTGACCATGCCGACTAACGACTGATTCACAAATGTAAATGTTGCAATCGTTGAACCAGCAATGACAACAAGCATTGCTGGACTCGTCAATCCCGCTCTTATCGCCGCATCGCCGATAATTAACCCGCCAAAAACACTTAACGTTTGACCGATCGCAATTGGCAAACGCAGCCCAGCCTCGCGAAACAGTTCAAAAATTAACAGCATGATAATTGCCTCAACAGCTGAAGGAAACGGTAATCCCTTTCTCGACTCAACTACAGTTGCTAATAAAATAAGAGGGATTTGATTTTGATGAAACGTTGTTAACGCCAGCCATAAAGCCGGAATAAACGTTGCAATCAGTAAGCCAACAACCCGCATTATTCGTTCAAATGAACTAAAATACGGTGTTATATCATAATCTTCTGCCGCTTTTAATAACAGAAACAAATTAGCTGGTACAATATTCACGTATGAACTTCCATCTAAAATTACGACAATTCTCCCGCTTAACAAAGAATGTACAGCAAAATCAGGCCGCCCTGTGTAGTCATGTCTTGGGAAAATTCGTGGACTCTTATGGATTAACTCCATTAGTTGCTGCCCACTTAAAATCGCATCAACATCGATATTCGCTATTTTTTCGCGAACTCCATTGACAATCTCTTCGTTTGCAATATCATCTATGTACAGCATTGCGACAGTTGTTAATGTTCGTCTACCAACTTCAAACTTTTCAATGCATAGAGAATTTGTTCGCAGCCTCTTTCTAATAAGTGCAATATTAATGGTAATATCTTCTATAAAATCGTCGCGAGGTCCATTTACAACAACTTCAGCTGTCGTTTCTTCTGGCTTTCTTTGCGGTCTTTTCGAAATGTCAGCTGAAAATAGTAATTGTTCGTTCATAAAATATAACAATAATTTTCCAGAAAAAACACCAGAAATAATTTCTTGGGCATTTTGAACCTCGGTTAATGAAGGGGCATGCAATCGCTCAATCACGATTTCATTTGTTAATGGGCGCTGTCCAAGATGTTGAAAAAAGGCCTCAAGCCGTTCATAAATTAAATGATTTAATGCCTCATTATCAATCATTCCTTCACACTTAATTAAGAGTACATCTTGTTTATTTTCTTCTCCAAAGCAAAACTTCTGAAAGATGACATCGGGACTTTTATGGAACAGCTCTCTTAAACGTTGTTCATCCATTTTCCATTTATCTTTTTGTTGTTGTTCACTAGGATGATTTGCTATTGGTTGCTGATTGATGTTTTTTGCCTTTCGTTTTCTCCTAAAGATCACATTTTTACCTCCTTCTTCGGTTGTTTCGATTTATTTTTAAAGAAAAAGACGACGAATCCGAGTAAAAGAGAAACAGTTAAAAAAAAGATGAATGTAAACGGGATAAAGACAAACTTCAACAATTTATAATAGTCAAGGTCACTTATCGGGAGTAAAGCAACAATGTTCATCATGGTAACAATAATGAGTAAAAACCAAATTTTTTTCTTTTTCGTTTGCAGTTGAAAAATCTCCGTACTCACAAATAAAAGCAGTGAAACTCGAATAAATGCTCCTGTCAACCATTGGTAGACGGACAAAAAATCTAGATGTTCAAAAAACCGGCCGATTCGTGCAAGCCCCCACTCCTCATAAGCAGGAAAACGCTGCCTTGCTGCTTCAGCTGGGCCAAATTCAATAATTGCCCCAATGAGCGGGCCTAAAGTTAACCATGTTAATAATAAACCGATAATGATGATATGTTTATAACGAATTTTACCTTTTATTTTATGTTGCAGAAACAGAATCATAATCATTTCAATCATTCCTGAAGCAGGATAAACCATTCCCATTATAACCGGCTCATAACCATGCTCTAAAAACGGTTTCAATAATGAAAAATCTTTAAACTGCATATTCACAAAAGCAACGAAAAAACCGAACACAATGACAGCTGATAAAAAAAACACGTTGGCAATTGCAATTGCTCGAAAGCTAGTAATTGCTAGAAAAAAACAAACAACCGTTAAAAATAATGTAAGGACAAATGCAGGCGTCTCCTGCAAATAACTCACATTTGTCCAAATAACTGTCTCCTTCACCATCAATGTTGCAAGAAAGATGAGATAAAGGACAATCATCGTGTTAAAAATCATCGTCGCAACTTTACCGATCGATTGTTGTAACCAAAGGGTCATATTTTGGGCTTTTGTTCCATTGTAAATATAAATGACCAATAATCCCCAAATTAGTGTAAATCCATAAGCGAAAATAACAGACAGCCATGAATCTCTTCCAGCCACTTGAATTAACGGGGGAATGACGACGACATGGTTTTTCAATCCTATCGCCATCATCGTAATAAGAATATAGTGAAGGATCGAAACTTGATCAGAACCTTTCATACTCATCATGATAATCTCCTTAAAAAAGCTTGGTAAATTTATCATTTACAAAACTCCCCCGATTTATGAATTTAAAATAGAAACAGAAAAAGGCTGATTAAAATGTTCATAAACACTTCAATCAGCCACTCTTATAAAATGATCACTTTTTCGTCAACAAGTTCGTTATACCGACTACTTTATCGACATCTAACACAAAGGCGATCCCTTTCCCTGGTGTATTTAACTGTGCTTCTTCACAAATTTTTTGTAAAACGGCCTCACTTTTTTCTTTATGAATTAATGTTAAAACAATTTCTTTTTCTGGTTGAATATCGATATTAAATAATTTAAGCTGCTCATGGATGCCTGTTCCTCGTCCTGAAATAATTGTCCCGCCAGTTGCCCCTGTTTTTTTTGATGCTTCCACAACTAAATCAGAATCGCCGCGATTAACGATAGAAATAACTAAATCATATTGAATCTTTTCTGACATTCTGTTTACCCCTTCCGCTTTCAGCGAATGATTCATATTTCCTTCTTGAGACATATGACATATTCCTAACATGCGCTTCGTATGAAGAACAAAGCCAATTCCATTACCTCTTTTATTCAAATCGACAGCGTCAACTATTTCTGTTAAAACACTGTCTGTTATGTCTTCCTGAACAAGCGTTAACACGATTTCTTTTATATTTTCTAGTTCTAGACCGAAAATTGTTTTTTCATTTACACCTATTCCGCGTCCATATAAAATCGTTCCGCCTTCAGCACCTGCCTTCTTCGATGCTTTAACAACCTTTTTGGCGCAACCCTTTTTTACGATCGTCACAATTAACTTATGCTTTAGAGCGAACATGCTTGCTGTCTTCCTCCTTTTTTTGGAATAGCAAACCTAATATTAAAACAGAAATAATTGGTGCAATTGCTACGACAGCAATCATGCCAAATCCATCCGTCAACGGATTGCGTCCTTCCATTTCTGAAGCGACCCCGACAGCCATTGATAAAATAAATGTGACAGTCATCGGTCCTGTCGTGACGCCTCCAGAATCAAACGCAATTGAGATAAAGTTTTTTTTAGAGAAAAAAGTAAGTATAAAGGCAATCATATAAGCAGGCACTAATATATACCATAGTGAAAAGCCAATGTAAATTCGGAGCATTGCCAATGCGATCGACATTCCGACACCGATTGATAAAGTATATAACATCACCTTTTCAGAAATGTAGCCTCCAGTTGCTTTATCAACTTCTTGAGTTAATACCCGGACAGCTGGCTCTGCAAAAGCAACGACAAATCCAAGAACGAAACCAACTGGGATCATAATCCAATTATAAGATAACTCTCCAAGCTTTTGTCCAATTAATTCACCAATTGGCATAAATCCGATATGAACACCTTGGAGAAAAAAAGCAAGGCCAAAATAAGTAAAGATCATACCGAAAACGATATTCCAAAGCTTTCTTTTTGGAAGCTTTAAAAATAAAACTGAAAAAAAAAGAAGAAGAAGATAATAAGAGGGAAATATAAAGCAAACGAAACATCCAACATTACTTGTGAAAATCCAGAAAAAATTTGCAGCTTCATCGGTAGATCACTCCTAAAATCATCACTGCGAGGATAGGCCCAACTGAAGCTAACCCGACAAGCCCAAAGCTGTCAGCAGATGATGATTTACTCCTTAAAACAGAGGCAACTCCAACACCTAATGCGATAATAAACGGTACAGTCATCGGTCCTGTCGTGACACCCCCTGCATCAAATGAAATCGGGACAAATCCTTTTGGAATAAAAAAGGATAGTGCAAACGCTAGACCATAGCTAGCAATTAATAAATATTGAATTGGAATTTGATAAACGATTCGAAGCATCGCTAGTGCAACAAAAATGCCAACACCTAACGCAACAGAATAAATTAAGATCCCTGATCCTATTTGTCCATTTGACACTTGATCTACCTGTGTTGCTAAAACGCGGACATCAGGCTCAGCAACAGTCACAACGAACCCAAGTAGAAATGCAACGAAAAGAAGAAGTGATAGCTTTCCTGTTTTCGGAAGGGTTTTCCCAACTAACTCTCCAATTGGAAGCAAACCGACTTGCACACCGATTAAAAATAGCCATAATCCAATCGTGACAAAAACAACACCAATTAAAAACTGGATAAACGCCTCCATCGGCAGCCAGATCAGTGAAAATTGCAAAAGAATGACTACCACTGTTACAGGAAAAATAGCATACACTACTTCCAAAAATGTCTCTTTAAATTTGTCCATGAAACTCCCCCTTTTTTTCAACCTATAAAGAAAAAAACACCTAATTGAATGGTCATTTACCTTTATCCAATCTGTACTTGACAATACCATCCTTCTTATATTTTACAAAACAAATTTATCACTGACAAAGCTACGGGCCAATGGAGGTGAATTTTTTATCGTCATTTTATTTATTTCTATGTAAAATTTAGTCATTTTATTGTATGATTCGAATAGAATCATTACGAATCCTTTAAATTGATATTGAACGGGAGAGGAACGTATATGTGGATTTGGATTGGAGCAGGAGTTGGTATTATTATTGTTTTAGCAATAATAGAAGAAACGATGACGCACATTTTAAATAAGAAAATACTTCAGGAAGATAAAGAAAAACCCGAATAACCGTCTATTAGTCTACAAAACGTTTCTTTATATCATCTGACGGTATAAGACAATGATCACTTTCACCAAACCATTTATACCTGTTTTTTGCAATTATGTCATAAAAAAAATCACGGATCGGTCTTGGCACAACTAAAAAAAAGGTTAAAAACCGTACAGTTCCCGCTAATTGTTTACAAATACGCAGAGCTGCTGTTGACTTTACATACAATTGACCGTCTTCAATCAAAATGAAACTATCTACATCTCCTTTTACACGAAAATCACTCAGCAACTTTTGAGCAGTTTCACCTTGTAATGAAGCAAATTGATAATAAGCATTCGGATCTCTTTTAATAATAAATTGCACACTGCGGTTACAAAAATTGCAAACTCCATCATATAAAATAAGTGCTGTCACCATTTCCACCTCTTTATAAAAGCTCAAATTAATTTTGGGACAGTATGTTTTTTTTACTGCCCCTAAAGCGTTAAATAAGTTTCGCTAATCGTTCAGATAAATCTTTTCTCCATGCATCTGCTAATTCTTGAACAGCTAATATTTTCTGAATGCCTTTCACATCATCGCGTCTGTGAAAATAAATTTCGTTAGCAAAAAGGATCGAAATCTCGTTCGGGTGCGGTTTAATTAATTTAATCGTTGCGTTTTTATGAATGGTTCCTTCCTCTAAAACACGACAAAGATAACCTGTATAGCCCTCTTCAACAATTCGCTTTAGAAGCTTTGGCACTCCGATTCTTTTTGTAATTGTACTGCACGGAATTCTCCCTTGTGATATTTGAACAACGGCTTCTCCTATTTGATATATATCACCAATACAAATATCACTTTCTAACATGTTACGAACAGTTAAATTTTCACCAAACGCTGCAGAGGGCAGCTTAATGTTGAACTCTTTCTCCCATTGTTCATAATGTTCATCAGCATATACGCACACAGCACGATCAGGACCACCGTGATACCTTGTATCAGCAATCCCATCACCTTGAAAACCATCGTATGATAAATATGCTTCGTCGACAGATTTTTTACATATTCCCGTTACGATTTCTTTATTTTCATTATATGTCATTTTCTTTGGTAAGCCGATATTTAGATTAACTAATTTCATTTGACGATCTGACATTTATTTTTCCTCCTGAACCAAAAATTTAATCTTTATACGGATCAAATTCATTTGCGCCAGCCATACAAACGCCGACAGGTTTTAAAACGTGCAAAACATCAAGCGTTTCCTTATGGGCATCAATCACTTCTTGCAACTTCCGATAAACAAATGGGCTTTCGTCTGTACCTGCACCGCGCAATTCTAGACCAAAATTTTTTACCACCTCCATCATTTGCTTCTCTGATATTAAACCACCTGTTCTTTTACGTGTCTTCCAATTCATTTTGCCCGCTGCTTTCGATCGACTCATTATTCGACCTGCCCCATGCACAGTACTAGAAAATGCTTGTTTATTTTTCTCAGAGTTTTTCCCGCGAATAATAACTGAGATGTCACACATACTTCCGCCAACAAAACCGAGCTGACCCGAAGCGAGCGGTGTTGCCCCTTTGCGGACAACGATACATTCCTTCCCATCATGTATTTCCTTCCAAGCAAAATTATGATGATTATGCACTTCAAATGTTGCTTCTGCCTTTAAAATAGAAAGCACTTGATTTATTACATAATCTCTGCCTACGTAGGCATAACGACCCGCTAAATTCATCGCCTTCTCATACATTTCTCCAAGTTCACTGTCTAGATCTAATAAAGTTGGCGGCTGCTCCATATTTTCTCCAGGTGCTTTATCGGAAAATTGACGACCTTTAGCTAAGTTAAGAAACCCGCTCGCTGTTTTATGACCGAAACCTCTACTGCCGAAATGGTTTGCTATCCATACATCGTCAGACTTTTCCTCTACTAAAATATCAACAAAATGGTTTCCAGAACCTACAGTTCCCAACTGATTTCGGGCTAATGTTTTCAGTTTGTCGTGCTCATGCTTGCCAATATTGCGATAAACATCCCATGCTTCATCGTCAAAAAGGGCATGATCTACTTTTTCTTTATTATTTCTGCCAATGCCAAAAGAAACTTTACTAGCAATCTCATCCATCATATGCTTCATACTATTTTTAATGTCATGATATTTAACATTTGTTTTGACAGCCTTGTTGCCACAAGCAATATCATAACCGACACCTGACGGAGAAATTTGCCCTTCATATACGATGACACCGCCAACAGGCTGACTATAACCGTAATGCCCATCAGCACATAACACACCGCCAATGACATTCCCAGTTTGAAGACATGTATTAAATTGATTAATTGTTTTATCATCATGTTTTCCAAAAATAATTGATTTCATATGCTTAATCATCTCTTTCTATCTATAAACTTATCATGTTTTTATTAAATACTTGTGCCAAATAACTTCGAGTACATCCGATGAAAAAGTTAACAAAAACTAGGATGTAAAAATATATTTTAACACCACTTCAAATAATATGGAACACCCTTCATACTCAGATAATCGCAGTACTTACCTTTCTTAATTAATTTATTTGTCGGGTTAAACGGATAAACAGGAACATCTGGATATATGAATCCAATTTTAATAGCGATCTTTCTATCGACAACAATATTAACATTCGGATATTTTTCCTTAACTTTCCCAATATATTTAATGGCGCGCTCACTATAATCATCAGCTCTTTTCCTTTGAGATTTGCCCGTTTGCCCAACATCTAAAGCGTCCTTGAAATTTGTTCCAGGGAAAACAACAGTAACTTCCTTTGGATTTTCTGGATCCCCTTTCGTAATCGCATTCACGTGAAAACCTGTTTCTCTTTCGAATTCTGATTGTCCTGCCGTTTCTACCATATATCCTGTTTTAATTGGCACTCTATCTTTAGTAAATTGGGGAAGATTTTCTACCAATTTAATTGTCTTATTATCTAAATGCTTACGGTAAACATTTAACATTTTTCTTTTAACTTCATTTAGATCATTTAGATCTTCTATTATTTTATTTCTTACTTTTTTTTCGGCTTGATAACTTAATTTCATCCCTATTAGTTGATGATCTGCTTCGGAAAACGTTTCATTATATACAAAAGACGTCATTTACTATACACCTCACTCAACCGTTATTTGTTCGTTAAGACCGTGAATTATTCCCGTCTCATCTATCTCTCCAATTTCAGTAACGTAAATTCCTTTTGGAAGTCTTTTTATTAATTCTTCTTTAATGATTGTCGATTGCTTTTCATCTAAACCTTCTTTAATAGCGTTTATAGTAATATTTGTATCCAAAGCAATGATTTTTTCTTTACTATCTTTAATATATTGTTTTAATTGATCAAGGTTTTTATCACTTTCTCGATATACTTGCTTTATTTCTTCATTTAGCTCGGGGTCTAAGCCGACACTCGTATAAAAGTATTTTATGTTTGAGTCCTTAGGATTAAAGGAATCCTCAGCCCCAAGTGATTCTAAATAATCAATTGCAGGCTTAAATTCTTCATATCGTTCTTCAATATATAAACAATTAAATACTTCAACTTTAAAAAAGTCTTTACGATCTGTAATGTGCAATGTTTCTGGGTCTGCCTCTTGTGAGATTGAGAAATAAGGGTGACCTGTATAATTAATATCTACTTCAAATTCATAATCTCCATTCGGATAACGTGTCGGCTCATATATCCTCTCGATTTCTACCTTTTCAGGGTCAAGCTTATTCATTTTGATAAAAAATTTAACACTTTCCTTAATTTCTTCACGGTTTTTTTCAGCAAAGTCTGTACAACCCATTAGTAACATTCCCCCGAGAATGATAAGTGCTACTAATATAAAATTTCTCAACGAACATCCCCGCCTTCTTCATTTTGTTAAGTTTGTTCTATATAAAGCCACAGTGATCATATTTTAAAAATATAGAGTTTCATTAAAAGTATAGAAAAGCACACCCCCCTCGGCATAATTGCCAAAGTTGTGTGCTCTCATTAAAAAAATGTTTTCCGATAATCTTCCCATTTCTCATTCGTATCCCTAATAAGGCTTGAAAGCCTTTTCATTTCATTTACAATTTCATCTCGATATTTTCCAGATAAATTAAAATAGATTTCCTGTTTCATATTATGAATCATTATTTCAATTAAATATAATTGAGTGATCACCTCATGATTAAATTGATCATCCGCCGCCATATTTTCACTCATACGGCTGATCTCTTTTTCAACAGATTTTGTAATCTTAGCCACATCTCTTTGCGTTTTCTCCCAAGCAGTAAATTCATCATCTAATTGAAGATTAGCAAGCTGTATCGTATCCATATCATTCTCCTATCTATCCCATACTTTTGAATTAAAATATCATTCTCTTTTTGAAATGTGGCTGCTTTTCATTTGCCAGCCATCATTTAAACTAATCACTTTTATTTAATATCTTTAAAGGTTTTTCCCATTTTACTGCGGCCCATAACCTCCTGAATTTTCCATTCTGTGTTTTTTCCAAACATCTTCGGATTCTTTAGCACGATTTTTTTTAGCGAGCTCGGTATCAATTCTTTCAAACGCTTCTGCTGTTTCAACAATTTTAGAAGCACTTTGAGTAATTTCTTGGGCAGAACGATGGAGCGCATCGAGCAGTGTCAACATGCTCTCCTCCTCATAGCAACGATATTTTCCTGACCGATAAAATTTATCTTTTAATGACTCGATTGCTCCCGGCCGGGGATCAGGATAGGTAGACTCAAACTTCACACTTTCAATTTGTTGTTCTGCCCGAGTGATAATCTCCCTTATTTTCTCGTCAATCTCCTCTTCCATTTGCTCGATTAAAGGGATTGCCTTTCTTAAATAAGGAACCATTTGGTGTTCTAGCACATTGGAAAAATGTAAATATCGTTCCTTATCAAAGTTAATCTCAGTTGTCCCACTATTACTTGCTGAAAAACCAATCGGTGTCAGGTTAAAAATGTCCCATAAAGAACCATCTACCCCTCTAAAACCACCGGTAGAGTGGTGGTCAAAAATACCATCATGTGGTGCTGGCAGTTGTTGGATCCATTGAAGTTTATCAGGGTCTATATGATATGTATTAAATGGAAGACTTCCAGTTGTTTTAGATTTCAGAAAGTATTGGAACCACCTTTCATATTTTGCAATATCATTATCAAATATTAAGACGTTAATATTGTCGTAATGCTTACCTTCCTCAATTAATTTATGATATTCACTATCAATCGCTGTCGGGTTAAACGCATAAACAGTAACATCGGGATATATTAATCCAATTTGAATAGCGATCTTACCCGCCATCGAGTGACCATCAACAACAATTTCTGCATTCGGATATTTTTCCTTTACTTGTCCAATATATTTAATTGCCCTTTCACTATAATCATCGTGTCTTTTACTTTGAGATCTGCTCGTTTGCTGAACATCAAAACCATCATCAAAATCTGTTCCAGGAAAAACAACAGTAATTTCCTTTGGATTTTTCGGATCTCCTTTCGTAATCGCATTCGCATGAAAACCTGTTTCTATTTCATTCATACCACTTGAAATTGGTTTAATTGGGATCTTATCTTTAAAGTATTGGGGAAGATTTTCTACCAATTTAATTTTCTTATTATCTAAATGCTTACGATAGACCTTTAACATGTTGTTTTTAACTTTCTTAGAATTTCGATCATTAATTTCTATGCTTCTTGTTATTTCCTCAGCTTGATAACTTAATTTCATCCCTATTAGTTGATGATCAGCTTCAGAAAATGTTTCATTATTTATAAAAGACGTCATTTACTTCCCTCCTCATTCAATCGTTATTTGTCCCCCTAAACCTATATTTATTCCACCTAATTCCACATCATCTTTTCCTATTTCTACTACATAAGTACCTTTAGGGAGTCTTTTCGTTAATTCTTCTTTAATAATCGCCGCTTGCTCATCGTCTACATCTTCTAAATAGGCAATAATTTCAGTATTCGAATCTAAAGAAGTAATTTTTTCTTTATGATCTTTAATATATTGCTTTAATTGATCTAGATTTTTATTGCTTTCTCGATATGCTTGCTTTATTTCTTCATTTAACTCAGGGTCTAAGCCAACACTCGTAAAGAAATATTTTACTTTTGAATCTTTTGGGCGAAAAGTATCCTCTGCCCCAAGTGATTCTAAATAATCAATTGCAGGCTTAAATTCTTCATATCGTTCTTCAATATATAAATAATTAAATACTTCAACTTTAAAAAAGTCTTTATGATCTTTCATGCGCAATGATTTCGGATCTGCTTCTAGTAATATTGAGAAATAAGGGTGACCTGTATATAAAATATCGACCATAAATTCGTAATCTCCATTTGGATATCGTTTCGGTGGATAGATTTTTCCGATTTCAACCTTTTCAGGATCAAGCTTATTCATTTCAATAAAAAATTTAACACTTTCCTTAATTTCTTTACGATTTGCTTCAACAAAATCTGTACAACCCATTAGTAACATTCCTCCTAAAACAATAGTTATTGCCAACAAAAATTTTTTCAACGAACATCCCGCCTTTTTTATCTTCATTTGGTTAAGTTTGTTCTCTGCTTAGAGCGGTGGTAAATTTCATAGATAAATTATCTCTGTTTTTAAGGAAAAATCAATATTTAATTCCCTAAATGGTTCATTATACCAGATAATTGACTATATTTTTAAACCCCTATCATCAAAGTAGAATAAAGATTCATTCACTTAAGTGATTTGTAATAATTATCTATAATTGAAATAGGACATTTTAAACAAGAAAAATGAATAGATTGTTAGTTTGTCAGATAATCGACCCGTTCTATTGTACTTTTCTTATGACATTTATTTTCAAAATAATAGTAGAAGATTTATATTTTCAACCTTTTTAGATATTTAATTACTATAATTCTATATTTTTCACTTAACTTCTTTATATAATTGACGATTGACTTTGGAAAAGGTTTCAGTCTAAAATAAAAATCTCTTAATTTCCTTATTACTCAATTTTTATTAGTTGACGATTAACCTCGGAAAAGGTTTCAGTCTAAAATAAACTTCGCTTACTTCCCTGATTACTCAACAGTTATTTGTCCTATAACACCATGAATTATTCCTGTCTCAATTTGTCCCTCTCCAATATTAAGAACGTAAATCCCTTTTGGAAGCCTTTTCTTTAATTCTTCTTTAATGATTTCAGCTTGCTCATCGTCTACATCTTCTAAATAGGCAATAATTTCAGTATTCGAATCTAAAGAAGTAATTTTTTCTTTATGATCTTTAATATATTGCTTTAATTGATCTAGATTTTTATTGCTTTCTCGATATGCTTGCTTTATTTCTTCATTTAGCTCTGGATCTAAACCGACACTCGTAAAGAAATATTTTACTTTTGAATCTTTCGGGCGAAAAGAAT
Source organism: Bacillus aquiflavi (assembly GCF_019915265.1). Classification (NCBI taxonomy): domain Bacteria; kingdom Bacillati; phylum Bacillota; class Bacilli; order Caryophanales; family Bacillaceae; genus Bacillus; species Bacillus aquiflavi. Next base: position 2,923,978 of record NZ_CP082780.1, read on the forward strand.
CCTCGGCCCCCAAGTGATTCTAAATAATCAATTGCAGGCTTAAATTCTTCATATCGTTCTTCAATATATAAATACTTCAACTTTAAAAAAGTCTTTACGATCTGTAATATGCAATGTTTCTGGGTCTGCCTCTAATGAGATTGAGAAATAAGGATGACCTCTATAATTAATATCTACTTCAAATTCATAATCTCCATTTGGATAACGTGTCGGCTCATATATCCTCTCGATTTCTACCTTTTCAGGGTCAAGCTTATTCATTTTGATAAATGATTTAACACTTTCCTCAATTTCTTCGCGATTTGCTTCAACAAAATCTGTACAAACGATTAACATCATTCCTACTAAAACAATGATTGCTTTCGATATAGCTTTTTTCATCAACATCCCCGCCTTTTTCCGCTCACTCATTTCATCCCTATATAATTGACGGTCTACTTTGGTCAACGTTTCATTCATTTGTAAAAATTCGCGCCTTCATCCAATCGTTTTAGTTATTCACTATATATTCCGATTGTCTTACTTATGCTTTTTCACTTGCTTATCGTCTACTCCTTTGCTGAGTGCAAGCCTACATCTCTTTTAGCAACATACCTCACTTTGAATTATTTAGCAGAATATTTAGAATAATATACAAATACATGACATACATATTGGTTAATAAAAATTGGCTTTTCATGAGTTTATTTATTGTTTTTGAAAATCATATCTTTGTGAGGAGATGGTTTTTATATGGGGTACACTTATTTTTTTACAGGATTTCCGGGATTTATTGCAACCTCTCTTATTAAACAAATGATTCGTAATCGTTTTAGTATAGATCATCTTTATTTACTTGTTTTGCCTCATTTGATCGACAAAGCTTCAGAGGAAATTGATAAACTAACAAATGAGGGAAATATAAGCCGAGAAAAGTTGACAATAGTTCCTGGAGATATAACAAAACCTCACTTAAATATTGAACGTGAATTAAATACTCATCTACAACATCATGTTACACATATTTTCCATCTCGCTGCTGTTTATGATCTTGCCGTACCAGAAAATATCGCTTATGACGTCAATGTAAATGGGACGAAACATATGAACGAGTGGGTATTAACTTTATCTAAGCCTGAGCGTTATATTTATTTTAGCACTGCCTACGTATCTGGAACTCGTGAAGGTCGTATTTTTGAAACAGAGTTAGAGATGAACCAAAGCTTTAAAAATCATTACGAAAGAACGAAATACGAAGCTGAGAAATTAGTGCGCGGTATAATAAGTAAAGTCCCAACTACGATCATCCGTCCTGGAATTGTGAAAGGAGATTCGCTATCTGGCGAAACAATTAAATTTGATGGACCTTACTTCATCTTAAATTTTTTTGATAAGCTAAAATTTTTCCCAGTAATCCCGTACTTAGGAACGGGAAAAGCTGAAGGAAATTTCGTTCCTCTAGATTATGTTCTGAAAGCAGCAATTTATCTTGGACATGCTCCTATAGGGATTGGGAAAACGTATCACTTAATCGATCCAAATCCTTACACGATGAAAGAAGTGTATCGAATGCTAATGGAAGAGTTTCTCGGCAGAAAACCTATCGGGATGCTTCCCCTTTCTTTTGCAAAATGGCTTCTTTCTATTCCATTATTAAGAAAATGGCTTCGAGTTGAAAAAGAAGCTTTAGATTATTTCACTTGCATGGCAAAATATGATTGTACGCAAACGAAAAACGATTTGCAGCAATTAGGCATTACTTGCCCAGATTTTCAAGAGACAATTTCTTCAATGGTTCAATTTTATGAGCAACATAAAAACGATACTGATAAGCAACTTATCATTGACTAACTTACGAGAGGAGATCATATGGAAAACTATGAATTACGAGTGAACAAACAAAAATCATTTTTCCGTACTAACAAAACAAAAAATCTTGCCTTTCGTTTGAACGCTCTGCAAAAGTTAAGAACCGCAATTAAAAATAATGAAACAGAGCTTATTGAAGCATTAAAATTAGATTTAAACAAATCTGAATTTGAAGCTTATTCATCTGAAATCGGGATGATCCTTGAAGAAATACGTTTTACGATAAAACAGCTACGCTCTTGGATGAAGCCAAAAAAGGTAAAAACACCGATCACCCATATCGGCTCAACAAGCTTTATTTATTCTGAACCATACGGTGTAGCACTTATTATCTCTCCATGGAACTACCCATTTCAATTAGCAGTTGCGCCGTTAATTGGGGCAATCGCTGCTGGTAACTGCGCTATCATTAAACCTTCAGAACTGACGCCCAAAACATCGGAAATATTATCAAAACTGCTTGAAAAAAATTTCCCTGAAGAGTATATCTCAGTCGTTCAAGGCGGCGTTGAAACGAGCCAAGCTCTCCTTAATGAAAAATTTGATTACATCTTTTTCACAGGGAGTGTACATGTCGGGAAAATGATTATGAAAGCCGCTGCCAAAAATTTAACTCCTGTCACATTAGAGTTAGGTGGTAAAAGTCCTTGTATCGTTCATGAAGACGCAAATATAAAGCTGGCAGCTAAACGAATTGCTTGGGGGAAATTTATGAACGCTGGCCAAACATGTGTCGCACCTGATTACTTATACGTTCATCACAAGATTAAAAATGAATTTTTAACTTATTTACAAGAAGCGATTAAAGATTTATATGGGGAGCCTCGTCATTTGACGCGAATCGTAAACGAAAAACACTTCAAACGTCTTTGTTCTTATCTAAACAACGGGGAAAAATTTTTAGGAGGGAAAATCAATCAGGAACAATTATTGATCGAGCCGACGGTGCTTACAAAGATCACATGGGAAGATCCGATTATGCAGGATGAGATTTTTGGTCCGATCCTTCCTGTGCTAGAGTATGACGAAATCGCGGATGTAATCGAAGGCATTCACCATCATCCTAAGCCGCTTGCACTTTATCTTTTTACTGAAAGTGAAAATGTTCAACAACATATTGTTACCAACATCTCTTTCGGAGGCGGGTGTATAAATGATACTGTCTATCACATCGTCTCTCCCTACTTGCCCTTTGGCGGTGTCGGTACGAGCGGAATCGGGGCTTACCATGGAAAAGGCAGCTTCGATACTTTTTCTCATAAAAAAAGCATCTTAAAACAAACAACGTTATTCGATATTCCGCTTAGATATCCAAATATAAAAAATGGCCTGAAAAAAATAAAGTTTTTCTTAAAATAACTAGCTTCCAAAGCTATTATCATCGTTTATGCAATATAAGGCTGTCAAATGTTTATGCTCACACGAGATAGCAAACAAACTTTTTCCTAGTTAGAAAAAAACACTTGAATAGGTGTTCATGAAAGTTTGTTTGTCAACAGTCTGAAAGGGGTATCCAATAAGTCTATTTTTGCTATTGGGTTCCCCTTTGGATGTTAAGACTATATTTAACATGTTTGACCTTTTGGGGTAATCTCTTCAACCTTATTTGCGGACTTCAATTGATCTTCTCCAATACTCCTTAAAGCTTTTCTAACTCTAGATTGCTAAAAGTAATTCCTTTATCCTCTTTTCATGATTAGAAGCCCAATCAAGAATGTCATACTTCGGCTCGAGACCGTTCAAACTAATTAAATTTAATTCTTGACATCTTGGTACCCTTTGGATTGAACTCACTGTGCCTAGCCAGCGTTGCATGCGTTATGGTTTAACCTTTACTTATATGATTATGGGCTTCCGATTAGTTCACTCTTCTATGGCTTCGTTTCGTCATGAAATCGTGCGTCGATGTCATGACAATGCGCCCGCGGATGTGGTGTGAGAATAAATTCCTCTATACCACATGAGAACGCTGGTTTATGTGCTCGAACGCCTCTAAACGAAGAAGTTTAACACCTCTCTGTCAGTGAATTTGCGCACGTACATGGCAAACTGGACGTAATTTAAAAAACTTAAAATAAAATACTTTACAAAAGCATTTAACTTAGATCATAATACATATGTAAGTAATTACTTACATACATTAAATATAAATAATTTCAAGAAAGGAGAAAGCATGAGACGATTAAATAAGTTATCAACACTTCTAATGAAAAAGCCGATAAAAGTCACCTTAGTATCCATCTTTGTGATCATCATTTTATTTATTGGTGCAAAAAACATTCAAATGGCTACAGGTAATGAGACTTTAATAAACACGGACACAACAGTATATAAAGACAATGAGAAATTGGAAGAGGAGTTTGGCGGTGAGTCGATTATTGTTATGTATGAAGGACAAAATTTGCTCAATCTTACGAACTTACATCATATGAAAGGGTTAGAAAATCAGTTGCAAACGATGGATGAAATTTATAGTATTTTTAGCCCCGTTACCGTTGTTGAACAACTTTCAAAAAGGCAATTTGAGCAATATAAAAAAGGAATAACAGAAATGTCCGCAGCCTTAAAAAACAACCAACATATCAATACGATGTTAGCTCACTCTGACATACTGAAGCCGGGATTGCCTGAAAATAAAAAAACATTAAATGATCTGCTTTATGATAACAATGGAAAATTACGCGATCTGTTTTCTGAAGTTATAACAGATGATGAACATCTGATGATGATCATCAAATTTCAAGGCGGTATAGAAGATTCATCTAAAAGTGAAATTGTCAGTCAAATTAAAACATACTTAGCTGATCATGAGTTAAAAGCGACTAAAACATTTGTCTCAGGAAAACCCGTCTTAGATGATGCCATTCGCTCTTCAATGCAGGATAGTATGAAAAAGATGATGCTTCTGTCAATTTTTTTTATGATTATTATTTTATCTTTAACCTTTAAAGTAAGTTGGCGCTTGCTACCACTTGGAATGATATTAATCGCCATTTTCGGTACAATTGGCTTGATGGGATGGCTAAAAATACCAATTACGATGGTCTCAATGGCTGTCTTCCCAATTTTAATCGGGCTAGGAATTGACTACGCTATCCAACTCCAAAATCGTTACACAGAAGAAATGAAAGAGGAGGATTCCCTTGAACAATAAATTAAATACAAGAGCAAAAAAAAGCCTATCCCATACAGTCTCGAAAATGATCCCAGCAGTCTTGTCGGCATTAATTGCAACTGTTCTTGGATTTATCGCTTTATATACTTCTCCAGTACCGATGATCAAGGATTTCGGAAAAATGTTAACAATCGGTATGATCATCAGTTTTTTTGTCGGAGTATTTATATTAATACCAATTCTTTTTACACGCGATCTTTTTTTTAGAGAGAAAACTGTAAAATCAAAAGGAAAAACAAATAAAAAGCAGTCAAACAGCGAAAATTTTTTAGGAACATATACAGAAAAAATCATCTCATTAAGATGGGGCATTATGATCGTAGCCTTTATCACGGCTGGGTTTGGGATTTTTCTAGACATGAATGCAAGTGTTGAAACTGATGTTGAGACGTTTATGCCACAAGATACACAAGCATTAAAAGATCTTCATAATTTACGAGATATTATCGGAACGACTGATCAAGTAACAATTGTATATAAAGGGAAAAATATAATGTCAGAAAATATTCTAACATGGGTTAATGACACAACTGAATCATTACTGTCCAACTTTTCTGATGTAGTGGTAAGCAGTAAATCAATCACCAGTGTACTTAAACAATTGAATGAAGGCACATTACCTGAAGGAAATCAACTGAAAGCACAAATAGAACAAATACCGGAAGACCAACTAAAGCTGTTTATGAATGAAGATCAAACAAAAGGCTTAATTACAGTTGGAATTAAACATTTAGACTCAAAATCGTTGCAAACATTTCTCAATGACTTAAAGGTGTATTTAAATGAAAACGAATATGAAATGGTAACGATAACCGTTACAGGAAAAACAGTATTAGATGTTGAGATGATCTCAGCATTAACAACAGGTAGATATAAAATGACATTTTTAGGAATGGGGCTTGTCTTTTTAGGGCTCTTGCTTGTCTACCGCCATCCTGTCAAAGCATTCATTCCTTTATTGCCAATCATCTTCATCATTGGCTGGTCAGGAGCCGTGATGTATTTTTTAGACATCAATTATACTCCATTGACCGCGACTTTAGGTGCATTAATTATTGGGATCGGTACAGAGTTTACAGTTTTAATAATGGAGAGATTTTATGAAGAGCGCAAAAAAGGAAAAGGAAGCAAAGATGCGGTGAAAATATCTAATCAAAAAGTTGGGCGAGCGATCTTCACATCAGCTTTTACAACTATTGGAGGCTTCAGTGCCCTGCTCGTATCCGACTTTGCTATCTTAAGTAATTTTGGATTGATGACATTGATTAATATTTCCTTTGCTTTATTAAGTACCGTTGTCGTCATGCCTGCTATCTTGATTATTTTTGATCGGTTTGTGAAAATAAAACATATAGGCGGTAAAGAGATACAGGGAATAGAGGTGAAGTGATTGCGAGATAAAACAGAACAAATATTAAAAGCAGCCATTGCTGTTTTTATTAAGAAAGGTCTGCAGGCAACAACACAAGAGATTGCAAAAGAGGCAGATGTCGCCGAAGTCACACTGTTTCGTAAATTCTCAACAAAACAAAACCTTTTTAAAAACGTTATTAAACATGTGATTGAAAATCAATTTAATCCTTTTATGATGGAAATTGCTGCAGAGGAAGATACCGAAGTATTCTTAACAAAAATTATTAAAAATAGACTGGAAATCCTTTCGAAAAATATCCCACTAGTAAAAATGCTCATTTCAGAAAGTCTAATGGGTAATTTAACAGATGAAATCGATTTTCCTAATATCATTTTTTTCAGTTTGAAAAAGGGATTAGATCGTCATTTTGAAAATAAAGGTGATCATGTAAATACAGAATTATGTGCAAGACAATTGGGCGGTATTTTCCTAAGCCAGATTATCTTACCAAATGAAAAACCATACTATCGTTTAAATGAGCAAGAAAAAAATATTTTAGCAAAAACATACGCACAATCGGTCATATCGGTAATAAATGAACGATGAATAAATAACCGCCGTTAACCTTGAAAACGCTTAATAGTCAGGAAAAAAAGTGAGTCGAATGCCAACAAAATAATCCTACCTTCATTTTAGATAAGGAGCGTTGAAAATGAACTATATAAAAACTGAATGGAAAGTGTCCGAAAATGAGCCAAAAAACATGCAAAAGCTACTATCGTTTAATGAAAATCAGCTTATCCAAATCCAACTTCTAGCAGGGAAGGAAATCTCTACGCATAAAGCTGGAACTGATGCACTCATAATCGTTAGAAAAGGAAAAGTACAATTTACTGTGGAAGGGAAAGAGATCGTTATAACGAATCACGATATTCTTTACTTGGAGCCTGATGAAAATCATTCGATCATTGCATTAGAAGATACTGAACTATTATTAGTGAAAATTCGATAGTTCAATAATTGAGCTTGTAGATAGCGTTAATATTTGCAGCAAATCTCCCTCAGACTAGAAAAAAACACTTGTAGGTTAAGGTGTGCAAGAGTAGAACATATTTGTTCAACAATCTGTCATTTGTCGCTGATCCTTAAAAATTTTTAAGGACCAGCGACAATTTGTATTTTTACGATTCTAATTTTCCAAAAGGATGAAATTTAGCACTCCCTGCTGTACCTGCTTGAGTGCAAACCCAACCGACATAACCTCCTGAAGCGGGATTTGTATTAAGTACAATCTCGCCCTTTTTCCAGTTTCCTTCCGTCGGAATATTAGAACTTTCGTATAATTTATGTTCTGATAAATATTTGCCTTGAAAATATGGAGGAAGATTGCTCTTTTTCTTTTCTACCGTTAACACCGATTCTTTATCCTTTACAATTGAAAATACTTGATTACTATTTAGAATCTTCTCATCTCTATCGACATAGTTCTGAATATGAACATGGCTTTCGCCAGAAACGAATACTAAATAAGCTTCTGTACTAATATTTTCAATGATCGTATAAATAACCTGTAAATTGCTAAACCAAACGTTACTATTATGAACATGGACAACTTGTTTATAATTTTGCCGTACACGGCATTCTTCAGCGTGGAAGTCTATAACTGAACCGCCTTTACATTGTTCAATCTTTAATGCTTCTTGAGCGACATGGTCGACAGCACAATTAATTAAAGCGAAGTCGTCGTGCATCGCAAGATAAAACCCTTTAGAATTTGGATTCGGCTGATCACTCTGAGCTAAAACGTAGCAATTAATAAATGTATTCGTTGTCAGCCCGATATTCAACCTTCCTCCTAAATGAAATCCGTAATCCCAATGATCTAACACCCGAATATGCCTAAAAGTATTTTGAAACGCAAATGGCTGGCCAGCCCATGTTGGGATTGCCACACCTCGAAAGCTTTTTTCAATATTAACGTATTGTACCATCCCTTCGAAAGCTCCGGCACTTGTTTGTGCATCCCCAAGTTCTATACCTACCCCACCAGATGTGGACTCATTTTGTTGATTGAGAAACAATAAATACAAACGTTCAATAGAATAATGACTCCCGCTCACACGTATAATTGGCACTCCATCACGCCATTGCACAATTTTAGTAGCATAAACACCATCCCCATACATACGTGTTCCCGTCGGTACTACAAGGGTATCAGAAATGCGGTAATCTCCTGCAGGCAAATAGACTGACTTCCGTTGATTTAATGCCTGTTGTATCGCATAAGTATCGTCAGTAATCCCATCACCTTTTGCTCCAAAGTCTTTTACACTTAACATTTTCTTTCACCCCTTAAATGATTTTCTTTACATAAATATTTTCCCTGAAATGATTTATACCTCTTTCTCATAAAATAGGAGTTTATGCGCAAAAGGATAAACTGATAAGAGAAAATACTTACAGCAATTACTTCTTTTATTCTATCAGCCATCATTTAACACTATCAATACAAGGTCAAATTTTTTAAAAAATAATGATACAATAAAGGTATAAGTGCCTAACACAGATACAATTAACACCATTATGCCAATTAAAGTTACATACTATTTCATATGTGAAAAATCAATTTAGGCGAGCCGTTAATACTTTTATGAGGTGGGTCATATGAAAAACCGAGAAAAAGTAAAAAATATTTGGTGGAAATTTGTTAAAACTGGTCAGTTAGATAAAGGATTGCATCCAATTGTCGAAAAGTCATGGCTTCGTTCAAAGAAGCTTCAAGTAGATCCGTTTCAAAAACAAGGTAAATTAAGGAAAATGGACTTTGTTAAAATGTATGATGAACTCATTGAAATCTCAATCCCGTTAATGGAAGGACTGTTTTCTTTAGTTAAAGGATCAGGCTTTTTAGTTATTCTATGTAATGAAAAAGGGCAGTTACTAAAATCCATCGGGGATCAGGATATGCTTGAAAATGCTCAAAAAATTAACTTTTCAGAAGGGGCGGATTGGAGTGAAGAAGCGATGGGTACTAATGCAATTGGTACTGCCATCGTTATTGATAAGCCATTACAAATCTTCGCCGAAGAACATTATACAAAAGTATGCCAGTCATGGACATGCTCAGCTGCTCCAATTCATCAATCAAACGGAGAAATTATCGGAGTATTAAATATGTCTGGTCCTTATGAACGTGTTCATCCTCATACACTCGGGATGGTTGTCTCCACAGTTAAAGCAATTGAATACCAGCTTCGACTAAAAGAGAATATGAAAAAAAATATGATGATGCAAAGAATTCTTGAAGCAACAACAAATAATATGACGGACGGAATTTTAATCGTTCATCCAAACGGAGAAATCATTAAAACAAATACAAAACTGCAGCATCTATTATCCACGAAACCCGAGCATATCGAAGGTCGGTTTATTCAACACTTTTTCGTAAATCATATTTTTCAAAAAAGCTTACAAAAACAAATTTATAATAAAGAATTAAGGTTAGAAGAAAGTAAGACTGGTAAGATCCATCATGTTTTAATTGATATCATTCCCATCGATAAAGACAAAAAAATAATTGGCTCTATGATTGTTATAAAGGAAATCCAACGAGTTCGCCAATTCGTGAACTATTTATCTGGCAACCAAGCAAAGGTATCATTTGACGAAATTATTGGCAGTCATCCTCTATTTATTCAAAAATTAAAAGAAGCAAAAATGGCGGCTAAGACGAATTCTAACGTGTTAATTTTAGGTGAGAGCGGTACAGGAAAAGATATGTTTGCCCAAGCAATTCATAATGAAAGCAATCGAAAAAATAAGCCATTTATCGCAATTAATTGCGGAGGTATTCCTCGTGATCTGCTTGGAAGTGAACTGTTTGGCTATGTTGAAGGAGCTTTCACAGGGGCAAAAAAAGGGGGAAGTGCAGGAAAGTTCGAATTGGCTGATGGAGGTACGTTATTTTTAGATGAGATTGGTGAAATGTCTTTAGAGATGCAAGTCCTCCTTCTTAGAGTTATTCAGGAAAAAGAAGTGATCCGTATCGGAGACTATAAAGTAACACCTGTTGATGTCCGAATCATAGCAGCTACAAATAAAGATTTACGAAAGGAAGTCGAAAAAGGAAGCTTTCGCGAAGATTTATTTTTCCGCTTAAATGTAATGCCAATCACGCTTCCTGCTTTACGGGAAAGACAGTCTGATATTCCGCTCCTTGCACAATATTTCATCTCTGAATTAAGCAGTAAACTAAACAAAGAAGTACTCGATATTACGAGCGAATTTCTTAACCCGCTTATGGAATATCGCTGGCCTGGGAATATTCGGGAATTGCAAAATATTTTAGAACGGATATTAAATAAAAAAGAGGATCATTTATTAATGCCAGAAGACTTGCCTGAAGAAATCTTTTCAACAAAACAGTTTAAAAAAGATACTGGATGGCCGCTAAATAAAGATGACATGAAAAAACAAGCCTTAATGCAATCCATTCGCTTATATAATGGTAACTTTAGAAAAGCCGCAAAGCACTTAGGCATTTCGCGAAGCACTCTATACCGCCAATTAAAAAAATATAACATCCCATACTAAATGAAGACCGTGCCATTCTGTTCTAAAGTGTATCAAAGTGTAACTTTATTCTGTTGCATAATGGTACATTTTTTCGTTTTAAATGAAACAGTTTTCTTCATTCATTCTTCATTCATTTCCCGCCTTTCTGCGATTTTGAGTAACATGAATCCGCTTTTTCCAAACTTGGCATGAAATTTGCATAAATAATAGAATGAAAGCGTTTACTACATTTATTAAAGGAGGAGAACAAATTGGCAGTACCTATTGAAAAATTAAAATGGATGTACGAAATGATGTACAAAATTCGCTGGTACGAAGATAGAATGGTTGAAGCATATGGAGAAGGTAAATCTCCAGTCTTTAACATTGGCGCTGGTCCCGTTCCAGGAGAAATGCACTTAGCAACTGGACAAGAACCGGCAGCAGTCGGCATTTGTGCTCATCTAACAAAGTATGATACCGTTTCTTCTCCACACCGTCCGCACCATCATGCGATTGCAAAAGGGATTGACTTGAACAAAATGACAGCCGAAATTTTCGGTAAAGTGACTGGCTTATGTAAAGGAAAAGGAGGTCACATGCATCTCTTTGATCCAAATGTGAAATTTTCCTGCGGCGGGATTGTCGGAGCAGGAATTCCCCATGCTCTCGGAGCCGCTCTTGCAGCGAAGAAAAAAGAAACGGATTGGGTTGCTGTCGCCTTTATCGGTGAAGGGGCGGCAAACCAAGGAGCATTCCATGAATCATTAAATATGGCTGCATTATGGAATCTCCCTTTAATTGTTGTCGTTGAAAATAATCAATACGGAATTTCAGTGCGAAAAGAAGCCTCTACTTCCATCCCTTCTAACGACTTACGTGCAGAAGCATATGGTATAGAAGGATATAATGTGAAGGATAATGATCCAGTAGAAATGTATAACGTTTCAGAAAAAGCGATCGAGCGAGCTAGAGCTGGAAAAGGGCCATCTATTATAGAAATAGAAACATACCGCTATTTAGGTCACTTCCAAGGCGATCCGGAGCTATATCGCGAAAAAAGCGAAGTACCGTATTTAAGAGAAAAAGATCCAATTATCCTGCTAGGAAGAAAACTAGTTGAAGAATATCATCTAGACGTGAGTGAAATAAAAGAAATGGAAAAAAGAGCTGCCAAAGAAGTGGACGAGGCCTACCAATTTGCTCGCGATAGTGAATACCCTAAGCCTGAAGCTGCACTTGAAGATCTATTTATTTAATACAAATAGAAAGGGGAGTTGTCAAAAATGGAAGCTGAAAAAAATCGTTTATTAACTGGAAGCAAAGCAATGTCAGAAGCGATTGCTCAAGAAATGGAGAAAGATGCAAGCGTATTTATAATGGGTGAAGATGTTGGTGTTTATGGAGGCATATTCGGTTCAACGCAAGGTCTTTTTGAAAAGTTTGGTCCTGAGCGTGTGATGGATACACCGATTTCTGAAACGGCTTTTATTGGGGCGGCAGTCGGAGCAGCTGCTGAAGGAATGCGTCCGATTGTTGAACTAATGTTTGTTGATTTTTTTGGAGTGTGTATGGATCAAATTTATAACCAAATGGCGAAAATCCCCTATATGTCAGGGGGAAACGTAAAGCTTCCGGTAGTGCTTATGACAGGTGTAGGCGGAGGCTATAACGATGGAGCACAGCATTCACAAACTTTATACGCAACATTTGCCCATTTGCCTGGAATGAAAGTCGTTGCCCCATCTACCCCATATGATTTAAAAGGGATGATGATCTCTGCAATTCGAGACGACAATCCAGTCGTGTTCATGTTTCATAAAACACTGCAAGGTCTTGGTTGGATGGATCAACTTGATGCATCTGTGGGACATGTTCCAGCGGAAAACTACACCGTTCCATTAGGAAAAGCAAATATTGTTCGTGAAGGCAAGGATATCACAATTGTCGGCATTCAAATGACCGTTTATTATGCACTTGAAGCTGCAAAAAAACTTGAAAAAGAAGGAATTGATGCCGAAGTTATTGATCTTCGTTCCCTCGCCCCACTCGATAAAGAAACGATTTTAACTTCACTAAAAAAGACACATCGGTTAATGGTCGTTGATGAAGATTATTTATCATATGGAATGACAGCTGAAATTGCAGCAATTGCGGCTGAAGAAGGTTTATATGAGCTTGAAGCACCTGTAAAAAGAATTGCAATCCCAGACGTTCCAATCCCATATAGCCGCCCATTAGAGCAATTCATTTTGCCAAATGAGGAGAAAATTGTGAAAGAAGCTATTAAATTAATGAACGAATAGGGGAGGCAGCCATGTTAATAGAAGTGAAATTACCACAAGTTTCGGAGGAACATAATGAGAGCGTTATCGTGTTTTGGCATGTTTCCGAAGGTGATACTGTAAAAAAGAACGATGTAATTGTCGAAGTGCAAACAGAAAAAGCTGTCAATGAAATTGAAGCACCAGAAGATGGAATCATTAAAGAAATCGTAAAAAAACGAGCGGATGTAGCCGCTGTTGGGGATATATTAGTTACGATTGAAACTACTGAAACCAACTTAAAGAATCAACAGCACGAGACGATTTCAGAAGAGATAAATGTCATTGCAACACCTCGAATAAAAAAACGAGCGAAAGAGCTTGGTCTCAATTGGCGCGAAATGAAACCATCAAAAGCAAACAGAAAATTAACAGAAGAAGACTTGTTGAATGCTGTTAAACGAATAAAAACGAATCCGGTAGAAAAGAGCGACAAGCATACGTACCGTGCGGCTCCTTCAGTAAGAAAATTTGCACGTGAAAACAATGTTAACTTAGAAGATGTGACACCTACTGGAATCGGGGGACGGATTGTCATTGAGGATGTCAAAAAAGCGATTGAAGCCACTACAGTAGTAAAAAAAGAAAAAAATGAACACCGAATACCGTTAACAGGAATTAGAAATGTCATCGCTAAAGCAATGGTCCATTCAAAAACTGCCATTCCACATGTTACTCATTTTGATGAAGTAAATGTAGATGCTTTAGTGAAACATCGGACTAAATTTAAGAAACACGCCGAAATACAAGGTATTAAACTAACCTATTTAGCTTATATTGTAAAAGCATTAACACTTACACTTAAATCATATCCACTCCTCAATGCATCACTCGATGGCGAAACGAATGAAATTGTGTTAAAAGAAGGCTATCATATTGGCATTGCAATAGATACAGAAAATGGTCTTCTCGTACCCGTTATTAAAAATGCAGACAAGAAATCACTTTTTACAATTGCAAATGAAATTAGCGAATTATCGGATAAAGCTAGAACAGGAAAACTAAAAATGACCGAAATGAAAGGCGCAACTTGCACGATTTCAAATATTGGATCTGAAAAAGGCGCATGGTTCACGCCAATCATTAACTATCCAGAGGCAAGCATCATTGGCATCGGAAGAATTGATAAAAAGCCGATTGTAGTGAATGATCAAATCACAATTGGATCGATGATGCCGTTATCATTAAGCTATGACCATCGTTTAATTGATGGAGCATTAGCTCAAAAAGCATTAAACAATTTAAAAGAATTTATTAGCGATCCCGATTTACTATTTATAGATTTAATAAAATAATTACGAAGGAATAGCCAGATCGATGGCTATCCCTTTTTATTTCAGGACTATGCTTATTATATGAAACTGACTCACAAGAATAATAACCCCATAAATCAAAAAAATGATCTATTCCCCCTAGTTCTCACCTTGTTAAAACTTCATTATTTTACCGATTATACCTTTTTAAGCGAATGTCATGATCACAGTTTACAATACATTAATCATAATCTAATCCCCTCTTAACAAGCCTAAAACAATAACAAACTATAATGATGATGAAAGATACCTATGGGAGGGAGTAGAATGGTTAAACAGGCTTTTACTAAAAAACTATTGCTTCTTACGATCGTATCATCATTAATCATTGGAATTTTTCTTGTTGACACGTTACCTTCATCCCCAGCTAATGCAAAAACGGACTACCATAATGGTAAAGTAAAAAACGTCATTTTTATGATTCCTGATGGTTTTTCTTCTTCATACGCAACTAATTATCGCTGGTATAAAGGGGAAGAATCTGTCATGGACTCGATGTTAGTCGGAATGATGAAAACACATTCGGCAAATTCTGAAGTAACTGATTCCGCCGCTGCTGGAACAGCAATGGCGACAGGCGAAAAGACAAACAATGGTATGATTAGCATTTCCCCAGATGGTAAAGAGCTATACACTATCCTTGAAGCTGCTGAAGACAAAGGAAAAGCAACTGGTTTAGTTGCGACCTCTACGATTACACATGCTACACCTGCTGTATTCGCTTCACATGTAGCGTCACGCTCAAACGAAGAAGAAATTGCTCCGCAGCTTATTGAAAACGATGTTGACGTACTCCTTGGAGGCGGGAAAAAATTTTTCTCTGAATCGCTTTTAGAAAAAGCACAAAAAGACGGATACAAACTTGTTGAAAATCGCGATAAATTAGCAAATGTACAAAAAACAGAAACAGATAAATTAATCGGTCTATTTGCGGATAACGGTATGGCTCCTGAATTAGATCGGGATGAAACAGATGAACCAAGTCTTGCCGAAATGACTAGAAAAGCAATCGAAGTGTTACAAAATAACAAAAATGGTTTCTTCTTAATGGTTGAAGGAAGCCAAATTGACTGGGCTGGCCATGCACACGATCCTGCATGGGCAATGAAGGATGTCGAAGCATTTGAAAAGGCTTTACAAGAAGCAATCCATTTTGCTGAAATGGATCAAAACACATTAGTTATCGTTGCTGGTGATCATGATACTGGCGGTATGTCAGTTGGAGGTTACGGCAAATCATCAGCAAACATAGACATTCTGCGTAATGTAACAGCAACTGGTGACTTTATGGCAAGCGAATTAATGCTAAAATGCTAATCGTTCAAATGCACATGACATTGTGAAAAAATATACGAATATTGACTTAACTGATAAAGAAGTTAATCGTATTATCGAAGCTGAGAAACCTGCAACTGCCATCAATGAAATCATTTCAGAACGAGCAATCATTGGTTGGACTAGTACAGGTCATACAGGTACAGATGTCCCGCTCTATGCCTTTGGACCGAGCTCTAGCTTGTTTAGCGGATTACATGACAATACAGATCTCCCTAAATTAATTGCGAAAGCGATGAAAATGAAAATCGCATTCTAACAATACAACTTTAATTAACGACAACTTATGTAGATTTATTTCCTTTCCTTTAAAAAAGCTTTGTTAAAGCCCTCTTTAACAAAGCTTCTTTTTTTTTGTAATTTTTAAAAAAGTTTGTAACGAAATGAGATATGATGGTACTAATATTGTGAAAGACGGATATAGATGATGCCCATCTATTTAAGAACTAAATAAGGGAGAGGCACCGTGAAAGAGCTTGAGGAACTTTACAAAGATATTCAACCAAAAATTTATTCCTTCTTCTATGTAAAAACTTTAGATCAAAATACGGCAGAAGACCTAACTCATGATACTTTCTATGAAGCGATGAAGGGATTTAATTCTTTTGCTGGCAAATCAACGATTCAAACTTGGCTTTTCTCTATTGCAAACAATTTATTAAAGAAGTATTATCGCTCAAAAAAATATCGCAAAAAATTAGTAGAAACTCTTTCAAAGGAGGATAAAAAAACGAACTCATTAGAAGAAGAGCTAATGATCAAAGAGAGAAGCGGAAAACTTCTCGAACAAATTAATCAATTAGATTCACTTTCAAAGGAAATCGTAACGTATCGTATTTATGGAGAACTATCCTTTAAAGAAATTGGAGAATTAATAGGAAAAAGTGAAAATTACACACGAGTAGCCTATCACCGTGCGAAGCTGAAACTGCAAAAGGAAATGGAGGGGTTTCATGGATAAAGCATTTTTTATTGTTGAAGATTTATTACCTCTATACAGTGAAGGATTGTTAAGTGTTGAAACGACAAAGTGGCTTGAAGAACATCTTGAGCAGTGTGAGCATTGTAAAGAGCTTGCAGCACTTTCAAAAGATTCAATTGTCAAAGAACCTGTTGAGTCTACAGTTGATCAAAAAAAGATGTTTAAACAAATTAATCGCAAACTCTCTCTCTATCAAATTATTTTTGTTACCTTATCGTTTATTTTTGCCATTCAAACATCTTTGCTAAATGAAAGCTTTGGGTTTATTTTATCGTATACAATTTTAGGGCTCATTACTTATTTATTTTATAAAGATATGAAAAATGATTTTTTTAATTGCTTTTACACCTATTTTCCTCTGGTCGCTGGGAACTCATATTTTTGAATTTTCAACAGGAGCGACTGAAGGAAATCTCGGAATAAAGGAAATATTTTTTTCATTCCAGGGAGCAATTTTACTTGGGTTTTCCCATCTTTTATTTGCTTTTTTATCGGAAGTCTAATTGGTCTATTGATTTTAAAGTTAAAGGAAAGAGGTTGATGGATGTGAAGAAAAAGAAAATGATTTATATCGTCGTGCTATTTATCCTTATCGGATTTGTGTTTTTTGTTTATCAATCATTTAATGGCAATCCGCTTAGTAAATATATGTCTCAACAAGTGTTAAAAAATTATTTACTAGAGCAATATCCAGATAAAGAATTCAATATCCGAGAGGGCTTTTATGATTTTAAGTTTAGTGAGTATGTGTTTAATGTTGTCCAAATTGGAGCAGAGATGAAAACAGAAAATGAGCCAGATCAATATGAATTTCGTCTGCGAGGATTTTTAAAACCAAAAGTAAGCTATGATGGGATCTACTATGAAAATTTAGACACAAAACTAATGGAAAAGCTAAGTCGCGAGGCCGCTGCAGAAATTACTACATTATTAAAAGAAAATATAAGTACAATTAAACATGTTGAAGTTTATTTAGAAATTTTAACAGGAAAGTATGATAAAAATACAGTATGGGACAAAAAATTGAAGTTAGAAAAACCTTTTGATATTCATATCGTCCTTGATGCAACTCATGCAAGTAAAGAGGAGATATTCAATGCATCGCAAGCGATTCAAAAAGCATTAAATTCAGCTAACTATCATTACAACTCAGTCAATATTAATGGAAATATGATTGAAAACGATATAGGAATGAAAGATGAGCTTGGCTATGTAAAGTATGCTTTATCCTTTAACAAAGACACGAACCTACAGTTAAAAGATATGAAAGAGGTACAATAATAGCATTTTGTCCTGTTAAACAAAAACATCCCTAAAAGTAGTTACCTACTTTTAGGGGATGTTAATTTAGAAGGATTTTTACCTTCTTGAACAACACTTCCATGTGCCATTTTTGGAATTAGCAGTGCGAATATGACAATTAATCCGATAACGAGCAAGAAGATATATAAAAAGGTTAACTTAGAAGTGGACCCTTTTTTTTTATTTCCTCTTCCTCTTCAATTAAGAAGTCGCTTTCTTTTTCTGAAAATAACTGCAGCTTTTCAGTTTGAGCGATGATCGAATTATTTTGTTTCTCACTGCCGATGAATAACTGATTTTTAACTTCTTCTATCGGTTTTATCTCTTGTCTTTTAAAAGTAAGCTCCTTTTGTTCCTCTGGAATAGCATACTTTCTCTCAGAAAGTGATTTTTCATGCAGAAGTTCTGTGTTTTTTTTTGAACTCTTTTTTTTTTCATATACATTGGGTTTTGGGTTTTATTTCATCAATATTTGTTTCTGCCATGCCTGCTTTTCCGGTAGACAAAATAAAAATCATCACGAACAGAATAACAAATTTTTTACTAAACCCATTACATTTCATTCGTATGTTCCTCTTCCCTATCAATGCGTGCATTTCTTAATAGTCTCATTGCAATCGAGGCAAGCAACAAACTAATAATCACAATCCCTAATACTGTAACTCCTTGCCAGAAAAGAGTTTCCGTCCCATATTGAATAGACATGTAAACTTCCGACATCGGATCTTTATAGTGAAAGTTTGGTACTGTTAGATCGAGTAACGGGCTAACGAAGAACAATATAAGCGCCATGCTTGCAATCCAGCCGATAAATTGGCCGATTGTAAATGCAGCACGAATGAGCGCTGCACTCGCTGTAACGAGTAGAATCGTAAATATTGACCACTCGATTGCACGTTCTTCACCTAGTGAATAAATATTTAATCCAAACAAGCTGATGATCAGTCCAACGATTAAACTTAACAGAGTAAATAATGATCCTTGTACAAGGAAGGATGCACCTTTAAAATAGTGAGTAAAAAATCCAATCAGCAAGCTGCTAATAAGAACGATCACTAAGATGACAACAGGTGGAACTTTTTTCTCTTCCTTTTTAATCGGTGCTTCACCATCTATCTTGAGTGGATTCGCTAAATAATCATACACATAACCGTTGTTTTGCCCGTCAACAAATGCATTTCCTAAAACGTTAAATATATCGTCTCTTACCATTTTAGTCGTTTCGACATTTTTACCCCACTTCGTATTAAGGGTATCAGCATCTTTTTGGACATTTTGTACTTTACTTTGCAAATCACCTGTGTAAGAAACGATATCATCTTGTCTCTGTCCAAGAGAATTTACCCATTCGTTCATCATCAATAACTCGTGACCGATACCCTTCTGACCCGACAATACCGAAGTACCGCTTCCATGACCATCAGTAGGTAAGTTAGATTCATGAATTTTACTCAACACAGAGTGAGCACTTTCTTGGATTGATGTTAAATCTTGTGTAATTCCTGACTGTTGTTCTTCTAACTTTTTACTATACTCTGATGCAAATCCAGTAAATTGTTCTTGTAATGCACTCATTCC
The DNA here is from genome assembly GCF_019915265.1 of Bacillus aquiflavi. Lineage (NCBI taxonomy): Bacteria > Bacillati > Bacillota > Bacilli > Caryophanales > Bacillaceae > Bacillus > Bacillus aquiflavi. The sequence goes on from NZ_CP082780.1 coordinate 2,943,743, forward strand.
GCTTTCAGCTGACGGAAGACCTTCTTCAAGTTCATCCCACACATTTTGTTCATTTTCTTTTACGGAAACAATTTTGTTTACAGTTGCTTTTAGATCTTCTGTTCCACCTTCTTGACCTACACCATTGAGAACGAAGTCATATATAGAAATATATGAATAGTAATTTGTAATATCGACTAAATTTGTACTATTAATTTCTTGTGCAAAATAAGGCTCTAAAATTTCTTTTCTTTCTTTAGATAAAACTTTGGAGGCTAAAATCCTTTGTTCTTTCTCTTTAATTTTATTAACTACTTCTTGTACATTATGAGAAAATGATTGAATTTTCTCGTTTAATTTATTATTTTCTTCAAGTGCTTTTTCATAATCCGCTTTAAGCTGATCTATCAACTGTTTATAAGCATCACTTTTAACACCTAGCTGTTCTTCAACCCCAGAAATTTGATTATTCACTTCACCTAAATCTTCTCGAGCCTGCTCTGTCCCATCAATCGGAGTAAGCGATTTGCTTATTGTATCAATTTGCTTAATAATATCTAGTAACTTTTTTCTTTCTTCCTCTAAATTAATTTCTTGATTGTTTTGATCCCCATCCCCAGGTTGCGGTTCCCCTGGCTGTGGTTCTCCAGGCTGTGGTTCTCCAGGTTGTTCTGGCTGTTTCAATAATTGATCTCTTAAAGGAAGCATATTCTTTTGAAGTTTATCCAGATTCACATGATCTTTTCCAACAATATACCCAACTAATTCATTTGTTTGTCGTTCAACTTGTTCCTGTCTAATAGTAGAAAGGCTATTTAGAGTTTTATTTTTTTCTTTAAGCTGTCCTTCAATATTTTTCATCTCTGAAGAAAACTTCGTACTATTTTGATCAAACATTCCCTTTGAATCTACATACGTTGGATTTTGATTTGTCTGTTGAATCATGATAATATTTTCTTCTTGTAATTTCGCTAACAACTGTTGCTGATGATCTTGATACGTTTTGTACTCGTCAACATATGTAACAAAGGCTGTCAAACTTTCTTCGAATTGTTGTACGTTACTTTGTCTGTTTGGAGAGCTTTCTTCATTCTGCTTCATTGTAGATCGAAGTTGCTCTAACATTTTCCTTTGTTGATCTATTTCTTCAGCAAGATTTTTTGAACTAGGTTTATAGAAAGCAGCCATTGTTTTTGGAAAATCTATCTCTTTTTTAAGAACTTTATCAAATTCTTTTCGAATATTATCCATATCTTGAGAGATATAATTCCAATAAAGAGATGACATTTTATGATTCACACGGTTTGTTGCATGTCCTATTTCCCTAAGAACTTTTTCCCGATTTAATGCATTTAGTTGAGCTTGTACTTTATATTTGAATTTAGCCTTAGCTGGTTGCTCTTCATCGTATGTCATAATGCTTGTTGAAAAATCAGACGGGATATAAACAACAGCATCATATTTTAACGATTGCAGCCCATTTTCGGCAGCACTTCTGCTCAGCACCGTCCATTCAAAATCTGAATCGTCCGCTAGAATAGCGGCGACATCATTTCCTAATTGTAATGCTTCTTCTTCTTTACTTACTCCCATATCTTCGTTTACAACTGCGTTTGTTCTAGATGTATGGTCTTTAGCTTGCTGCATCGGATTACCGCCAATCGAACTAAAAAACAAAACAGGTGTGGCTATAATAAGGAACACGACTAAAATCATTTTGATTATATATTTTGTTTTATCCGTCATGTGTAGATCTTCCTTTCAGTGACACATAAAGGAATTTGAATCTTTATTTCCTTTCCGTTGATCACGTAATATCCAAAGCCTGGATGAATTTCTTCTTCCTTACGGTTGTAAGAAAGTGTGAATAATGTTTGTTCTGATTTTTTCATTAATACAAGAGCTTGGCGGATTTGTTTAATTTCAGTTGTAAAGGAGTCGAATCCTTTTGAAAGTTCATTATTATTTCCAGATACAATCACATTAAAGCCTAAATGACTATAGTTCTTTATTAATTTTGCCATTCGTTCTTGCAATAAGTTATCAAGTGTTTGCGCAAATCGAGAGTAGCCATCGATAACAAGATAAACTGGGTCAAAGCTTGCCGATACATTTCCTTGCTGAATTCCTTGTAAATATTTCTCTTCTCTTTGTAAAAGCAGCTTTTCTACATTGTCGAGCCACTCGGTAATTTGCTCTTTTGTTTCTATATACGAAACATTTTTTTCTCCAACATAGCTGGACAAGCCGCGATCAAAAGAATCAAAAAGTCCGATCGTTTCAGTCCCTTGCTGGATTGCCTTATTTAAGATCACTTTGATAACATTCGTTTTTCCTTTTTGTGCTTGGCCAACTACTAGACAATGATTTTTTTTAACAAAGTTGATATAAACTGGCATGACAAATTCTTCATCTAATCCAATTGGAATATGACCCGGCTTTTCAACTTCTTCTACATACTGTGCAAAGTTTTTCATTGTCAATTCTGATGGAAGCATTGGAACAGGTACTGGTGTTTTTAATCCTTTATATTTTTCTTTTAGCAGTTGGATTTCCTGTTTAATATTATCCATTAGTTCATAATCATCTTTACCATCAGCAGGTAAAAACACTTGTAAAAAATAAGCTTCATCCTTTTTAATAATTGCTCGACCAGGAATCGGTTCATGTGCAAACGGAACTCTCCCGATAACAGAAAACGCCTCAGTACTATCCATCAAATAATGAACTACTTTTGTTCTTAAGTTATTCATTAATGATTGACGAATCGAGTTTACTCGTGTAGCTGTAAAAATCATATAAATCCCAAGTGATTGACCATCTCGGGCAAACTGGTTAATCTGCGTTTCAAGATCTTGCATCTCCTCTTTGACAATATCAAAATTGTCAATTGTAATAAAAAGAAGAGGTAGCTTTTCTTCACTAAGGGCATTGAACATTTTAATACTGCTTACTTCCAACTGTTGAAACTGCTGCTTTCTTTTTGCAATTTCATCACGTAAAATTCGCATAAATTTCTCTATCTTCCGTACTTGATCTACCATAAAGTAGTCAGCGGTATGCGGAAGTTGTCTTAACGGCAATAAGGTTCCGTTACCAAAATCAAATAAATAATAATGGGCTTCTTCCGGACTTAATCTTGAAGCAATACCTAGAAGAAGTGTGATAACCGATTGTGATTTACCGTAACCAGAGGAACCAAAAATACCAATATTTCCATCTTCTATTACGGTATATCCAAATGGCGACTGACTTTGTTTCTCCGGTTCATCGATCATAGCAAAATAAATTTCGTCATCGTTCGGAGAAGAATAATTTTTCCGTGATAATTGGCTTGCTAAAGGAGGTAACCATGGGCTATTAAGCTTTTCGATACCCATTTCCTTTTGCAAGGCTTCGATTTTATTTACAACAACTTCTATTTCAGTTTCTACATCTTTTTTCTTACTCTGCTTATGTGACGAAACAGCCGATAATGGAATGAGACCAAGATCGGTAACTAATGCTACTTCATCCTCAGCTTCAGATGTTTCTTCCAAATATGGTGCACCACTCCAAGCCGATTGAAACAACTCGTATACTTCATTATTCCCTACTTGAAGGTATCCTAGTCCAATCACCGTAATTGATGCGGCATCAGCATTTTTCAAAATCTCTTTACTATCGTTTGCATCTTGTACTTTTAATGCAACTCTAAAACGAGCGTTACTCCAAATTTGCTCGTCAATGATTCCTCCTGGTTTTTGTGTAGCTAAAATTAAATGAACACCTAAGCTGCGCCCAATTCGAGCCGCACTAACTAGCTCCCGAATAAATTCAGGCTCCTCACTCTTTAATTCAGCAAACTCATCTGAAATTAAAAACAAATGAGGAAGCGGTTTATCTGCCTTATTACGCTTGTAAAGGTCAGTATAATCATTAATATGGTTAACTTGATATTGATCAAATAAGCGCTGACGCCGTTTCAATTCACTTTTTATAGAGGCAAGCGCCCGCATACTAAAGTTCTTGCTTCCTTCAATGTTCGTAATTGTACCGAGAAGATGGGGCATATTTTTAAAAGGCTGCGCCATGCCGCCTCCCTTATAGTCAATAAGTAAAAATGCAACTTCATGCGGATGAAAGTGAACAGCAAGTGATAATATATACGTTTGTAAAAATTCACTTTTTCCCGATCCGGTTGTACCTGCAAGCAGTCCATGCGGACCATGAGCCTTTTCATGAAGGTTTAATTCAACAACATCTTCTTTCCCCTTTAAACCGACTGGCACAGCTAACGACTTTGAAGACTCTTGTGTTAACCAGTTTTCTTTTATCGGAAGTTCATCTACTTCTTTTGCACTAAACATTTCTAAAAAGCTAACACTCTTTGGAATGGAGTTTGTCATTCCAATTTGATGGTCAAGCGTTCTAAGCATCCGAGCAAACTGCTCATTTCCTTTGTGTTGGTGCTGATCAAGCTTAAACGGAATTTGAACTGCCTTTTTTTCTTGTATCAGAATATCTCCTTCTTCGTCATTGATATAACGAACAAGTGTATAAATATTTTCTGTCAAACTTTCCTTTGCGTCTGCTGCGAAAATAACTGATATTCCAAGAGCCGCATGCTCACCTTCTAAATACTCTAAAATGACATGATCAGAAATGAGTTCATGATTAGTCACAATAAAAACAATATGAGGTGTATAGCGAATTTTCCCCTTATTCTCATCTAAATCACGTTCACGCAAAATTTCATAAATAGATGAAAGCAATTGATCACGTGATTGCTCATTGTAAATTAAACCTTTTGCGTAAGCATGAGGCAGTTGAAAATGCGGAAGCCACTTAACCCACTCCCATTGTTCATAGTCCTCTTCATTTAAAATAAACACAAATCTTAAATCATGATAGCTATGGAAAAATGCTAATTGACCAATAATTTGATGAATTTCCTTTTTTACAATCGATTCTTTTCCGATTAAACCCATTGGGCCTTGTGATAAATTGGCAATAATCGGAACATCATCAATTTGTCGGTAAACCCTCTCCATTAACTGAGATTGCTCTAACAAATCATCAATTTCCCGATTCGCCATATCACCGGAATTAAGAGAAATTTGATAGCTAGATGGAACGGTTCCTGTACCAAGACGGAACTGAAGAAAATCTGAACTGTCAAGAGTCCGTTCCCAAAGCCGATCAGAGATTTGTTCAGTTAAATATTTCATCCGTTCAAATGAAGGAAAATGGAAATAAAGCACGTGTCGTTGCTTTTCAGCTAACTCCTGTAATTCACGTCGTTTATTTTCAAGATAAATCGTATAAACTCTACGACGTTTTTCTTGTCTCCGCTTTTGGTTTGCTTTGTCTTTAAAAAACTGTACCGTAGAGGTGAATAACGTTGTAATAAACATTACAATGGAAATGATAATAAAAATTCCCCTTGGATGAACTAGAGCTACGATTCCCATCACAATTAACATCATAAGGGGCGGTAAAATAATGAGCCATAATCCCCGATTGGGATCTTCCGCTTCCTGTGATGGAAAGCTCAAAGAAACTTTTTCATCAGGAAGGTCATAGACCATTCTTGGAGTACGGCGATAAATCGGATATTTTTTACTCATTTCGGATTTAGGCTGTTCTGTTAAAGGAAGAGTTGTATTGTAATCTTCTAAACTTGTTATTTGAATAAGATCATCCTCTAGAAGACGAATCGTCATAAAAGGCCAAAATAGAAGATCGCCAACCTCCAATTTCACACTGCTAGAAATCCTCTGACCGTTTAGATAAAGAACACCTTTTCCGAGTGAAGCTGTCCAACATCCATTTGTATTTGTGAGAGTAAAGGAACTTTCTCCATTTTGGAGGAAAGATTTGTGACCTTTATAAAACATCGCGTCTTTGTCATCATCAGAAAATGTAATCTCTTGATCATACCCTAAATAATAAGTTTTAATGTCTTCACTAGCTGAAGTTAGATAGATTACTAACGTTTTCTCATTGTCATTTAGTTCAAATGGCGTCTCCGTCGTTACTTTTCCGATTTGTTTCTCATTTTGTATAACGATGAACTCATGACCGTCTTTATCAATTGTTAATGGCCCGTTCGTAAAAGGAAATTTTCTGACTGTGATTTTCTCCTCGATGTTAGGACCTATCGTTAAAGGACGAAATGGTGCCTCACTAATAGGCAATTTCTGATAATTTCGATCATGAAATACCCAGAGATTATTCATTCAATCACCCCCTGTAAAGCAACTTTAATTAGATTCTGTAGAAGCTTCTTCTGATTCTTGCTGCTCAGGAGCATCAGTTTGCTCAGCTGGCTGTTCTTCTGCTGGTTGTTCTTCTGCTGGCTGTTCTGTTGTTGCTTGGCCAGCATTTTCCTGTTCAGCTTTTTGCTCTTCTTCTTGTTTCCGCTTTACTTCTTCCTCTTCAGCTTCTTTTTGTTTCTTATATTCCTCTATTTCGGCTTCTATTTTCTTAATTTCTTCTTGTTTTTCTTCACTCTTTAATTTATCGTCTGCCTTAACTGCTTCCCGGTATTTTATAAGCGCAAATACAATTAAATCTCTATCCTCTAATGTACGAGCTATCTCTAACGCTTTCTTCGCACTTCCTCTTCCTATATGGATCCAGTACTTTAAGTATTGAGGATCAGATTGCAGTGTAATGGTTGTTTGGACATATTCTCTTTGTTCTTCTGTTAAGGATTCATTAATAACGTACGATAAAGCTAATTCATATAAAACAACATTAGGCATATCATCTACTTTATAATCAGCTAACGTACTGACAACTTCACTATATTTATCCTTTAAGAAATATTCTTGGCTTTTTACAAATGCTGTCTGTTTAGGCTGTAAAAAAATTAGAGAATATAATGTATATATGATAGCTGGCAATAAACAAATAAACAGCCCTAGGGCTATATAGCGTGTAATATTCCATTTCTTCTTCGTAATATGAACAAGTGTCTTTTCTTTTTTCTCGAGCTGTTTCATATTTTCGAATATTAATTGTAAAAGCTCTTCTTCATCTTTAGCTGTCATCAATTTAGTTGCCAATGGTGAAAGTTCTATCGTTTTATAAAAATTAAAATATTCATTAAAAGTATATTTTCCATCGACAGCAGCTGCTACTGTTGCTTTTACTTCATGCCAAAGCTTATCAGAATCTCTTTCATAAGGAGGCAGACTTTCTTTCACTCCATAATGAAGAAAATAAGGTGTTAAACTTTGATCAAGGACAATATTTTCTGGACAAACAACTAAATGCAGCCTAGAAAGTGAATGATTTTGAACCTTTTTTACAAGCTGATGCGCGAAAATCCATTTGCTTTTTTCATCTTTATTTTTTAAATTGAAAAAGTTTAAGTAGTTTGAAGGTAGTTGAATAATGAGGTTTAGTTCATCATCCGTCAAAATAATTTCCTTTTGGATGGAAGGGTCAATTTCCTTCAGCATATCCATTTCAATTGCATCATCTAGTTTGATTTTCCCTCTTTGAAAGGTAAACGTGTATTTATTATTTTCTTTCTTAATAACGGCTTCAAGCTGCTGCTCCAGATACGTTTGTTTTTTTTCTGACATTCCGATAGACTCCTTCATAAAATTTCAATACGGTCTCCTGTAGTAATTCCGTAATCCACTAGTTTATCGTTTCCGGATAGGACAATCTGCTTGTTAGGGATACGTACCCAATACCCTTCGCGAGGTGGTTCAGAAATGGTTTTGGCCTGCCAGACAATATCAATCACTTTTTTTACAGAGTGATAATTAGATAGCCGAAGGTCAAATGTTTCATTTTTGTAATGTTTTAAGTCGACTGTGACTTCGATATACATGCCTTTTCACCTCAAAAACGAAGGAGCACCTTCATCTTGTGAGAATGGCGCTCCTTCTTCACTTAATTCAATTCCGATGAAGTTAACCGCGAATTTGGCTTGCAATTTGTTGGTCAGCATCTTCAAGAGCTTTAGCTGTGCTGTTAAGCTGAGTTGAAATGTCTTGAAGTAATTCTTGCATTTGAAGGAATGAAGGTCTTAATGATGTATATTGATCAGCAAATGCTCTGCTTGCTTCCCCTTCCCACATACCTTCTAGTTCTTTAATCATATTATCTAGGCGACTAATTTGGTCACCTACTTGACTGCTTTCAGTGCTGTAACGAGTTGACATACTTACTAATTCTGCTGGTGTAACGCGAATAATTCCTGACATATAAATGATCTCTCCTTTTACCTCAATTTAACTCAATTGTAATAAAAATACTCATAAAAGTCAATCACTACTACTATATATTCTAGTAAAATAGTGAAAAAGACCTATCTAGCTTAAAAACATACTCTCGTCTTTAAAAAATAAATCACCTCCTTAAAATAATCATCTTGACAGCCTGATCATTTGTTAGGCAGTACCTGTGTTTTTTTCCTCTTTCTCTTCATAATAAATCGTCATCCTCTGCTTTTTCATCTCGTTCACTTGACTGTTATATTGAATAGCTAATGTTTTCATTTTAGATATATATTCATTTATAGCAGTCTTATATTCTTCTAACTGTAGTTGAATTGCTTTTTTACTTTCTTTAATGACTTCTCCATTGCTGTTTTGAAATTCATTATTAATAAAATTTGCTAAATGAACACTTAAAGCACCCATTCTATTAAGTTGATTACTAAAAACAGCTGATTTGCCAGTTACATCTTCATGATGTTCAAATCGATGTTCTAAACTATATTGGCCCATTTAATCCTCCTTATATTATCGTAAATCAAAAATGGCGGATATCGCCTTTTCCTCACTAAATAAGTTCTCGATAGATGTTTTAATTTTTCCAATCAATTCGATTCCTTTTTTATGCTCTTGTTGGAAATGATGAAACATTTTTCTTCAAAAGTATTAGCGATGATTGGACTCAGAGGTCGAATATCTTCGTGAACATTAATACTTGTTACTTCCCGATCTTTTCCCGGCAACAAATAGCTATATGAGCGAGGATTGCTCTCCATTTCATGAATTGAACCCATTAGCCGACGTTTACGATTTTCAAAATCATCGAGGTATTCTTGCTGATACATCACCCTCAATTGATTTAATATTTCTGATTTTTCTTGATACTTATCTAACCCAGTTTGATAGACCCTTACTGCCGAGGAAAGATTAATTTCAATTCTTTCAGCTCCTTCTCCTTTGAAAAGGATCATATCATTTCCTTCGTATCTTCTTCCGTTTTCAGCAGCTAACGAACTGGCAACGTGAAGTACACCGTGTGCTTCTACTGCTTTATCGAAATCTTTTATAAAGTTAACAATTGAATCAAAAATCCCTTTTAATTTGTCGAAAATTGCATTCATTTCATTTTTAACTTTAATAGCATTAGTAATGAGACGCTGGATATCTGATGCATTAATTGCTTTGACAGTAAAAAGATTTTTAAGCACTACTAACCCGCTATCCCCAATATCCACTAAAATACTTTTTGCATGACTTTGAACTTCTTTTAGACTTGCAACTATATCCTTTCGAAGTCCTGCTGTTACTTTTTCAGCAAGACCTATAAGAGCTGGAAGCTGTGTTAGTAAAGTTGTTAATTTATTTTTAATATTTTCAACACCCGTAGCTAAATCTTTCAATGAATTAACGAGACCATCTGGTAATTTCGGTACTGGTATAGGTACATTTACAAAAGCCATCCTTGGTGCGCCTACAGGCATCTTCATATTAAATGACGTCCATTCCGGACCTTTGCTCAAAAATTTATCCCATTCTTTTTTAACACCATCAATTGAATTTTTAAAATTTTGATCGTACCCTGTTAATTCACCAATAAATCCATCAACCCCGCCTTCGACATAAGCTGGGGCATAGTCTGCAATAAAAAGTTGCAATGAACGTAAGTCATCATCTGAAAGGTTCTTAAGAATTTCTCGGACTCCTTTAGTTTCTGGATAGGTATCAATCATATTTGCTGTCCGATCAGCACCTAGATGTAAAAAGCCTCTAACAACTGTCGCAGCATACATTAAGTCTTCCTCTGCCGTAAGATGCTGAATGTTTTGCCCGCGCTCTTTATAATATTGTTCACCAAAGGCTTGTAAATCTCTAGCGTTAAGTTCGTATAGTTGTCGATGGTCAGCAGGATCGATTTTAAACTTATGGCCAATCTTCGCTGCAAAGACTGGATCGATTAATGCAAGCTGGTAAACACTTGGCGGTGCATCATTAATTGCATATACATTTCGATACGATTGGGTCATTATTTGAAGCATTTGAATAAGATTGCCCCCAAGCGAGTGACCGATCCCAGACTTTTCAAGATCAACTTTTTGAATGTTTTCACCGCTTTTAATTCTTTTCTCAATATCCTTCGCTACTTTTTCGTTAATTTGTTTAGTCACTTCTTGATCAAAAAGAACAGCGTGGTCATATTGATCTCTAATTTTTCCGTTGTATATTCCTAATAAGTCATACATTGGATCAAGTGCATCCCCGCTGCCATTATCTTCAGATCCTTCAGTTCCCCGGGTAATCGTGTATGACTGGTTGATTCCTTTTTCAGGATTGTAGAAGTGAATGATTGAACCATCAAATCCAGAATCCTTTCCGTCTTTTTTTATCTTTTTTATTGCTTCCAAATCATCGGAGCGATAAATTGTAATTTCACCTGGAGGCTCTTTTCCCGTTTCTTCTATATAAATCCTTCTGACTGTTTCGGCAGTAATTGCTCCATTTTTTCCATATTCGAGTTCAGCAATTCTTGCCCGTAATATATCACTATTCAAAATTTCTCCATTACTCATCTTCAATCACCTATATTTCGATCTATTCTAAAAAGTCTACCGATTTGATTAGCGATAAAAATTCTTCCTCAAGTTCTTCTGAACCAGCAAGACACTCTTTATTTTCATCTATACATGAAACATCTAAGTAGTATCTTAATCCTTTTTCATTTTTATCGGATTTTATAAAACTAAAATATTGATAATGTTTTATTTCATCGGTCATAAAAGTACTTTTAGCATAGTAATAAGTTTTACTATTATGTGTAAATTTTTCATAATCACCTTCATAATTCGCTGCGGCAGACAATAATTTCAAATTTCCATCAACAAGGCTAGTTGCTGCACTATCTTCATAAGTAATCATAAAATAATAAGATAAATTCCGTTCCAACGCTTTGGCACCAAAAGTGAAGCCTTCATAATGGTCACCTCGTTGATCTACGCTCGTATTTGATATTTTTCCATTAATAGGGAATAACATCGTATATCCGTTCGTTTTTGATTTAAATAAATAATAGCCGTCTTTTACTTCTTTAGAAGAATCAATGTACTTTTGTGTAAATTCATCTGTTGATGCAACTGTTTTTGATGTTTCAGATGTTTCAGATGTTTCACTAACCGAAGCTTGTTGGTCTTGCTTATTATCTTTTTCCTTCATCCCACAGCCTCCTATAACAAGCATCATAAGTATTAGTCCAAAGTATACGAATTTTTTCAAAATGCAAACCCCTTTCCAGAGCAGCAAATTTCCCTATTCCATAAATACCATAAATCGACATAGTTTTACAACAACAAACAGATTAATATTTTATAATGAAAAAAAAGAAATAGTTTTAAAGTCATGTATATTTACATTTTGTGTATTAATGAGTTACTTTTAGTCTTTTTTATTGTTTTTTTGATATTAGGACTTAAGTTTATTTTTCGTCATTTTCATTATTTTTATAAATGATGTCATTGTTATACCCATATACGTTTATTCGTACATAATATAATCAATTCCCCATTGTATATTATTCATTATTGAGAAGATCATGCTGTTGAATTATAGGTAAAAAGATGCGTATGTAACGAACTATCAAGTATCTCTTTAGTAAAATTTGAATATTCAATTAAACCCTCTATATATATTTACGCTTTAAAGCCGAATAGGTTTCAGTCGAAATTGATAAAAAATAAAAATAAATGTCATGTTAGCCCAATTTTTATTGTAAAATTTTAGATGAAAGGAGATGTATTCTTTATGAAAAAAGAATTTTGAAATGCAATTGTTACATGTGATCATCGCTATGATGGCGTTTTCTTCTACGCCGTCGTAACAACACGTATCTTTTGTAAACCATCTTGTTGTTCAAAAACTCCGAAAAAACATAATGTGAAAATTTTCTTTAATCAACTGCAGCCATTAACGGAAGGATTTCGTCCATGTAAAAGATGCCGGCCTGACTTACAAAATTATTTAACAACAAAAGAACAACTAATAGAAAAAGCAATCAAAGTGATGTCCCATACGTATTCAAAAGAAATTAACCTCTCCGAGTTAGCTAGAGAGTTGTATGTAAGTCCTTTTTATTTACAAAAAATATTTAAAAATAAGCTTGGAATATCTCCAGCCCAATATTTAAAAATAAAAAGAATAGAAAGTGCAAAAGAACTTATGATCAACAGTCGCCTTAGTATGACCGAGATTGCTTTAGAAGTCGGCTTTAAAAATTCAGCACATTTTTCATCAGTCTTCCGAAAAATCGTCGGCGTTTCTCCAACTGCATTTCGCAGCGCCTTACAAGGTGATTAACAAAAAGCAAAGTTTCTTATCGTTGAACCATTTGTCCTTACCGCAATATTGTCAACCCTTTCTAAGGGTTGTTTTTTACTTTTAAAAATTACACGACAAAAATATAAAAGTTTTTTTTCTTTTTATTTTAGATAATGCTAGTAAAAATATAGTTAGGTGGAATGCGAAAAATGCGATTATACAGCGCTTTAATCAGTTTAAGTTTCATTTGGGGATTATCCTTTGTATTTATTAAATGGTTGACTGAATTTGCAGGTGTGTGGGGAACCGTCTTTTACAGATGCATTGCCGGAACGATGATCCTTCTCCCCTTTTTACTGGTAAAACGAAAACAAATCGCTAAACCAATACCGTGGAAACATTTAATTGTGATAGGTATATTTAATGCCGGATTGCCTTGGGGATTCATTTCCTTAAGTGAAACTTATATTAATAGTAATACAGCGTCGGTGATTAATGCGCTTACTCCAATATTTTCAGGTATCATTGGGTTTATTATTTTTTCGAAATCGTTGTCTAAACAGCAATGGATTGGAATTTTGATTGGATTTATCGGGATCTTCATCTTGTTGGATTTTAACATTGATTCACTATTTGGACAAAGCTTTATCGGAATCGGAACGATGATAGTCGCAACACTTTTTTACGGATTTGCTTCACAATATATGAAACGATATTTAAAAGAAACAGGTGTTTTACTTATCACAACATGCTCTTTAATCGTAGGAGCCGGCATTGGACTATTTGGAAGCTTTGTATCAGGAGAAAATTTGTTTGATATAAATGTGAATCCTTTAGTTATTATATCAATCATTGGTCTTGGTTGTTTCGGCTCGGGATTAGCACATCTTCTCTACTATTATTTAATGAAAGAAGCAAGCCCAGAATTCGCAACGACTGTTACTTATTTGATTCCTGTAACTGCAATGATTTGGGGATATGTTTTATTAAACGAGAAAATCACTAACAATTTACTTATAGGACTAATCGTTATTTGTTCTGGTGTTTATTTTACAAATAAACAGACTGCTTTTAAACAAAATACGAAAGAAGATGTTATCAAAAAAAACTACTAGTTCTTTCGTCGTAAATTCAAATGTATAAAGTATACAAAGTAAAAAATAAAAAAACGTTTTGGTAACAGATCTGTTATCAAAACGCTGCTACTAATTGAAAGATGCAAATATTATTTGCTAGAAATAGTGAGAGCTTAAAAGGTATATTTTTAACATTTTACTAATAGATGTACTAGCTTAATATGAGAGCATTGTAAGTATTTAAACAATTGAGAAACAAACGTTTGTTTAAATATCACGAATGTGACTTAGCTCGTGTTTAAAAACTGAATGATTTATTTTAATAATATATAATACACTTCTTCCCCCCTTGTTTCCATTATTGGTAATGTTAATTTTTTATTGGAATTAAAAAGGAGTGATAAGTCTCAAATAAATAATTACCTAAACTAATTGGATTAAAAGGGCATGGCAAATTTCTATGCATTTCATGTTGATAGATGTGTTATTTGTACTTCAAGTATCACAATTTTGAAGACTTGGAATTTGACTAACAAGAATGCTTGTTAAACTGTAATTTCTTGATAAAATGGAATAAAATCCTATGTTTTGTATAATTGGTAGTTATAAGGTTATTCCCTTCTAAAAAATATGATAAATTACAGTTAACAACAAACGTGCAATGGCGATAATTGCACGTTTGTGATCGCGTCGCTTTTTGAGGCGTAAAAAGCGGTTTCTGATTTTAGGATGCAGATAAATCTGCGTGTTCAAAGACACACTTATTTGTGCTTAAAAAGACAATCTACACATAAAAAAATGTGGTGGTTATTTAGCTAATGGAATAGCTCACTCACCTCTACGTGTTTTGTAGTTTACCGAATATCCTTATCATTCTAGAATAATAAAAAATTTGCTCAGCACAACTATATTTCATAGTGTTTCGTGTCTTGTGGAAGGGAAAGGAGTGGTTATAAATATGAGAATCTTACATGCCTGGGAGATTTATACCGGCATTGAAGTCATTCAACAAACATTGAAAACCACCTATGAACAAGTGAGTGAAATTGAACGTGCTGTTGAAGGAATTATTCAACTGGAAGATTCACTTAAAGGAAAAGGCGGCGAAGCGATTCGTGCTTTTTTTCAAAACGTACATAAGCCATTTATCTTATTTCATCAAGCATTCATTACTGATTATGATAAAATTTTAGCAGAAATTAAATATTTGCTCCAATCGTTTGAGCCGGCAGAAGAGGGCTTTATTCACGAAAGTTTTTTAGAAAATGATGTCGCAAATGGATTAGATCGTCTTGAGAGACGAGTTACATCAATAACGAGTGAAATCAACAATGCAATACATAGTGTACAAGATATCGTCAGCTTGCTACCTATCCAAGCTGATGAAACAATCTCCCATATCAATCAAGCACGACAACATAATCAACTGACGATCGAAAACCTTCATTCCTTTGATGAGCAAGCAACTCGTTTACTTGACCGGATTTTAGATGACTTACTAATGATGGCCAGCATAATGAACTTTACCAGATCTATCGGCTTCCATTACAATCAAGCCGTCTGCATATACATGATATTTGATACTGTTGTCGTTTCCATATGCATCTCTTTTGACTGTATTGATTGGCTCAAGTCCGACCTTTTGCACTAAGCTACCAAAAAGTTTGCGATAAGCCTCGCTTTTCATCATAAATAGAAGCGATGACTCAAAGCGGTCAATTACCAATTTCTCATAACAGCGTATCAAAATAGTTGTTCCAGCAATCCCCGAAGAAATAAGGGATGGTGCCATTATTTCACCCGTTGATCGTGCATTTGAAGGTGTCATCGATGGAACGGGAAAAGCGCTTGGTGACACGATAGACGTTCTCGTTTCTCTATACAAATTTGCCAATGAAAATTTACAACCTGATAGAATGAAATATAATATTAACCAATTTATCGATGACCCAAAGAAAAAGCTAGGGAAATGAAGGATAAAGCAATCAATTTCCCAAAATATATGTGGGAAGGGATTAAAAGCGCCTGGAATCGAGATGTCATCAACGGAGATGCCCACAGCCGCGCTGAATTCTTCTCCTATGGTTTAACAACAATCGGGATTGGCGTAATCGGAGATAAAGGATTAAGTCGAGCAGATCAGCTTGGAAATGTGGCAAAACTCGGTAATGTTGGAAAGGTCGGAAATGTTGCCAATAAGATCCCGCCACCGATACCGATTAATAAAGGATTAACTCTCGCTTTTGCTACAGGTAAAGTTAATACGATTCCATACAATGTAATTGATGACTTGTACAATCGAATCCATCAGGCGAGTAAGGAAGCGTTTGGAGATAGTCGTGGTGGGTCGGTGAGTGTGAATGGGCTGATGAGGGTGCTAATAGTGCTAAAAAGACCATAAATAAAGATGGAAGTGTATTACTTAATATCCTTACTTCATCATATTTAATCAATAAAAAGATTACAATTAGTGCCCAGCAAAATAGCAAACATAGCCTTCTATACCCCTTAACAGAAAAAAAGCCGTACTCAAAATGGAGGACGGCTTTTTAGTGGTTCAAATGAGATCGGCTTCGGCATAGTGACAAACGACGATGAACATCTATACCCACGTCACTTAAAAAGCGCAAGAAGAAGCGATTCAAATTTTCAAGTTATCTAAATTTATAAATTGAAAGATTACAATTTGACTACGTTTAGATGAAGTCCACTGAAACAATGAAAATTAAAAAACCCTTGAATACCGAGGTTTTGCCACTCATTGAAATCATCTGAAAACCATGTATGGAGACGGTGGGAGTTGAACCCACGTCCAGAAATATCGCCACTTAAGCTTCTACGAGTATAGTCGACATATTACGCTTTCACTAACTCTTTTGCCTGCCGACAGGCGGCCGAGCAGCTAGTCTGATTGTTCTCTTCTTTCATCCTCAGACGGCGGAATCCAGCGTAGCCCACTATCGTTGAGTCCCTTACCCTACCACATGGGCGATGGAGGGAGGAACCGCTAGCTGACTTAGGCAGCTAAAGCGAAATTGTTGTTTTCTTTGCCAGTTATTGGCTTTGGCGTTTTTACGAGGCCGACCCCCTCGACTCGCCACTTAAGCTCGATCTATCCCTGTCGAATCCGTAACGTCCCCGTAATAAAAAATATCGAAGGTGACGACGTCGGAAAGTTCAAGCTTACTATCGAGACAATATCTATTATAACATAATTTTATATTTTTTCAAATACGATTTACATCTTTTGTCTTTCGCGAAATGCACGTTCAATATCCCGCTTCGCTTCTTTTTTCTTTAAATCTTCTCGCTTATCATATTTCTTTTTACCTTTTGCTAAGCCGATTAACACTTTTGCAAAACCATTTTTTAAATAGATTTTTAATGGAATAAGCGAATAGCCTTGCTCTTTCGTTTCCCCCATTAGTTTGTGTATCTCTTTTTTATTTAACAGTAATTTCCTTGTTCTTAATGGATCATGGTTATAGCGGTTTCCTTGCTCGTACGGACTTATGTGCATGTTATATAAAAATATTTCCCCATTTTGAATTTTAGCAAACGAATCTTTTATATTGACACGCCCCGCACGTATCGACTTAATCTCTGTTCCTTGCAGGACAATTCCTGCTTCATATGTTTCTTCGATAAAAAAGTCGTGATGCGCTTTTCTGTTTTGTGCGACCACTTTTCCAACGCCCTTTGGCATATAGCTTCCCCCTTCTTTGTACATCCTATTTTAACAAAATTTATATACTGTCTCAACGTTATTGAAAAAATAAACAGCATTGTCTCCTATGTTACTCCCATTCTTCGTAAGATCAACTTCATCTAAAAGCATTTTGGCTGACTATTCACATTTAGTCAGCCAAAATGAGCGATCATTAACGCCGTTTTTTCTTTTTATCACGTTTTACTTTTGGTGCATTTTCGTAATGCAATTTCTTCTTTCTTTTCTTCTTTGGCCCTTGATTACTTGGTTGTTTGCGGCTTTCTCTCGTTTTAATAATAAGCGGTTTCTCATTTGTTTCTTTACTTCGTTTCCCTTTCATGCCGACGATTTCAAAATCAATCGAGTATTCGTCTAAATTGACATCGATCACACGTACAGTAATTTCGTCACCAATTCTAAATACATTTCCTGTCCGTTCACCAATCATTGCATAATGTCGTTCATCGTAATGATAGTAATCATCTGTCATATAGCTGACATGAACGAGACCTTCAATTGTATTTGGAAGTTCTACAAACATTCCGAAGTTTGTAACAGAACTAATAATCCCATCATATTCTTCGCCAATTTTATCCGCCATAAATTCAGCTTTTTTCATCTCATCGGTTTCACGCTCACCATCAACTGCACGACGCTCCATCTTTGAAGAATGTTCAGCAATTTCAGGTAAATCAGCTTCCCATCTTGCGCGCATTGCTTCGTCAAGCCTTCCTTCAATTAAATAAGTACGAATCAGACGGTGAACAATTAAATCAGGATAGCGACGAATTGGCGATGTAAAATGAGTGTAAAATTTCGTCGATAGACCGAAATGACCTAAGCTTTCGGGATCATACTTCGCCTGCTGCATTGAGCGGAGTAAAACAGTTGAAACAACCATCTCTTCAGATTTACCACGAACTGCTTCAATGATTTCTTGCAGCGCTCTCGGATGAACAGAATTAGCCGTTCCTCTTACGATATATCCGAAGTTCGTAATAAACTCAAAAAATCGGCTGAGCTTTTCTTCCTTTGGATCTTCATGAATTCGGTAAATAAATGGAACATCTAGCCAATGGAAATGCTGGGCAACCGTTTCATTGGCGGCAAGCATAAACTCTTCAATCAGATGTTCTGCAACAGACCTCTCTCTGATGATGACATCGGTCGGCTTACCTTCATCATCTACGAGGACTTGTGCCTCTTTAAAATCAAAATCAATTGCTCCGCGTTTCATTCGTTTCTTCCGTAATATTTTGGCAAGCTCATCCATTAATTCAAACATTGGAACTAATGATTCGTAACGAGTGCGAACACTTTCGTCGCGATCGACTAATATTTTATTTACATCGGAATAAGTCATTCTTTCTGTCGTTTTAATTACACTTTGAAAAATTTCATGCTGTACGACTTCACCTTTTCCATCAATCTCCATCACACACGATAACGTTAAACGATCAGCTTTAGGATTTAACGAACATATTCCATTTGATAATCGATGCGGTATCATTGGAATCACTCTATCGACTAAATAAACGCTTGTCCCTCTTTCAAAAGCCTCTTTATCAATTGGAGAACCTTCCGTTACATAATAACTGACGTCAGCAATATGGACACCGAGCTTAAAATGACCGTTATCGAGCTTAGTTACCGTTACTGCATCGTCTAAGTCTTTTGCATCCGCACCATCAATTGTTACGATTACCTCATTGCGAAGATCACGGCGATTAGTTAAATCATTGTCAGTAATTTCGTCTGGTGTCTCCATTGCTTGTGCTAATACTTCATCTGGAAACTCTAGCGGAAGACCGTGCTTATATATAATTGATAAAATATCAACACCCGGATCATTTTTATGACCTAATATATGAATAACTTCTCCTTCAGCACTCTTTCTGCTATCTGGATAAGTAGTTAATTTAACAACAACTTTATGTCCTTCAACGGCTCCTTTAGATGCTGATTTTGGAATAAAAATATCGTTGACAAGCTTTTTGTCGTCGGGAATAACAAAGCCAAAATGTGTACTTTCAACATACGTTCCAACAATTTCTTGGACACCTCGTTCGATAATTCGGATAACCGTTCCTTCTCTTCGCTGACCTGAGCTTGTTGTCGCTACTCGTACAAGGACTGTATCACCGTGCATCGCATTATTCATTTCACCTGGCGGAATAAAAATATCATCCATTCTTGCTTCATCAGGAATAACAAAGGCAAAGCCTTTAGGATGCCCAGTTAACTTACCACGAACTAGATTCATTTTTTCGGGTAAGCCGTACCGATTACTTCGTGTGCGGACAACAAATCCATCCTCTTCCATTTTGACTAACGCTTTAACGAAATCTTTAAACTCCGCAGAGTCTTCAATCATTAATGCTTCTTCTAGTTCTTGAACAGTTAGCGGTTTATACGCTTCATCTTTCATATATTGTAAAAGCCGTTCAATATGCTTTTCGATATTGTCGTTCACATGAATCCCTCCTTTTTGATTCATCTTTTATTCTTTCCAATTTAATTTTTCTAAAAAGCGAAACACATCTTTATGTAATTGATCCCGTTCTTTATCTAGTGTAATCACATGACCTGATTCTTCATACCATTTAATTTCTTTGACATCTGATTGTACCTCATGATAAATAATATTGGCACTATTAGGATTAATTATATGATCATGGCGAGCTTGGACAACAAAAGTAGGCGCATAAACTAACTCAACATGATTTCTAACATCTGATATTAACTCCTGCAAGGCTTTTAATGTTGTCATTGGTCTTTTTTGAAACTCTAGCATTTCTCGTTCAATTTGTTCCGCGCTTTTTCCCTCACTTTGTTTGTATTTCCTTGCATAGTAAAGAATCCCTTCATACATCGTTTGTTCGCTTTTTATATACATTGGGGCACACATTGGAATAATACCCTTTACTGGAACAGTGTAACCTAACTTCAAAGAAAATACGCCGCCTAAAGATAAACCGACAACTGCAATTTCATCATATCCATTATTTTTTAAAAATTCATATCCGTTTAAAACATCATTCCACCAATCTTTAGGTTCTGTATGTACAAGCTCTTCAGGTGGTACACCATGCCCTTTATAAAGAGGAGCATGGCATGTGTATCCTTTTTTCTCTAAATAACGAGCCAGCATGCGAATATCAGCAGTATTACCTGTAAATCCATGCAAAAGGAGCACCGCTCTCGTTCCACTTTTAAAGGTAAATGGCTTAGGGGGCACTAATCTCATGAATAAAAACTCCTTTTTTTTAAAAAAGCAATAGTTAAAGTATATCCTCTATTAGTTTTAACAAACTAAAGAAGCACATTCCAGAAAAATGAATGATAAATTATTTAATTATTACGTTAACCGCTGTAAAATGAAAAAACCTGACCTTGATTTAGGTCAGGACAGACTGTTGACAAACGCTCAAATTCATCGTTGCTTGCACTACGTTGTAAGCTCGTGAACAACTATTCTATTCACTTCCGCTTATAATATACCTTTACTTGACAAGCGTTTTAGTAGTTTTTCGGGCATTTGCTTCAAATATTGACTTTGTTTCCAGTTTAAACTGATCTTAATTTAAGTTAGAAGATTTTTGAAATAAGTAACTGCAATCGTTAATATGAAAAATAATACCGATAAAACAATTGTAATACGATGGAGCACTAAGTCTAAACCACGCGCTTTTTGTTTTCCGAATAGTTGTTCTGCTCCTCCAGAAATTGCACCTGAAAGGCCAGCATTTTTTCCTGATTGAAGAAGTACGACAATAATAAGACTAATACTTACAATAACTAATAAGACGACTAAAAATGTGTACAAAAAGCCCACCTCCTAAAAAAACGAGCATATCACAATATTTTTACTCTAGCATATTTTTTTCCATTAAACAATAGTTTCTTTTTTTAATATGAATAAGCCGAGCCGTTTTAAAGTGGAGCATAAAGTGAAATAAAACGCACCGGATTTTAAGCCGATGCGCATTTTTTAGATTACTTTTTAATATTATAAAATGCTTCTAAACCTAAGTATTGACTTGATTCATTCAACTGATCTTCAATCCGAAGCAGTTGGTTGTATTTTGCAACACGATCTGTCCGTGATGGAGCACCTGTTTTAATTTGTCCAGCGTTTGTTGCAACAGCGATGTCAGCAATTGTACTGTCTTCTGTTTCACCTGAACGATGGGAAATTACAGCAGTGTAACCAGCACGTTTAGCCATTTCAATTGCATCAAATGTTTCTGTTAATGTTCCGATTTGGTTCACTTTTATTAAGATCGAGTTGCCGATATTTTGCTCAATTCCTTGAGCAAGCTTTTCTGTATTCGTTACAAATAAGTCATCGCCAACAAGTTGGACTTTGCTGCCAATTCGTTCTGTTAAAAGCTTATGGCCGTCCCAGTCATTTTCATCAAGGCCGTCTTCAATTGAAATGATTGGATATTTAGAAACGAGCTCTTCGTACCAGTCAACCATTTCTGCAGACGTTTTCACAACGCCTTCACCATCAAGGTGGTACTTTTTGTCCTCTTTGTTGTACAACTCAGAAGAGGCAACATCCATTGCCAGCATGACTTCTTCACGAGGCTTATAGCCCGCTTTCTCAATTGCCTCAATAATCGTTTGCAGTGCCTCTTCATTTGATTTTAAGTTTGGAGCAAAGCCCCCTTCATCACCAACAGCAGTATTGTAGCCTTTTTCTTTAAGTACAGCCTTTAAGCTATGAAAAATTTCTGTTCCCATACGAAGCGCTTCTTTAAAGCTTTTCGCTCCTACAGGCATAATCATAAATTCTTGAATGTCAACATTATTATCAGCATGAGCTCCGCCATTTAAAATATTCATCATCGGCACTGGAAGCTGCTTTGCATTAAACCCGCCAAGATATTGATAAAGTGGAATATCTAAATAATCTGCAGCTGCACGTGCAACCGCCATTGATACACCTAATATTGCATTTGCTCCTAATTTTCCTTTATTATGTGTTCCGTCAAGTTCAATTAACGCTTGATCAATTGAGACTTGGTCAAGTACACTATACTCCCCATTAATCAGCTCAGGTGCAATCATTTCATTTACATTTTCAACTGCTTGTAAAACTCCTTTTCCAAGGTAGCGGTCTTTATCTCCATCACGAAGCTCGACTGCTTCATATTCGCCTGTAGAAGCACCGCTCGGAACTAAAGCTCTTCCAAACGCACCTGATTCTGTAAATACTTCTACTTCAACAGTTGGATTTCCTCGGGAATCAAGAACTTCACGTGCATAAACGTCTATAATAAATGGCATAAAAATCTCTCCTATCATTATTTATTTATTAAAGTTGTTCCAGTCATTTCTTTTGGCTTTTCTAGTTCCAGCAGATCAAGCATCGTTGGTGCTAAATCTCCTAAAATTCCGTCTTCGCGTAGCGTTATCCCTTTTTTTGTTACAATAACAGGAACAGGATTTGTTGTATGGGCTGTCATCGGCTTTCCTTCAATTGTAACGACCTCATCCGCATTTCCATGGTCAGCAGTTATAATTGCCGTTCCGCCTTTTGCTAAAATAAGATCAACAACTTTTCCTAAACAACTATCAACTGTTTCAACCGCTCTGATCGTCGGTTCAAGCATACCAGAATGACCGACCATATCAGGGTTTGCATAATTCAAAACGATTGCATCAAATTGATCAGATTCGATCTCATTAATAAGTGCTTCTGTTACCTCGTATGCACTCATTTCAGGTTTTAAATCGTAAGTTGCAACTTTTGGTGAATTAATCAAAATGCGTTCCTCACCCGGA
The DNA here is from genome assembly GCF_019915265.1 of Bacillus aquiflavi. Classification (NCBI taxonomy): domain Bacteria; kingdom Bacillati; phylum Bacillota; class Bacilli; order Caryophanales; family Bacillaceae; genus Bacillus; species Bacillus aquiflavi. The sequence goes on from NZ_CP082780.1 coordinate 2,966,824, forward strand.
AACTTTTCTTCACGTCCGCCGCTCATAAAAAAGGTAACGTGAGGATATTTTTCTGTCTCTGCAATTCTAAGCTGCTTTAAATTATTTTGTGATAACACTTCACCTAAAGTATTATCTAAATTCGTCGGCTTAAACGCAACATATCCTTTCACGGTTTCACTAAAATGGGTTAAACAGACAAAAAATAAATTTTTTGGATGCCTTTCACCTCTGTCAAAAGAGCGAAAATCTTCGTTCGTAAATGTATTTGATATTTGAATTGCACGATCAGGACGGAAATTATAAAAAATAACCGCATCATCGTCTTTAATTGTTGCAACAGGATCTCCGTGATTATCCATGATGACTGAAGGAATGACAAACTCATCGTAAATCCCATTTTTATACGAATCATCAACACAATCTAGAGCATTTGAATAACGTGGGCCTTCCCCATAAATCATCGCCCGGTATGATTTTTCAACTCGTTCCCAGCGTTTGTCCCTGTCCATCGAATAATAACGGCCAGAAATGGTTGCAAATTCACCTACTCCGTACTCTTTCATTTTAGCTAAAGTTTCCGAAATATATTGCTTTGCCGTTTGCGGACCAACATCCCGCCCATCTAGAAAACCATGTACATAAACATTTTGCACACCTTCTTTAGCAGCTAATCGTAGAAGTGCATATAAATGGTCGATGTGACTATGTACGCCACCATCAGATAACAGCCCAAAAAGATGAAGATTTGTTCCATGTTTTTTGACATGATTCATCGCATGGAGAAACGTTTCATTTTTGTCGAATTCCCCTTCGCGTATTGATAGGTTTACACGAGTTAAGCTTTGATAAACAATTCTGCCGGCACCAATATTTAAATGACCGACTTCTGAATTTCCCATCTGTCCTTCAGGAAGACCGACAGCCTCACCACATGCCGTTAATGTTGTATGAGGAAAACGATCCCAGAAACGTTCAAAATTCGGTTTGCTTGCCTGTGCAACAGCGTTTCCTTTGCGCTCATCTCTTAACCCAAATCCATCTAAGATGATTAATGCAACTGGTGCTTTACCCATTACATCCTGCCTCCAATAATTGCAAAAAAGATTGTGCTTCTAAGCTAGCTCCACCAACAAGGGCTCCATCAATATTCGGCTCTGACATAAACTCTTTAATATTTTCTGGTTTTACACTTCCGCCATATTGAATGCGAATTGACTCGGCTGCTTCTTTTGAAAACTGTTCTGCTACAACTCGGCGAATATAGCCACATACTTCGTTTGCAGCTTTTGCAGTTGAAGATTTGCCCGTTCCAATTGCCCAAATCGGTTCATACGCAATGATTGCTTGTTTTACTTGTTGCTCCGTCAGTCCGGCAAATGCCATTTTCACTTGGGAACCAACAATCCGCTTTGTTTCCCCTTTTTCATATTGTTGAAGATTTTCCCCAACACATACGATCGGTGTTAGGTGATAGTTAAATGCTGCTAACACTTTTTTATTTACTGTTTCATCCGTTTCGTTAAACATTTCTCGTCGTTCTGAATGTCCAATAATGACATACTTGACACCTATATCTTCAAGTGCTTTTGGACTAATTTCTCCCGTAAAAGCGCCACTTTCCTCAAAATGCATATTTTGCGCACTTATTTCAAGATCAGAATTTTTCACAAGCTCTACAAGCTGTGCCAAAAATAATGCAGGGGGACAGACGACTGAATCTACTTTACTTTTAGGAAGAACTTCTCCCTTTACTTGTTCAATAAAACTTGTAGCTTCTAATAATGTTTTATTCATTTTCCAATTTGCTGCAATAATTGGTTTACGCATGTTAACATCCTTTCATGCTTTTTAGTGATCATCTAATGCGACAATACCTGGTAATGGCTTTCCTTCCATAAATTCAAGCGAAGCCCCGCCGCCAGTTGATATATGACTCATTTTATTTGCTAATTCAAACTTTTCGACCGCAGCTGCTGAGTCACCGCCACCTATAATGGAGTATACACCATCAGAAAAAGCTAATGCTTCTGCAACAGCCTTTGTTCCACCGGAAAATTTTTCATATTCAAATACACCCATTGGACCATTCCAAATAACTAGCTTTGATTTTCCGATAATATCTTTATATAACTCACTTGTTTTTGAACCGATATCAAGCGCTTGCCAATCAGCTGGAATTTCCTCAATAGAAACTTCTTTAGCATTAGCATCAGGAGAAAACGAATCTGCGACGATCGCATCAATTGGCATATGTAATTGAACTCCTTTTTCCTTTGCCTTTTTGATAAAAGACTTAGCTAAATCGAGTTTATCCGCTTCCAATAACGATTTGCCTATTTCGTGACCATTCGCTTTCACAAACGTATAGGCTAAACCGCCGCCAATAATTAAATGATCAACTTTTTCAAGTAAATTGTCGATAACGCCAATCTTATCTTTCACCTTAGCTCCACCGATAATTGCTGTGAATGGACGTTCTGGATTGGAAAGTGCTTTTCCTAATACATCGATTTCTTTCTTCATTAAAAAGCCTGCAACGCTAGGTAAATAGTGAGCAATTCCTTCTGTAGATGCATGAGCACGATGAGCAGTTCCAAATGCATCGTTAATATAAAGATCTGCTAATTCAGCAAATGCACGTGCTAGTTCAGGATCGTTTTTCTCTTCACCAGCATAAAAACGAACATTTTCTAATAGAAGAACTTCACCGTTATCCATATTGTCAATGTGTTCTTTTACTGTGCTTCCATACGCTTCGTCGACCTTTTTTACTTCTTTTCCAAGAAGCTCTGATAACCGAGCTGCTACAGGAGTTAAGCGCATCTCCTCGACTACTTTTCCTTTAGGACGCCCTAAATGACTTGCAAGCAGCACTTTCGCTCCTTCTTTTATTAAATATTGAATCGTTGGAAGCGCTGCCCTAATTCGTGTATCGTCAGCAACCCGCCCCTCTTGCATAGGTACGTTAAAGTCAACACGACAAAAAACACGTTTACCTTTTACATCAACATCTGTTAACTTTTTTTTGTTCATCGATAAAGGACCCCCTTAATACGTTCAATCATTTTGATTTTAACAAAAAGAAAGGAGAGAGGGACATTTTCTACCCCGCTCCCCTTTTCTCCCGTTTTACGGGCGATAAGATTGCCATTAATCTTTATCCCTTTTCATTATAGACGTTCATCATTTTAAAACCAATTAATTCTCATAAAAATTTTTCATTTTGTTAAAATCATTTCATCATAACCCTTTTTTGGCAATATATTCGATTAAATCAACAACGCGATATGAATAGCCCGTCTCATTATCATACCAAGAAATGACTTTTACCATATTATTTTCAATGAGCATTGTTGACAGACCATCAATTGTTGAAGAAGCGGTACATCCGTTATAGTCCCGAGAAACAAGCGGTTCTTCACTATATGCGAGAATTCCTTTTAACTCACCTTCAGAAGCGGCTTTAAATTGTTGATTTACTTCTTCAACCGTAACATTTTTTTCTAACTCTACTACAAGATCAACGACCGATACATTTGGAGTCGGAACACGCATCGCCATTCCATTTAACTTACCTTTTAATTCCGGTAAAACGAGTGCAACAGCTTTTGCTGCACCTGTCGTTGTTGGAATAATAGATTCTGCAGCAGCTCGGGCACGACGATAATCTTTATGTGGTAAATCTAATATTTGTTGATCATTCGTATAAGCATGAACAGTTGTCATCATGCCGCGTTTAATCCCAAATTTCTCATGCAATACTTTGGCAAACGGTGCTAGACAATTTGTTGTACATGAAGCGTTAGAAATGACATCGTGTTCATCTGGATTGTACTGATCCTCATTCACACCCATAACAATCGTAATATCTTCTTCTTTACCTGGTGCTGAAATAATGATTTTTTTTGCTCCTGCCTCCAAATGCTTTGCTGCATCTGCTCTTTTTGTAAAACGTCCTGTTGATTCAACAACAATATCTACACCTAGCTTATCCCAAGGGAGATTTGCTGGTTCACGCTCTGCTATTACTTTTACCCTTTGTTTACCGACTACTAAATACTCGCCATCAACAGCAATCTGTTCTTGTAACGTCCCATGAACAGAATCATATTTTAACAGATGAGCAAGCATTTTAGCATCTGTTAAGTCATTCACTGCAACAATTTCAATATTTTCATTTTGAAGTGCTGCTCGAAAAACAATCCGTCCAATTCTGCCAAATCCATTAATCCCAACTTTAATTGTCATGATTATTTCCTCCTTCGAATAGTTCTTATATTTTTTAAGGGGATTCTCCCTCTATTAATGCATTTGCAGCTCCTTCGTCTGTAATTAGAATCGTTGAAGGAGGCGCTTGGTTCATATAAGCTCGAATTGCATTTCCTTTCGTTGCTCCACCGGCAACAGCAATGATATTTCTAACATTTTTTAAATCATCAAGTTGAAGTCCAATTGTTTGTACTTTATGGACGATTTTCCCGTCTTTATCAAAATAATAGCCAAAAGCTTCTCCAGCCGCTTTTCCTGCAATGATTGTTTTCATATCTTCTTCAACAGTATTTCGTCTTTTTGCCATCACCATAGCGTCCCCGATCCCATGTAAAACCATGCCCGCCGATTTGATCAAAGTAAGTACATCATGAATTTGCGGTTCTTTCATAATTGATTGATACATTTCCTTACTCACTTGGTCTGGTACGTATAAAACACGATGTCTTGCTCCAGTTACCTCTGCCATTTTTGCACAAATTGTATTTGCTTGATTTTTGACATCTTCTCCAATTCCACCACGGGCAGGTACAAAAAGAACATTTTTTTCATAAAAATCACGTGTTAACTTTTCTGCAACTGCTGCCATTGTTGAACCGCCTGTAACAGCAATAATGTCATTATGACAAAGACGTTCCCGGATAATGTTTGCACATGTACGACCCAGTTCACTTTTAACCCATGGGGACTCATCGCTATTTCCCGAAACAACGATCACTTCTTTAACATTCATTTGTTTTTTTAACTTTGCTTCCATCACATCAATACCTGTTACTTCTCTCATTATGCTTGCTAATTTTTGTAATATTTCTTTTCCTTCATTTGTTAAGCTCATCCCAACAGGTGATACAGACAAAAGATTTTGTTCTTTTAGAAACTCTACCTCGCTTCGAAGAATACGTTCGGTTAATCCAAGACTTGCCGCTAAACTTCTTCGTCCAACTGGTTCCATCAAGCTCAAATATTGAAGGATATGATACCTTTTTCGCATAACTATTAAGAGGTCAGGCAATAATCTTTTTTGAATGTTGATTAGGGATTCCATTAAGACCTCTCCTCTACGGGTCATTTTTTGTCCCCCATAGACAAAATAAGTCCCATATGTGGAAAAAAAAATGACCCCTGTTCTTATTATTATTTTAACAGGAATCATTTTCTAATTCACCCTTATTGGTTATGTTGATTTAAATAGTTTAAAATTGTAAACTGATCAATTTTACCGTACTGAACTTCCCGTCCGTTTATTTCAATGACTGGAATCTTTAGACCATATTTTTCTGTTAAATGATCACTGTCCGCAATATTTATTTCTTCTATTGTAAATGAAGTTTCCTTTTGCAGCTCGGTAAGTACCGTTTTCGCCTCAACACATAACGGACATTGAACCCGCGTATAAAATGTGATAGTAGCAGTCATGTTCATTCCCCTTTTGCTTTAAAAATAACGTTATTCATATCTTTTCCGTTTTGAGGATGAAGGAATTCCAAGTTGTTCACGGTATTTTGCGATTGTTCGTCTTGAAACAACCATTCTTTCCTGTTCCTTTAAAATGTCAGCAATCCGCTGATCAGATAACGGTTTTCGTTTATCTTCTTGTTCGATGATGAAGGAAATTTTATTTTTCACTTCGGCTGAGGACGTATTTTCATTTAAAGTTGTTTTAATCGTACTTGTAAAAAACGATTTAAGCTCAAATGTGCCGAACGGTGTTTGAGCATATTTCTCCCTTACCGCACGACTGACAGTTGATTCATGAATATCAAGCTCCTCAGATATTTCTTTCATCGTCATCGGTTTTAACTTTCCTTGACCATTCTGAAAAAATTCAGACTGTTTTTCAACAATTTTCATTACTACTTTTATTAATGTTTCATTTCGCTGTTGGATACTTTTTAAAATCCATTGATAATCTTGCGACTTTTCTTGAAGAAAGCGGTTTACTTGATGATCCTGTCTAGCTGAGAATTGTTGATAATAATCATGATTAAAGGAAATTTTAGGGATAGCTTCATCAAATACTTTTACTAGAAAATCAGCGCCATCCCAATCAATAATCACTTCAGGAATAATATATGCCGCTTTTTCATGATGAAAAATCGCTCCCGGCTTAGGATTTAATGTTTGCACAAAGTCAAACACATTTTGGATGTCGATTAAACTTACTTGAAGCTCTTTCGCAAGCACTTTCCACCTTTTTTCAGCAAATGGAATAAAATAGTCAGAAATAATTTGTTCAGCTAATTTATTTGCCTCTTTAGATCTTTTTATTTGTAACAGTAAACACTCTTGCAAACTTCGCGCTCCTATTCCAGCCGGCTCTAGCTGCTGCAGCAGTTTGATAGTATCTTCAACCATTTCAATCGGAACAGAAGCTCTATTCGATATTTCACCTTCGGTTGCCCGCAAGTAACCGTTTTCATCTAAGTTCTGAATTAACTGGATCATTATTTTTCTATGATAAAGATCGATAGAGGTTAAATGTAACTGGGATAGTAAATGTTCACTAAGTGTTACAGACTTCTCCCCAGCAATTTGTTCAATCCAATTCGTTTCGTCTTTTCTTGCCTTTTTATTTTTCTTGCGAACAATATCATAACGAGGGTCCATTGTTTTAACATTACTAGCATTAAGTTCAATAAGGGGATTTTCGAGTGCTTTATTTTCCAAAAAAGCCGTCAGCTCTTGAGACGAATACTGTAAAAGGGCGATCGCTTGTGTAAGTTCTTGTGTCATTGCTAGCTTTAATGTTTGTTGTTGCCATAAACCAACTTTTAAATTCATTCGTTCTTCCCCCCCTAACCTCATTTTACAACAAGCGTCTGAAATGTTGAATGGTAAGTTGTCGAAATTTAGAAAGAACGAAGTAAAAAGGAGATGGTATATAACTCTGTTGATTTATGAACTTATTTCCCTTCTAACAATGAAATCTTAAACAAATGAGCAAAATAATCGTTAATATCGTTCATGTAATTAATGTTCTCTATAGTCTCTTCTAATTTGTTTAATAAAAAAATCAAAATTCCTTTTAAAGTAATAATGGTTTATAAGTGTTACAACGGTAACTAGTAAACTGACAGCTAATAACATGAGTCCCTTCAGTGAAAATGAATAAAAATTCATAAGTAATAGAAGTGTGAAACTCGATAAAACTCCACTAGTAGATAAAGCTCTAAGTGCATGAACTTGTCCTAAGCGGTAACTATATATTCTACGGATATCTTTGCCAACTTTATGATTCATAATAATCTTGTCTAGATTATATTCTTTTTTAAAATACACCCGCCAATTTGTCCAAATGATGAAACCGAATAACATACTCATTTGATGGATTATATGACCGACTATAATACCTAATCCAGTTAATACTGCGGTTAATCCAACTATTGAAACATCAAAAGCAGCTAAGTATTGAAATAACCTTTCTTGATCATTGATTAGAAAAAACAAAAAAACAAAAGATATATAAACCCATCCTGGAATTCCCCATCTAATTAAATGCTTTGCTTCAAAATTCATCTTCATCCTCCTTCATAACTCATCATTTCGCTAAAAATGTATTTTTAACCTTTTTATCAGCTATTTTTATGTAATAAACGTTCTAATACAATCATAACTGAGTTTGTCGTTCTCAGTCTTGCTAAAATGTAAATAATTTAGATAAAAGAGCTTTGTAAAGGAAAAGATGTCCTTTGAGAAGAAAACAACATTCAATAAATAAGCGCATAGTTAAAAGAGAAATAAATTAAATAAAAAATTCTCCAAGTAGAGTGTTACGCATATCTCATCATGTTCTCGTTATTTTACTAATTGCTTTTGGGTTAGAGGAATAACATTCGCAAAAGACTTAATCAAGGCTTTTCATTACAACGAAAATCACTAGCATTGCATTAACATATTCAGATGATTTTAAATACTAGGAATTTTTAAAAATAATGTGATTGTAAAAAAAAAAATCCTTTACAATGGAAGTACAGGTGGTTCCTGTCCAAATCCAAATGTAAAGGAATACATCATGGACAAGAATACACTAATTATGTCATTTGGTAAATGGGTTTCACCAATAAATATTCAAAAGCTTTCTGAACTTGTTAAAGAACAAAAACAGGACTACTATACAAAGAAGTTTACAACGGAGTCTTATATTAAGTTTTTGCTTTTTGCCCAGCTTCATGAATATGAGAGCTTAGAAGAAATCAGTGATGCCCTTTTAGACGAAGATCTTCAGAAAATACTCGGATTTGAATCAATTAGTACATCTCAGTTATCACGAAAGAACAATAATATCAATCCGCTCATTCTTTCTCATATGTTCTTGAATTTAGTGTGGAAAATTCAACATTATCACATGAAAAGTGAAAAGAGAATGCCACTAAAAATCATTGATTCAAGTACTCTACCACTCAACTTAACTAACTATCAATGGGCGAAGTTTCGTCAAACAAAAGCAGGTGTAAAACTACATTTACGACTTGTATTCATGGATAAAAATGCTGTTTATCCAGAAAAAGCTGTCATTACAACGGCAAAAGAACATGACCGAAATCAGCTTGAAGTTCTGGTAGATGATAAAGAAGCTATGTATGTGTTTGATCGTGGCTATGTGGATTATGAACGATTTGATCGGATGACCGATGAAGGTTATTTTTTCGTATCACGACTGAAGAAAAATGCAGTCATTCGTGAAGTTCATTCTTTTTCAATTTCGGATGATTGCCCTGTACAATCCGACAAAATGTTTACATCGGTAGCATACAAAATCGAACAGAAAATGTCTTTCGTCTTCTTGAAGTCAAGGATACAAAAGGAAACTTCCTTCGTTTAATCACGAATCGCTTTGATTTAAGTGCTGAAGAAATCAGTGACATTTATCGTTCTCGTTGGGCCATTGAACTATTTTTCAAATGGCTGAAGCAGCACGTAGAAATTAAGCATTTTTATCGTATGAGTGAGACCGCGATTCAAAACCAAATTTTCTTAGCCCTTATCACCTATTGCCTAAATGTTCTCATTCAATTAGAGATGAAAAGTAGTAAATCTTTACTTCGAATCACTCGCTGGTTAAAGAGAGCAATTTGGAAACCTTCTTATATTTGGACACGAAAGTTTGATGAACGCTCTAGTCCGTAAAAGAATCTTGTTGTTGTAACTCTGGGATAACTGTATATTGTTACCAAATGGACAGTACCACCTTTATTTAGGTCTTGTCTTTTTAGTTCAAAAACGAAGAAATATATTAACAGAAAGTTCTAACTAATTTTACGCAATGCTAGTGAACGAAAATATATGAAAAACTTTTGCTCTGGAATAAAGTTGCGAAGTCTTACACCTTTAAATATTTTTGTCGTGTAATTAGCTGTTTAGGTTACTCACACAATCGGGTCGTTAGGGAAAGTAGTTGTTGCTATATTCATGGCTTTCATTAGAAGACGGACTTCCAGTTGCTGAATCCTACATGCTCCGTGTTTGTGTTAATTCCAGACATATTGGAGCTGTTGCTGTTTTTGAAGGGAACTACAAGACTTCAAAGACTTATAGGGAAGGGGCGTGCTACGAGGAAGAGGCCAGTTATCCAATAAAACTTAATTTATCCACAATATTATGAAATAATAGAGCTAAAATCATAGGATGTGGTCACACAATGAATCGAGGTCAATCAATTAAATAAACGTTTTGGAATCAAAAAGGTTTTAAATCATTTAAATTTACATATTAATGAATGTTGTGTAACAGCAATTTTAGGAAACAACGGTGCTGGAAAAAGCGTATTTTTAAACTATTTATTAAATTTTTTAGACTATGATTCTGGGAGAAATTAAAATATTAAAGAAAGAAAAAGATAAAAGAACAACTACAATAGAAGGTAAGATTATTAATGAATATTTTAGAAAGTTTTTTACAGTCAGAAATTAACACACAGGAGCTATATGAAGAGATAATCTCCTTTATAACGTCGTATCATATCAGATGTGGAGAGTTTGAAGGAAATGAATATATAATAAAAAAGATGGACCAAATAAATTTTTTATATTCCCAGAATATATATATCCTAATAATGAAAGACAAATACATGGAGCAATATCGATCTATAGACCTAATTTAATCAAAGAGATTAATGAATATGCTCAAGCTATGGGAATGCAAACAATAGATGCAGAATAAGATTCTTTTGATCTGCTTATATGGTATTAGAAAGTTTTTTTGGAAAACTCTTATCAATAGTATATATGTTTTTTAACGATAACGGGTAGCACCTGCTTACTTGCCGGCATCCTATAGCGCCAACAATCTGGTTGAGAACCATTATTTTTGGAGTGAGCGATTTTATTAATTACCGTTTAAATTGATAGATTATTTGCACAACACCAGAAAAGAATGTTCTAGTATTAACCATTTTTACATTCATCCTCCGTTTTATATCAATAAACAATGGTTTTCCTTCTTCCAATACAACTGGGTGAATAAGTAACCTCTATTCATCAACAAGCCCTAAATTTGCAAAAGTCATTAATCGTCTTGTATAACCGAGAAAAGCATAAAACATGATTAAACGAAGGGCGCAGTAATCGAATAGTGTTCCCAATTTCGAAACGATTAGGACATTCGATCATTGATCCTATTATGAGGATTATGTACACTGTCAAAAAAGAATTGCAAGAAGAAGATACAAAGAGTATATGAGTTTGTGTAAAAAGTTTTTAAACCGGATTGTACAAAATATAAAAAACACACGAAACATTGATATGATATCACAACATTTTCGAGTGTTTTATGATGAACCAAATTTTTTACATATTTACCTTAAAGCGCCCTCGGCAGGAATCGAACCCACATTTTGAGAACCGGAATCTCACGTGCTATCCGTTGCACCACGAGGGCAAAATGGCTGTTAACGTACGCTAAATATTATATGTTATATTCAAACAATATGCAAGTCTTATTTCCTTCCATAAAAATCATTAGCAAGCCGCTTAATGATGAGGCTTGGATTTTAATTTTAAATGAATTGTAACATTACGTCTAAAAGTAAAACATATACTAAATTAATATCTCATTTTTACTTAAAAAGTTGGAGATATTGTTTAAAATTTTGCCTAAAGGATAAGATGGGAAACAGATATTATTTTTCTTCAAATTTATAGTGCTTTTTTTTTGACCTTAATTGACCATCAGTGTAATATTAATAATAAGTACAATTATCTTCTTTCGTTGGAATAACTTTCCTAGCGAAATTAAACTCTATTTTAAGGAGGAAAGGAAATATGAATTTAATCCCTACTGTTATTGAACAAACAAATCGAGGAGAACGTGCATACGATATTTATTCTCGTCTGTTAAAAGACCGGATTATTATGCTAGGCAGTGCAATAGACGATCAGGTTGCAAATTCAATTGTCGCTCAATTATTATTTTTAGAAGCAGAAAACCCTGAAAAAGACATATCTATTTACATTAATAGCCCAGGAGGAAGTATTACTGCTGGGATGGCTATTTTTGATACAATGCAATTTATTAAACCAAACATTCAAACAATTTGTATTGGAATAGCTGCTTCAATGGGAGCATTCTTATTAGCAGCAGGAACAAAAGGCAAACGTTATTGTTTACCTAACAGTGAAGTGATGATTCATCAACCGCTTGGCGGAGCGCAAGGGCAAGCAACTGAAATTGAAATTGCCGCAAAGCGAATTCTGTTTTTACGAGACAAACTTAACCATATTCTTGCAGAGCGTACAGGACAACCGCTTGAAGTCATTCAACGAGATACAGATCGAGACAACTTTATGACAGCTGAAAAAGCGCTTGAATACGGTTTAATCGACCATATTATTTCCCGAAATTCATTAGATAAAAAATAATGAACTCCCCCTGTCAATTTGACAGGGGAAATAAAAAATGAGTTAAGCGGCTTTAAATCTATATTTTATAGGGCTAAAGCCGTTTTATTATTTTTAATATCTTTCAAATATATTCTTCTATTGCTTCACAAAGCCCTTCAAATGTTTCGGATTTATTCAAATAGGATTTCTCATATTTAAGTATTCTCCAGACATCTTCCTACTCGTGACATACTGTGTTCATCTCTGGCTCCGCATAGTTCAGGTGTTGAATGCTTTAAATCCAAGGTCACATGTATTGGCATGCCCTATGACATAGAGTTAAAAACCACAGCAGCGGGTCTCAGCTTGTAGAAAAGTAATATTTGAAGTAAATTCTCGAAAGACTGAATTAAAAGCGTTTGTCAGTTGAGGGAGAAGGAATAGAACGGTCGTTCATAAGCTTATAATGAAGTGCAAGTAACGAAGAATGCGAGCCGTTTGTCAACAATCTGAGACTCGCTTCTAAATTGAAGCGAGTCTTGTCGTTTTCTAGCTTATCCCTCTTTTTGGGTAAATTTTGTAAGTACTTCTAATGCCTCTAATTCATCGTGACCAGTTGCACTTATTTTTACTAAAGAGCCAGAACCGATGGCTAAACTCATTAAACCCATAATGCTCTTCGCATTTACCTTCTTACCATCCTTTTCTAGAAATATTTCTGAAGAAAATCGATTCGCTTCCTGAACAAACAACGCTGCAGGACGCGCTTGCAGCCCAGTTTTCAATCGTATTTCCACTTCTTTTTCCACCATGATAATTCCTCCAAATTCCATTATCTATTTAATTGAAATTGATTCTCCAGCCCGAAGCTTGTCAGCTATTTCGTCAATCTTACGTAAGCGGTGATTAATTCCCGATTTACTTATTTTACCACCACTAACCATTTCCCCTAGTTCATTTAACGTGACATCTTGGTAAGCAACTCGCAGTTCAGCTATTTCTCTTAATTTTTCAGGTAAAACGTGGAGCCCTACCGTTTGTTCTATATATTTAATATTTTCAACTTGCCTTAACGCAGCACTTATTGTTTTATTTAAGTTCGCTGTTTCACAATTAACTAATCGATTTACCGAGTTTCTCATGTCTCTGACAATTCGGACATCCTCAAAATGTAGTAAAGCATTGTGAGCGCCAATAATATTTAGAAATTCAGAAATTTTTTCTGCTTCTTTTAAATATGTGATAAACCCTTTTTTCCGTTCTAGCGTTTTACTATTTAAGTTGAACTTATTCATCAAATTACTCAATGATTCATTATGCTCTTTATACATTAAAAAGATTTCTAAATGATAAGAAGAGGTTTCTGGGTTATTAACCGAGCCACCCGCTAAAAAAGCTCCTCTTAAATACGAGCGCATACAACATTTCTTTTTGATAAGCTCATTGGAGATTCCTTGTATAAATATAAAATCTTCCTTAATTTTTTTTTAAATCTGTTAAAACTGTCTTTGCCTGTTCAGTTAATCGAACGATATAGACATTGTTCTTTTTTAGACGCATTTTCTTTCGAACGAGGAGTTTAACTTGAATAGGATAGAATTTTTTTAACAATGTGTATATTCTTCTTGCAATCGCCGCATTTTCCGTTTGGATGTCGACGACAAGCTTCTGATTAGAAAAAGAGAGTGAACCGTTCATTCGAATTAAAGCCGATAATTCAGCTTTTCCACAGCAGTCCTTAATTTCTAAGTTTGTCAATTCTTTTTTTGTTTCCGAAGCGAAAGACATCCCTTCACCCCCTATTAACAAAACCCTTTTTTCTTTAATTATTATCCTCTTTGATGATAGAAAAACTCCTTTTCTCGTATCACCATTTAAGAGAAAAACCGAATAATGAAGCTATATTTTTTTCTAAGCATTAAAGTTTTTTTTAGTTTCATGAATAAGCATAGAATATAAAATACTCGCAACTAATTTTGTGTCATGTCGAATAACACCGTCTTCAAATGTTACAAGATCCCCGCCGACAACTTCTATACCAAGTTCATATAATTTGTTATGATCACAGAAAACTTGATTGGCAAATTCTTCATGATAGGGTTTAAGAATCTCTCTTGGTATTTGCTTGCTGTTCACAAGGATCGTATCAATAAATGTACACTTCATATGATCATAAATTGCCTTCACATGCTCACTCGCTGTATACTGATGTGTTTCGCCTGCTTGTGTCATGAGATTACAAATATAAACTTTTTTGGCTTTTGATCTGCATACTTCGTTTCCTAGCTTAGGTACAAGGAGATTTGGCAAAATACTAGTGTATAAGCTCCCTGGACCGATAATAATTAAATCTGCCTGTCTAATGGCATGAACTGTCTCAGGAAGCGGACTAATTTCCTTTGGTGTTAAAAAGACTTTTTTTATTCGTTTTCCCGCTACAGGGATTCTAGATTCTCCAGATACGATAGTTCCGTCAGTCATTTCTGCATGAAGATCAGCAATTTGATTAGCCGCAGGAAGTACTTTTCCCCTAACATTTAGTACTTTACTCATCACTTTAATAGCGTGAACAAAATCCCCTGTTATCGAGGTCATCGCTGCTAAGATGAGATTCCCAAGAGAATGTCCTGAAAGCTCATTGGAAGTAGTAAAACGATGCTGAAATATCTCTTCAATTAACGGCTCTACATCAGAAAGCGCTGCCAATACATTACGGATATCACCTGGAGGAGGAATATCCATACCCTCTCTCAGTCGTCCTGAACTGCCTCCATCATCAGCGACAGTAACAATTGCCGTAATATCAACTGGATACTGCTTTAAGCCCCGCAGCAATACTGGCAATCCTGTTCCACCTCCGATGATGACAATTCTTGGCTCTCTATTTCCGATCATGTTGTTAATTCCTTTCTCCTCTCAATATCACGGTGAGTAATGCGCGTATGGTATTCATCTTGATAGTAATGACTTATATACTCCGCCAACGCAACAGACCGATGCTGCCCCCCCGTACATCCAATCGCAATAACGAGCTGAGCTTTTCCTTCTCGTTTGTAATGTGGGAGCATAAAATTTAATAAATCAGTTAATTTTTCAAGAAATTTCTGAGTTTCATTCCATTTTAAAACATAGTTAGATACTTCATCATCTAAACCAGTTTTTGGTCTCATATGATCAACATAATGAGGATTTGGCAAAAAACGCACATCAAAAACTAGATCGGCGTCAATTGGCAAGCCATATTTAAATCCAAATGACATCAAATTAACAATAAATGTTGCTTGCTTGTTTGCTGAAAATTCTTTTAAGATCTTTTCGCGCAATTCCCGCGGTTTTAGTTGGGAAGTATTATAAATAAGCTGAGCTCTCCCTTTTAATTCCTCGAGAAGTCGCCTCTCATGCTTTATCCCTTCAAGAAGAAGACCGGAAGGAGATAACGGGTGGGAGCGTCTCGATTCTTTATAACGCCGAACAAGCGTTTCGTCATCAGCGTCTAAAAAAAGAATTTGTGGCGTCACCCATGATGTCTCCGATAAATCGTCAAGAGCTATAAATAAATGGTCAAAAAACTCCCGTCCGCGTAAATCCATCACGAGTGCTACTTTATTCATCTTATTCCCTGACTCTTTCATCAGTTCAAGAAATTTTGGTAATAATGTTGGCGGCAAATTATCAACACAAAAATAACCTAAATCTTCAAAGCTTCTAATTGCAACAGTTTTTCCTGCCCCAGACATTCCTGTAATAATTACCATTTCAATATCGCTCATCGCCCCGGTACTCATCCGATTTCCTCCTCAATTTGGATCAAGCCGATAGCTTAGCAGTTCAAATTCTGGTGTATAGGTAAATGTTCCATATATGATACCTTGTCCATGAATCATGTAGTCAAGTATATGATAATCTCCTGCAGCCATGGGTAGATTTTTGATATGATCGACAGGCTGCCAAGCTAACTTACCTTCTTGTGATTCATTCATATGAATGCCATCTGCCTCTGTAGCAAAAAATGTAAACATCATCCATTCTGAAATCACACGATCACCGTCTTTCATAATGAATGTAAAAATTCCTTTGATTACGGGATTCCGTAAGTAAATCCCTGTTTCTTCGCGGTATTCTCGAACACAGGAATCCTTTATGGACTCTCCTGATTCCATTTTTCCACCAGGAGCAACCCACCAACCACGACGGGGTTTTTGCAACATCAATATTTTATCATCTTTCTGCAGCACACAGTTTGTGACCCGTTGCACTTTTATCACCTCAGATAAACCAACCTTTTTGGGATTCAGCTTTAAAGGATTTTAAAAGCATTCATACTCCTTTATATTATACTACCTTTCCTATGTAGTCACAACGAATATGAAAGTAAACAAATGACAATTCCTTTACCAATTTATTTCTTTTTTCGACAATAAAAAAAGACACAGTTTTACCCGTGTCGACTAAAGGAATATATTTTAAAAGGGGGTCAATTTCTATTTTTATCATAACGGAATTTTATTTCACACCTGTTACAGAAGAGTTAAAACAAAGTGACTTTTTTGTAAATGAAAAATTCATATGTTATATCTATTTATTTGTATTTTATTGCAAAAGAGGGGAAAAATATCACCCAAAAGGGCTGAATCACGATAAATAAATATTAAAGCTCGTGAAGATATATAGGCTTCACGAGCTATGCTTTTAAGCTTTCGTTTTAAGTTTTTCCATTAATTCTTCTATATAGTGCTGAGCACTTTGAGCAGCTATACTGCCGTCACCAGTTGCAGTTACTATTTGACGTAATGTTTTTTCACGTACGTCTCCTGCTGCGAAAATACCTTTAACTTTTGTTTCCATTTGATCGTTTGTTTCGATATAACCGCTTTCGTTTGTAATACCCAAATTTTTAAACGGTTCAGTTAACGGAACCATTCCAATATAAATAAATACACCGTCTGTTTTAAACTCTCGCTCTTCACCTGTTTCTGTAGAAACGAGTGTTAAGCTGCCAACCTTACCATCATGTTCATTTACTTGTTTTACAGTATGGCTCCAAATAAAATCGATTTTATTATTTTCAAATGCCCGTTTTTGAAGAATTTTTTGTGCCCGTAGTTCGTTACGGCGATGGACAATCGTTACTTTAGAAGCAAAGCGGGTTAAATAAACCCCTTCTTCTACAGCGGAATCGCCTCCTCCAACAACGACAAGTTCTTTATTTTTAAAGAAGGCACCATCGCACACAGCGCAGTAGGAAACTCCGCGTCCTGTGAGTTCTTTTTCGCCAGGTATTCCAAGGTGTTTATACTCAGCACCAGTGGAAATAATAACGGCGCGCGCTTTATATTCTTTCGACCCTGCAACAACTGTTTTGTATTCTTCACCGTTGATAATTTCTTTAATATCGCCATATGCATATTCTGCACCAAATTTTTTTGCATGATCAAACATTTTTGTTGAAAGCTCAGGTCCTAAAATATGATCATATCCAGGATAGTTTTCCACTTCTTCAGTATTGGCCATTTGACCACCTGGAACTCCACGCTCAATCATTAATGTTGAGAGATTTGCTCGTGAAGTGTATACAGCTGCTGTCATTCCAGCTGGGCCTGCTCCAGCAATAATCACATCGTAAATCTTCACTTCTGCTGACATGTTGTTTCACTCCTTATTAAGAACATCCCACTCATAGTATTACCTCACTACTAATATCCTATAAAATATGAGATGTTAAGTCCAAAATATTGCTTACTGTAAACAAAAATTAACCATTTTGACATATTTTTGAACAGTTGAAGAGGAAACATTATACTTTTCAGCTATTTTACTTTGGGGAATCTTTTCGTCACGAAGTTTAGACCATACGTATTCAACTGCTGCTGCCCAAGCTTTCGGATTTTTTAGGTTCATTCCTTTTTGCAATGCTTCTACAAATATCGAAAACCACATTAAATATAAGCCGGATTCAAGAACATTAACTGGGTGATAGTGCTTATAAAGGTTTTTTGCGGTTTCATGAGCATCCTTTATTGATGAAAATGACGCTCCTGTTTTGATAAATGTCATATATTCTCTTTCAAAAGATGAAGCTGTCTCATTTTCAAATGTTACTATTTGTAACATTTGATCCTTATTAGTTGAAATTGCAATTAAAAAAAGTGCAAATAACCTTTCTTCTATATATTGACTGTTAAGATGCGTCGATATATATGTAAAATTTTCCTCCAAATGCTCGGCTTGGATATGCAACTGATTCCATGGTTCCAATCCGATTTTTTCTGGATTCAACTTTATCGTTTTTTCCCAAGCTTCTCTGGCTCTTTCTTCTTTTCCTATATGGTAGGCTGAATAGGAAAGCCAATAATAAAAAGCCTCGTTTCCATCAAAACCGTACTTTTGCAATCTGCGCAGCCAAAGATAGGCAATTTTATACCGGCCTATTAATGCAAAAGTAGCTCCAAGTTTGAATTGATGCTCCTGTAGTAAAGGTTTTACCTTCTCAAGCATATCAGCCAATTTATTCACTTCATCATACCGATTCTGATAATGTAAAAAAACTAAACTGTTACAAAGAGCGTGCAAATTACCTTCATTTCGTTCCAATACTTCCTGTAATATCATTGCTGACTTTTCAATTTCACCTAAGTAAAAGTAAGCAAGTGCTAAATTATTATACGCCGGCCAGAACTCAGGGTATTCATTAATCATTTTTTTTAATAATGTAACAACTTCGGCAAACTTCCCAGATTCAAGCAGCTGCTTCGCTTCTTCTTGTTGAATAATTAAATCATCTTCTACAAAATAATCTTCATCCGCTTCTAAAGATAAAAGTTCAAGCAAATCTTCCGCATCTTCTACAAACTCTCCATCTTCATCGTACTTCAAATAAAGATTTGCATGGTTAGCTGCCTCCCTAAATAGACCAAGGTGAGCATAATTATTTGCCAAAAAATAATGACATTCAACCATTTCTTCATCTAATTCTTCAACAATTTCATGTAAAAGTTCGTTTGATTCACGGTATTGTGCCGTTTCTGTATAAACAAGCGCAAGTTGACATAATATCATTGGTTCTCCCGGTTCAAGCTGTGTAGCACGTAATAAATATTTAATCGCTTTATGAAAATCACGACGGTGGTATGCTTTTACACCCTTCGTAAAATAATATTCTCCTGTAGGGATAAAGGAAAGTATCTTCCCCATTTGCTGTCTTGCTTGAGAGTTTTTACCCATGAAGTCCTCCAAATTAAAATATTCATTAAAGTAGTATACCATATGTTTAAACAAAACGAGAAGGATTCTTACCTGACTTGCTCAAAATTTTCCAACAGTTCATCAGGCTACAAAAGAATATAAAAAAGCGCTTAATAGCGCTTTAGGTTGTAGCCAAAAGTTATTTCGCCTGATCGATTGCCTTAAATGATCATTGTTATTCTTGGTGACGCTTTTCTAATACGTTTAATACTTTTGAAAATGAGAGCCGCTGTTCTCTTAACAATACAAATAAATGATAAATTAAATCAGCCGCTTCCCATTTTAGTTCTTCTTCACTTCTATTTTTTGCCGCAATAATAACCTCAGCTGCTTCTTCACCTACTTTTTTTAATATTTTATCTATCCCTTTTTCGAATAAGTAAGTTGTATAAGCACCTTCTGGACGTTGTTCGTCTCGCTCTTCAATTACTTTCTCTAACGTATTTAAAATTTCATATGTTTGTATACTGTCAATTGACATTTGCTTGATTTTATCACTTTCAGCAAAACAACTTGTTGTTCCAGTATGACATGCAGGCCCCTGTGGTGCAACAAAGAGAAGGATGGCATCCTGATCACAGTCAAGCTGCATATCAATTATTTTTTGAATATGACCGCTCGTTTCTCCTTTATGCCATAACTTTTGCCGAGAACGGCTATAAAACCATGTTTCTCCCGATTCAATTGATTTTTGGATAGATTCCTTATTCATATAGGCAAGAGTCAATACTTCTTTTGTCTTCCAGTCTTGGACTATTGCTGGCACTAAACCATTAACATCAAATTGAATTTCATCAACGTTCACTTACATTCACTCCTCTTTCTTTTAGGAACGACTTAATTTCCTTCACTGACGTTTCTTTATAATGAAAAATTGAGGCTGCTAATGCTGCATTTGCTTTTCCTTCTGTTAATACTTTAATAAAATGCTCCCTCTCGCCAGCTCCACCTGAAGCAACGACTGGTACATGTACAGATTCACTCACTAACCTAGTTAACTCAATATCAAAGCCATTTTTTTCACCGTCACAATCTATACTAGTTAACAAAATCTCTCCAGCTCCATAGTTAACGGCTTCCTTAGCCCATTCAACAACTTCCCATTTAGTCTGTTTTGTACCGCCATGCGTGTAAACACGCCAAGAGCCTAGGTCTTTATCATATTTTGCATCAATCGCTATAACAATACTTTTTGAACCGAAACAATCCGCACCCTCTTTGATTAATTCGGGATTCTTAACAGCCGCCGTATTTATCGACACTTTATTTGCACCAGCGTGCAAAATCCGCTTTATATCTTCAAGCGTATTAATTCCCCCGCCAACAGTAAGTGGAATCGATATTTGATCGGCAACCGCTTGAACAATTTCCGTCATCGTTTTTCTTCCTTCGCTTGAAGCAGAAATATCAAGAAAAACAAGTTCATCGGCACCTTCCTTATCATAAAAATTAGCAAATTCAACCGGATCACCTGCATCTCGCAGTTGAACAAACTTAATTCCCTTTACAACTCTCCCATCCTTTACATCAAGACAAGGTATGATTCGTTTCGTTTCCACTTATGCTCACCTCTTTTTATATTGTGCAATCTTTCTAGGAAACTAAATTTATTATTGCACTGCCCTTATTGCTTCTGAAACAGTAAAGCGATTTTCGTAAATTGCTTTGCCAACAATGACTCCGCTGACTCCCAGATGAGCGAGCTTTTTTAAAGATATTAAATCAGATAGGCTGCTTACTCCTCCTGAAGCAATTACGCGTTTCCCTGTTGCAATTGCCATTTCTTCTATCGCTTTTATATTCGGTCCTTGAAGCGTGCCATCAGTAGCAATATCAGTAAAAATAAAAGTTTCTGCTCCTGCATCGACAAATCGCTTTCCTAAATCAACTGCTTTTACTGAGGAAGTATTAAGCCAGCCATTAGTTGCAACAAACCCGTTTTTTGCATCTATTCCAATTGCAAGCCTGCTCCCATATTTCCTCAGCATTTCAACAGCAAATTCAGGATTAGCAACAGCGGCACTGCCAATAATTACTCGGCTGACACCGTTTTCTAAATAATGAACAATATCTCTTTCAGTCCGAATGCCCCCACCAATTTGTATATGACAGTTCAATTTTTGCGCCGTTTCAATTACAAATTGATCATTTACACGTTTCCCATCCTTTGCACCATCCAAATCTACCATATGAACCCATTTAGCGCCTTCTTCTTCAAACCGTTGTGCCATTATAAAAGGTGAGTCACCGTATACTGTTTCCTTTTCATAATCACCTTGCAAAAGACGGACACAGCGTCCCCCTCTCATATCAATTGCGGGATAGATCGTAAAACTCATGCTTATGACCTACTTTCCAAAATGTTTTGCTTCTTTCATTTTGAAGCCATATCATATTTCACCTTTACAGCATTCCTTTTGTAGAGGGAATTCCTTTAATGCGCGGATCGATTGTTGTCGCTTCGTCTAAAGCCCGGCCAAGTGCCTTAAAGATAGCTTCAATTATATGATGCGTATTTTGACCGTAATGAACAATGACATGTAAGTTCATTCTTGCTTCCAGTGCAAACTTCCATAAAAATTCATGGACGAGCTCTGTATCAAATGTCCCAACCTTTTGTGACGGGAAATTTGCCCTTATTTCTAAGTGTGGGCGGTTACTTAAATCGACAACTACTTGTGCTAATGCCTCATCCATTGGCACAAAAGAATTTCCATACCGCTTAATGCCTCTTTTATCTCCAAGTGCATTGACAAATGCTTGACCTAGACAAATCCCTATATCCTCTGTCGTATGATGACCATCAATGTCAACATCTCCATTCGCATTAACAAATAGATTAAACTGTCCATGTCTTGCAAACGCATCAAGCATATGCGTTAGAAAAGGAACGGGTGTTGCCAGTTCACTTTTTCCGTCCCCATCTATTTCTAGTTTTAATTTAATGTCTGTTTCACTAGTTTTACGCTTAATTTCAGCGCTTCTAACCATTTAGCAACCCTCCAATTTAAAACAAGCATTCTATTTTAATCGCTATATGTAAATTAATGAATAACGATTTTTTCATCGCAATATTACATATTCGTTTCCGATGGTTGACAAACGCATTCTTCGTTGTAAGCTCATGAACTGCGAGTTCTATTCGTTTTCGCCTCGTACTGTGCACTTCAACTGACAAGACAAGCGTGTTCAATCAGTCTTTCGAGCATGTGCTTCAAATCATAATGACTTTGTCTACAAGCTCAATCGAAAGATTAAATATTCGTTTTTTTAAACCTTGCTTCAACCGCACGAGCATGTGCTTCTAAACCTTCTAATCGTGCAAATTGTGCAATTTTGTGTCCGTTATGACGCAATGCTTTTTCACTATATGAAATGATACTTGACTTTTTTTGAAAATCATCTACGTTTAATGGGCTTGAGAACCGCGCTGTTCCATTAGTAGGTAACACATGATTAGGTCCAGCGAAATAATCACCGACAGGTTCTGAACTCCATCTTCCGATAAATATAGCTCCCGCATGACGGATTTTTCCGATCATTTCCATTCCATTTTCCAGCATCACTTCTAAATGCTCTGGTGCTAACTCATTTACAACATCAATTGCCTCATCAATCCCATTTGCCACGTAAATAACTCCATAATTATGAATCGACTCAGCCGCAATACTCTTGCGTGGAAGCTTAGCAAGCTGTTCTGAAACTTCCTTTGCGACTGCTTGAGCAAGTGTATTAGACGGGGTAACAAGAATACTACAAGCTCGCGGATCATGTTCTGCTTGGGATAAGAGATCTGCGGCTACCTCATGTGGATACGCTGTCTCATCAGCCAAGACGACAATTTCACTTGGTCCTGCAATCATGTCAATATCTACATCGCCAAACACTTCACGTTTCGCTAAAGCAACATAAATATTCCCAGGTCCGACAATTTTATCGACACGTTGAATTGTTTCCGTCCCATAAGCAAGGGCACCAATTGCTTGTGCTCCGCCGATCTTATAAATTTCTTCCACTCCTGCTTCGTGTGCAGCGACTAAAACTGCCGCTGGAAGCTTTCCTAATTTGTTCGGCGGTGAAACCATGACAATTCGTTTTACTCCTGCTACTTTTGCAGGGATTACATTCATCAGAACAGATGAAGGATAAGCAGCTGTTCCTCCTGGAACGTACACGCCAACTGAATCAATGGGTGTTATTTTTTGCCCGAGAATCGTTCCGTTTTCTTCTGTTGTAATCCAGGATGAGCGGAGCTGCTTCTGATGAAATGATCGAATATTTTCAGCCGCTTCTTTTATAATGGCGATAGAAGAATCATCTAACGATTCATATGCTTCAGCAATTTCTTCTTCTTTTATTAAAAAAGTCAACAGACTCGATTGATCAAATTTTTTCGTATAAAACCGTACAGCTTCGTCCCCTTTTTGCCGGACATCTTTAATAATTTCTTTGACAACATCTCGCTGTTCGTCAGTTCCTGTATCAATCGAGCGCTTAATTGATAAATTATTTGTCACTTGTAAAATTTCCATTGATCCTCATCCTTTCACATCAACGAGGTCAACGACGTTGCTAAGTCGTTTGACGAGTTCGTTAATACGGGAATCATTCATCCGATAACTAACTGGATTAGCTATTAATCTTGAAGAAATATTAATAATCTGTTCATATTCCACTAAGCCATTTTCCTTTAGCGTTCTACCGGTAGACACAATGTCGACGATTCGATCAGCTAGTCCGATTAGCGGAGCTAATTCAATAGAACCGTTTAATTTTATAATTTCGACTTGTTCTCCCTTTTCTCGAAAATACGATGATGCCACATTTGGATATTTTGTAGCTACTTTGGGAGCAATATCACTCATTTTAGAATTTGGCAAGCCAGCAACAGCTAAATAACAATGACTAATTTTTAAATCTAACAGTTCATACACATCACGCTCTTCTTCAAGCATCACGTCTTTTCCAGCAATACCGATATCCGCTACTCCATGTTCTACATAAGTGGGAACATCCATTGGCTTTGCCAAAATAAACCGCAGTGCTTCTTCTTCCACGTCTATAATCAGTTTCCTTGAGTCATCAAACTCTGGAGGAAGACGGTAATCCGCTTTTCGGAGCAATTCAACGGCTTCATTAAATATTCGCCCTTTCGGCATTGCAATTGTTATTATTTCACTCATCTTTGCTCCTTCTCTCCTTTTCCAATTAAAAAGCTGACATCTGAAAATTCATTCGTACAATCATCTATGTTTTTAACTCCATTAATATTTTGCAGTACAATTCGTTTTCCATTCTCTCGTTCTTTTGCAGCCTTATTAAACGCTTCTTTTCGCCTTTCGTCACTAAATAAAATACAATGGACTGGGACTGGGCTATCCTTTCTCCATTCACCAAGTGCTTCTAATATGCGGTCAATCCTAAGGGCAAATCCGGTTGCCACCGTTTCTTTACCGAACTTTTTCAAAAGACAATCGTAACGTCCGCCGTTTCCGATCGGAAAGCCAACATTTCCTGCATATACTTCAAATAAGACGCTAGTGTAATAGTTCATATGACTAAATAGGGGATAAATCAAAATGGATATTTTCCGTCATGTCGTAATCTTTCATCACATTCCAAAGCTCGGTTAACTGCTCTAATGATTCTTTGCCTCGTTCATTTTCGATAATGTTATAAGCTTCAATAATCGTTTCCTGTCCGCCCTGTAAGTCTAATAAACGAAGAAGACGCTGTTTATCGATTGAAGATAGCAATAAAGATTTTACATGCTCACGATAGCCTACATAATTTTTTTCATATAAAAAACGTCTCAGTGTTTCGGCTCTTTCTTCCGTCCCTAGAATTTGGGTAAATAGTTCATTGACAAAACCGATATGACCGATCGAAATTCGGAAATTGCTTAAGCCAGCTGTTTGGAGTGTTGATATCATTAGTGCTATCATTTCGCCATCTGCACTGATTGTTTCATCTCCAATACATTCAACCCCAATTTGTTCAAACTCTGCTGGCCGTCCCCCTTCTCGCTGCTGTGCACGAAATACACTGCCTGAGTATGCAAGTCGCTGCGGCAGCCCTTTATGCAGCAGTCTTGAAGCAGCTACCCTCGCAATCGGTGCTGTCATATCTGGACGCAAAACGAGGGTATGTCCTTGCTGATCCAACAATTTAAACAGTTGTTGATCAAGAATAGCCGATGCGGAACCAACTGTTTCATAATACTCAAGCATAGGAGTTTGGATAAACTGGTAACCCCATTTTTTTATTTCTTCCTCCATCAATAAACGGACTGTGTTTTTTCGTTCATACAAATGAGGCAACATATCCCTCATTCCAAGCGGCTTTTCAAACATAAATAATTTTGCCATTCTATTCACCCTTTTATATCAAGAAAATATTTTACTTTAGTTCGCTAATAAGATAAAGTTTTATGTTAGTTTATCGCTTAAATCGTATTTCGTCAACTATTTATTTTTACTCAAAATAGATATTAGTTTAGACTATTGGAAAACACTCGCGTTCTTCGTTGTAAGCTGATGAACTATATGTTCTATCCGCATAAACGCGGAAACGGCGGCTCAATCCAACGAATTTAGTAAGGGAACGTCCAAAAGTCGATTTTCGACTATAAGGTGCCCCTTTTTATGTTCAAGAATGCTGATATATCAATATTCTAATTTTTAATGCATTTGCTCTTTTTGGAAAACCTCGTCCACCTTGTGACGAGTCTTTAACATCATTTATAGTTTTTGTTCTTAACTGAAAAAAAAATGAGTCAATTAAGGTCTTCATAAATAACTCCATCATTTTGAGGTTTTGTTATGTTATTTTTAACAATTTAGATGATTATATTTTATGAAACGTAAATTTCCCCCAGGGCTGTAAGTAATCCAACAAAAAAATTTCCTCTTCACGAATTCGTCCAACCACATTTGTTTTTCCTGAGTTTTCCATATCATTTAAAGCAATTTGCAGCTCGCCCGCATATTGTCCATAAAGGTCGTTATCAATTAACACATCTCCCCTTTTCATATTTCTTGTATTGAATGGTTTAATCTCTCCAGTGCGATTACTTATGCGACCCCCTGTAGAACGTATCATGTAATCTGAAACATCTCCGCGATAAAAATGAAAACGATCTAAAACAATTGTTCTCTCAAGGTTAGATATCCCGTCATACAGCTTCACCGAAAAAATGATCAAGTCCTTATCCATTTTGCCAAGCATCTTTAACTCATGTTCAGAAGCGTACGCATTTCCAATAATCACATCATCAATAACTTGTGTTGCAAATAAATGCTTCGCTTGTACATCTATTGCCAAGTCACGATGCATTTCTAACGTCGGCAGTCCCTCGACAATTGGCCATGGTCCAAAAGTGGCTTCGGGAGATGAAACGAATGCAGCTGTTCGAATCCCAAGGTCGCTAAATTTTTTACTACATTCAATGAAAAATGGGTATGAAAGTCCTGAATATTTATGAGGATAAAAATTATGGCAACCAAGTAAGTTCTTTCGGTTTGGTTGAAAAGTGAGAAGATGATCAATATACTTTGTGGCAGTACTCATGTTTAGTTCGATTTTTAATCCGTATGGATTATATGTCATCATTGCTTCCTCTTGGCCAGTAAAGCCAATGTCAAGACGAATTCCTGTTGCTCCTATATCTCTAAAAAATGAAAGATCGTCAGCTGCAATCTTTAACTGTGTAAAGACGCACGGACTAATATCTGCGATCACGTCCATTCCAAGTTCTCTAGCATAAGTGATTGTTTTTTTATAATTTGCAATAACTATTTCCTTGTCCCCTTCCACAGAAAGAAGACAGGTAAATACACGTTCAAATCCGTTCTTATTAGCCAGCTTTATATATTCTATATCCTCTTCTACAGTTGATTGGTTTGGATAAATAGATATGCCAAGGCGCTTTCTCATTATCTCAATTCCTCCTGATAAAATTTTTAAAGATCGTTCTTTTCTTTCTCCTAATTATAAAGTAAATTTTCAATTGGCGGGAAGCATCATTTCTTTCACCGAGCGGAAAAAAACCTTACTCTTATTTTCAAAAATGTAGACTAAGGTTTTAGACTGTTGACAAATGTCCGCATTCGTCGTTGCTTGCACTAAGCTTATGGATGATTGTCTATTCGCTTCACTCATCCTAGGCACTGAATTATTTTAGATCGTTTGATTACATATATTTAGCTTCGCGGATTCCCGTAAATCGGATCATTCTCCCACCTTTTTTCAAGTTCTTCTTTTGTATAAATGATTCGCATCGGGTTGCCTCCTACAAATGCGCCAGCAGGAACATCTTTATGAACAAGTGTACCAGCAGAAACAATTGCCCTGTCACCAATCGAAATACCGGGTAAAATAGTTGTATTCGCTCCTATCATCACTTCATTGCCAATCTGAACTTCACCAAGCCGATATTCCTTTATTAAATACTCATGGGCTAAAATCGTCGTATTGTAGCCAATGACTGTATTATTTCCAACACTAATTTTTTCGGGAAACATGACATCTAACATGACCATTAAGGCAAATGATGTTTTTTCACCGACCTTCATTCGTAAAAACTTGCGATACAGCCAGTTTTTCACCCCAAGAAAAGGCGTATATCGAGCAATTTGAATAATAATAAAATTTTTGACGACCTTTATAAAGGGGACAGTTTTATATACGTGCCATAAAGAATTTGCTCCTTCTACTTGAAAGCGTGTCGTCTTTCTCATCTTTTTTCCACTCCAACGATTGACAACAAATCTGCCATATGATCGAATATATAATCCGGTTCATAATACTGTAGGTGATCTCTTCCTTTCATCGACCATGCAACACCAGCTGTTTTCGTGCCAGCATTTTTTCCTGCTAAAATATCATGATGATTATCCCCTACCATTAAAGCTTCCTCTGGTCGGGCTTTTAATAAATCGAGCGCTTTAAAAATCGGCTCGGGATGAGGCTTTGCATTTTCAACCTCATCAAGTGTAACGATCACATCAAAAAATCGCTCCAGCTTTGTAAGTTTCAATCCCTTTAACACAGTATCACGCACTTTTGTTGTCACGATTCCAAGCTTAAAGTTTTCGTGAGCTAACGTTTCTACCGTTTCATAAACCCCATTAAATTCTTTCACGAGTCGATCATGATTTGCTAAATTATATTCGCGGTATTTTTTAATCATCTCTTCTGTCGCATGAGGATTTAATGAATGAAAAGTATCCCAAAGCGGCGGCCCCATAAACGGTAATACATCTTTACGTTTATTTTTTTTTGGATAATAATATTCAAGCGTATGAAGAAATGAAGAGATGATTAATTCATTTGTATCAATTAATGTCCCATCTAAATCAAATAAAATCGTTGTCAGTCTATTGCTCATAGGTTGCTTCCTCTCTTTTTACCAAGTCAGTACGTTTCCAAATTAAAGCGACGACCAGTGTAAGTAAAATGGCTGTAATTACTCGAATCAGTAAAAGGGGTATAACAGGAATTCCGAGCGGAACAAAAATTAAAGTATCTTCTACTACAGCATGACATGCTACAAGAAAAATAAACGC
The DNA here is from genome assembly GCF_019915265.1 of Bacillus aquiflavi. Classification (NCBI taxonomy): domain Bacteria; kingdom Bacillati; phylum Bacillota; class Bacilli; order Caryophanales; family Bacillaceae; genus Bacillus; species Bacillus aquiflavi. The sequence goes on from NZ_CP082780.1 coordinate 2,995,700, forward strand.
TAAAGTTAAATCTTTTTTCTCAACACCATCTTCTTTTACCGCCTGAATCATCACCCCAGCACCGTATGCTAACCCGAACAACAACCCTGCTGCCATCGTTGTTGATGTATTTTCTTTCATTCCAAGTGCTCTAGTAAAAGGTGACACCCATTTAGAAAAAACAGCAAGCCATTTAAAATCTTTTAAAATTTGAATAACAACCATCATCGGCATCACGATGATAACAAGCTGAAGAATACCAAGACTTGCCTTCTCTAGTCCAACAAGCAAAATATTTACGAGTCCACTGACTTCCTCATTATTTGTCGAGATAAACCCGTATTTTGCTGCTTCTGAACCGCCTTTCCAAATAAAATTGATCATCAGCGCAGAAACGACGGAAAGTCCGATTCTAACAGCTAGCATAACAGAAAGCTTTACCCCTACTCGATGAGCAACGCTTGATTCAACAATTAAGTTATGAGAAAAAGAAAGCATCACTGCAATAAAAAATACTTCCTTTACTGTAAAATCTAGCGTTAATATTGCCCCAATTCCTGCGTAAAGATTAAGTACATTACCTAATACAAGCGGAATGGCTGCATCACCTGATAAGCCAAATATCTTCATTATCGGGGTAATTAGTTCGATCAACCAAGATAATAGAGGTGTATACTGAAGTATACTAACAATTAATGTAACTGGAAAAATAATCTTCCCAAGAATCCAAGTTGTTTTTAACCCATTAAGTAAACCCCTTTTTACCGATCCAAACAACATAAGCATGTTTCTCCTTCATCTATGTTCAAAAAGTAAAGAAGTATTGCGACACTAGCATGTTATTATTTTTCTAAATAACGGGAATTTGCATATCCGCTTACTCGTCTAATAATTAAAATAATTAAAGCAAGAGCAATAAGCGCAATTGAAATTGTTTGAGCTGCTCTAAGTTGATCTGAAATCATTAAGCTGTCTGTTCGCATCCCTTCAATGAAGTAACGACCTGCTGAATACCAAATGACATACGTTAAAAATAATTCCCCTCTGCGTAAGTTAGCTCTTCTCAGTAAGATTAAGATGATAAACCCTAGCGTGCTCCAAATAGATTCATATAAAAAGGTTGGGTGATGATATGCTCCATTAATGTACATTTGATTAATTATAAACTCTGGTAAATATAGGCTTTCAAGAAACTGGCGGCTCACTTCTCCTCCATAAGCTTCTTGATTCATAAAATTTCCCCATCTGCCAATTGCTTGCCCTATTATAATACTAGGCGCAGCAATATCGGCAAGCTTCCAAAAAGACAGCTTTTTCACCTTTAAAAAAATATACGTTGTCAAAACGGCTCCAATTAACGCTCCATGTATTGCAAGACCGCCATTCCATATTTTAATGATTTCCCCGGGATTTTGCCCATAATAATCCCATTGAAAAATAACATAATAAAGACGTGCACAAATAATGGCGATTGGAACCGCCCATAACAATAAATCTGCGAATGTGTCTTTTGCAATTCCTCGCCGCTCACTTTCACGAATGACTAAAAAGAATCCAATTGCGATCCCTAATCCAATAATAATTCCATACCAATGAACTTGTAGCGGTCCGAGCGTAAACGCTATCGGGTTCAATGGCATAATAGTATCCTCCATAAACACAGCTCCCTTTTCATATTTTTCATATTATAAAAAATATATAAACTACATTTCTTCATGTTCACCATATTCAATGACATCTGATAATTTTTCGGTAAACTGCTGTGCTGCATTCATCCCCATTCTTTTTAGACGAAAATTCATTGCAGCAACTTCAATAATAACGGCTAAATTTCGCCCTGGACGTACTGGAATTGTTAATTTTGTAAGTTCTGTGTCAATTATTTTCATTTTTTCTTCATCTAACCCAAGACGATCATACTGTTTATACTGATCCCATAATTCAAGATGAATAACGAGAGAAATTCTTTTATAATTACGGACAGCACCAGCCCCAACCAGTGTCATCACGTTAATAATTCCTAAACCGCGAATTTCAAGCAAATGTTCAATCAATTCTGGCGGATTTCCCACTAACGTATCATGGTCTTCTTGACGAATCTCAACACAATCATCAGCAACGAGACGATGCCCTCGTTTTACTAGCTCAAGTGCTGTCTCACTTTTTCCTACTCCGCTTTTTCCTGTAATTAAGACTCCAACACCATAAATATCTACAAGGACGCCATGAACAGCTGTAGTTGGCGCCAACTTACTTTCAAGAAAATTAGTAATTCTACTAGAAAGACGAGTTGTTTTCATATTAGATTTCATAACTGGGACGGATTCTTGCTCTGCTGCTTCAATTAGTTCAACTGGTACATCCATCTCCCGCGTAACAATGATTCCTGGCGTAATATCAGTACATAATCTTTCCATACGAATTTTTCGATCATCTTTATTTAATTTTTCGAAAAAAGACAGTTCTGTTTTACCTAATAACTGTAATCTTTCTGCTGGATAATAATCAAAATAACCAGCAATCTCAAGTGCAGGTCTTGAGATATCACTTGTAGTTATCGGACGATTCACGCCTTCTTCTCCACTAATCAATTCTAGTGTAAATTTTTCAATGAGATCTTTTGTTACAACTTTTGGCAAAAGGATTTCCTCCTTTAAATGATGAAGCCGTTTATTTTTTTCACAACATATTTTTTATTTTAGCATTTTTTAACGTAAAGCAAAATTGAAGTAACTTTTTAAATGTAAAAAACTTTACTACATGTGAATGAACAAGTATTTTTTTTTCTGCTTTTTTGACTGTCCCCCCATGGTATAGACAAGCAGATAATCCCAATGTAAAATAATATTGAAACGTATTCTTTTTTATTTTTAAACATTGAAAACGATGACGAAATGCAGGGGAATAATTGATGACGAAAAAGTTATTAAAAGATGTTAAACTATGCACTGGGGAACGAATGATCAACAATGGATACGTTTTAATCTCAGATTTTAAGATTACTAGTGTTGGAGATATGGATCAGTTCACTCCCTTAAAAGATGTTGAACAAATTGATTTACCGAAAAATGCTGTTATTGTCCCGGGATTCATCGACATTCATATCCATGGAGCCGGGGGAGCTGATACGATGGATGCAACTACAACAGCTCTTGAAACAATGGTAAATGTCCTCCCACAAGAAGGAACAACAAGCTTATTAGCGACTACGATTACTCAAGAGGCGCAGCAAATTGAACGAGCATTAAAGAATGTTGCTAATTTCGTCAAAAATAACAATGCTCCTGGTAAAGCTGAAATTCTTGGTATTCATTTAGAAGGGCCGTTTATAAGCGAAAAACGCGCAGGAGCACAACCTAAAGAATACATACTTCCTGCTAGCATCGAACTTTTTAAACGATGGCAAACCATTGCTAATCATTTAATTAAACTTGTTACAATTGCCCCAGAAAAGCCAGAAGCTCTTAAGTTAATCCGTTATTTATCAGAAACAAACGTCATTGCATCAATTGGGCATTCTGATGCGATGTATGATGAAATGGTGAAGGCGGTTAACGCTGGTGCCAAACAGGTGACTCATTTATTTAACGGAATGAGAGAGTTGCATCATCGTGAACCAGGCGTTGCCGGCAGTGCACTTTTGTTTCACGAGTTAATGGCAGAAATGATTGTGGATGGAATCCACATACATCCTGAAATGGTTAAACTCGCAATTAACGCTAAAGGAACAAAAGGAACAATTCTTATTACGGATTCTATGCGGGCAAAATGTTTGAAAAATGGCTGTTATGATTTAGGCGGACAAAAAGTCAATGTTTCAGATGGAAAAGCAGTACTTGCAGACGGAACTCTTGCGGGAAGTATTTTAAAAATGAAGGATGCAATTAGAAACATAATTTCTTTCACGGGAATATCATTATTAGATGCAGTTCAACTAGCCTCTGTCAATCCCGCAAAACAGCTCGGGGTCTTTCATCGCAAAGGCACAATTTCTACCGGTAAGGATGCTGATCTAGTTGTTCTTGACCAAAACTTAGAAGTGATAATGACTATTTGCCGTGGTAAAATATCCTATAAACGTGAGGAGTAACAAGAATGAACATTATTCGCACAAGTAGTTATGAAGAAATGAGCATGCAAGCTGCAAAAATCATAATCAAACAAGTTAAAAACAATCCAGCACTTACACTTGGTTTAGCAACAGGCAGTACACCTATTGGTCTTTATAAAGAACTTATTAATGACCATCACAATAATGGAACTTCTTATAAAGATGTTCACACAATCAATTTAGATGAGTATATTGGGCTTCCAAAAGATAATCCGAGTAGTTATCATTTTTTTATGAAACACCAATTATTTAATTATATCGATCTTCCAATTGAACAAACGAACGTCCCTAATGGTACAGCGGAAGATTTAGAACGTGAATGTGAACGATATGAAGAGAAAATCCGTCAGCTTGGCGGGATAGATTTGCAAATTTTAGGTATTGGTCAGAACGGTCATATCGGTTTTAATGAACCAGGAACATCTTTTGAAAGCAGAACTCACATTGTCCAATTAACAGAAAATACAATCGAAGTGAACTCTCGCTTTTTTAATACAATTGATGAAGTACCAACTAAATCGATTACAATGGGAATTCAAACAATTCTTGAATGCAAGGAAATTATTTTACTTGCCTCTGGTGCTTCAAAAGCAAAAGCAATTGCTAGAATGATAAACGGACCAGTGAGTGAAGAATTCCCGGCATCATGTTTAAAAAAACATCCAAATGTAACAATTATTGCTGACAGTGATGCTTTGCAATTGGTTTAAGTTTCAAGCTATGTTAAACGCCTTATTCGTGTGAGACCACAGTCTCACACGCCTTTTAACTGACGATATGAAGCGAAGGAGAAGATTCGCTTTATATCGTCAGAAGAAAAAACCAACAAACATAGCGAAGATTTAAAGGAGCTTTTCAATAATGGTTGATAAAAATTCGCGTATTCCCATATATCTTCAGCTAGAAGAACAAATAAAACACCAAATAGAAAAAGGCGTTTTAACAGCCAATCAGATGATTCCCTCTGAACGGGAATATGCGCAGCTTTATGGAATTAGTCGAATGACGGTTAGACATGCTAAAAACAATCTTGTTCTTGATGGATATTTGTATAGACAAAAAGGACGAGGAACATTTGTGGCTAATCGAAAAATGGAGCAGAGACTTCAAGGCTTAACTGGCTTTACTGAAGACATGACAGAGCGTGGATTAACACCTAGCAGTCGCCTCCTATCTTTTTCTATTATCAAAGCAAATAAACAAGTAGCGAATAAGTTAAAAAATTCGCTCAATACTCCTGTATATGAGTTGAAAAGAATCCGTCTTGCAGATGGGGAGCCGATGGCTTTAGAAACAACGTATTTGCCAGTTAATCTAGTGAAAGGTTTAACAGAAGAAATTACTCATCAATCTCTTTACCGTTATATTGAAGAAGAACTTTCTTTTATAATCAGTGAAGCACGTCAGCAAATTGAAGCCGCAACGCCAACAGATGATGAAATCAGTTACTTGCAAATTGATCGTCATACACCAGTGCTACTTATCTCAAGAACATCCTATTTAAAAGACGGAACACCGTTTGAGTATGTAAAATCAGCCTATCGAGCTGATCGATATATATTTGTTCACTCATTGAAACGTGAATAATTAACAAACTTCATCATGTCAATATGCCTTCAAACCTCAATGACTTTAAAAGATTTGAAGGCAACGTTTTTCCTTCTTATCTCTTAGAAGAATTAAAAATCGTCTTTTGAATAATGATATTGGCTAGTGACATAATAACAACTACGAAGAGCGCCATCCAAAAACCATCGATTTCGAAGGAACTCCCCATTAAAGAATCTGCCAATAATAACGTAATTGCATTTATGACAAAGAGAAACAATCCAAGTGATAAAATTGTTACAGGCAAAGTTAAAATAATTAAAAATGGGCGAACTAATATATTCAAAATAGATAGTAAAAAACTTGCGCCAATAGCGGCGCCTAATCCAGATATATAAAATGAATCTGAGAAAAATCCTGATATCGCCATAAAGAGAACAGCGTTAATGAGTATACCGGTGATCCATCTCAAGTCACAACACAACTCCTTCATATGACATAATGATCTCGCCTACTTTACCAACACAATTCCCTTTTGTTTCTTCATTGTAATGGAGCCAGTTTTTGTATCGGCTAATACGTGCAGTTTTTGTTCACTTTTATTATTTGTTTTAAAGCGGAAAAGCTTTTGCGCCATTTCACTTTTCTCTTCGACAATTTGGAGATCATCAAGCTCAACTGTAAAACCACCTAAGTTTGATTTTAATTCTCCTTCAATCGTGATTCCATCAGGAACGATTAAATCAATTGCTCCTGTTACTGCTCTCGTTTGGATATACTTGCAAGTATTCCCTTTAATTATACAATCTATATTTCCATTGAACGTTTGAACATCAACTTTTTCAAAATCACCTTCAAGAGAAAGCCTTCCGTTAACTGTTTCTGCCTCAAAATCTTCCACCTGGCTATTTGCAACTGCAATATGTCCGTTTGCTGTTTCGATTTCTGCATGTTTACTAGTGAGCTGATTAATATCAATCTTGCCATTAGCCGCTTTTATTTTGAAATCCTTAGTTGTCAATTTTTCACCAGAAATAGGACCATTAAATGTACGCAGTCGGACACGCTCATAACTAGATTGAGGGACATAAAGGATTGTATTCACCTTCATCAGCTTTTGCTGTGTTGAAAACCGTAATTTATTTTCCTCTATTGTGAATATGACATTTTGAAATAATGCCTCTTTTGCCTCGTCTACTGTCTGAACACGATAAACCTTTGCCTCACATTCTATACGAACGTCATTTTGATCCCATGGAATTACTTGGATTGAGCCGTTTGCTATATCGATAACCATCTCTCCAAAATTTACGTCTTTTTTCTCATAAACATGTGAAACATTTTCATATTTCCCAAAGTTAAAATCTAAATCTAGTTCTTTAATTTTCGAAATCGCAGTATCGACAAACCCAAATATTTTATCAGCGGCTGATTGGAGGGTAGATCCCGTAACTTTCTCCTTATCTTGAGAATCAATAACAGTAGAGAGCTCATTTACAATCTCCTCATGCTTCTTTTCCTGCGATTTCTTTGCCTTTTCAAGCTCTTCTAACAAAGTAAGTGCCTCATTAACAGATAATTTACCTTCTTTAACCATTTGTAAAATTCGTGTTCGCTCCTCATTCATGTAAAAATCCTCCTGATCATTTTTTATTTATATGACAACTTTAGCATTTCTTTTCAAATAATTGTATCTTTTCATCCATCATTAACAGTCATCCACCTACTACATTCATATGTAAATAAGCAACTCCCCCATTCTATTAAGGAGATCATAAAGCAAATTTATTAACAATCCCTTTTAATTATTTTTACGAAACACCGCTTTAAAAGTTTCACATTTGAAAAAATGACTTTTTTTCACCCTTAAAAATTGGGTGATTATTTCAAAAAAAAAGCGTGGAAATAATCCACGCCACATAATATTGTTGACAAACGACCGTATTCTTCGTTTCTTACAATTTCATGAACGACTATTCTATTCGCTTTCCCTCGACTGATAAGCGTTGTCAATCAGTCTAAGGATATGGGCTAAAAACTTTGTCTACAAGCTTAAAGTTTACCTCGTAAGCTTTTATTTATTTTATAAAACCAGCCTCTAAATCTTTTATTTGTTGCTTCATTCGTAATCGATCACGTTCAAGAATGGGTTTTAAATACTGTCCTGTATAGGATCCTGGAGTTTGCGCTACTTTCTCTGGCGTTCCAGATGCAACGATCACTCCTCCTCCGTCTCCTCCTTCAGGTCCAAGATCAACAATATAGTCTGCAGCTTTAATGACATCCAAGTTATGCTCAATGACAATCACTGTATCTCCATTTTAAACTAGCCGCTGCAGCACTTTAAGCAACCGGGCAATATCATGAACGTGAAGACCAGTTGTCGGCTCATCCAAAATATAAAGAGATCTGCCTGTTGAACGCCGGTGGAGTTCAGAGGCAAGCTTTACTCGTTGTGCCTCTCCGCCGGATAACGTTGTCGCTGGCTGTCCTAATTTAATGTAGCCAAGTCCGACATCTAAAATGGTTTGCAATTTCCTTCTTATTTTTGGGATATTCTCAAAAAATAATAAAGCATCTTCAACAGTCATATTTAAAATATCGGCAATGTTTTTCCCTTTATATTTCACTTCAAGTGTTTCACGATTGTAACGTTTTCCGTGGCAAACCTCGCACGGAACATAGACATCAGGAAGAAAATGCATTTCAATCTTAATGATTCCATCCCCACGGCAAGCTTCGCAGCGTCCACCCTTTACGTTAAAGCTAAATCTTCCTTTTAAATAGCCGCGAACCTTCGCTTCATTTGTTGAAGCAAATACTTCACGGATATCATCGAACACACCCGTATACGTTGCTGGATTAGATCTCGGTGTTCGGCCAATTGGGGATTGGTCAATATCGATCACCTTATCTAAATGTTCAATCCCTTTTATTTCTCGGTGTTCACCCGGTTTGCTTTTTGCATTATGAAGCTTTTGAGCCAAAGCCTTATGAAGAATTTCATTAATAAGCGTACTTTTACCTGAACCTGATACACCAGTTACAGCTATAAACATACCGAGTGGAAATTTAACGTTCGTATTTTTTAAGTTATTTTCCTTAGCTCCTTTAATTTCAATAAAACGATCATTAGGTTTTCGGCGTTTGAGTGGTAAAGGGATAAACTTTTTCCCTGATAAATATTGACCCGTTAAAGAGTTCGAATCATTCATAACATGTTCAGGTACACCGGCAGATATAATTTCACCGCCATGTACACCAGCTCCAGGACCGATATCTATTAAATAATCAGCCGCAAGCATCGTATCCTCGTCATGTTCGACAACGATTAATGTATTTCCAATATCTCGCATATTCTTTAGCGTATGAATTAACCGCTCATTATCCCTTTGGTGAAGTCCGATTGATGGTTCATCTAATATATAAAGTACACCTGTTAATTTCGATCCAATTTGCGTTGCCAGTCTAATCCGCTGGGCTTCTCCACCAGAAAGCGTACCTGCCGGACGGCTTAACGATAAGTAATCAAGCCCGACATTCATTAAGAAACTCAAGCGCTCTAAAATTTCTCTTAAAATTAAATTGGCAATCTTCATTTCTTTTTCCGTCAATTTTAAATGACTGAATAAATGATAAGCCTCTGTTATAGAAAGTGAAGTATATTCTCCAATTTGTTTGTTTCCAACAAGTACTCCTAAGCTTTCCTTTTTTAAACGGTAGCCTTTACATGTAGGGCATGCTTGTTCTCTCATGTACTTTTCCATTTGCTCACGAATATAATCTGAACTCGTCTCTTTGTATCGTCTTTCAACATTATGAACAACGCCTTCAAATTCAATTTCATTTTCACGTACTTGACCAAAATCATTCTCATAACGGAAATATATTTTTTCACCATCTGAACCATATAACAATTTATGGAGGAAATGTTCTGGAATATCTTTAACAGGGATATCCATATCAATCCCATAATGATTGCATACAGCTTCAAGAAGCTGCGGGTAATATTGAGAACTTGTTGGTTCCCATGGTGCAAGAGCATGCTCACGTAAAGTCAATTCTTTATTAGGTATTACAAGATCTATATCCACTTTAACCTTTGCACCTAAACCATCACAATCCGGGCAAGCACCGTACGGACTATTAAATGAAAACATCCGTGGTTCAAGCTTTTCGATTGAAAAGCCGCAATGTGGACAAGCATGATTTTCGCTAAATAAAAGTTCTTCTTCACCAATTACGTCAACGATTACTTTTCCTTCTCCAAGCTTTAACGCCGTTTCTAAAGAATCAGCCAGACGAGTAGAAACTCCATCCTTAACGACGATCCGATCAATCACAACTTCAATTGAATGTTTTTTATTTTTCTCTAACTGAATCTCTTCTCCTAGATCGTACATTTCTCCATCAATTCGAACACGGACATAACCTTGTTTTTTAATTTTTTCAAGTGTTTTTACATGCATTCCTTTGCGTCCTGAAACTACAGGAGCTAAAATTTGCAATTTTGTCCGCTCCTTGTATTCGAGAATTCGATCGACCATCTGTTCAACGGTTTGTGAAGAAATTTCAATATGATGAATCGGGCATGTCGGTCTTCCGACTCTTGCAAATAGCAATCTTAAATAATCATAAATTTCAGTTACCGTTCCGACAGTAGAACGCGGGTTTCGACTCGTTGTCTTTTGATCAATTGAGATTGCTGGGGATAAACCTTCAATTGTATCAACATCCGGTTTGTCCATCTGTCCTAGAAATTGACGTGCGTATGCGGATAATGACTCAACGTAACGTCTTTGACCTTCCGCATAGATTGTATCAAAAGCGAGAGAAGACTTACCAGAACCAGACAGTCCTGTTAAGACTACAAGCTTATCCCGGGGAATGGTGACATCAATATTTTTTAAATTATGAGCTCTGGCACCTTTAATAATTAGTTTATCCTTTGCCATTATTTCGTCATCCTTCCGCTTTTAACTCGATAATTAAATCGCGCAGCTCAGCAGCCCGTTCAAAATTTAATGCTTTTGCCGCATCCTTCATTTCTTTTTCCATTTCAACTATTAGCTTGTCTTTTTCTTGTTTGGAAAGCTTACTAATTTTCGTGTCCGGTCTGTACTGTTCTTGCTCTTCCGCCGCATGCGTAGCCCGAATGACATCATGGATTTCCTTTTTAATTGTTTGTGGAGTAATCCCATGTCTTTCGTTATATTCAGATTGAATTTTTCGTCGACGCTTCGTTTCATTCATTGCAATTTCCATTGATTTTGTGATGCGATCTGCATACATGATCACATGTCCACCTGCATTTCGCGCTGCTGCTCTCCCAATCGTTTGAATAAGTGATCGTTCAGAACGAAGAAAGCCTTCCTTATCTGCATCTAATATCGCTACAAGGGATACTTCCGGAATATCAAGACCTTCTCTTAATAAATTAATCCCTACTAAAACATCGAACTTACCGAGACGCAAATCACGTATAATTTCGATCCGCTCAAGTGTTTTCACTTCTGAATGTAAATATTGTACCTTAATGCCAATTTCCTTTAAGTAATCGGTCAAATCTTCCGACATTTTTTTAGTTAATGTCGTGACTAGCACCCGTTCATTACGCTTCACTCTTTCTTGAATCTCATCGATTAAATCATCGATTTGGCCTTTAGTCGCACGAACATCAATCAATGGATCAAGAAGCCCAGTCGGTCTTATAATTTGTTCAACCATTTCAGGAGTCTTTTCAAGCTCATAAGGTCCAGGGGTTGCCGATACATAAATAATTTGATTCACACGTTCCTCAAATTCAGAAAATGTTAACGGCCGATTGTCAAGAGCAGACGGTAACCTAAAGCCGTGATCAACTAACACTTGCTTTCTAGCCCTATCACCGTTATACATACCGCGTATTTGCGGCAATGTAACGTGTGATTCATCAACTACAATCAGGAAGTCATCAGGGAAATAATCCAGTAGTGTGTAAGGGGTTGCTCCTGGCTCTCTCAAAGTTAAGTGCCTAGAGTAATTTTCAATACCCGAACAAAAACCCATTTCTTGCATCATTTCAAGATCATATCGTGTACGCTGCTCTAGACGCTGTGCTTCAAGAAGCTTATCATTATCACGCAATTCTTGAAGCCGTTCTTCCAGCTCTTTTTCAATATTTTCGATTGCAATTTTCATTTTTTCTTCTCTTGTGACGAAGTGTGAAGCAGGAAATATTGCTACGTGTTCACGATCGCCAATAATTTCACCTGTCAAGGCATTTACTTCACGTATTCGATCAATTTCATCTCCAAAAAACTCAACACGAATACAGTGATCGTCGAGGGAAACAGGAAAAATTTCCACGACATCACCACGAACACGAAATGTTCCCCGCTGAAAATTAAGATCATTTCGTTCATATTGGACATCGACAAGACGCCGCAGCAACTGATCTCGTTCAATTTCCATTCCGACGCGAATAGAAACGACGAGTTCACGATATTCCTCTGGCGAACCTAAACCATAAATACACGAGACACTTGCAATAATAATCACATCTCGTCGCTCAAAAAGCGACGACGTTGCCGAGTGACGCAATTTATCTATTTCATCATTAATGCTGGCATCCTTTTCAATATAAGTATCAGTCTGTGGAACATAGGCCTCAGGCTGATAATAATCATAATAGCTCACAAAATACTCAACCGCATTATTTGGAAAAAATTCTTTAAATTCACTATATAGCTGTCCCGCCAATGTTTTATTGTGGGCAATGACTAAAGTTGGCTTATTCACTTCTTTTATTACATTAGAAATTGTAAATGTCTTTCCTGTCCCAGTAGCCCCTAGTAACGTTTGATGACGATTCCCTTCTTCAATACCTGCTACAAGCTTTTGAATAGCTGCAGGTTGATCTCCTTGCGGGGAATACTTTGAGACGAGCTTAAATTGTTCTTTCACAAAAAAGCCTCCTATTCAAGCCTGTTATGGCATCTATTCTTTCATAACAGGGAAACTACTATCAGTTTGGGCTGATCTATCATTTTCATATACGCTCGTTCTATCCATCATTTCCAACAATAAAAACAGTTACTCAATAGATAGAAGGTAAACTCCGTATGATCATTTTAACATAACAAAGTTCAATACGAACGAATATTCGCTTCTTAAAAATTACCATAAGAAGAAATGCAATTCAACATATGATAAGAACTTTTTTCTCGAAAAAGGAAAAAACCTGTATTTGTAAAATAAAAACAGGTTTCAGCTAAACATAGTTAATATTTGAAGTCATCCCTAGATACTAGTTGCATGCAGCACATACAACGACAACGTGTTTCTCAAGTTCTTTTTTTTACATGATTGATCATCTTTTTAGAAAACCAAAGACCTGCCGTTAATGAAAAGGCATCTATGATAATAAGATGAAACGCATCTGTATAGCCTTTATAAACAGAAGCTGCAATAAGAGCAACTGTTAATAAAAGTCCTACAAAATAATTATACGTAACCCGGGTAAACAAAATGACGAGAAGTCCTGGTAATATAAATGCCAATAATATTTTCATTCATTTTCACACCTCAATAACGAGTACTCTTAATTCATTATAATCTTAAAAAAAAAAATCCACTAAATAAATGTTCAAAATTGTATATGAATAAAAAATAAATCCTTTCTGGTAAAAACGGGAAAAAATTTAATTATAAAAGATAATTAACACTATAAAGGTTACATAATAATATGATAAAATACTATTATGTAACATATTAAGGAGGGGGAGTACTTAATATGAAATTTGTCGAACCAATTAAAGAGATAGAGCAAATTAATAAAATCAAAAATCAAACAATATTTAAAACAAAAATCAGCTCGGGATTATTTATTTTTTGTTTTGGGAATTAATACAGGATTAAGAGTAAATGAAATGTTAAAAATGAAGATAAGTGACGTTATGAATGATAATGGAGAAATAAAAGAAATGTTTGTTCTAACGGATGAGCAAAAGGAAAAGGTTAAACTATTCTATTTAAATGAAAAAGTAAAGGAAGCACTTCGGCTATATTTTTCCCAAATTCATATTAATCTCCGCAATGAACATTTATTTAAATCAAAAAAAGACCCTTTCCAGTCAATCTCAAGACAACAAGCTTATCGCATTGTAAATAGTGCAGCACGTCAAATCGGATTGGTCGAAAATATTGGCACACATACACTCTGAAAAACTTTTGGCTACCATGCTTACAAGCGTGGAATCGCTATTTCCATCTTACAAAACATCTTTAATCATGGGACTCCCTCTGAAACGCTACGATATATTTGTATCGATCAACATGAAGAACATTTTGTAAAAGTAGATGTAAATTTGTAATTTCCCCATATATAGAGAGAGGAGACTTTATTATTTTGGTGAATACAGTCATTCATACAGACAAATTTATTTTATTTGCAGCACTTTTACTTATCGCAGGTGTCATAACAACTAAATTTTCAAAGCGGCTCGGCGTTCCTGCACTCGTTCTCTTTATCATCGTCGGCATGATCGCTGGAAGTGATGGACTCGGATTTATTTATTTTGATAATGCTCATTTTGCTCAATTAATTGGAATATTCGCGCTCGTTATTATTTTATTTGAAGGTGGAATGCAAACAAAATCTTCTGCTGTTAAGAAAGTTGCAGTTCCTGCCTTTTCTCTAGCCACTTTAGGGGTTTTACTTACAACTGCAGTTGTTGCACTCGCAGCAAAAATAATTTTAGGCGTCGATTGGTTAGAAGCATTTTTATTCGGTTCTATTGTTGGTTCTACTGACGCTTCAGCAGTTTTTACTGTTTTAAAAGATAAAAATATTCAAGAACGGTTAGAAACAACTCTTGAAGTCGAATCAGGTGCCAATGACCCGATGGCTGTCTTCTTAACCATTTCATTTATTCAGCTTATAGTCGCAGACCAACCAAACTTCCTTTTTATGATCGGTTCTTTTATCTGGCAAATGATTATTGGCTTAATTATCGGAATTACATTCGGAAAAATGGCTTCTGCAACAATTAATCGAATCAACCTAGATTCAAGTGGACTCTATCCTGTCTTTGCGTTAGCATTTGCATTATTAACATATAGTGTTACTGCATTAATTGGAGCCAGTGGCTTATTAGCCGTATATGTTGCCGCAATGGTAATTGGCAACAAAGAATTAACATACCGTCAATCTATCATCAAATTCAATGAAGGCTTTGCCTGGATGATGCAAATACTAATGTTCGTTATTTTAGGTCTACTCGTTTTTCCATCCCAGTTATTTACGTTTAACATTATTTTAAAGGGAATGCTGATTTCATTTATTCTTATCGTTGTAGCACGTCCTGTCGCAGTATTTTTAACAACAATTGGCATGAAGTTTCACCTGAAAGAAAAAATCTTTTTATCATGGGCTGGGTTAAAAGGAGCCGTTCCAATTGTATTAGCCATTTTCCCAATGTTATCTGGGATTGAAAACAGTCAGTTATTCTTCAACGTTGTTTTCTTCGTTGTGTTAACTTCTGCCCTTATACAAGGTTCTACTTTTTCATTATTTGCAGAAAAGCTTAGATTAACTGGACCAGTTAAAATTACTCCTCATCATTCGTTAGAACTTATTTCAATTGGAAAAGCGAACGCGGAAATTGTTGAGTGTCAAGTGAGTGAAAAAATGGCGATCGTCGGCGAATCATTAACCAATATTAACTTTCCTAAGGATGTTCTTATAAATGCAATTATTCGTGGAAATGATTTAATTACTCCTACCGGTGAAACAAAAATAATGACAGGTGATATTCTTTATATTTTAGTTTCACGTCAATCTAAACATGAATTAAAGCAAATTATTAATAAACAAAAAACAGGGAGTTTGATTACTGAGGTTTAACAATGATCAAAGGAAACATCAGCCTCCATTCTAACAAAGAAGCTTCAGACTATTGACAAAATGTTCTCATTCCTTATTGCTTTCATTTCGTTGTAAGCTCTTGGACAATCATTTATTTTCTTTCACCTGGACTACTGATCTTTAGGATCATTGTCCAAGCGAAGAGCCTCCATGCTAAAGAATGGAGGCTTTTTCATGTAACTAATCGATGTCTTAATTTTCAAACAAATTACCTTTGGAATCGATATAAACTGATTTTACAATGGAGCGATTGAAAGGCTGTCCATTTTCTGTTACTCCATTTACGTCAATTGTGAAATTATATACCCCTTCACCAAAGTCTGTAAAGGATAGGGATTGTTGATTTTCTTGTTTTAATAAATTCATCTGCTTTGGAGCAGTACGATTATTTTTCATATATTTTACGTGAACATCGGCTTTAAGATTTTTTGGTCCAGCGTTGTTATTTTTGCTGTTAATAGATACAGTTGGCTTTTTATTTGCATTTATATCTACTTCAATCTCTTGATTTATATCACTATCATAATGAACGTTTAATAAATAATTTTCTCTTAATTGTTTCGCTGCTAAGTTCCATTGACCTACCTCTGGCTTTAATATTTCAAGCGTATGTTCATATGCCCCTTTGAACACTCCTTCAGTTATTTCATTTACTTTAAATTCTCCGTACTTTTTATTTGACGGGCTTTGGAGAGTAAGATTTGTAGACTTTTGATCACTTAACCAGTTAACTGTTATTTTGTCAACTCCATCTTCAACTAGAAATTGTTCATTTTTCCTTCCATTATACTTTCCTCCATGTATATAGCTTGTAGCAGCCTCATTCAGAGAAAGGTCAGCTGAATGAGCCGTAAATGCTGCCGAATTAATAGAGTTTGCACCTAAATATGATTGGAATAATGAAAACGTTGAGCTTCCTTTTCTAATTGTTGAATGATCCCATTTGTCAACTTTAATCTCTGTGGCGTAAGGAAGACGTGAACTGGCAACAGTAACTAGACCATCATTTTGTCCAAATTGTCTTAAATAGAGTCCGCCCCAATATAAAGCACCGCCAAAAGATCCCCAGCTAGTACCAGCAAAAGTGTAAAAAGGAATACGTGAAACATTGCTATGGCGGTCGGTATCATTTCGGAAATTCGCCATATAGCCTGTTTGCAACGAATAAGTGGCGTCATTTTTGCTTCCTAAAATATCTGCTAGCCATCCAGCCCAACTGCTATAAGCAAGATCAGCGATTTGTGAGCCATGATGAGGAGAGCCGAGTGTAATAACTCTATTTACATAAGGATAAGCATTATAATGTACTAGAGCAGTTTGAGTATCAATTCCACCTTTACTATGCGCAACGACAACTAGTTTTTTTCCAAAATGATTGTAAATTTCTCGAAGCTTTTCTGCTAATAATGCACCATTATCCCACATGTTTTTATATGGATAAAGATCAATAAATGCAGTTTCATAACCATTTTGATAGGCAATATCGTACATGTCATTGCCTTCCCACCAAGTGTGCGAAGAACTGTTAAAACCGTGAACAAAAACGATTGGAGACTTTGCAGGATCAACATTTTCTGGTGTTAAACCGAGATACCATTCACCTGGTTCACCTTTAGGATCACCTTTAAATGAACCGGCCAAAGAATTTAGTGGAAGTGCAAGAAGACAGGCAAGCAATAACAAAAAAATTTTTTTCTTCATTGTTCTCTCCTTTTCATTATTAATAGATTACTATTTTGTTACACATTAACTATATATCCAAAATATACCTTAATGCAACAATACAAAAGGCCTATTTTTGGAATACTATTCTATGACAAATGAAAAAAATATCCGTCTGCTTCAACAGCATGACGGATTTTTTTTAAAACATCGGGTTTTCCTCTAAATATAAATAAACATTTTTCACTAAGTCTTCTGGATCATTTCCAGTAACAGGCTCGCCATTAACTAAACAAAAAATAGATTCTGCACATAGCTCACAATTTGATGTACAAGAATACTCTACTAAATCAAGATTCGAATCTTTTTCCAGTATTTCAAATGCTTTATATGAATAAGTACCTAAATTACTAAGACAAAACTCGATGATTGGCTTCACTTAAAAAATCTCCTTTATGAAATGGAACTCAAATCGTTTATGCTTCCTTTTCAGCTTTAAATACGTATTGGCATGCATCCCCGCCTTTAACCATGCAATGTATTTGTTCAACATTACCTGTTTGTAAAACCTTTTTAAACAATGATACTTCACAGGAACATGCTTGATTATACTTACTTGCAACGTCATAAATTGGACAATTATGTTCAATAAATTCAAAGACACCGTTGCTTGTCTCTTTCCAATTCACCATATAGCCACTTTCATTTTGGATCTCTGCTAGCTCGGCTACTCTCCCGATAAAGGTTTTTGACTTTATACGTTGCTTATATTTCTCCTCAAGACGAGCTTCTCTATTTTGAAATAAGGCAGCCACTAATTCTTGTCCCTTCATCGCCTCAATATCTTCAAGAAACTCAACTGCTATGTTTGCATAGCTTTTTGGAAAAAGGTTTTCTCTTTTTTGTGATAAAGAAAATATTTGTACAGGGCGACCCATATTTTTCCGTACTATTGAAGTTTGAATATATCCTTCTCTTTCTAAATTGTTTAAGTGTCTTCTAATTGCCATACCTGTTATTCCAAGTTGAGAAGACATTTCTGTAACAGTAAGTCTTTTTTCCGTTTTTAAAAGATTCAAAAGCTGATCCCGCGTAGACATATGTTCCAACATTTTTTCACCTTCCTTCATCTTCATTTGCCTTTATATATACATCTTGCTTTTATACGTTATCACTTGCAACTTTAAAGTTTGATTCTTTGAGATTCTAATGTTCATTATAATGTCGTTATCTTCATTTTAACAACTTTTTATATAAAAATGTATAAAAGGTTGTTAAAATATTGGATCATTTATGACCAATTGATTGAGCAATTTTCTTGCGTCATCATGCTTTTTTTAGTTAAATGGAATTGTATCTTTTTAAACATTTATATATAAAATATATAATTATGGAGGAATGAAAAAGCATGGCAAAATTTACATTACCTGAATTACCGTATGACTTTCATGCACTTGCACCACACATTGATGAGGAAACAATGAAAATCCATCATGGCAAACACCATAACACATACGTTGCAAACCTTAACAATGCGTTAAAACCACATCCAGAATTAACTGAAAAAAGCCTAAATGACTTACTGTCAAATCTAGAGGCCGTACCTGAAAGTGCTCGTACAGCGGTTCGAAACAATGGCGGTGGACATGCAAACCATAGTTTATTTTGGACAATTCTTTCTCCTAACGGTGGAGGCGAACCAACTGGCGAATTAGCAGAAGCAATTAAAAAAAAGTTTGGAGGCTTTGCACAATTTAAAGAGGAATTTGCAAAAGCTGCAGCAACTCGCTTCGGATCAGGGTGGGCATGGCTCGTTGTAAATAATGGTGAGCTAGAAGTAACAAGTACACCAAACCAAGACACTCCGATTATGGAAGGAAAAACACCAATTCTTGGATTAGACGTTTGGGAGCATGCATATTACTTAAACTACCAAAACAGACGTCCTGATTACATAAACGCTTTCTGGAACGTTGTGAACTGGGAAGAAGTAGCGAAAAATTACAACGCTGCAAAATAAGAACACATTCACATTTCAAAGGGGAATCCAATAAGTCGATTTTCGGCTATTGGACTCCCCTTTTTATGTTCAATTTTATTTGTCCTTTTGGGACGACAAAGGCAATATATTCGAAAACAACCGCTGTCAGACTTCTTGAAAACGCTTATCAGTCCAAAGCGCTCGGCAGAACAGGGCACTCATGAAAGCTTATAACGAAGGACAAGCAAGAAGAATGCGAGCGTTTGGCAACAATCTGATGAAGAATCTCTAATCAATCTCCTTCGTTAAATTCTCCATCATTGGTTCATCCATTGGACCAACAATTTTCTTTATGATCATACCATTTTGATCAATAATATAGCTCGTAGGTATTGTAAAAGCTTGATATTGCATACCGATATCTCCTTCCTTATCTAAGAGGATATCAAAAGTGAGACTATATTTTTTTGAAAAATCCGCTACATTTGTTTCTCCTTTCTCCGACTTCGTCAAGTTGACAGCTACTATTTCAATCCCCTGATCCTTATTGTTTTCATAAAAGTTTTGCATATGGGGCATTTCTGCTATACAAGGCGGGCACCATGTCGCCCAAAAGTTTAAGATGACCTTTTTCCCTCTATAGTCAGATAATTTTACCTTTTCTCCATTTAATGTAGTTAATTCGAAGTTAGGAGCTTCTTTTCCTTCCTTTACTTCTGAAAGATCTACCCCTGGAATCTTTTCATTAGCTACCTCTTCTTCTTTCGGTGTAGAATTGTGAATGTCTTTAGCCTCCTCCTCTGATGTAGAAGGCTTCCATAAATTCATAAAGATAATAACGATCGCCAAAATGATAATGAATATAGATAAAAAGCGTTTATTCAACAAACGTTTCCCCCTTGTTAGCTCTTATAATAAAAATAGTCTAAGCTCATTTAGATTCATGTTAATGATTGTAACGACATAAAGGATCAAAATAAATTAATAATTAACAATTCACCAAATAGCAGCAAAAAATTTATATAATAGGTTGGACAGTAGAAAACCTTCTATTGGCTTTGTTATACAGGTCTGTTATCATTCTAATAATATGAAGTGATGAAGTCTAATAACATAACTTGATGAATAAAAAGGAAAAATTCAAAAAGGCAGTTATCTCTTAAGCCTTTTTGAATTTAGATTAATGATCATCTATTTTTTACAAATTCATAGTTACATTTTAGTAAACCACATCATTCCCCGGCTGCTTGATCCCACTTTTTTTCTTCTATAAACAAAATGCCGAGTTCATAATGATCGCCTTCATAAAGAGCGCGCTGGACGAAACGGACTTGACCGTTAACATCAAATACTTCAAGTTTGCAATAAGCTCCGTTGCGTTGCAGTGCTTCATAAAAGCCCTTTTCATCTTGTACAGCGATCCCATTTACTTTCGTAATTAGTTCTCCTGTCTTTAATGCCATTCTGTATGCAGGAGAGTCTGGAATAATATCTAAAATCATTAAGCCTTGATTTTGTCTTGAATAATAAAAAGGCAACGTTTCTTCTTTCAACCGCTGAAGCAGTGTAATAGTCGCCCGGCCAATAATAATCAAAGCAACAGTAATAATCGAAACAATTGGAACAAAGTAACCAACGATTGCTAATCCTGTCGCAATGAGACCTAGCCAAATAATCCTTAATCCATAAAAGCGAATTGATTCTTTAGGGAGCATTCCTTGTATTTTCTGAGAAAAACCAACTGCAAACGGTACTAAAAAAATAGAATATGTAGTGTCTCCTATTGAAAAGACAGGCCACCACGACATCGCCTGTAAGGGATCACCAGGGATTAGCAGAAACACCGGAACAACCCAAAGCCTTTTCGCTTCATGAATCCCAACTTGAAAACCACGCTTGCTCTTTACGAGTTTGGGAGACGTTTTTTTACTGCCTTTTTTTAATATGAGAATAGCTTCTCCAATAATGAGCAGAGCTAATAATAATGCTACAGAAGGATAAACTTTTTCATCGATAGCCGAAAAGGATGTTTGAAAGAAAGGAATTGTCAATCCTTCTTGATTCCCGATGAAGATGAGGGCAAAAAAGGCGAAACCTACAGTATACGCTGGAGAAAGCAAGCGTATATGAGTCGTTAAGCTAAACAACACTGTAAACAATCCGATTAAAATAATGGCAGCAAACGGTACTGGAATCCCTACAACTAACGTAACGATTGAAATAAATAAGCCTACTAAAATACCAATTGAAAACAAATAGCGCAATTCTAAATAAGCATCGTGAATGCGAGTGTTAAAATCCCGTCTTTCCCGTTTTACACGTCGAATTCCTAATAATCCTGCTAAAATAATGGAAAAATAGAACACGGGATGGAGAAAAATTTTACTTGTTCCTCTTAAAATTTCTATTAACCATGCTTCTATCAATCCTCGCCACCATCCTCTTCGAGTATATGGATATTTCTAAAAAAATTTAATTAAGTTAATGCAACACAAGGATGATTCTTTTTTATTTTATCAAAATTGACTGTTTATTAGTAGGGAAACTTATTTCTGTTAACATAATTTTGAAGTTTTTATTAGATTTTCTGTAATAAAAGTTTTTCTACTATTAAAATGAAGTTTTCGCTTCTATTTCGTTAGTATTCTTCCATATAAATGACAGGCACTTATCTCAAGTGCCTGTCAAATTCATTCACTGACTTAATACTTTCACAGCCGTGTTTAGTTGAATATCGTTTTTTCGTTTTTTTCGATTACGAACTTCTTCAAAAACAGTTTCTTCAAGCGCTCCTGCTGTTTTCTCGTCGATTGTTCCGCTCGTATTCAAACCTTTTTGCTTTTGGAACGCTCGAACAGCTGTCTCAGTTTGTTCACTAAAGTATCCGTCTACACGACCTGGCTCAAAACCTAAACCTTTTAAAATTTCCTGTGCATTCTTCACTTGCTCATTGTTCATATCCTTTTTTAACTCTTTTTCTACTTGAACTGGATGAACATGAAATATTTCAGGCTGAGAAACTTCGATTGTCGGCTCGATTCCCTTTTTATGAATCCAGTTCCCATCAGGTGTAAGCCATTTTAATAAAGTAAGTTTTATACTGCTTCCATCCCCCATTTGTACTTCCTGTTGGACAGTCCCTTTTCCAAATGTCTTTTCACCAATTAAATCGTAGCCCCCCGCTTCTTTTAAAGCACCTGCCATAATTTCGGAAGCTGAAGCACTTCCATTATCAATTAAAACAGCGACTGGATAACTTTTTGGTTTTTTTAAGCTGGAAAAGTAACGACTTTTTTCTCCATTACGTGTTTCTGTCTGAACGTATGGTTTACTATCAGTCACAAGTTCTTTTAATATTTCTTCCACACTGGAAAGTAGACCGCCGGGGTTTCCGCGCACATCTATTAAAAGTCCATCAATTTTCTTTTTCTCTAATGTCTTTAAATGCTTTTTAAAATCAGCTGCCGTATTTTTTGAAAAAGATGTTAATTCAATATAACCAATTTTTTTATCGTTTTCTTTCATAATATCTGAAAAAACAGTCTCATATGGAATTTCATCACGGACAACCTCTACTGTAATCGGTTCTATTAATCCATTACGTAAAATTTCAAGCTTGACTACCGTTCCTTTTTCTCCACGAATTTTTAAGGTAGCTTCATAAAGATCCAGTCCTTCTATTGATTCTCCATCAATTGATAATATTTGATCTTTCGGCTTTAATCCTGATTTTTCAGCTGGCGAATCTTTAAACGGTGAAACAATAATGACTTTGCCATCTACCATGCTTACTTCGGCCCCAATTCCTTCAAATGAAGAGTCAAGAGAATCATTAAACTGTTGCGATGTTTCTTTATCCATATAAACTGAGTACGGATCTTCGAGAGTTGATAACATCCCCTGAATTGCCCCTTCGACTAGCTGCTCCTTTTCTACCTTTTCAACAAACTCATTTAAAATCAAATCGTAAGCTTGTTCAACCTTTTTTAATTCATCTTCACTTGTGTCAGTTGTGCTGGATTTTTCGGTTCCATACTGAGCTGATTTTCGCTCTAACTCAGAATGATTTTCAACATCCTTTTTCAACCAACTCATACCGACATATGTACCGCCAGCACCTGTTAGCAGTGAACATGCCATTAAAAATGCAACCCATTTTCGCTTCATGCCTCGACCTCCACTTGTTGACCAATGTATGCTTCAAAATAATTCGACACTCCTGTGGATTAAACCTTTTTTGATAATGAAATTGATCAAAAAGATATGCAATCCCTCTGTTCATTCAATATATGTGCAATTTGGACAAGATATGAATGGTTGATTGTTACTTTTAAAAAATTAATGGAATTTAAACACAATCATACTTAACGAACCATATCGATAACCCCGATAAATAATACTTGCCTTTTTCATATTGTCTGCGCTTCCCATCGCCATAAATAATGGGATGAAGTGTTCATTTCGCGGAACTGCCCGTTTCGCATGCGGTGCTTCTTCTTCATAATTAAATAGAGACTTCGTATCCCATTTAAGGACTTGATCAATAACCCAACTATCAAACTCAAATGACCACTGATACGGCTCGGTTTCCCCCCAACCAATTTCACGAAGGTTATGCGTAATTCCTCCACTGCCAATAATTAAAACATTGTCTTCACGTAATTGCTGTAATGCATGACCAATCAAATATTGCTCTTTAGGTTGTAAATTTGGACTTACAGAAATATTAATGACTGGAATATCCGCTTCGGGATACATATGCTTTAAAATCACCCAAACACCGTGGTCAAGTCCGCGCGTTTTATTTCCTCGTACTTGAAGTCCATTTTCCCCAAACAAACCGATTATTTTTTCTGCTATTTGTTTATCTCCTCTTGCACGATAGTCAATTTGATATAATTCAGCTGGGAAACCCATAAAATCATAGATCGTCTCATAAATTTCATCCGTTACACTGACCGATAATATACTGCTTTCCCAATGTGCAGAAAAAACGACAATTGCCTTTGGCTTCGGATAAGATTTTCCGAGTTCCTGTAAACATTTCGTATACTCATTATTTTCAATCGCTAAAGTTGGCGCACCGTGACTTACAAATAAAGCTGGCATCAAGTTAATCACCCTATTTTAATCGTTTATTTCAATTATATTTCTTAACAATGATATTTCAAGCAATATAAATAGAAAGCTGGAGGATACATGATTGTATCCTCCAGCTTACGTTTATTATCTAATATATTAAAGCGGATCGACGGCATTAGATTTTGATCCATTCCATGGTCCTTCATGAATCTCAAAGTGTAAATGCTGTCCTCTAGAATCTCCTGTATTACCCATGTAACCGATAAACTGTCCTTTTGAAACCCGCTGATCATCCTGAACAAATCTACTATCGAGATGAGCATAAACGGTTGTGTAAACTTTTCCATTAATAGAGTGAGAAATAAACACAGCATGACCGTAACTATCCGAATAGTAAGAGCGAATCACAACTCCATCTGCAGCAGCAACGACTGGAACAGTACCACGCTTTGCAATATCAATTCCTCTATGGAAACCACCCCAACGAGGTCCATAATAAGATGATATATACCCACTAGCTGGTCTTGTAAAAATCCCGCTTGAAACCGGTGGTGCAGCTGAAACATTTTTGCCGCCTCCACCATTATTTCCGCCGCTGCTCTTTGGTTGAGCTTTAGCTGAAGCTTGGGCTTGTCCGTTCCCTTGTTCCTTTGCTTGAGCCTGAGCTTGTGCTCTTGCTGCTGCTTCAGCTTCTGCACGGCGCTTCGCTTCTTCCTCAAGACGCTTTTCTTCTAATTGAATCGCTTGTTGGATTGCTGCTTCTTGGGCAGCTAAAATCTCCTCTTCCTCTTTTAAAGAGAGCTTTTCTTGTTCCGTTTGCTGTTCTTGAACCTTCAGTTTCGCCATAAATGCATCTTTTTCAGCACGTTGTTTTTCTAAAGTTTTTTGCATTTCTTGAAGCTCGCTGCGCATAGTCTCTAATTGAGCAAGCTCATCTTCCATTTTCTTTTGTAATTCTTCTAATGTTTGTTGGTCTTCTTTATGCTGTGTTAAAATATCTTGATCTGCTTCCATAATCGTGTTAACTGCACCAACACGATCAATAAAATCACTAAAGCTTTTAGCGCCAAGCAGAACATCTAAATAGCTAACTGCCCCGCCGCCTTCTTGGAATGAACGAGCGCGATCTTTTAACAGTTCATTTCGTTTGTCAATTCGGGCAACTAGATCAGAAATGTCGCCTTTAAGCTTTTCAATTTCTTTAGTTTTGTCTTCGATTTGTTTATTTTTCTCTGCAATTTTTTCATTCGTTTCGTTAATTGATGTATCAATCCGTTGAATTTCTTGTTTAATCTTTTCTTGCTCAGCTTGCAGACGCTTTATTTCTAAATCTGCCTTATTAATATCTGCATTTACACCTGAACGATCTTGTTGAACTTTATTTCTCTTCGATTGCAAATCTTTCAATGACTCTGCAGAAGCTGTATCTCCTGCTATTAAACTACTAAAACCAACTGTTGCTGCGATTGTAAATGTTAGAACCGAACGTTTCAAAATTATTTCTCCTTCCTAATCTAAAGTTTTATATTATGTTCCTTTGCCTAAGACAAGAGCTGATCATTTTATATGTAAGGTAAAATGATGTGAAACATTTTAAAATCATTTTACGTCTATAGTTACAAGGATTTAATAGAGGGACGGAACCTTCCCCCCTCCGTTCCTTTTTATTAAATCTTTAAAAATTTTCTAACTGACATTAAACTACCCCAAATTCCAATTAACGCTCCCATTAAAACGAGAATGGCTGATACTTGATAAATAAATGGAGTAAATTCTAATACTTGAATAAAGTGACCTTCTAATTTTGGTTTAATGTAATCATATGAATAATAGTAAGCTGTAGCAACGGTCGCAATCGGTATGATTGAACCTAAAATACCTATCCATAATCCTTCTAAAAAGAAAGGCCAGCGGATAAAGGCATTTGTCGCACCTACTAATCTCATAATTTCAATTTCCTTTTGTCTTGCTAAAATCGTCAATTTAATTGTATTTGAAATTAAAAATGCGGCTGTAAACAACAAACCTATAATTAGCACAAGACCGACATTTCGGCTTAGTTCAACTACTTTGAATAGCTTTTCAACTTCTTCTTGACCATACTTTACTTTATTGACATATTCCAGCTCTTCAATTTTCTTGGAAACTTTCATTGTATCATTAGGATTTTTCGCCTTTACAACGAACACATCCATAAGTGGATTATCTTGTTCAAAGAGTTTGAACGCTTCCCCTTCTTCGCCAAAGCTTGTAATTAAATGGTCAAGTTCTTCTGATTTTGAAGAGTATTGAACCGATTTTACTTCAGAAATTTGTTCAATCTTTTTTTGTAAAGCTTGCTGGTCTTCCTCATTTGCAGCTAAATCAACGTGAACGCGGATCTCTACATCTTCCTCAATACTTTTGGCTACATTGTTAAGGTTCATCATGATACTGTAAAAGACCCCAACTAAAATGAGCGTTACGGTTACAGCGCTGACAGAAGCAAAGGTCATCCAGCCGTTCCGTCCTAAACTTTTAAAACTTTCCCTGAAATGACGTCTTACGGTTCTAATCTTCATAGCCATAGTCACCCCGCTCGTCATCTCGGACAATCTTGCCGCCTTCGATTGCAATAACACGATGTCTAATCGTATTAACAATTTCTTTATTACGCGTCGCCATTAGAATGGTTGTCCCATTTGCATTAATTTCTTCAAGGATGTTCATAATGCCCCAAGAAGTTTCAGGATCAAGGTTTCCAGTAGGTTCATCCGCAATCACTACTTTTGGTGAGTTGACGATTGATCTAGCAATTGAGATTCTCTGTTCTTCTCCTCCAGAGAGCTCAGTCGGAAGCATTTTAGCTTTGTGCTTTAAACCGACTAGTTCAAGAACATTCATGACACGATCCTCTATAACGTCTGGATGCTCCTCGATTACCTCGAGTGCAAAGGCAATATTTTCATATACTGTTAAAGTTGGCAACAGCTTAAAATCTTGGAAAACAACACCGATGTTTCTGCGTAATAACGGCACTTTGCTTGATTTTAATTTAGACAAATTAATATCGTTGACTATAATCGTTCCACTAGTTGCTTTCTCTTCTCTGTACATCATTTTAATAAAAGTAGATTTCCCTGCCCCGCTTGGACCTACGATATAAACAAACTCGCCTTTTTCAATCTTAATATTAATTCCGTTTATAGCAGTAACGCCGTTAGGGTATTTTTTATATACGTCTTGCATTTCAATCATTTTTATCATCACCTGAAGTCTATTATTAAAGCCCTAAATTCTATTAAATTGTAACTTTGAAATTGCGAGGCGCATGTTTCGCATTGAATTAAAAAAGGATGAAATACAAATATTCAACAAAATATTCGATTTACATCCATAAACTTTATATTCATTAATTCCAAAACCTATTATAACATCATATATTGTCAAAATAACGATAAATAATATTACATTTTCTTTTCAAATAAGTCGCTTATGATATATTCATGTATATAAAAGTAACTAAAAGGAATTAAATTGTTTTTATATGTGTTTATATAAATTTAATTAACGTTTACTTTTTATGATAAAATAGGTACTTTAAAGAGTAGAAAATACAAAAATTACATACATGTTAAAATGAAGCAGATTGTAATAAAGTTTTAGTATTTATCCTTCTAAAAAGATTACATTTTACTCAAATCTTCTATTATTACTTCAGTTCATTAAAAAACGCCCTATCTTTATTCGATAGAACGTTTCAGACTATTGATAAACGATTGTTTTATTCACTTCTACCAGTACTGTATGCCTCGAATAACAGTACGAGGAACATTTGCTTCATTTTTGACTTATATAAGTAAAAAACGTTCTATCCTAAGTGGAAGAACGTTTTTATTTTTTTATTTCTTTGCTGCTAACCAGTCAGCAACTTGAGAAGCTTCATCGCCTTTTAATAAGCCACCAGGCATTGAACCTCTTCCATCAGTAATAACTTTTTCAATTTCGTCTTTTGACAATCTAGCACCAACATCATTTAATGCTGGACCCACACCGCCTTCAAGATTACCTCCGTGACAGCTTAAGCATTTAGTTTCATAAAACTTTTCAGCGTCACCAGCTTCTGCAGTTTCCGTTGTTGTTCCTTCATTTTTACTTTCAGTCATTTTTTTGTTGTCTTCCTTGTCATTTCCACCACAAGCAACTAATACTAGAGACGTGCCCATTAATAATGCTAAAAGCTTTTTCTTCACAGTCAAATCCCCCTTGATTTTTTTACAAAGTATAACTACATTATACCAATATTATACCTTTTTGAAACCCTCTCCAAGAACCTCTGAAGCATCCATAACGATGACAAACGCATTCGGATCAATGGTTTTGACCAGTTGTTTCAATTTTGTGAACTCCGTCTGATCAACGACACACATAATAATCGGACGTTTAATATCGGTATAACCGCCGTATGCTGATAGTTTTGTCACACCACGGTCAATTTTATGCAAAATTTCTTCACGTACTTCATTTTGTTTTGCAGTAATTATGAATGTCATTTTCGAACGGCCTAAACCAACTTGAACGAGATCAATCGTTTTACTTGTTACGTAAAGAGCTATTAACGCATACAAACCCCGTTCTATATCAAACACAACTGCAGCTGTTATGACAATTAATCCATCAATTAAGGCTACACATGTGCCAAGAGTAAGACCTGTAAATTTATTAAAAATTTGTGCCGCAACATCTGTCCCGCCTGTCGAACCTTTACCACGGAAGACGATTCCAAGACCGAGACCAACGCCAATCCCACCAAATATCGCACCGAGAAGCGGATCATTCGTCCAAGCATCCATATTTTTTGTTAAAAAGACGATAAACGGTAAAAATAATGTACCGATCAATGTTTTAATACCAAACTGTTTCCCAAGAAAAAAGATCCCAGCGAAAAATAGTGGAATATTGAATGCCCATTGAACGTATGCTGGCTCCCAACTAAATATTGCTTCTAAAATAATGCTAATTCCACTGACGCCACCTGAGGCTACTTTGTTAGGTAGAAGAAAAGCATTGAATGCAATAGCAATGATAGCCGAGCCTGCAAAAACATTGAGATATTCCAAGATTATCTTCATTTTTGAGTTGTATCGTTGCTGACTTATTTTTCGCATTTTTTCTGTCTCCTTCAGGTCGACTTACCGTTGATGTACTATTTTACAATCATTTTTATCGTCGTGAGTATAACATGGAGACTATGCATTGTAAATGCCAGCGAGATAGTGTGTTAAAGCAATAATATATTAAAAATTATTTTAAAAAAATATTTCAATTACTAATTGACAAACACTCGATTCTTCTTGATCAGCTCACAAATAGCAATATTTTTCGTTTTCCTCTTTCTAGTTAGTAGGAGAAAATTACTTTGAACTATTAAGATTTATACAAACACCACTACTTTTTTATCGTAATGGTGTTTGTCATCATTAATTTAGTTTTGAGCGTAAATAAGCATCGATAAACGGATCGATTTCCCCATCGATAACGGACTGGATATTTCCAATTTCTACGTTCGTACGATGATCTTTTACAAGCGAGTATGGATGGAAAACATATGAACGAATTTGACTGCCCCAGCCTATTTCCTTTTGTTCTCCACGAATATTCGCAAGTTCTTTTTCTTGTTCTTCAATTTTTCGTTGGTATAGTTTTGCTTTTAACATGTTCATTGCTCTTTCGCGGTTTTTTATTTGCGAACGCTCTGACTGACATGTCACAACTACACCGGTAGGGACATGAGTAATTCGAACAGCCGAATCTGTTGTATTAACATGCTGGCCACCGGCTCCACTTGAACGGTACGTATCGATTTTTAAATCTTCATTTCGAAGGTCAATTTCTACTTCATCATTAAATTCAGGCATTACTTCACAAGAAACAAACGATGTATGGCGCCGTCCGGATGAATCAAAAGGAGAAATACGTACAAGACGATGAACCCCTTTTTCCGATTTTAAGTAGCCGTAAGCATTATGACCCTTTATTAATAAAGTAACGCTCTTTATTCCCGCTTCATCACCAGGAAGATAGTCTAGCGTTTCAACTTTATACCCTTTCTTTTCTCCCCAGCGTGTATACATGCGAAGAAGTATTGAACCCCAATCTTGTGACTCTGTACCACCTGCACCAGGATGAAGTTCAAGAATTGCATTATTTTTATCATACGGGTCGCTTAAAAGAAGCTGAAGTTCAAAATCATTTAAACGATTCGCAAGTTCTTTCAGCTCTGCTGCTAATTCTTCCTGCAAGTCTGCATCGTTCTCTTCTTTTACAAGCTCATATGTTAATTCTAGATTTTCATAAGTTTCATTTAAATCCGTGAATTCGTTAACAAGGTCTTTTAAACCTTTAACTTCATTGATGACTGCCTGAGCCTTCTGTTGTTCATCCCAAAAGGTCGGTTCAAGCATCATCTCATCTAGTTCTGCTATGCGTGCCTCTTTTACTTCTAAGTAAAAGAGACCCCCTAAAGTCGACTAATCGCTTAGCTGTCTTTTCGAGCTCATGTTTCATTTCTGCTAATTCCATCACTGTCACCTCAAACACTTTTTTATATTTTAATTAGGAAATAATCCAGAATAAATTCTATGCATTTTTCCCACAACAATTTTTATATTTTTTTCCACTTCCACATATACATGGATCATTTCGACCAATATTAATTTTTTTAACAACTGGCTTTTTCTTCACTTTTTTGCCTTCTTCTTTCGGGTTAACGGCATGACCTTTTGCTACTTCTTGACGTTGAAGATTGTCGCGAATTTCAGCTTTCATAATATATTTGGCGACATCATCTTCAATTGCAGCAACCATGCTTTCAAACATGTGATATCCTTCGCTTTGATACTCACGCAATGGATCTGTTTGACCATAAGCACGCAAATGAATTCCTTGGCGAAGCTGATCCATTGCATCGATGTGATCGATCCATTTTGTATCAACAGCACGAAGAACGACTACTTTTTCAAACTCGCGCATTTGATCAGGTTGAAGTAACTCTTCTTTTTCATCGTAGCGTTTTTTCACTTTTTCTAAAATAAGGTCGACTATTTCTTCTTCCTCTTTACCGCGTAGGTCGTTTACGGAAATGTCCCCTTCTGGAAGCAGGTTCGCATTTGTATAATCAACAATACCTTGCAAGTTCCATTCTTCTGAATCGTCACTTTCCGCTGTAAAATAAGATATGTTGCGTTTTAAGGAAGAAGCGATCATTCCCTCTGCAATTTCGCGAAGATTTTCAGATTCTAATACTTCAAACCGCTGCTTATAAATAATTTCCCTCTGTTGACGTAGAACATCATCATACTGTAGAAGCTGTTTACGTGCATCGAAGTTATTTCCTTCAACTCTTTTTTGCGCTGACTCAACAGCTCGAGAAACCATCTTACTTTGAATTGGCTGGGAATCATCCATCCCGAGACGTGTCATCATCGACTTCATATTATCTGATCCAAAACGACGCATTAGCTCGTCTTCCATTGATAAATAGAATTGTGTAATTCCAGGGTCTCCTTGACGTCCAGAACGTCCGCGAAGCTGATTATCGATCCGTCTGCTTTCATGGCGCTCTGTGCCGATAACCGCTAGTCCACCTAATTCTAAAACGCCTTCTCCAAGCTTAATATCTGTTCCGCGCCCTGCCATATTCGTTGCAATCGTAACGGCCCCTTTTTGACCTGCTTGAGTAATAATATCTGCTTCTTTATCATGTTGCTTCGCATTCAATACGTTATGACGAATTCCTTTTTTAGTAAGCATTTTTGAAATAAGTTCAGATGTTTCAATTGCAACCGTCCCAACAAGCACAGGTTGTCCTTTTTTATTACGTTCGGCAATATCCTTTACAACAGCTAAGAATTTCCCTTCCATTGAAGCATAAATTAAATCTGGACGATCATCACGAACAATCGGTTTGTTTGTTGGTATCACGACGACGTTCATATTATATATATTTCTAAATTCTTCTTCTTCCGTTTTTGCAGTTCCTGTCATCCCAGCTAGTTTTTCATACATTCTAAAGTAGTTTTGGAAAGTAATAGTTGCTAATGTCATGCTCTCATTTTGAATTTCTAAGCCTTCTTTTGCTTCAATTGCCTGATGCAGACCATCACTATAGCGCCGTCCTTTCATTAATCGTCCAGTAAATTGATCGACAATGACAATTTCACCGTCTTGAACGACATAGTCGATATCTAAATGCATACTGACATGTGCTTTTAACGCTTGATTTATATGATGGTTTATTGTGACATGAGAGATATCAAATAAATTTTCAATTCCGAATGCTCTTTCCGCTTTCGTCATTCCATCTTCTGTTAGCTGTACCCCTTTTTTTTTTTCATCATACGTATAATCGACGTCCTTTTGTAAAGTACGAACGAATGCATTAGCTTGTATATATAGCTGTGTTGACTTTTGTGCTGTTCCCGAGATAATTAACGGGGTGCGCGCTTCATCAATTAAAATAGAGTCAACTTCATCGATGACGGCAAAATGAAGTGGGCGCTGAACCATTTGCTCTTTATATAAAACCATATTATCCCGAAGGTAATCGAAACCAAATTCGTTATTTGTTCCATATGTGATATCGGCATTGTATGCCGCTTGCTTTTCTTCTTTTGTCATGCCGTTTAAATTTAAACCGACTGATAAACCAAGAAACTCATATAGCTGCCCCATCTCTGTAGCATCACGGTTTGCCAAATACTCATTCACAGTAATGACGTGGACACCTTTACCCGAAAGAGCATTCAAATAGACAGGCATTGTTGCCGTTAAAGTTTTCCCTTCACCCGTTTTCATCTCAGCTATATTCCCTTCATGAAGGGTAGCTCCCCCCATCAGCTGAACAGGGTAAGGATACAATCCGAGAACACGGCGTGAACCTTCGCGAACAACCGCAAACGACTCAACTAGTAAATCATCAAGAGATTCACCTTTTTGGTAGCGAGCTTTAAACTCCGCCGTTTTCCCACGGAGTTGTTCATCTGTTAACTTCTCCATCTCAGGAGCAAGCAACTCGATTTGATCTGCTAGCTTTTGTAGTCGCTTTAATTCGCGTTTATTTGAATCAAATACTTTATTTAAAATTCCAAGCATGTATAAACGCTCCTTTTGTAAAATATTACAATATTTGTAAACTCAATAAAAAATGATCTACAGGAAACGAAATAGGAGAGCTTTAATCCTTCTGCATAATTCAAGTTAATTCCTTAATAATCTTAACATTATCACAGGATCGTTACAACTTAAGCTAATAGGAGACAAAAAATTTTTTAAGAAAATTTCAACTTATTAAATCGTACTAAAAAAGCTGGTACAGAATGAGACTTCTGTGCCAGCTTTTTTTACTTAAATTAATGAGCTTCGATTAGACCGTAACGACCATCTTTCCGTCTATAAACAACGTTCGTGCGATTTGTTTCTGCATTTGTAAATACATAGAAGCTATGTCCAAGCAGGTTCATTTGTAAAATAGCTTCCTCGCTATCCATCGGCTTTAAATCAAAGCGTTTAGTACGGACTACTTCAAGATCATTTTCTTCTTCCATTTCAGGAAGATTCGTATCATTAAACGTCACAAACATTTCTTTTGTGCTTCCTTTTTCTCGAAGCTTGCGATTAACCTTTGTCTTATGCTTGCGAATTTGACGTTCTAATTTATCAGTAATAAGATCGACAGCCGCATACATATCTTCGTGTACCTCTTCAGCTCTAAGTACCAGATGCGGCATCGGAATAGTTACTTCCACTTTTGCAGTTTTATCATTATAAACTTTTAAATTAACGTGAACGTTTGCGTTTGGTGCCTCTGTAAAATAACGTTCCAACTTGGCAATCTTCTTTTCAACGTGATCTCTAATTGCTGGAGTTACCTCAATGTTTTCACCACGAATGTTATAATTCATAAGTGAACTCCTCCTTATTAGTTACTATGTATATATACTTCTATTTTACCCGATAAAACTCCTGCTATAACAGACCGTAACTTTTGTCAAATTGGTGAAAAAATTTACGTAAGTTTTACAAATGAAATGAAGTATCATTTTTATTTTACATGATAAACACATTAATTAACAGAGTAAAAAAAACAGTTACTAGTTACTAGTCCCGATACTCATTTTTGATAGGATTAAACTAAAGCTAAAACAAGGGTGCTATGTAGATGTTTCATGTTGTCTTTATAGGTGTTAAACTAATGGAAATTGAAGCTTTAAATAAAATGCTAAATAGAATTACTTAAAGAAAAAGATGTAACTAAGAGTTTATCCCTCTAATGAAAAATAATAAAATTTTACTTTTTGATAATAGTTGATACTTGTTAAAATTAAAAATCTTATTACGAGCTCATTTTTCATTTTTGTTAAGCCGGGAATAAAAATAATTATTCATAATCCTTATCCTCTTGCAACTGTTAACGAGGATACACTTTTAGCCCCTGCTTCTTTTAGCATTTTAGCTGCATGTCTCAGCGTTGATCCAGTTGTGTAAATATCATCAACTAAGACAATCCGTTTTTCTTTTATTTGAGGTTCTGTCACACGAAAAACTTGTTCAAGATGAATTCGTTCCATTCGAGACTTTTTCGACTTTTTTTCTGTATGAATGCGTGTAAGAGCATTCACTGATTTTAATCCTGCCTCTTGAATAAGAGCCTCTGCCTGATTAAATCCCCGCTCGTAAAGACGCTCCTCACTAAGAGGAATCGGTACAAGTATATCGTAAGAAATATCATTTAAAGTTTCGATTATTTTCTGACAGAATACTTTACTGATAATGTAATCGCCACGAAATTTAAAACGCATCAGTACTTCTTTTAAAAAATCATTGTACACAAATAAGGAATGATTTCGTTCTATAAGCCCACTCCACTTTGCATCTGTTTCCCAGCGAACACAATCATAACAGAGATCCCCATGCCGAAACTGATCATCGATCATATTAAAAAGCCGGTTACATATGCCGCATGTTTCTCCGCTTATTTCCTCTAGTTGCTCTTGACATGTACGACAAATTACATTTGTTTTGTGTAAGGTAAACAGCGATCTCCAGCCAATAGGCTCAGTCAAACTGCAACTGCATAACAAACAAAGAGAAGACATTTAGCTTCACTCTCCTTTTTTAAAAAATTATTTATCTATTAAACCTCGTTGAATCCCTCCTCGATTCATTTCAATGATTTTCTTTCGAGCATTTACCATCGCTTCTGTTTTTCCAAAGTGGAAAAACACGATGTCTCCCTCTGGAAAATCGGCGCTTCTTCCTACCCTGCCTGCAATTTGAATCAATGCACTTTCTGTAAAAATCGGGTCTTCTGCTCCAAGAATGGCGACATCAAGATTTGGAAACGTTACCCCTCGCTCTAAAATTGTTGTCGTTAAAAGCATTGATACATCCCCGTTCCTCATCAGTTGAACTTTTTCCTTTCGCTCTGGATCTTCTGCATGAACGGCTTCGACCTTTATTTGAAACTTGTGAAGCAATAAACGTACAGCTTCCATTACATTAATTGTTGGGCAAAATAATAGTGTTGGCTTGTTTAACTTCAGACGCGTTTTTATCCAATTGAGTATATTTTGTGGGAGTTTATTTTTTGTTAATTGTTTTTGCCAATTACCGCACCAAGCAAAATAAGGAATAGGAAGTGAATGGCGATGATATCTAGCTGGAATCGTAATGAACTTTTTTTTTTTAAGCCGGCATTCTCGTTGCCACTTTTGATTCGGAGTAGCTGATAAGTAAATAAGTGAGGAGTTTTTTTTCCGTGCTTGATGGACAGCCCGTTGCAAAGTCTCATCTACCGAGTATGGGAATGCATCAACCTCGTCTAAAATGACAGCATCAAAAGCTTGATAAAAACGAAGAAGTTGATGTGTTGTTGAAATCGTTATCGGTGCATTTTGATGAAAATCACTGCTTCCACTATATAATGAAGCAATTGTCACTGTTGGAAAAGCTGCTTGGAGGCGGGGGGTTAATTCGATGACAACGTCAGTTCGCGGGGTTGCAATACAAACACGTTTTCCTGCTATAAGAGCTGACTCAATACCAGAAAACAAAACCTCTGTTTTTCCGGCACCGCACACAGCCCAGACGAGTAATTCCTCATTAAGTTGAATTGAACGAACAACACATTCTGAAGCAGTTCGTTGTCCTTCTGATAAAGTTCCGGACCAACATAAAGGTGATTTAGCGAAATCACGTGTTGGGGTGGGACCGATCCAGCTAATGAGCGGTGTACATGAACTAACCCTTCCCATCATTACACATTCACGACAATATGTGCATCGCCCACGGCAACGGATACAATAGAATGAGGCAAATTTTTGTTGATGTTGATTTCTACATCTTCCACAAATAAACTTTTTATCTTTTACATAAACTCCATGTCGATAGATTAAATAGCCTTGTTCATAATGATGATGAATTGTTTTAAGGGAAAATGGTATTTCAGCTAAAGTTAATTGTTTTCCAGCTATAAAAGACTGCATTTTTTTATTGAAGGGAAAAGTTTGATTAAGTGGTTGAATGGGAAGGTGCTTAAAATGAAAAAGTGGAAAAAGTGAGGATAACTTATTTTCATACCGTTTATGTGTAGACAGCAGTGGTTCAGGAATCAGTTTATTGTCTAACAATGTGAAACGCAAATATATCTTCCTCCCTACATCATATGATTTCCAGATTTTGAATTGCCATTCCTAAACAGGAATGGCAACACAGTAAAAATATAAAAATTACTTTTTTACCCAAGCCATTCCCATGGCGCCTTCACCAAGATGTGTACCTATAACTGCACCGAAATAACTGATAGAAAATTCTACATTTGGATACTTGGTTTCTAGCTCTGCCTTCCACTCATTTGCCTCTGCTTCACGGTTCGCATGGATAATCACAGCTTTATAAGACAATCCATTTTTAATATCTTCTTCCAAAAGATCGACAATCCGTTTCATCGCTCGCTTGCGAGTGCGAATTTTTTCAAATGGAACGATCATCTTATCGACGAAATGTAGAAGAGGCTTTACTTGAAGCAGACTTCCAATGATCACTTGAGCGCTTGAGAGACGTCCGCCCCTTTGAAGGTGTGATAAATCATCAACCATAAAATATGCCCGCAGCGACTGTTTCATCTCAGCAAAACGAGCTAATATCTCATCTGATCCTTTTCCATCTTGCGCCATCTCAGCCCCTTCAATGGCATAAAATCCTTGTGCCATGCAACTAATTTCCGAATCAAAAGGATGCACTTTAATCTCTTTCACCATCTCACCAGCTGAAACCGCGCCTTGGTATGTACCGCTAATTTTACTTGAAAGATGAACACTTATAACTGCATCATATTCTTTAGATAATTCGCTAAAAAGCTCAACAAATTGTCCAACAGCTGGCTGTGACGTAGTTGGGAGCTTATCCTCCCTTTTAACCATATCATAGAAATCTGCTGCACTCATTTCTATTTCTTCTTGATATGTCTCGTTTCAAAAAATAACACTTAAAGGAATCATATGAATATTTAATTTATCTCGCAATTCCTTTGGTATGTATGCTGTACTGTCCGTAACAACTGCCGTTTTCATTTAGGATACCTTCCTTATTTTATTTTCTTATATTATAGATATTCCTATTTTATATGATATTGTCAAAAGATTCATTTATCATAATACAATTTTCTTATCTATTAATCTAATTATTATGTTATCATAAAGCGATTTAGAATTATCGTGCCAATAACTCCATTAATAGGAAAGTTCAGAAGATGTCATCATGACTGTAACTCGAAATGAAATATAGGCATACAAAGAATATTAGCTCGAATAACACAGAGTCAATGTTATTCGAGCTTTTATAATGGCTATTTAGGCAGTCACTTCTTATTCCAGTGCTGCTCCATTGATTCATTAATATAAACCCAGCCTTTCCAGCCTAAGTGCATTACATCTTTTAACAAATAATTTTCATACTCTTTTTCAGTTAAATCAAGAACTGGAAATCCTGATGATTCCACTTGCTTTTTAACCTTACTGTAATATTCCGCTCGGTGCTCCTTTGAATATCCTCCATAATCATACCAAGATCCATTCATTGGTACAGAGACAAAAATGGCATCTACCCTTTTTTCTTTCAAAAGATCAAGTACGAGTTGAAGATCTTCATACTCTACTGAAGCGGAATAAGATACCTCAGCTAAATAGTTTTTTAACTCATCATGTTTCTCGTTAATATACTTATTATAGTAGTCATCTTGAAGCGAGTAAGAATTATTTGTAACTTGCGTCTCCCCTATTTGTTCAGCATAATTAAGCAACTCTTTATATGATTTGTCTTTAATATTCTTTTCGTCTATAACAGAAAACTCTTTTGATTTGCTTATAATCGTTTGATAGAAATCTTTTTTTTCTAAAATGTTTTTATAGATAAAAGCTGCCGGTAACATAGCTGCACCTTTTATTTTTGAAAATAGATCGCTGTTAGTTTGGGCTTCATACAAATATCGAAGCTTACGGTCCTTTCTAATTTCATTGAACTCTAACAATCGTTTCATTGCTTCTTTTTTTATATTTTTATCCATCTTAAAGTTAAAAGCCAGCTTGTATGCATGAAGCGGAGAATAGTTGCTTGCAAATGAATCTTGATCAATTCCTCCAGGCACAAACCATTGCGGTGAAAGAATAAAGACTATTTTTTTATTTTCTAACTGTTCATCTAGTGAACTCAAATTCAAAAAGTGTACTAATGATTGTACGCCGCCTTTTCCGTAAATGAATGGTGCGAAATTTTTTTCATTAACGATAAAATGGTTAGTGGGATGGAATTGGCTCATACTCGACAATTCAGAAGAACCATAAATAGGAAAAAAATTGTCTGTTTCTATAGCTTTTTGTTGGATCATCACACCTTTAAACATTTCTGGATTTTGTTCTGATGCATGATGATAAAGTGTTTCTTCATCTATAAATGGCATGAGCCACTTGACCGGAAAAAATAATACCCCTATAAAAATAAAAATAGATAAAAGAAAGGGGAAACGCTTTACAGCTTTCATCTTAATTCATCCAACTTTTTAATAATTAAATGTGGCGTATTCCATTCATCTCTATCAAAATCTGAGATTGGAATAGTTATTCCTAACTGTTCTTCAAACTCCAATAAAAGGTTGACTACCCCAAATGAGTCTAAAATCCCTTCTTCGAACAATTCAATTTGAGGATCTTCCTTTACAATATCGTCTTGACAAACCTCTGCGATAATATTTAATACTTGATCTTTAAATTCCATTTTCAACAATCCTTTCTAAATAAATTTACCTGAGAAAATATAAAATCCAAAACAAATAAAGTTAAAGGTCATTATAATTGCGATAGGCCTAGTCGCTTTATTATTTGGCCAAAACTTATGTTTTTTATTGATCCTTTCAAAAATATCAAAAGATATCATTAAAAACGCATGATAAAGACCATACAATATGTAATGCCATTCAAGACCATGCCAAACTCCCATTAAAAAGAATAGTAGGAAATATCCTATATACGAAGTGACATAACGATCTTTTATCCATTTTTTCTTACGCATTAAAAAAACAAATCTCATATATACATAATCTCTAAACCAGAATGATAAAGTCATATGCCAACGATTCCAAAAGTCTTTAATATTTCTGCTAATAAAAGGCATATTAAAGTTTTCCGGTTTTTTTATCCCCATAATATAACTGATTCCGATTGCAAAAGCACTATAGCCTGCAAAATCAAAAAATAAGTACATACTATAAGCGTACATATATGATAATTTAGATAAAAACGAATCGTTTGCACGTACGGTTCCGTATACGGCGGTTCAACCTTTTAAGTATCGAAGCTCATAGAGTGTGGACAAATCTTTTAATCCCCATTTTCTGAGCTTTTCATTTGGTATGGCACGATGGATGATGTCATTAAGTGATACTCGCCAATATCCTTTACGGGTATTGGCTAATTTCATCGCATCCTCATGATTAATTCCATATTTACGAAGCATTTTGTACTTTGTACGTACTAACTTCCAACGTTTCCATATCAATTGTCTTAATCGATGATGATGTAACCACTGTTGAATATCTTTTATGAATGATTTCATATTTGAGATACCATAATAGTTAATCCATCCTGATGTCGTTTGATTTATTTTTTGTGATTATTTCGTGGAATGTTCCTGGTCGTTTTCGACTGGTTAGTTTCCTTAGCTTATCTTTAAATTTTCGTTTCGCCGACCTACTAGGTCGGCAATTCACTTTC
This sequence comes from Bacillus aquiflavi, assembly GCF_019915265.1. Classification (NCBI taxonomy): domain Bacteria; kingdom Bacillati; phylum Bacillota; class Bacilli; order Caryophanales; family Bacillaceae; genus Bacillus; species Bacillus aquiflavi. Next base: position 3,036,274 of record NZ_CP082780.1, read on the forward strand.
CCATTAAATTTTGTATGTTAAATCCTAGGAAAGTGGCCGATGTCGCCCCACACACTTTACTTTTCTTCTGGTTTATCGTGAGTCCTAAGTCCTTTTCAAGGAATTCGGTAATACTTTCCATGACTCTTTCGCCAGCACGTTTACTTTTAACGTAAATAACGAAATCATCTGCATATCTGATGAAACGATGTCCCCTTCTTTCCAATTCTCTATCTAACATATTGAGATAGACATTTACTAAGATGGGCGATAATGGTCCTCCCTGCGGAGCACCTTTCGTTGTTTCAATGTAGATATCCTTACAAGTATGCCTGAATGTAAGAAACTCCAAATTAGTTTCAATACTATTTTATCTTTGATAAAATATTCAAGGTATGCCCTGATTCGTTGGTGGTGTATAGTATCAAAGTAACTTTTTAAATCACAATCAACGACAACTCTCTATCCTTCTTGATAATATTCTTTGGCTTTCTCTACCGCTTGGTGTGCGTTTCTTCCTTTACGGAATCCAAAGCTATGTTCCGAAAAGTGGGGGTCAATAATTGGGTCAATTACTTGAAGTATTGCTTGTTGTACGACTCTATCTAGAACGCTGGGAATTCCCAAGTATCTTTTTGAACCGTCGGCTTTTGGAATGGCTACCCTCTTTACTGGTTAAGGTCTGTATGTTCCATCTCTAAGCTTTCGTTTCAATTGGTCGTCATATTTAAGCATGTGACTTTCAAGTTCTTTGACAGTAATTCCATCGACTCCCGGTACACCTTTGTTTGCATATACTTTCTTGTATGCAGTCCAAAGATTATTGTCAGAGGTTATTCTCTCAATTAAGTTGATACCATCTCGTTTCTTCATACCCATGCGACATTTCTACACTCTCCTATGTACCCTTCCGTTTCCAACGTATCTCTTCATAGGTAGTCATCTCTCTGGCAAATGCCATGATGATTTTTTCTGTGTTTAGGCGGGTGATGTCTGCACCTCCTTGTTCTTCAAGATTTAAGATTGTTCAGCCCTTCATTTCCTTAGAAACTACTATGGCATCTACTGACTCCTCACAATTCATTGGATTATCACTAATACCATTGTTAATTCAATAACCCTTGTGAGACCTCCCCAGGTAAGAATTATAACTTTCCTCCCATGTAACCGCTGCATTTACTGTATGGAACTCGTGCAGTATCGAACTTTGTCATGTTTGGCAGACTCGTCCATTCCAAGTCAGCCTTGTATGCAGTTTCTGTTCGTCAGTTCAGGAGTTTGCCTCCAGCTTCCTTCAGATTCCATGTCACCACGGACACCCTTGCTCTTGGCTAACCTCTACTTCTGTCTTCGGGGTTCGGGACTTGCACCCTATAGTTCATGCGCATGCCGGGCGCACCAAAAGAGAAGCTGTCTAACGACAGCTTCTTAGCGAACTTCGACCCAGCCATTTTTAATGGCTACTACAACAGCTTGAGTACGGTCATTTACATTCATTTTTTGTAAAATATTACTTACATGGTTCTTCACTGTTTTTTCACTAATGAATAGTGCCTCTCCTATACCCCGATTACTTTTCCCATCGGTCAACAGTTGTAAAACCTCACACTCTCGCCGAGTTAGCAAATGTAGCGGTCGGCAAATTTCAGTTTGTTGAAAAGTATTGTACCCTGACCCGACTGATTCTAACGCTAAGCGACGATATTCATTGACTAAATTATGAGTGATTTTTGGATGTAAGTAAGAGCCGCCATTCGCAACTACTTGAACCGCTTCTATTAATGCATCCGCATCCATTTCCTTCAATAAATAACCACATGCACCTGTTTTCAATGAGTGCATTACATAATTTTCATCATCATGAATTGATAAAATAATGACTTTAGCTTCAGGGAATCTTTCCAATATTTCTTTTGTGGCATCTACGCCATTCACATTAGGCATGTTAATGTCCATTATCGTAACATCTGGATTATATTTTTCAACTAGATCGGCGGCTTCTGAACCATCATCCCCTTCAGCGATTACTTCGAAGGTTTTCTCAAAGTCTAAAATTCTTTTAACCCCTTCTCTGAAAAGTTGATGATCATCAATAATAGCAATCTTTGTAATCAAACCCTTTTCCTCCCTCAAACCTTCTGTTTTTCTTTATCTCTTTGTCCTTCATAAATATGTAACGGGAATGATAACTTACACGCCTAAAATGGAACTTGAATCCGAATACTTGTTCCAACATCGAGTTGAGTATCAATCGATATTTCCCCATTTAAAAGCTCGACTCGTTCCTTCATTCCTAAAATACCAAAGGATTGTGATTTCTGTTGTTTATTTAAGTCAAAACCTTTTCCGTTATCGTTCACCACGATAGATATACTACCGTCAGCAATTGTTAATTTTACTTGGATTTCTGTGGAATAAGCATGTTTTAATGCATTTTGAACCGATTCTTGAATGAGTCGAAAAAGCGCAAGTTCATATTTAATTGGAAGCCGTTTATCGTTGCTAATAGAGATAAACGAAATTTTAATATTTTTATAATACTCCTCAATAGTTTGAAAATATTTTTTTAAAGTAGAAATTAACCCTAGCTCTTCTAAAGGCATGGGGCGCAAATCATAAATTATACGGCGAACCTCGTGTAGTGTATGACGCACCATCTTCTTCAAACTGCGGATTTCATCCATTGCTTCCTCTGGACTTCTTTCCCGAAAAATACGCTCAATTAAATCCGAGCGCAAGAGGACGTTTGCAAGCATTTGCGCCGGACCGTCATGTATTTCTCTTGATAATCGTTTTCGTTCCTCTTCCTGTGCATCAATCATTTTTAATCCAATCTCTTGTTTATGCGTTCTTTCTTTTATTCTTTCTCCCGATTGCTTTATATCGTTAGTCAAATAAGTCAATACGACTGAAATTCGTAAAACAAACTGCTCCGCTTGTTCTATTGTTGCCTTTAACTCCAACAATTGTCGTTCAATCTCATCACTTCGATTCTGCAGTTGTATTTCCTCTTGTCTATTTAATTTTAAATGTCTTTGAAGCTCTTGTGCTTGATTTAATAATTCCTCGCTAGTGCATCCTTTAACGTCCTCACCTATTTCCGAAAGCTTCTTTTGGACAAAATGAAGTTGGAAATCGAGCTTCTCCCTATCCTTTATTATGTAGGAAGCCCTTTCCTTTACATGTGTTAATTCTTCTTTAAGAAATTCATAATCATTCCAACCCTTTTCACTAACACGGAAAATTTCATCTTTATATTTTCTAATCTCTGTCATCATTTTTTCTATTATTTGATCTAGGGTCTTCGTATTAAATTTTGTTAACGTCATGACACCAAACCCTCCGCAAGCTCAAAACCTTTTTCTTATATAAGTTATTTTATCGTGAAACGATCATTTATACTATCTTTCACGTAAGAAATCTATGGGAACGTAGATAAAATTCGGTAAAAAGACATAGTTTAAAACTCATTTTTAAGACTAATGTACTACAAATTTGATTACTATTTTTAAAATTTATTACAAAATCTTATTTTTCTATATAATAAACTTAATTATTAAACTTTTATCATACTAAAAAAATGACAAAAAATGTAATCTAAAATTACTTTAGAATTTTATTTTTTTACGTCAAATTATGTCGATTATTAAGTTTTTATTACAAGGTTTGCTGAAATATGCATGTCAAATTATAATAGTGTACTATAAGGAAGGGTCTACTTTTCCTAAAATAGGTTAAGGCTTTCTCTATGACTCAGATGGCCAGTAGTTCAAGAGCAATAATCATGTTAAATTACAATAAGCCAAAACAACTGCTTTTCGCATCATAACAATTTAATAATTGGATTGAGAAAAGTAGCAAAAACATAAAATTGATCATACACATTTTTTCTCTTCATCTAAATAACGGTTGAAAAACGAAAGGAAAGATGAACAATGTTAACTCGCTATTATACTATTAAAGGATACGGCGAGCATGAAATTGTTATTCAAAAATCACGCTTCATCGCATACATCTCGCGTGCTGAAACGGAAGCTGAGGCTCAAGAGTTTATTCAAATGATGAAAAAAAAACATTGGGATGCAACACATAATTGCTCTGCATATTTAATTGGAGAACGTGACCAAATTCAAAAAGCTAATGATGACGGAGAACCAAGTGGAACGGCTGGTGTTCCCATACTAGAAGTATTGAAAAAAAAGCAACTAAAAAATACGGTTGCTGTCATTACACGTTACTTTGGCGGAATTAAATTAGGGGCAGGAGGCCTTATTCGTGCCTATGGAAAAGCTACTTCTGAAGGAATTAATGCAACGGGAATTGTTGAACGTAAGCTTATGTGTGTGGTACGAACAAAAATTGATTACACTTGGCTAGGTAAAATAGAAAATGAACTCCGTTCCTCAATTTATAAGATAAAAGATATTCACTATTATGATCATGTTGAAATTAAGACTTTTGTTGAAAATAATCAGACGAAACTGTTCAAGGAATGGATGACTGATTTAACAAATGGACAAAGTGTTATTAACGAAGGGGAACTAGTATACTTAGAAAAAGATGTTTTCTAGATTTATTTGAATAAGAAAACTTACCTATTTATAATGAATGGAGAACATTTGAATATTTTTGAAGCGAGGGTAACAAAAATGAAGGGAACAAGAATTTATATACGTAAACAAAAGAAACGGCCGTTCAAACGTTTTCTAAAATACGTAGCAATTAGTATTTTGTTCATTTCTATATTAGGTTTAGGATATGGTGGCTATTTAGCTTACACGATAAATAAAGCAGCTGATGACAGTGATGAAGAATTGAATAGAGGAACTAAATCTGAACTGCGTGATTCAAAGGTCACTTTAAAAGACGATCCAGTAACAATATTATTAATTGGTGTTGATGATTATCAGGATGAGGATAAAGGACGAGCTGACGCACTCATACTTGTTACTCTTAACCCTAAAACAAAAGAAGTCGCTTTATTAAGTATCCCAAGAGATACTCGAACATATATTCCAAGAAAAAAGAAAAAACACAAAATAAATCATGCTTACGCATGGGGAGATATTGAAGGCACCGTCGATGCTGTTCAAGAACTTCTTGATGTTCCCGTTGATTTTTATGTAAAAGCTGGTGCGAAAGCTTTTCAAGATATTATAGATGAAATAGGCGGAATTACTGTAAATGTTCCATTTGATTTTAAACAAAGTGATCTAAAGGGAAACTATGTTTATTTTAAAGAAGGAACAATGAAATTAGATGGACGAAAAGCTTTAGCATTTGTCCAAATGCGTTATGAAGATCCTGAAGGAGATTTTGGCCGTCAAAAAAGAGAACAAGAAACATTAAAGGCAATCGCTGACCAAGCCTTATCTGTGAACACTTTACCAAAGGCAAATAAAATTATCGAATCTCTCGGCTCTAACGTAAAAACAAATATTTCCTTAAATGAGATGTTAGGTTTAAGAAATTTTTACAATGAAATTAAAAATCAAGAGTTTAAGAAATTAGAAATTGAAGGCGAAAATATAGAAATTGAAAATCTTTCTTTTTATGAACCAAATAAAGACTCAGTCGATGAAGTAAGTAATGAATTACGAAGAATACTTGAGATCCCAAACTATACTGTAAATAGTAATGAACAATCGTCTTAAAACAGTCATCCTTAGCCAAAATCGGCTAAGGATGATTGTTTTATTTAGGAAAACTTTAATCAAATTCTTTACGCTTCCCTGTTTCAGTTTTAAAGTAGATGATCAATCTTCTATTAATTTTTTTATTAAATCAATTTCCTTAAAGACAGTTTTTTTTAAAGAAAATTTTTCTTTATTAATCTCTTTAGTGAAGTCTATATTCGAAATGAATGTTGTAATATCTTGGTTCTTTGTTAAGTCATTATGAATAAAAAAAGTGTTACTAAAACCTTTCATCATTTCTTGGCAAATTGAAATATTTGATGTAATTAATGGTATACCGTATGCTGCCATTTCACACATCATGACACCTTGTGAATCTAATCTTGTCGGCATTAAAGCACACCGATATTGGTTTAATAGTTTAGGAATTTCTTTTTGCGAAAGAAACTGATTAAACACAACTAAATTTTCAGGAGGTTGATAGTGATTAAAATACTCCCCTTTACCATAAACATGAAAGGTTATATTAGGATTCGCTTCAGCAATCTTTGCTACAACATCAATAGCATATTTTGATTTATCAAGCGGTCTAATTGTAATGACATCTGCTAAAAATTTTTCAGCTGGAATATATGATTCAACTTCAAAAACCTCATTAATATTATTATGAATAATAGAAGACCTTTCTCGCAAAATATGATCATCTATTTTTACATTCTTTATAAATTCTGTTTTCATCCATTCACTAACGAAAACAATATGTGCTTTACTTTTTAAAAGTAAGCTTTTAAAATATCTTTTAAGAATCAATAATTTAACAGTATCATAAAAATTTTGGAGCAAATCTTTGGTTACACTACTATTTTTGTCGAAAGAATATGGATTTGGATAATATTTGTTAATTTTCAACACTTCGTGTCCATAAAAAAAAAAGACAACTTTTTTTATCTTTTTTTGATGTTTATTTAAAAAGACAACATGGTGCCTAAGATTGGGAGCATGACTTAAAACTAAATCGAATGATGAAACTTGATAATCAGCTTCAAATTCTTTTAGAGAAATAACATCGATTCCTTCATATTTGTATGCCTTATTTGCATTAAAGGATAAAACAAGTAGTTCAAATCCATTTTTCAAATAAATTAAATTCCTTGAATGGATAAAGGAGCTTGGATATTTATTTTCATTACTCGGATAATCTTCAGTAAGTATTAATATTTTTGACAACGTTCTTCAACTCCGTAGAACTTATTCATTCTTACTTAACATATATTACACCTTTCTACACAAAATCTCAAAATATTTCAAACGAAATAATTGAGTTAAGTATAATATAAGAGCTTTTTTTAGCAGCTAACTGTTTACTCAAATCGGTTGTCGTTCATATTCTTTAAATATTGTGGAAACAATCATATAAAATCACTTTTAACTTAATTGGAAGATGAACTACGGCTGTCACCTTTATAATGTAAATGAGGTCTGAATCGGGTAGTACTATCAATCATTATCTATCACACGTGCAACGATAGGGAGGGATTAGTTGTTCGAAAGTCAAAAATCATCGTGTTCATATGGTATAAAGGTGTGTATGGCAAAATAAAAGTGCAGAGCTTTGCAAAGCAAAAATGCAGAGTACTGCACTAATTTTGTGCCAAAAATCGAGTAGAGGGGAAAGTTAAATAACTTTCCGTCCCTCTCACACCACCGTACGTACGGTTCCGTATACGGCGGTTCAATTTATATCGCAATGTGCACTTTTAGATAGTAGTCTAAGACAAAGGGAATCCCCCTTTGCCTAAAGCGTTTATTTGATATCGCTCGATGGACTACCTTCGATAGTCCAATAAAACGATAACCCTTCCGACAGTACGCTAAGCCTTTTGCTTCCTCCTCGGGTATCCCAAGCTGGACAAGAGATTTTATTCTCTTTTTATTGGTCTTCCATTGCTTCCAGATGATTACTCGTAGTCTGGAGCGAAGTTTTGCGTCTATTTTTCCGAGCGCATTCTTCATGTTCGCTATCTTAAGGTAGCTGACCCATCCATAAATGACCTGTTTCAGTTTAACGATTCTTATATCTAGAGAAATACTCCAGTTCCGTTTCGTTAGCTGGCGCAGTTTTCGTTGGAACTTCTGAATCGATTGTTCATGTGGCCTTGGTTGAAATCTCTTTTTATTTGAATCATAGTAAAAGCATCCATCATTTATATATTCCAGCGCTTGAACGACTGCCATTTCACAACTTCTTCTTGGTCGGAAACCGTAGCTGTATTCGCTGAATTGTTTTTCAAATATGGGGCTAAGTCTTTGGCTAATTGCTTGTTGTACCACTCTGTCAACAACCCGTTGGAATGCCCAATTTGCGCATTTTTCCGTTTTCTTTTGGGATCTCTACTCCCAATGCTGGCGCTGGTTGATATTTTTTTCGGATTTGATCACGGAGTTCATCTTTATGTTTCTTTAGATGTTCCTTCAGTTCTTGCACCGTCACTCCGTCTACTCCACTTGCACCTTTACTTTATTGCGATACACCCGCTTATAGGCTTGATTCATATTTTGATTGCTTAAGATTTCTTCTAAAAGCTCCACACTCGTTTCTTCCTTTCCTTTCACGTGACGGTAAGATACTTCTCTTTTGAGTATCCTCTGAGATACGCTCATACTTTCCTCATTAACACATTCTGAAGTATATCTTCCGTGCATTAATGGTGTAGAAACACTATAAAGTGTTCAGCCCTTCATGATAAGTATCACTACTATGGCTTCGGCTGACTTCTCACGATAAACCTTTTTTCGACCAGCTTTCTTCATAGGGGACTCCTCAGATGTCCGTGAGACCTTCCAGGGTAAGACAGCTATCTTTCCTCTTTTACTCGCCTGATTTACTCGATAGGATTACGCACATCTTTGGGACTTTGACTTGTTAGGAGCCTTATCCACCTATTGAGCCTTGGGATCAGATTTCTGTTCGTCAAGTCAAGATTTTGATACACGCTTCCTTCAGCTTACCTCGCGATAACGACCTTGCGCTTCCCTAGTGGTTGGATGATGTGTTCCCCCACAGTGGACTTGCACCACCTAGATAAATGCCATGCCTGGCACACTAAAAAAAGAACACTCTAATTGAATGTTCTGCTAAAAAACTTTAGGAAATTCAACTTTTGTTTCCTAATTTCCCACCGTTTTCTATCCATGCAAAGTATTTATTAAATATATTTATTCTTCGTCTAAAATAAAAAGGGATAATTAACATTACTGAATATAGTAACCCCATTATGATTAGGAAAGCTAATAAAGATACAAAGATGTTTCCCATAAAACTTCTACTTATTATTAAACTGAAAAACAGTATTAAAAATGAAATTAGGGCAAATCTTTTATAAGTTATCATCATGTTATCTTACCTCCCTTTAAATTAATTGTACACCAAAAAGGGGCTTTATTAAACATTATTAAGAGTAATTCAACATTCTCAAACTTAAAAGGCTAACTCCCACTTTCGGGAATTAGCCTTAAAATTTTTGCATTCCTGAACACTCCATCAATTATTTTTCTAAACAGAAATCAAATGATTATAAAGAATTGATTTCGAAAGCCCTTGGTGGGAAATTTGATAGAGATAATATGCATGTTGAAGTTTTAACACTAGTTCTAGATGATCTTAAAACAGTAATTTCTTATGCAATTGAAGGTGTGAGTGTTAGAGCAATTTCAAACTTTATGAAGGTGACATTATTAATACATTCCAAGCAGTAGGCGATAAAGTTTACTCCATTGTAACTATTAACACTAAAGATGAAAATTTAGAATACGAATGTGGCATGAAAATCCTTTATTTGATAACAAGACAATGAAAAATGAAGTTGCTCCTAAATCTAGTGAGGGTGGTGCTTCAATTCAAGTTTCAAGTTGTACTGTCTGTCAAAATGTTTGTAATGCTATTCAAGGTATGGGATGTGGCTTAGCTGGAACAGTAGCTTGTATGGTCGCTTGTGCTCCTATTGGTTCAGTTGCATGTCCATTTATTTGTGCGGCTTTATGGGGATTAAAATGTTGGGGTGACAATATTTTACTTTGTGGACCTTCATGTAAATCATTAGGATTTTGCTGGTGAAAGCTATAGACTGTCCCACGCTCTGTCAAAACGGAGTTAAATGGGTGGCAAACTTCTGCATTTTTAATTGCATTTTTCTGCACTTTTCTATTGCAAAATACTAGCGAAGTTTATATGTTGTAAATATCATTAATAGCCTTCGGTCTGCACATAAAAAAGGCGTTCTTTCTAAAATGTTATAGTGGTGACTTCATTTTACAAGAAAAGGTGATTTTTTACTACTTTTTTGAAATTAATGGGTTGTTTCCCAAAGGTCATTTTTCAATGACTTTTGGGAAAGCCCCTACATGTAAAATTAATATTGATCAATACCAAGTAACGTTAGCATATTCATTATTCGGATTTGCGATCCATTCCTCACGGCCATCTTTAGTTCCTATACATAACCAGTAACCCGACTCTTTGTAAACATAAAACGAAGTACCATTTCCAATTTTTCTTGATAGCTCACCTGTTTCAGTCGGTGAATAACGAACGTTTAATAGCGAAACTTTAACCGAACCTTCACCGATACGCCCTGATTTTAAATCATACCAACGCACATTTGCGTGAGCTCTGTTTTCATTTGATATCCACTCTTCTTCTCCATTATTAGTTCCAATACAATACCATTCTCCACTCAATTTATAAATCCAAGCCGTACTTCCTAAACTAAGCGTCCTAATTATTCTCCCACTAGTCGAAGGACTATTTCTAACATTTAGTGTCGATACAATAGTTGTAGCAGTACCTATCCGGCCATTTTTTGTTCTACCTGCATATTCAGGTTGTGGCTCTCCAATAACTGTTCCCGGACCTTCAGTTCCGCCACCTCCACCAGAATTGATATAGTCTAAAGGATTTACTGCATAACTTTTGCTGCTATTCCAAGACGGCTTGTGGACTTCAAAGTGTAAATGTTGACCAGTCCACCAGCCAGTGCTCCCCATATACCCAAGTCGTTGGCCGACACTAACATTTTGGCCAACTGAAACTGTACGTGATCTTTCTGCCATATGAGCATAAACAGTCTCATATTGTACACCGTTAATGACATGTTTTATGAAAACTACTTCTCCATAGGAATCTGAGTTATATGATTTTGTAACTGTTCCTAAAGCTGCGGCTAAAATAGGCACTGTACCACTTTTGGCAATATCAATTCCATTATGAGTTCCTTTCTTAAAATATTGTGTAATCGTTCCTTCTGCTGGTCTAATAAAAACCATAAATATCCCTCCTAATTTTCTCAGAACGTATGTTCTATGTTTTTACAATAACACATCCGGAACATACGTTCTATATAAATTCTATCATTTTGTAAAAATGGTATTTTATAATCATTTAATAAAATAATAAGGAAGAGGATTATGTCGTAAATTGATAAAAAAAACAGTTCTATATACCTAGGGTTTGAAACTAATTGATAGCTCACACTTTAAGTAGTAAAATGTGTTGATAAAATAATGACAATTGAATAACTGTTTCTAATGTAGTTTTAATGATTGGAAGGTAAATTTGAAATCTCTCAATTAGAAAAGGGAATTATATTTTGAAGAACTTGAATAAATTGGCGGCACTATCACAAAAAACACTAAACTTCGGGGAAAAGTACTGAATATTTTGAGCTGAGGTTTATCACCAATTTTTGTTAAATTACACAAAAACGAAAAAATATACTTGAATTCGTGACAATAATGTTATCATCACACAAACATTAATATCTAAGATACTGATTCCCATCTGTGGTAACAGTGTATCGTCTGCCGTAAAGCGATCCAACTGGTGCTTTCCGCTAATAAAGGCCTGCATGTTTGGCCGATTTTCTCTTCACTAGAATAGCGTTCAATGTGGCCAATTTCAGCAATAATAACAGCTGTGAAAACAGGTTGCATTCCAAGTATTGTTTGTAACACAGTTTTTAAATTCGCTCAATCGATTGATCTAGGCTCTTTTATTTGTTTTTCAAATATACGAATCAATGTGATTGATGTACCAAGAATGGTATCGATGGAATCTTCGACTACTTTATCTAACCGATAAAAAAAGCAGACTACCTATTGAATGGACTTAGCCACATATTCTGGATTAGGGAATCGGTTTTTCCCTTTCGACTGAAGATAGTCAGCCAAGTCTTGCGCCAGTTCATCTAAGCTATAATTTTCGAAAAATAAATTAATCATCGCTTTACCGAATGAAGAAAACTCGGCCTCCTCTATAAACTGTAAAAGGTATTACACTTATAGCTCAAGTATTATAAGAAGCGTTGTTTTCCCTTCGTCAATTGGGGAACAAACTGACAACATGCCCGGGCGATAACAAATTCATCGATTTCATCAGTTTTATCCATGTATCTATAACTTTTTTTGTTAGCGATCTATGTTAAATTTATCACAAATACTTTGCCATCAAGAGCATGAATCGACTGATCATTGTGTAAAAACATCGTTGGATGAAAGCTATAGACACTCGTCGATTCCAAACAAATACGAGTACACTCACATAATGCTGTTACACTGCAAGAGGAGAATTAGCAGTCCATTGGAAAACGGTGTTTGAAAAAAATTAAAGAAAGAGCGTAAGTAGCCCTTGAATGTAAGGACAATACAACCATCTATGGCTCGATGTAAAAAGTGCGTTTGGTCACATCAAGGGCAATCTGTCGTTTCGCAGGTTTCCATCCGACTACTACATTTAGATAAAAATCGTAAAGATACAAAAAGCAGGTGGAGAAAAACGGCTTGTTTTTTTCCACCTGTTCTATTTTAAGGCTTATTGGATCGCCTCAAAAATTTATCATTTATTTTTTATATTGAGGTACATCAAAGACCATATCATAGTTATCTAAAAGTGAAAATAATTCATACATCCGGGAAGTCTGTTTAACAGCCCAGCCGATATCTGTTGCATATTGGTGGGTTGGCGGATTATTAACTGCATATGCAGGATTCCAGCGCATTTTATATAAAGTATTTTGATCGTAGTTTGGATTATTTATATAACCTCTAGATATCCATTTTGCACCATCAATGATTGCTTTTTCAGGATTAAACCATCCTTCTTTATAAGCTCTTTCTGATCCACATCGCACAGCACAACTATCAAGCGCTCCAATCCCATACATATTGTAAACAACTTTTGGTTCAACAGGTTTTCCATCAACAGATGAAACTAAAACACCGGTAGCAAGCTTTGAATTACCATTACTTGTTTCAAGTAAAGCATGTGAAATTAAATAAATTTCGTTAATATGATTCACACGACCTGCTTCAATAAAGGCATGTGCTTTATTTTCTAATATTCCTTTATTCGTTAAAATTTTATTATTCACTTCATTTGGATCTAAATTCATTGATTCAGTTAACAATAAAAACTGTAAGTAATCTTTGCTTGCAGAAGAAAAATTATTTGGGTTAAGATAATATTTTACATCTTCAGGTGAAGCGTTTTTCCAAGTTTTTGGATATCTAAACCTTAACCAACCATTTGTTTCTCCATATATTTCTATAGTTTGCCCTTTAAGAAGTTGACCAACAATCCAATATGTTGTCCCAGGACCACCTCTAACGTTTAGCCCATCTACTGTGACCGTACCTGAAGAAGAAGATGTTCGATTGATATATGTTTTACTTACATATGTATCATATCGCTTATCAGTCTGCGCTCCTGCATTAACTTGTTTTTTTACCATTTCATCTAACGTCATATCATAATATATATAGCGATATTGTGTACTGGTATATTTGACATGAGGACGGTAAACATAACCTATTCGTCCGCCTAAGGAAACCATTAGCCAATCTTTTGATGTTTGTCTAATTACAGGGTAACTTTGTCCAGGTTTAATTTTCGCATATTCTACCAATGAACCCGATGTGTTATCATATACCGAAGTTTCCACTTTTGTTTGAATATAGTTTCCTGATAAAGGTTCACCATTGTCTATATTTTTTAATCCAGATCCATTTGTTGGCTCGACTTCACTAGTTCTAACATAACCAATTTTATCTCCAAATTTTAAGCCAACAAAGCCTGAAATAGATTTAAATATTTTATACTTTTCTCCTTTTACAAGTGTTCCAACAATTTCATCACCATTTGCTCCATTCACATGGATAGGAACACCATCACGTGCTGTTGTAAAATACTGATCATTTGAATCAAAAAGATACTCAACATCAGCTTTGTAAACATAGCCTAAACGCTGTCCAATACTTACTTGAACCCATAAAGAAGATGTATCTTGTACAATTGGGTATGAAACTCCTTCATTTAATGAAGCTGTTACAAAAGAATCTTTACTTTGACTACTGTATATATTAACTTGCTTAGTAACTTTTATGCGTTTACTAGAATTTGCTAAACCAGGGTTAAGATCATTCATCACAAAAACTTGCGTTCCAGATACGTGACTGCCTTTTACATATCCAACACTATCGCCAAATTGAATTCTTATAAAACCGTCTGATGTTGTACTCAATATAGGGAACTGGTGTCCCTTTCCTTTTAGCTCACCTACTTGACCGTTTGATTGAACTACTGGTACAGATGAATACATTAAGGTCATATACTTATCTGTAGATAAAACTGGATCATGAACGTGTGGTTTATAAATATAGCCAACCCGTCCACCAAATAATACTCGATACCAATCTTTAGAAGACTGATCAACGATTACATAACTTTCTCCCTTATTTAAAGTTCCCATTGAAACTAATTTGCCTGAAGAATTATCATAAATAGGAACATTAACTATTGGTGTAATGAATCTCGAACTATTTGTGTAGCCTGAGTTTTTGTTTTTAATTGTATATCCATTACTTGCTGTAATTAAAGAATTTTTTACATAACCGATACCATTACTATATTGAATTCTGACGAACCCATCAATATGGGATAATATTTCAAATTCTTGTCTACCCGATAAATAACCTACTACATCTGACCCTCCAGATCTATTGACAACGACTGGTGTTTGACTATATATAGTTTGAAAATATTTATCTTGTTCTTGTATTTTAATAATGATATGAGGTCTATAAACATAACCTACTCTGTTCCCAAGTAATACTCGATACCAGTCTTGAGAAGTTTGTTCAACAATCGGATAATCAATATTATTTTTTATAGTACCCATTGGAACGAGTGAACCTGACGTATTATCATAAACGATTACTTCATTAATTGCTCGAAATGTTTTACTACTATTAGTATAGTTCGTATTTAGATTTTTTATTGAAGAACCGTCAGACTGGGTTATCGAAGCTTTTCGTATAAATCCTAACTGATTTCCAAATTGGATCTTTATGAAATCAGGTGTCTCCTCAATAATTTTAAACTCTTGACCTTCATTAACTGTTCCTACAACAGTACTGGCTTTTTCATTTAAATAAACTTCCGCTTTTGAAGAATTGATTTTTACATACTTTCCAGAAGTTGTTGTTGCTTGTAAACTGTTTAAAGTTGTAGAATCTTTTTCGTTAACTTCTGGTAAAAGAGATTTAATTGTTTCTGATTCTTTACTTTCTTCCTCAACGATTAATGAATCTTTCTCTTCAGTTTGCTTATCTTTCTCTTCAGTTTGCTTATCTTCCTCTTGAACCGCTTTATCTTCTTCTGATTCTGAAATTTGTTTATCTTCTTCTGACTCTTCATTTGAGTCGTCAACTAAAGTTAAATTTCCAGGAGATATTAAGCTTTTTTTAATTAACATTTTACTGCTTCCAAAATAGAAAAAGAAATGCTCCTCATCATGATCTGATAGAAGAATTGTTTTTGTTGTCAATAATTCCCCTATTTTTTCAAGAGCTTCATTTGTAAACTCTATGTTTTGTGAATCTACCATTTCATATTGAAAACGGTCATCTAAATTTTCAGGAATGATTGGCTCTTCATCTAGTACATTAAAATTATTAAGATTTAACAAAATCTTATCATTATTAATAATTGCATATCCTTCACTAGTTTCTTCATCTATTACAATAGGAATTTGAGAATCTTTTGAAATTGTTATTTTGTAAGATTCTTCTGGATGAACAAGTTCAACATCATTTATCGCCTCTGCTAAAGTGAAAACATAATCTTGAAGACGATCATCTTCACTTTGGGCATGTACAATATTTGCAAAAAAAGTAGCAAATATAAATACAGTTAAAATGGGGATAGTAAAATACTTCTGTAATGTCTTTACCATTTAACCTCTCTCCTCGCCTTTTTTGAATAATTTATCTTTTTCTTTTATTACTAATTTAATTGTTTTTCGATAAAAAATACTTAAACTACCGATCATCAAAGCACCTAATAATACATTTAGCCAACTCCAACTATAAAAAGAGTTGTAAAGTGCATATAATGCTACAAGTATTGTAATGAAGAAAAATTTATACAGTTTATAGTCAACATTAAAATATTTTTTTGAAATTAAAGTACGTAAAAACATAAATATAATAAAAGATAAGCCTGTAGCAATGGCAGCACCAGTTGCACCCATTTTAGGCACAAGAACAAACGTCATACCAAGATTAACAAAGAAAACGATAATCGTTATAAATAAATGCCATCTTGTTTTTTTATAAAAATTTATACCAATTACAGTTGTTTCAGAAATTGTATACATAACTGGCATAAAAACTAAAAAAGGCATGATAAATGTTGCAGTTCTATACTCAGCACCTAACAGTAAAACAATCAAATCTTTAAACATAATTGTCAATATTGCAATTAAAAACATCCCAAAAGAGACTATTTCGTACATTTTTTTGTATAGAACACTTTATCATTAGGATTTTTTTCATAATGATCGTAGCTAACAGGAGACCAAAACGTAGAAAACGTCGTTTGGAAAATATTAAGTAGTGCAATGACTTTAAAAGCCGCAACGTATAATCCTAACTCCTCTGCAGATGCCCAAGCTTTTAGTGCAAAACGATCAATTGATTGCATGAGCCAGTAGATGAGTGATGTAAACACTAACGGAATTAAAAAATATATAATTTCCTTGTCTGTTGTTTTTAAAGTGGTTTTTTGTCTATTTGAAAACCAATAATGCCTTGTTAAAAAAACTGTAAGTAAAGCTGCTATCACTAACCAAAATAAATAACTATAGATATATGTATGAAAACTGCTTCCCAATAGAAAGACGAATAGTAAAACTCCTAGTAATTCTAAAATTTTTGCTGCTATCTGGACAATAGAGTATATTAGTCCTTTTTGCTCCATCCGTATTACTAAAGTTGAGAAGCGATAAATAATTTGAAATAATGCTCCTAGTAAAACTAATAAAATCAAGAAAGTACTATCCTGATTGAACATAAATAAAGATAATGGTTTACTAAAGAAAAGAATTACAATTGACGACAATATAAAAGCTACTATCGTCATTCTAATACACTTCTTTAATAAAACAGCACGGTGATTCTCTTCTTCCACATAAAAGAAGCGTACAAATGCTTGATCCGTTCCCAATAATGAAACAAGAACAATAATATTAAAAAACAATACATACATCGATCCTAGTCCAAAATCTTTAGGACTAAATAATCTCGTTATGATTGGTGTTGAAATAACTCCAATTCCTAGAGCCACCCAACTTCCAAACGAAAAGGAAAGAAATTTTGAAAACAACTTATTGCCTGCCATTTAATCATTCTCCGTTCTCTTTACTAACTTTCTAACTGCATTTTATACTCAGAAATAATTTGCTTCGTAATAGTTTCCTTTCCGAATTTTTGCTCGCAGTTATTTCTAATAACAGACGGATGATATGAGTGGTAATTTTCAGTTAGTTTTTTCATTGCATTAGCTAATTCCTGTTCATTATTTTTAGGAACTAAAAAGCCGTTCGACTCATTAACAATCATTGATGGACCGCCAGAATCCGTCGCAATAATCGGTTTGCCACATGCTAAAGCTTCTATAAATGAGACACCAAAAGTCTCAAATTCACTCGCAAGTACAAATGCATCACAACTATTTAAATACACCTTAACATCTTCTCTTGATTTCCTGCCCAATAACTTAATTTGATCATTCATGTTTAAATCATCAATTAATTGTTTCAGTTGACTGTATTGTTCTCCGTCACCAATTATATTTAACAACATATGTTTTTGATTTGAAAAAGCTTGATGGAATGCTTTAATTAATAAATCCATTCGTTTATTATATTTTAAAAAACCAATTGATAAAAATGTAAAATGAGATGATTCTCTTTTTCTTTCCTCTACTGTGAAATTTTCAACGTCAACTATATTGGGAATAAGTGTAATTTTGTTTGAATCAACTAGCTCTGAAAGCTTCTCTTGTAAAGTTGGCCCTACTGCAATAATTTTATCACTATGTTCAAACGCAATTTTGGCTGCGGATAACTGAGTTTTATTTAACTTCCCTGTTATAAAACCGCTAAAATGTTCAGTGATGATTAAGGGAACAGAATATTTACCTTTCAAGCTTATAGCTGCCCAACCACCCCACAATGCTGAATGGGCATGAATAATATCAGGAATCCATCCCTCTTTCTCAAACTTTTCCATAATTTTTAATAAATATTTCCGGAAGAAATAACCGTATGAGTATGCGATATTAAAAGGAAAGTACAGATATTGTATGTTTCTTCCAGTAAAAACAGGCTTAGTTTCTACTCGATAGCCAAGTTTATGTAGTCCAAATTTCGAAAACTTTTTCATACTTATTAATTCTGGAAATGCAACTCTTATATCAAGCTGATGTTCGCTTAACGCTACGGCTTGCTCTTTGAAAAAAATACCGTTAATTGGATTATCATCTGTTGAATACCATGATGGAATTATTAATACTTTCATTATTTCTATCCTTTCATTTTAGTACCATCATAAATTTAATATATGATAATATTATATTTATCACATATTTTCTTTACAATACTTTAACGGTTGGAGGTTATCGCATGACCGACTTTTTATTTGTTACATATCTTTTCTCACCGAAAGACGGTGTCGGATCTACACGATCACGGGCAATCTATTCTTTCTTAAAATCTAAAAATATCGATATAGATATTATTAGCAGAGATACGTACGGTAAAAATAAATCATTTCCTTTATGGACAATGCGTACATTTTTTTCGATTTTAAAAAGCAAGCGAAGAACAGTATATGTTTCTTGTGGACCATTTACTCATCTTATTTTCGTTACTATTGCTGCTAAGCTTTCTCGAAAACGATTAATTATTGATTTTCGTGATCCATGGTCATTAAACATTAAAAATAATTACGGCAAAAAAAAGAGACAGACAGAAAGCATTTTCAAACGGTATAAACGTTCGCTCAAAATTAAGATCTCGGAATTGGTGGAAAAATTTATATACAAACAATGCAATTCATTTATTGTCTGTACAAACGGTATGTATGAATCATATCGCTCACTTTTCAAAAATGATGATAAGCTACATTTGATCATTAACGGCCATACAGTTGATGTTAAAGCCAAGCTTAAAACGATACCTAATACAGTTAAATTTGTTTGTCTCGGTAAATTTGCTGAATATAATCCGAATAAAGCTTTACATTGCTTAAAAAAAATCAATGCACTTATTAAACAAAACCCACACATTAAATACGAGCTTATTTTT
This sequence comes from Bacillus aquiflavi, assembly GCF_019915265.1. Taxonomy (NCBI): domain Bacteria; kingdom Bacillati; phylum Bacillota; class Bacilli; order Caryophanales; family Bacillaceae; genus Bacillus; species Bacillus aquiflavi. Next base: position 3,055,589 of record NZ_CP082780.1, read on the forward strand.
GTTGGGACTGATCCAGCTATTAACCTTGAGATTATAAAAGCAGCCCATCTAGATAGAATTGCAAAATTCATTCCAAGAAAAAGTTATAAAGAAGCAATTCAAATTGCTGAATCATGTGATATAGGGCTGGCGATAGTTAGAGATGAATTTATAGAATTAGGGACAAAGGCATTTGATTATATAGGATTGCATCTTCCGATCTTTGATTGTTTTGAAAAAGATAACAATTTCAGAGACTTTTTCAAAAACTATTTATCAAATGGTGAAAAAATAACGATCACTATTAATGATGCCATGAAGTTTCGTAGAGAACAAATTCTCGAAGAAAATCTTAATGTTTTTATTAATAGTAACAATTCTTAGAGGGGGGCTTTTTATAAGCTCCCTTTTATTGTGATCATATCTATTTTTTCGAAGAATATACAGATAAATATGAACGAATAAAGGAATATTCCCCCCTGAAGTGATGTTATACAATATTATTGTTTAGGCTCACCCTGAAAAAGTCCTTCTGATATTAAAACGAGGAGAAAACAAGTTTCTTTCTCGTTTCATATCGTCGGAAGGAAACCGAGCCATTAAAAACAGTAATACTTTAAAATACACAAAATAAGCAATCCTATACAATCAATTTTAATTATTTTTGTTTTATATTAAGGGTCTTTTTTTGCTTTATCCTAACATTATTAATAATCGCTATTGCGACTCCATAAAATAGCCACATTGTCCAATGATAAAATAAACTGCTTGGTCCTATCGATGCTAATATAAAACCAATAAAGCTCAGAAATAAGGCGATAGAAACTTTACTTTCACTAATTTTACTCTTACCTATTTTAAATAATTGTATAATAAGCGATACAAAAAAAAGCAAGTAAAGACCGAATATAAAAACTCCATATTCAGTTAATATTTCTATCCACCAATTATGCGGGTTAATAATTCCACCAGTATTAAAATTTTCATAAATATTTGTAATAAAGTTTCCAGGTCCTACACCAAAAAACCAGTGATCTGATAAAGCATATAAACCGTTTAAATATAAATTTAACCTTACGAACGCAGATCCATTAGAAAACTTTAAACTATTTAATATAGTAAGCACCTTTTCTCCAACAGGTGTAAAGAAAAAGACACCTATTATACCAAAAAGAGCAACAGAACTAAGTAGTACCTTATAGATTTTCTTATAATCCAAAATAAAAAGATTCATAATAACTATTTGCAAGAATAATGAAATTAAAGCTGCTTTCGAATCATTTATATAAATGACAATGAAAATAGCAGCATAAATCATTGCGTTAATAATACTTAATAAGATTTTTTTTCGTGTTATGTTTAATAGGAAAAAAGGAGCAATTAACACTAAGAAATACGCATGATCATTTTCATTATAGAAAAATCCTGTTGATATATATTGAGCAGTGTCCTGATTATATAATCTTGATGTAGGCAAATGAATATTCGTAATCATTTCGATAAATGATAGTCCTACCATCAACACACCAATGACCCAAAATATACGGTAAACCCATTTATAACTTTCCTGAGCTGATAACACTTTAACTAGCAAAAGTATAAACAAAATAAACATTGAAAAATAGTATAGCTGTCTAATCGCTAAGTTTGGATCGTTTGACCAAAGAACAGCTACCCCGCCATATGAAAACCAGATCAAAAAAAACAATAGATAAATTCTGATTTCATTATAATTTGCCCATTTTGGTTTGAAAATAAGCTCATAAAGAAAGTAATAAATTGAGATTATAAGTATTACTCGCAAACTAGTTATCGTAATCGGTCCTAAATCTATTTTAAATAATAGAGGATCCAAAAAAACTAGAATAGTAATTAAGAAAAAAAGATATTTCCTAAAATTCAAACTTGCATTCAAAAGAGATCCCTCTTTGCAATTATTTTTACTGACTTTTTCGTAAAGAGAGGATCTAACTGAAAATCAAAGATCCTCTAATTCTTTGTCAATTTACAATTTGTAATACTTCCCTGGTTCTTCGAACATCCCAAGTGCATTTTTTGTATCATATATTGTTATATTACTTTCATAAATCTTTTTATAATCCACATCACTATGATCTGTTAAGATCAAAGCTAAATCAGCTTCATTTAAATTTACTTCATCGCTATTAACAGTATAAATAACTTGTCCATCTAATTTAAATGATTTTACATACGGATCTATAGCAAGTGTTTTAGCTCCTAATTTATTTAGCATTGATAAAATTGGAAGTGATGGTGATTCCCGTACATCATCAATATCCTTCTTATATGCAACACCATACACTAGGATTGAGGCATTTTGAACGGTTTTTCCCTTGCTATTTAATATTTCCATTGTTTTATTAACAACATATTCTGGCATTGAATTGTTGATTTCTCCTGCCAGTTCTATCAATCGTGTATGATAATTGTACTCACGAGCTTTCCATGTTAAATAGAATGGGTCTATCGGAATACAATGGCCTCCTAATCCTGGTCCAGGATAGAATGCCATAAATCCGTATGGTTTCGTTTTGGCTGCATCAATAACTTCCCATACGTCTATCCCCATTTTATCGCACAAAATTGCCATTTCATTTGCTAAAGCAATGTTAAGGTGTCTAAATGTATTTTCAAAAATTTTTTCCATTTCTGCAACCGCTGGACTTGTCACTTCATGTACATCACCCGCTAATACCGATCGATATAAAGATGATGCAACTTTTGTACATTTATCAGTTATACCACCAACTACTTTTGGTGTATTTTTTGTTTTAAACTGTTTATTTCCTGGATCAACACGTTCTGGAGAATAAGCAATAAAAATATTTTCACCAACTTTAAAGCCTTTTTTCTCAAACTCAGGTCGAATAATTTCCTCCGTTGTTCCTGGATATGTTGTCGATTCTAAAACAACTAATGTCCCTTCTTTTACATATTTTGCAATTTCTTGTGAAGATGACCTAACATATGAAGTATCAGGCTGCATATATAAATCTAAAGGTGTAGGTACACATATCGCTACAGCATCAATTTCATTAATTTGATTATAATCTGTTGTAGCTTTTAGCAACCCATTTTTAACTACTTCTTTTAGATCTTCGTCAACAACATCTCCAATATAGTTATGCCCCTCATTTACCCAGTCCACACGTTGTGGCTGTATATCAAAGCCGATTACTTTAAAACCCGCTTTAGCTTTTTCAACTGCAAGAGGAAGTCCAACGTAACCAAGACCTACTACTCCAATCACTGCTTCTTTTGTTTCAATTTTGTTAAGTAATTCTTGATATAAAGACATCTTTTACCACCTATTCTAATTTTGTGTCTTAAGTACTCTTATATCCTTAAAATATTTGTAAAATAATAATGAGAAGAGTCCTAAATGAACACCTAAAATAAAAGCTAAAAGTAGTTTTTTCAACGATACTCCTGTAATAGATTCAATTACAAAATGATCTAATAATCGAGGCGGTTCATTAAGTAATAACTTCTTTTTTTCATTTAGCAATTCATTTTTTAAGTCGGTAATGTAAGTCTCTTCCTTTAATAAATTTTGAAGAAGGGATTCTGTATTTAATGTGCCACCAACCTTATTCATTTCATCCATATAGAAATTATATTTTTGCGTTTTCTCTTCTATTAATGCTTCTAAATAATTTACTCTATCCTCTCTAATTGTTTGGATAATTCCATGTTCATGTTCTTTTTCTAGATCAGATAAAACATTTTTTGAGGCTTTATTTATAAACTTCTTAACCGTACTTTCATTGTTACCAATTAACTGAACTTTTAATGAATTTTCATCTTGAAGACTAATTTGTAAAGATCCTTCGTAGTCTTCTGGTAAAACATTTTTATAAAGATATCCTACTAATTCTTGATTACTATACTTCTCTGGAAGTTTATCAGATGAATAAAGAACTGCCTCACCAATGTAGCCTGTTTCTTTATTTACATAGGAATATGCAAAAAATATCGCAGTCAATAATAGGCCTGATCCAACAATCAACCACCATTTTTTCAGTATATACAACACATAATCATATATAACAAACTTTTCTTTTTCCATTGATCCACAACTTTCCTTACTGTTCATAATATTTGGCTATCATATTAACAACATATTCTTGTTGTTCCTTTTTCATCTCTGGGAACATTGGCAAAGATAATACTTCCTTCGCTGCCCTCTCAGCCTCCGGAAAATCTCCTTCTTTATAACCTAAATGTGCAAAAACTGGCTGTAAATGTAGCGGAACTGGATAATAGATCATCGATGCAACACCATTTTCCTTTAGGAAACTTTGTAAATCATCACGATTTTTAACTCGGATTGTATATTGATGGTATACATGATATCGCTCTGCTACTTCAGTAGGTGTCACAATTTTTTCTCCAAGCTTTTCATTTAAAAGTTGCGTATAGTAGTAACGTGCATTTTCTCTTCTCATCTCACTCCATTTATTTAAGTGCGGAAGTTTAACATTTAATACAGCTGCTTGAATTTCATCTAATCGACTATTGTACCCAAGAACATGATGATAATACTTCGGCTTACTTCCATGTACTCGAATGATCTTCATCTTCTCTTCCAATTGTTGATCTTTCGTTACAATCATTCCCCCGTCACCATATGCACCTAAGTTCTTAGTAGGAAAGAAACTATAACAAGTTGCATCACCAATTTCACCGATCTTTTTCCCTTTATATTCGGCCCCAATTGCTTGTGCAGCATCTTCAATAACAGATATTTGATGTTTTTTAGCAATCTCCATAATCGCATCCATATCTGCAGCTTGTCCATAAAGATGTACAGGAATAATTGCTTTTGTTTTTTCCGTAATTGCCTCTTCTATTTTTGTAGCATCAATATTAAAGGTCACTGGATCTATATCAACGTAAACAGGAGTAGCACCTGCTCTCGCTATCGCTCCCCCAGTAGAAAAAAAAGTAAACGGGGTTGTAATGACCTCATCTCCAGCTTGTACTCCACAGGCTTGAAGTGATATATGCAAAGCGTCACTTCCATTTGCTACGCCAATACCATAATTCGCATTAACAAACTTTGCAATTGAAGCCTCTAATTGCTTAACATTATCACCGAGAATAAAGCGCGATGATGTCATTACAGAATCAAGCGTCTCAATGATTTCATCTTTTAAAATTTGATATTGTTCTGATAAATCAAGCATTGGAACCTTCATAAAATAAGTCTCCTTTTTTTAATTTTTAACCCCTTCTTTGACTTGACTATTATATCATTGTTATTCTTTTTTTTATCTATCTGTAACAGATTTTTAATAAAAAATAATGAAATACAGTTGAAAACCTCCTAAAAAACGGAGGTTTTAGTAATTTATTCGATTATTTTAGTAATCGTTTTAAAAATAATATGAATATCCTCTTTAAGCGACCTTCGAGCTACATATTCAAGATTTATTTTCAGCTTATCCCTCATAATTTCCTCAATATATACCTTTTCTGGATCAGTGCTGTTAGCAAGGATTTCATTCTCATTCCGATACTTAATTGAAGCGTAGTCGGTTATTCCAGGACGGATTTCAAAAATTTGCCTCTGCTTTTCATTATAATAGGCTGTGTATTTAGGAACTTCAGGACGAGGTCCTACTAAACTCATATCACCAACTAGCACATTAAAAAGCTGTGGAAACTCATCAATCTTATATTTTCTTAAAAAATGACCTACTCTTGTGATCCTTTTGTCTTTTCCTACTGTAATTTGTTTCCCATATTTCTCCGCATCAACAATCATTGTGCGAAATTTTAAAATTTCAAATGGTTTTTCATGTCTGCCAACCCTTGTCTGTTTAAAAAAAACTGGCCCTTTTGAATCTATTTTGATTAATACACTAACGAGAATTAGAACAGGTGATAGAATGACTAGTCCTATAAAAGAGGCTGTAATATCAAATATTCTCTTTAAGATATCGTTCAAAACATGGCTCTTTTTTTTGCACTGAACGAGAGATTTATCCTCCATTACATTCACCTATCTTTTATATGTTTTTGCAATCTCTAAGACAACATCTACAACTCGCTGAACTTGCTGCTCGCTCATTTTAGGGTAAAGAGGAAGAGAAATGGCTCCTTCATATGCTGCAAGAGCATTAGGATAATCTTCCACCTTATAACCAAGCTTCTTATAATACGGTTGCATCGGTACAGGAATGAAATGAACACTCGTACCAATTCCTTTTTCTTTAAGTTTTTCAATAAACTCAGCACGATCAATTGTGAAATTTTGTTCCTTAACGCGTAACACATACAAATGCCATGCATGGCGATTAACATCGTCATGGTGAGGAACTATAAATCCTTCAATTTCTGAAAAGGCTTGATTATAAACAGCCGCATAACGTTCCCTTGTCTGCTGCATTTGCTCCAATTTACTTAACTGAACAATTCCAAAGGCTGCTTGAATATCCGTCATATTATATTTAAATCCTGGATAATCTACCTCATAATACCATGAACCTTTATCCCCGTAACGGTTCCAAGCATTCTTACTCATTCCATGCAAACTCATTACCCGAATTTTATCGGCTAATGCTTCGTTATGAGTTGTAATCATACCGCCTTCACCAGTGACTAGGTTCTTTGTAGCATAGAAACTGAAACATGTAAAATCTCCGATACTCCCTATCATTTTCCCTTTATATTGTGTATGAACAGCATGTGCGGCATCTTCTATTACAGTTAAATTATACTTTCGGGCAATTTCCATAATCGGATCCATGTCACATGGATAACCAGCAAAATGAACTGGTATGATGGCTTTTGTTTTATTTGTAATTTTACTCTCTATCTGATTTACATCAATGTTCATTGTTACTGGATCGATGTCTACAAAAACTGGCTTTGCGCCTGAATGAATAATTGTATTAGCACTTGATACAAAGGTATAAGGTGTTGTAATAACCTCATCTCCCGGTCCAACTCCGGCAGCCAGTTGAGATAAATGCAATCCTGCCGTACAAGAATTTAATCCAATTGCATGCTCAGCTTGAACATAGCTTTTAAATTGTTTTTCAAACTCAACTGTTTTTGGACCTTTACTTAACCAATTTGAATGGATCGTATCTATCACTTCTTTTATTTCTTCATCTTCAATTTGTGGTAATGCGTATGGGATTGTATCCATTATCGTTCACACCTTCATGCAATATTATTTCATGATCTTTAAAAAATCTTTAGCTAAAACTTTATAATCATGTTTACTCATTACAAAGTTTTTTCCGCTACTCCCCATAGCCTTCCTTGTCTGTTCTGGTGTATTCATCATTTTTCTTACCGCAAATGCAATCTGCTCTGGATCCTCTGGAGGGATTGAAATTCCACACTGTGCTTCAGCCACAAGGTCATTTCCGGCTTCTATTCCATGTATAATCGGTTTTCCTGACATCATGTAATCTAACAGCTTATTTGGACTTACACCAAATTGATATAGCGGACTCTTCCTCCAACCGATATAAAGACAGTCCATCTTTGACAAAAAGTCAGGGATAGCTTTTTTATTAATAACAGGTAAAAAATAAATATTATTTAACTTTTTTTGTTTAGCTGTTTCTATTAATTTTTCTCTATCAGGTCCTTTTCCAACTAATACGAAAGCAACAGGATCATCCTTTAGAGCTTCACATGCATCAAACAAATACTCTAGTGCGTTGGCAATACCATGTGTACCTGCATATCCAATCAAAAATTTCCCTTCCAATTTTAACTCATCAATAATCGTTTGATGCCCAGGCGGGATATTTTCATTTGCTTCAAGCCATTGGTCTACCGCAATCCCATTCGGCAAATATGTAAATTTATGACTAGCCATCCCATGCTCTATCATGTGCTGATCTGCCTTTGGAAGTAAAGAAACTACTTTATGGGCTTTACGGTAAGCATCATTTTCTGCCTTTTGCATTGTCATAATAAAAGGGTGAAATCGCGACATATTGCCTAAAAGCATTGGTGATAGGGGCCAGAGATCGTGCACCTCAAAAATAAACTGCGCATTTGCCTTTTTAGCAATTCTACTTGCTGGATAAATATCTAATGGGTATGTAGAAGAGGCTATGACAATACTAGGTTCTATTTGATCTACGATATGTTTTATATTAAACGATAATTCTTTAATAAAAGATAACATATTAAGTATTCTCTTAATACCATTTCCTTCGTATTCAGGAGTTTTAATCCATATATACTTAATACCGTCTAAAAATTCTTCAGTCCATTTATCCATTACTTCCGGCTGTTTTGTTCTAATATGAGAATGGGACGCAGCAATAATCGTAACATTATGCCCTAAACTAACCCATTCTTTTGCTAAATGATATGGCCGGTATTCCATCCCATGAATATTTGATCCAGCATAATGATTAATTAATAAGATATTCATTCTATCCCACCGAACTATTGATTTCTTAATAGTTGTTCTTCAGGAACGTTACGAATTTTTCTTGCTGGAGAACCGACAACTAGCTCTTCTTGTTTAACATCTTTTGTTACGATACTTCCAGCTGCAACAGTACCATCTTCTTCAATGGTTTTACCTGGCAAGATAGTTGAATTAGCTCCGATTCTTCCGCCAGTTTTCACTGTTACACCTTTAAAATGGTTAAAACGTTCCTTTGTCCGTGCCATATAATTATCATTTGTCGTTACTACACAAGGAGCAATAAATACATCATCACCTAGAGTTGAGTATGCTGTAATGTAACAATTCGTTTCTAATTTACATTTTTTCCCAACTTGGCAATCGTTCTCAACTGCTACGCCCCGACCAACAATTGTTTTTTCTCCAATTGAAACACGTTCTCGAATAGTAGCTAAATCAGCAATAAATACATCATCGTGAATTGTAGCATTTGCGTATACAATTGCTGACGTACCTACAGTTACACCGTTTCCAATCGTTGTTGGGGGCAGGAATTTAGTTTCAGGCAATATTGATGCTTTTGCTCTTGTTGGTTGTTTTCCGATTACTACATTATCTTGAATAATGACATTACTTCCAATTTTAGTACCATCATAAATGACAACATTGTGACCAATGATAACATTTTCGCCAAATTCGACATTTTCACCAATATATACATTTTGCCCAACGGATATTTTTTCCATCATCTTCATCGTCCTTCATTAATTTTAACGGGTTTACCTGTTTCTGCTGAATGATAAAGTGCAACTACTAACTCTAAAGCTCTTTTCCCTTCTTCTCCAGTAACAATTGGAGAACGATCTTCTTTAATGGCTTCCATCATATCTTCAATAATCCATTGGTGACCTGGCTTTCCAAACGGTTCTGCTTTTATTTCATTCACTAATTTTTCTGTTTCTTGTTCACTTACATTTTCCATTTCCCAATGCTCAATAAAATTAGCTGTTCTTCCCCATATTTTTACAGAGGCTTTTTCTCCGAAAACACTTAAAGATTCTTCGTAATTTTTTGGATAAATTGTTGTCGCTGCTTCTATAACTCCTAAAGAACCTTTTTTAAATTTAACTAAGCCTGTTGACACATCTTCAGCCTCAATATGACGAAGTCGAGTCGCCGCCATACTATATACTTCTTCAACATCGCCCATAACCCATACAAGTAAGTCTAAATTATGTATAGCTTGATTCATAAGAACACCGCCGTCTAAAGATTTAGTACCTCTCCACGGTGCTTGATCATAGTACTCTTGATTTCGATTCCAGCGAACAGTTGCATTCGCGTGGCTTAATTTCCCAAACTTACCTTTATCCATTGCTTTTTTTAACTTAATCATTGCCGGTCTAAACCGATTTGGGTGTAAAACCGAAAGCTTTACGGAATTTTCTTCGCATGCTTCAATCATTGAACTTGCGTCTTCAACTGTTAGTGCAATTGGCTTTTCCACAATTACATGTTTTTTAGCATTCGCAGCTTTAATTGTTAATGGTGCGTGGGTTCCACTTGGAGTACATATATTTACGACATCTATGTTATGATCTAATAGTAGCTCATCATAAGACTCATAACCTTTTGCACCATATTCCTCAATATAAAACGTCATATTCGAAGGTACGGTATCACAAACAGCAACTAGCTTTGCACCCGGTGCATTTTTAATCGCTTCAGCATGCTTTTTAGCAATATGCCCGCATCCTACAATTGCAAAATTTGTTCCACTCATTATGCTCACCTCATAAGTTAAAAAATGTCTGCCGCAACCGGTGTATCATCTCGTAAAAAAATTACTGCCCATAAAACAGAAAGAAAAGAACATCACGAAACTGTTCGTTCTTTTCATCCATTTTAATTTACAACTGCAGTTAACACTTTCTTTATTGCATCATGATTGGGTGTGGTAGTTTTTTTTTTATTTGTTAAATGTAATAATGTCTCTCTTAACGCTTCTCTATTATCAAGACTGTGTTCAATTTCCCACAAGACTTCGTTTGCATCTTCTTCTGTTGCTTTACCAATGTAAATTTTCGTATACACTTGACCCGGATGAACTTCATCTTCATTTAATATTTCTTCATAAAGTTTTTCCCCAGGCCGCATACCTGTAAATTCAATCTTGATCTCATCTTCTGTAAATCCTGAAAGCTTAATTAGATTACTTGCTAAATCAACTATTTTTACCGGTTCTCCCATATCAAGAACAAATATTTCACCACCGCTAGCTAACGCACCAGCTTGAATAACAAGTCTTGATGCTTCTGGTATCGTCATAAAGTATCTTGTCATATCCGGATGAGTAACCGTTACTGGACCACCGCGGGCAATTTGTTTTTTGAATAGCGGCACGACACTGCCACGACTGCCTAATACATTTCCAAAACGAACAGCAACAAAACGGGTGTCACTTCTTTTATCTAAATTTTGAACAAGAATCTCAGCAATTCGCTTCGTTGCTCCCATTACACTGGTAGGATTAACTGCTTTATCCGTTGAAATCAATACAAATGTATCTACTTTTGCAGCATCAGCAGCTTCAGCAACATTCTTTGTTCCGTATATATTATTTTTTACTGCCTCCTCAGGATTTCGTTCCATTAATGGAACATGTTTATGAGCTGCTGCATGGAAAACAAAGGAGGGTTTATATTTGTCTAACACTTCAAACATTTTCTCTCGATCTTGAATATCAGCAATTTCAGTGCAAAACTCTATTTTATCTTTATATTTAGAGCGTAACTCCATTTCAATATTATATATACTATTTTCACCATGACCTAAAAGAACTAATCTCTTAGGCTTAAATGTACATAACTGACGACAAAGTTCTGATCCTATTGAGCCTCCTGCGCCTGTAATTAATACTGTTTTATTTTTCACCTTATTAACTATCCCTTTAGTGTCTAATTGCACTGGTTCACGTCCAAGTAAATCTTCAATCGAAACATCACGGATTTCATTAACAGAAATCTTCCCAGTGGCAAGATCACCGATCATTGGTAAAATTTGAACATCATTCACAACTTTATTAGCTTCAGTAATAATTTCATTTAATTTTTGCCTTTTTAATGAAGGAATGGCAATAACGACATGGTCTATTTTATAACGTTTTGCTACCTTTGTTAGATCTTTTATCGTTCCCGCTACAGGTAGCCCTCCAATATTTAATTGTTGAACACTGTTGTTATCATCAAGGAAAGCCACTGGTTCCAGCTCGGTTGTTGGGTGCTCCTTTAATTGCCTTAAAAGCATTCGTCCAGTAGATCCCGCTCCGATAATCAATGTTCTCTTCTTCTGTAAAGGCTCAATTTCTTTACTTTTAAGATCAAATATGATCACTTGAGTAAAGCGCCACCAAAAACGAACTCCCCCGAGCAGTAAGATATGTAACATATACGTTAATGTTAAGCCTCTCGCATAAATATTATTAAAAAAGATTTTCTGAACGATGGCTGTAATAATAACAGATGATGTCACAACGCTAAAAAGCCCTACTAATTCCTCCATACTTGCATAACGCCAAACTCTTCGATAAAGACCAAAAACATATGAGAAGACATGGTGAGTTATCAATAAAGTTAGCGACGTCACGATAATCATGTCGGTTACATCATAAGAAGAGAGCGGATTCAAAATAAAATGTGACATAAATATTGAAACTAAGACGATGGCCGAGTCAATACAGACAAGACTAAACATTCTTGCCCGATATGTCATAAGACCCCTCCTAACGCATTTTCTTTAACTTAACTTGAGTAATTCACTCTTGTATAGAAACCTCCGAGTTATTATATCATAAAATAAATCGATTTGTTATATTTTGTTGAAAAACGTCATGATGCTGATTTCTAATTTACCTATATATATTATGACTCGGTTACCATATAAAAAATTGTTTTAAATCAAATTTGATAATAATTTTTATTTACGTAATTATTTACATATTATTTTTTTGGCAATGGACAACAATATTGCTAATGTGAGGTTATTAATTCTCACGAGCCTTTCGTCTATGCTTTCTAACGATATAAATACGAAGAAGAAAACACGCTTTCTCCTTCAATTCATATCATTATAATAAATACCATAATTTTTTTAAAAACCATTTTGCTGTTTAACATATTTTGCCGTCTTACATTTTAGAAGTTATATGTTTTTAATGCAAGATACTAACTCCTCTACATAGACCTCTAAACTAAGTGAAATGTTTCATTTTTGCTTCATAAAAATATTTTTTATCCGTTCGACTGCGATTGTTGAGCCACCTTTTTTTTCAACATTTTCTATCATCATTGCAATCATCAAACTTGGTGAATCAGTGTTATAAGCAATGAACCAGCCGTTTTCACTCCCTGCCTCTCCTTGTTTTTGCTTCAGTTCTGCTGTTCCCGTTTTACCCGCTAATGAATAGCCGTCAATTTGACCACTATGTGCCGTTCCCATTGGATCATCAATAACCTTTGTCAACATATTTGAAATAATCGTTGCATTTTCTTCGCTTATTATATTTGCTTTCCAAACTTGGCCTTTTTCACTATTAGATAATAAAATAGGCTTAATAATATTTCCATTATTTACAAAAGGCGTGTAGGCTGCAACGAGATGTAAAACACTCATCTCCATTTGTCCTTGACCATATGCTGTGTCGGCTACTTTTATTTCGCTGTCTAATGTCCCGATGCTTGAAGGTTCAATAGGGTACTCATACTCAAGCTTTTCTTCAAATCCAAAGCCTTGAAGCCCTTCTGTAAACTTTTTCGCCCCTAAATCAAGACCAGCTTGGGCAAAATAAATATTATCAGATAAGATAAGTGCTCTTTCAAGATTGACTGGTTCCTTCACATCACTTACCCTTTTCACAAAATAATTTCCCCATGATGTATCTTTTTGCCACTTCAGTCCTTCAATTTTTTTTACTACATCTTTGTTAATAGTATTTTTTGTTAATCCAATCGCGCCTACAATGGGCTTAATAACTGATCCTGGCGCATATGTAAGTTTAAAGCGATTTAATAATGGCTCTGCTTCATTTTCTTCCAGAGCCTGAAGTTGAGCCGCAGACATTCCAAGAACTAGTTTATTTGGATCGAAGCCTGGACTACTCACTAACGCAAGTGTTTCACCTGTTTGGGGATGAATTGCTGCTGCAGCCCCGGCTTCATTAAACATCTCATTATAAATATCTGTCTGAAGCTTAGCGTCTACTGTTAGTTGAATATTTGCTCCGTTCTCTACTTGCTGCTCTGCGATTATTTTCTTTGTTCCATCTTTCTTTTGAATCAGTATTTTAATTCCATTTTGACCTTTTAACTCTTTTTCAAATACTTGTTCTAATCCTCTCTTACCAATTAAATCGTTGCTTCCATAACCTTCACTATCCTGTTTTTCAAGCTCTTCTTTCGTAATTTGGCCGACATAGCCAATTAAATGTGAGGTTATTTCTTTATACGGGTATACTCTCGACTCTACATCCTTTTTTAATACACCCGACAAATTAACAAGCTTTTTTAACAACTCCTCATCCTCTGATGAGATTTTCTTAATCGGTATAAAATAATCTGGTTTTACCCACTTTTCATTTAATGCTTTCTCTATTTCCTCTGAACTCATTTGAAGCAATTCAGCAACCTTTGCAATTACGACTTGCTTATCGTCTCCTAATTCTTGTGGAACAATGCCGATTTCATATACTTTACCATTAATGGCCAGCCCTATCCCGTTACGATCAAGAATTTCTCCACGTTTTGCTTGTTCGACAATCAAAGAGATTTTATCTCCTTCTTCTAAGTCAGAAAAAATATATGTAGTGTCCCAACTTAAGAACCAATTCTCCTTACCATCATCTTTAGTCTTTTCTTTTACCATTTTGGCTTTATGGTCAAATTGAATTGGTCCAGCAATGCTGTTCATTTTCATATTGAAAGGTAACTCAACGTTTTCTTTCTTGTCTGATTTTTTTTCCTGCTTGTCTTTAAATTGAACATCTAATTGATTAATTTCCAAATCCGCGTACACCTTTTTATACCTTTTAACAAATTCATCCTTTGTAACAGATTTTTTTGCTGTTTCAGATAAATAGCCGTACATTTCGGTAAACTTTTGTTCATTCCATAATTTAATATATTCAGAGAATCTTTTTTCTGGTGTTTCTTCCTTATTACAACTTATCAGTGTTGCTAACACGATAAAAAATGCAATAAAAAGAACTGTTCTTTTCATACCGATCCCTCTCGTATAGTAGTAGTAAGAGCTCTTTCTAGAAGAATTTCCAGTTGATCCGGATCCTCTACAATTCACTCTAGATTCCTATAGGTTTTTTTAAAGGTTAGCCTCTCGGCTTTCCCATCAATAAATGTTTTTGTTTTACCCTTGTTTCACCCCTCTGGTGGGGAAGCCGAGGTAAAGTCAAACTATCAATAATAGATTTACGTATTGTTGTTATTTCGCAGGGGGATAGTTCCCTACTGCTTCTTTGAAATACCTTTTAACTGAATATCGTGAAATGGCGGAGAATGGAGGATGCTCCAGCGTTTTACTCCGTCATTTTTTTTATAGCGTTTTAGACCTGCTCATGGGACAATGGAACCCGACAGGATCGTATCAGGATATTGCTTTTCCCCCTTGCGGACATCTCGCGATGTACTGCTTAATAAGCCTGCTACCCATGGTTCATTATTGAAGGTCTAACCACTGGTTGCGCCGCCGTAAAAGAAGTGAGTGTAGCGCTCATGATGGACTTCTTTTCTTTGAGTGCTGATGACGAGGAAGACATCGATGATTCCCGTGGGCACCCAGGTCTGAACGTTCTTGATTAACTTACCTACTGGAGGTGATTGGTATGTCACAAATGCTTGTTGGTGTAGACGTAAGCTTGAAGTCCCATCATGTCCATTTCATGAAACAGGACGGATCCACACTTGCCGACTTTTCTGTTTCTAATGATCAAAACGGGGCCGCAACCCTGATCAAACGAATGCTAGAAGCAGCGGAAAAAAGTCAGGCCAACCAATTGAAGATTGGGATGGAAGCCACTGATCTTTACAGTTGGCATCTTGCCCATTATCTACAAGACCAAATGAAAGGCTATGAACCTAAGTTCCAAGCCTCTATCTACGTACTAAATGCGAGAAAAGTCGCTCGTTTTAAAAAAGGGTATGACTCCCTTGTGAAAAACGATCGCATAGATGCCTGGGTCATCGCTGACCACTTGCGCTTTGGCCGACTGCCAGCCCAAATGAAAGATGCCATACAATATGAAGCCCTTCAACGATTAACACGGACAAGGTTTCATTTTATGCGGGAAATTACCCGAAATAAAACGTATTTTCTTAACCAGCTCTTTTTAAAGTTCAGTGGACTGAGACAAGATAATCCATTTTCAGATAAATTCGGAGCTACGAGTATGGCTGTCATGGAAGAACTAGAGCCCGAAACCATCGCTGAAATGAGTATCGAAGAACTCGTCGAGTTCCTGCAGGATAAAGGGAAGAACCGATTTGAAAACCCAGAAGAAATCGCAAAATATCTTCATAAGTTGGCTAGATCATCTTATCGGTTAAATAAGGCTATGCAGGATCCCGTAAATATTTCTATGTCAGTTACTCTAAGTACCATTCAACATATCGAGTTACAAGTAAAGCGGCTAGATAAAGAAATTGCCAAGTTAATGAAAGGCATACCGCAAACTCTAACGTCTGTAAAAGGAATTGGAGACGTTTATGCGGCAGGGCTGATAGCCGAAATAGGCGATATAAAGCGATTTAAAGATCATCATGCCTTAGCGAAATATGCTGGTTTGGTATGGAACCAAAACCAATCGGGCGAATTCGAATCCCAAGAAACGGCAAGAATGAGGACAGGCAATAAATATTTGCGATACTACCTTATTCAAGCTGCCGATAAGATCCGAAAGTATGACTCTGAATATAAAGCTTTTTACACAAAAAAGTACGATGAAGTTCCAAAACATAAACACAAACGCGCTCTCGTCTTAACTGCAAGAAAACTGGTACGATTGGTGTTTTCGCTACTACGCACCAATCAGTTGTACACACCACCTGAAAGGAGAGATTAAAACTTCTTATTCAGACCCTTTCAAACACCCAGCTTCACACTAATAGTGATTGGTAAAAAAACTGAAAATAGTGTGAGGTTTATTTGTTATACTCTTTTTAAGCACTTTTCAATGAAATCCAATATTAATTTCCAATCCACCGAATTTTAGTGCTTGACATATTACCACTGGGCTTTTTACTTCAATTGTTATAAGATATTTATTTTTCCCTAGCATAAGGATATGCGTAAAAGTTGATTTTTTCAATTGAAAAAATATATTATTTTCACTAATTTTACACTAACACAAATAAGGACGAAGAGACTTCTTTATTTAATAACTCAACTTTCGCAGCCCAAATTAGGCAGGTAGGCATTGATATAATTAGGCAATCCGGCAAACCATTGTTGTAGTTGACTTTTGATTAACTTTTTGAATTTCTTATTTGTTTTTTCCAAGGCATCTTCAAGAAGCTCGATAAGTTGTTGAAGTGCAACAGCCCAATCAAGCTCATTTATTTCGTCACAAAGTTCGTAAAACATACCACCAAGTGTGCGGTCATCTGTGCTGCAGCGATTTTGCCATGATAAAAGAATATATCTTGCAAATACAATGGTTGTATGGCTTATAAGTGAATCATAAGACCTGCCTTGAAATTCCTTTTGTAATTTTAGTAGCGATTTTGTAGCCTTGAAAAAGACTTCAATATCCCAGCGCATCCCATAAATTCGTATGATTTCTGTCTCTGTTAACGTGCAATCTGTGCTTAAAATGGCTAACCATTCACTTCTTTTGTTACGGTTTCGGACGAATACAACTTTTACCTGGACACCATTTGCCATCGTTGTACGAATGGAGCGCAAGATGTTTTTATTTCCTGATGTAGGTGTCGCTAGGCGGTAAAGTTCTTTTAACCCGACTCGCTTTTCATTTACTAGATAACGTTGATTCGTGGCCTTAACCATACCGATGACATCGATGCCTTGTTTCACGATAGATTGAATAAGGGGTTGTTGGGTAAACCAACTGTCCATTAACACGTAAGAAGCATCAATTCCTGCAGAAAGTGCTCGGGAAATCATAGATGGTATCTGTTCTGGCGCAGTTTGTAGTGCTTCTACACGTCTTTTATAACCTAAAGTGCTTTGTCTACTTTATCCGAGATGTCATTTATTCTAGACTTCTTTGAGCTTAATAACGAGAAATCAATTGGCATGAAGGTAGCACCATCAGACCAGCCTAGCGTAAGCATACGAAAGCCTTTATAAAAACGCATTTTATGAGATGCATGGTCAAAACAGCGCGCAAGCAATTCCACCTTTTTACTACGGTTTCGTTCATATGAAGAATCATCAATGATCAATACTTTTGGACGGTCACTTTTGGTCAAGCGATTGACTTTATAAATAGTTGCTGTGCTTAGTAAAAGTAAAAATCGACGCCAAGAAAATTTGGAATGATTTAAAAAGCGATAAATAGTATCTTTCTCGGGAAGGTTTTCAGATTTCTTACTCTCGAGTAGACGAAACCAATTTTTTTGTTTCAAATATCAAACAAAAAACAAGCTTGAAAAGATATGCACAAGAGAACCCGAAGTCTTTTGTAATTCCAGCATTCCATAAGTGTTTAAGAATCTGTAATTCATTAAATGTAGATTTCAAATCATTTGGTAGTTGATTATTTTGGTCATTATTCGCTATCATAGTAGGAGGCACCTCATCTATTTGGTAGTTTTTTCTCGACAATTAAACTATACCAAAGGTTGGGGTGTTTTTCTTTTATAAATACTTTTGTCAAGGAACATAATGAAGTACTGAATGTCTTATACCGGATAACGATTATATGTTATTTTTACACTGCGAAAGTTGAGTTAATAAGTGTATATCTTTAAGCTTTTTTCAATAAAAAAAGAATCGACAGTGACGATTCTTTTTAGATGTTTGTATTTTTGTTGTTTTCTATGTTTATTAGAAGATCCATATGTAATAATAATTAGACTCAAAACAGTATTAATAAAAAAGGGGGATTTCATTCTATATAAGTTTCTATATGTTTAGTTTAAAGTTTATTATAGGAATATGACCTAACTTAATTCCTAACTATGATACAAATATACTTAGTTTTACGAGTATTATTCCTTGTATAAGCATTGTTTTGTTAGTTTCATTAGTGTTATTTTTTTTGAAATTTGATAAAAACCTAATTTTAAAAATGACTATAGCTGTTTCTTGTAGTTTTGACAGAAGTTATAATCGGCTTAATGACTGAACATTAGAAACCCTATATAATTTACATCCCAATAGCGGCTTTCACCATTTTTTTATTTTTTCAGATATAAATTGTTTATATTTATCATCTTGTTGTAGTTCGAAAACAACTAAAGCCTTTTTCATATGTTGCTTAGCCTTTTTAAAATGACCTTGAATCTCATAATTGTAGCCAATATGGTAATAAAGCTCACCCAATAAATATAAATTGTCCTTCTCAATACACCATTTTATCCCTTCTTTACAATGAAAAAAGGATTCATTATAACGGTGCAGTCTCGTTAACACGCGAGCTATATTATAATGTAAGCGGCAATAAATTGTATGATCATTGAGAAAGGGCAGCTGTTCTAAATGCTCTTTAGCTAACAAATATGTATCAATTGTTTTTTTATAGTTTTGCTCCTCGAAATAAATGGAGCCTATACTAAGCAATACTTCGATTTCTCTTTCCGACCAAACCTTTTCCGTCGTCTTTGTTAATAAGATGGCTTTTTCAAGTGTTTTTATCGCTTTTTCTTTATCACGATTAAGCATATATTCACATATTCCTTTATGCCAAAGCAAGAGCTGCAAATTTTTATTATTTTGAGTAAAAAGAGGATTTTTTTCTTCGAGTTTCACTATTTGTGCCATTTCTTCATAATTTGAATTTCTTCGTGTATATGTTAGTTGCTTGTAAACTTCTTGTACATAATCAAGACGAGGTGTTGTACCTATATCAAAAAAATAGTTTACGTCAACCCCTAGTCGTTGAGAAATTAGATATAAAGTTGTAGCATATGGATATACGTCCCCTTTTTCAATTTTACTAATTTGTGCTTGGGTACAAATACCATTTGCTAGTTCTTCTTGTGACAACCCCAATACTTTTCTCAACTCTTTAATTTTTTTGCCAATTGCAAAAAAATCCATTTTTGACTTCACCTCAAAAAAATATTCCTAAAGTTATAATATTCATCTTCTATTCTAGCAAAGAAAACATTTTTGGACTTTTTTTCTGCTTAAACAGCTAAATTAATGAAATTGCCTAAATGAAAACTATGTTTTAATAAAATTAATAGTTAATATTTAATAAAATTTTTAATATAAGGGGGGAATTTTTTCTTGAAAAAGCGTTTACTATTACTAGTTACTGTATTTACCATTATATTTAGTGTCGCAGGTATTACGCTAACGTCAGCTGAAACAAATGTTACACCTCAAGAGTTACCGACAATTTTTTAATTTTAAGGTAATTTGATAATTATTTATTCTTTCATCCTCAAGGAATATTTCATATTCCATGTCTATTTACTTGGGCTCTTTTCTTATAACTAATCTCTCTGCAACATTGCACTTTCATAATGAAAGTGCACTTTTTTTATTTTTTGCTATGTTTCTAGGTCCATTCCTATGAGACTTCAATCTCACATGCCTTGCTATGCTGAAAAAGTTCGTCTAACTATTTAAAACGAGGAGAAAGCGTGCTTTTTTCTCTGATCGATTTCGTCAGAAGAGAAATAAGCCAATAATGAACAGAGTGTTTTCAGTTTGACAAATAGTCTCATTTATTGTTATAAGCTTTCACCTTAACTGATAACGATTTAAATGTTTAAAATATTGATTTGTAGATAAACACAGCCCCCTGTTAAAAGGGGACTGGCATTTAGCTTTTTGTAACTCCGAGTAAAATATATTTGAGAACTTGCCTTTTCGTCATTTGTTTTAACGACTTTTTATTTACATCAGATAATTGCAATGGTGTAATTATCGAAGGTTTATCATCACTTTTCTTCGTAATTGATAATACTACGAGCTCCCCCTGTTTTAATCCGTCAATAATTTCTTGTTTTCCGTTAACCTTCAATCCCGGTTTAATCTTCCGCCTTTGAAGTTTGCCTTTATGATTAATGATAAAAACATAATGATGATTACTCTTTTTTGCAATACTATTTTGAGGAATAATTAAAACATCTGTTAATTTTTTAAAAATAACTGATAAATTGACATGCATTCCAGAGTAAAGTTCCGTTCCTTCACCTTCTTCTAGTTTCACGGTGAACGGATATAAACTTTTTCCTTCAACTTTTGGACCATCAGCAGGCAATGGGGATATTTGCTCAATTGATCCTGTCATTTTTCCTTTTTTAATATCTGAATAAATATTAACTTTCATCCCTTCGGTTATTTTATTACGCTCTTCTTCCGTTAAATCACCTTTAATAACAGGTACGACTGAGCTAATTGTGATCAAAGGATTTTTTTTAAACCAACATTAATCTCTTTCACAATTCCTTCGACTTCACTTTCAACAATGAGTGTATCGGATTGATCTTTTAAAGCATTAATCTGCTCTTCGTATTTTTCTGCTTCATTTAGCAGCATATCCTTTTCTAATTCCTTATTTAATATATCTTTATCTATATTAATCTCAATTGTCTTCGCCGTTCCCTGCTCTTCCTCATTAAACTGAAGGGAAGATTTATAATTGTCTAAATGATAAATATGCTCTTCCAAACTCATAATTTGCTGATCAATCTTATTCTTCTCTGTTTCAAGTCTATGTATTTCCCGTTCAAGATTAACTTCGTTATATTCATATAAAGAAGTTCCTGGTGTAATATGTTCTCCTTGCTTAACAAAAAATTGTTTAAAGGAACCGAGCTTTGAATCAAAATAAATGTGATGTTCTTCTGCTGGTGCAACAACTCCTGAAGTTGCAATAGTTTGTGTCAAATCGCCAACTTTGACTGATGTCCATTGATCGAGGTAAACAACTCGTTCGACTTTACTATCTTTTTTAACTATTAGGTAAATATTCAAAAAAACAAACAGAACCAACGATAATAGAAGTATTCTAATTAGCCATTTTTTCATGGAAATCAACACCCTTTATATAAGCTTTTCAATATTTAAATAGCTTACTATTGAAGATGTAACCCAAATAATGATATTTATCCCTAATACGATTAGAAAAATGAACCTTTTGCTTTTTTCTGAAAGTGCTATTAACGTCTTATATTGAATGATAATGACCCAAATAAAAAAAATAGAAAAGGTGCCGGCAAAATGTTTTATTAAGTCATTTGCTGTTAAATATTGCACGATCACTCCTAATGCGAACGGAGAATCTATTTTACTTATTTCAAGAAAGATCATAAGAGGAACTAATAGTAGCTCTTCTACTAATAAAACAACTATAACTAACAGTTGCATAACAGTTGCTTTTAGAAAATTCACTTCTAGTACAATCCAATAAAATAGGGCAGGAAAAAAAGTCATGAGCATCGGATAAATAAATCCCCATAATATATTTCCGCCGACAAAAAACAATTTCCTAGCTGCAAACTCACTTTTATCTAAAGTAGTTAATTCATGAGAAAACCCTTCCGATCCAAGTCCATAATAACCGCCTAGTGCTGATATGAGAACACTGCCACCTATTAACATAACCAGCCGCAGCCAAAATCCGCTAATTACTTCAGCTTGCTGCAGTTGATATAAATATATATTAGGACGGAATATTCCCCTTAATAATCTCACATTATAGTTCATGTTTGTGCTCCTCCAGAAATCGTGAAATGATTATCTATTACTATTTTATCTTAAAAAGGAAAATTATGCAGTTTTAACTTAGCAAGGAAAAAGTACTAAAATTAAAAAGATCCCTCAAAAAATCTAGGAGAAATGACTATCGATTTTTTATCCTACTTTCCTAATCTAGTTCTCATACACTCGTCATCCTATATATTTTACAAATCTTACCTACCCTTCAAATGATCATGTCAATTCGTATTAACAACTGTCGTTAGTCTGCCTAAACAAACGTTTGTTTAAGATTATTCCATCGTTTTGTTGTCGAATACATCTCCATTTTAAATAATATTCGAACATTGTTTTCTTAAAACATATTTTATTGATGTTAAAAGATTGTAAAGTAAAAGGACTTCCTACCTTAATATAGAATTGTAACAAAGGTATATATAAAAAAAGGAGTTGGGGAAATGGAACAACAGCATGAGCTACATACTGCTGAAAAGGTTTCACGTAAAAAAGCATGGCAGCTTTATTTTTCTTTACCTATCATATCTTGGGCACTTTACGACTTTGCAAATACAATCTTTTCTTCAAATATCAATACAATATTTTTTCCGTTTTACTTGCAAGAAGTAATTGGAGAAAATGAAGTATTGAATCAAATTGCCAGTACATTTGTCTCGTATTCTAATGCAGTTGCAAGTATTTTTCTAGTTATCTTTTCACCACTTTTTGGCGTATTAATCGATCGAACTGGACGGAAAAAGAAATATATTGTTGTCTTTACACTGATAACAATCTCTTCAACTTTACTTATGGGGGTTTTTGGAGCAGGTACGATACCTGGTAAAACATTTGGATTGCCTACATCACTTGTACTCGTTGTAATCTTATTTATTATTGCAAAATTTTTTTACCATTCAAGCTTAGTGTTCTATGATTCTATTATTTCTGATTTAGGCTCCAAACAAGAAATTCCGCTTATATCTGGATTTGGAGTTGCGGTAGGCTATGTCGGTACTTTAGTTGGTTTATCGGTATATCCGTTAGTGAGTAACGGAGGATTCCATAAAGCTTTCATTCCATCTGCACTTTTATTTCTTATTTTTTCAATCCCATTTTTTTTATTTGTAAAAGATAAACCAATTGTACCTAAAAAGAAACAATCTTTTCTAGCCGGCTATCGAGAAATTTTCCAAACATTTAAAGAGATGCGATTGTATAAACCTATATTCATCTTTATGATTGCCTATTTCTTCTTAAATGATGCAATCGCTACTACAATCGCAATGATGTCTGTCTATGCCAAAACGATTGTTGGTTTTTCAACAGGTAAATTTATTCTGTTATATCTTGTCTCAACCGTTTCAAGTATTATCGGTTCTTTTATTTTCGGATATGTAACTAAAGCAAAAGGAGCTAAAAAAGGAGTCCATTATGTTGGAATATTGCTGCTAGTGGCTTTATTAATAGCTGTTTTTGCCGTAAATGAAGGAATGTTTTGGATAGCAGGAAGTATGTTTGGTGTGGCTCTTGGGTCTATGTGGGTAACAACTCGCACACTTATTGTTGAATTAACCCCTGAAAATAAACGTGGGCAGTTTTTTGGTTTGTTTGCTTTTTCAGGGAAAATATCGGCGGTAGTTGGACCGCTTATTTACGGAAGCATCACCCTCATTTTCGCTGACTATGGAAACATAGCTAGCAGAATGGCTCTCGGTTCATTGATGATTTTAACTTTAATTGGGTTGATTATCCATTCTAAAATTCCAGAAACAAACGAAATCTAATCTTTATCATAAACTATTCTAAGAGGTCTATCATTGATCGTTTGAACGATCAATGATAGACCTCTTTTTTAATTCTAAAAGTCTACAAAAAACTTTTGATGGTGGCTCCTTATTAAACATTATGTAATTGAAAAATGATCGATTTTTTTAATATATGAAATTAACTTGCTCTTATAGAATTAAAAATGTTTAAATAAAGATATTGAGTTTTTAGATTAATAGAATAGAAATGGGGTCCAGAACTGCAAGTGTTACACTATCGACTATATGAAACGGATCCGTCGTATTCATGGGTTACTTTTATTCATGGAGCAGGAGGAAGTTCAAGTATTTGGTACAAACAAATTAAGGAATACAAAAATCATTTTAATATTTTATGTATTGATTTACGTGGACACGGAAAATCAAAAAAAGATACGTGGAAAAAGAATGACACTTTTATTCAAGTTGCAGAGGATGTCATAAAGGTCCTTGACCATTTAAACATTTCCTCATCTCATTTTGTCGGGATTTCATTGGGAACAATCGTTATTCAAACACTTGCACAAGAATATCCTAATCGGGTTTTATCAACAATTCTTGGCGGTGCAGTCATTAAACTTAATATTAGGGCAAAATTTCTTTTAACAGTTGGCCGTCTATTTAAATCCATCATCCCTTATATGTGGCTTTATAAATTATTTGCAACGATTATAATGCCATATTCCCATCATAAAGAATCTCGTATAGTCTTTATTCAGCAAGCTAAAAAAATGTGTCAAAAAGAGTTCGTACGCTGGTTTTCCTTGACAAAATCTATTAATCCCTTTTTGAAAAATCTCCAATTAAATGTAAAAGGGATCCCCACTCTTTTTATTATGGGCGAAGAAGATTATTTATTTTTAGCCCCTGTGAAAGAGCTTGTAAGTAGACAGCCAGAGTTACACCTTATTACATTGAAAAACTCGGGCCACGTATGTAATATTGACCAGCCACAAAAGTTTAACAAAGCAACTATTCAATTTATCCAAAGCCTGAATTACTAATAGTGAAGTATTTATCACTAGAATGAAAGATCCCACCTTCGCTTTTGTTAAGGTGGGAATCTCACAATACGCTATACAATTATTGTGATAAAATATTCGCCTTAATCTTACATAATGCCGCCTTACGATATTGTTTTACAGCACTTATTGATATTTGTTCAATTAAGGCAATTTCAGTTTGTCTCAACCCAAAGTAAAAGGTATATATCACCCATTTACGCTGTTTTAATGTTAGTCCTGTACAATACGATAGCAAAACTTCAAGCTCAAGGGGATCTTTTGGCGAAAAATCAATAATAGAATCCCAAAACTCTTCCTTTGGATAGAAGCTTATTTCCTCGCCTTTACATGATTTAGTTAGCTCTGTCATTATTCTTCCCCTTATATACATGTATGCATAGCTTATAAAACGACCCTTTTTATGATCAAACCGAATGGCAGCATCCCAAAGAGCTATTAATCCGATTTGATAGTATTCCTCTCTGTTTTTATAAATGTGTAATGACTTAATAATTTTGTGGATCATTGGAGAATATTGCTTAACTAATTGATCAAAACTATCCATTTCAAATTTCCCTTCTGGAAAACGCACGCTAACCTTCTAAATTCCCGGGTTATGTTCTACAATAAATGGATTAAAAAAATATACGAACAAACTTATCTACTATAACTACAAATAAAACATAAAAAAGTTAAAAAATCCCTTACTAAAATTTTATGTTTCCGACAAAATATTTAATCTTTCATTTAAATTTAAGAAAGCATAAAATGATTCCAACTTTCCTGTAATTAGTCAGATAAACGTTATCCCTCATCATTTTCTTATTTATCCGTTTAATTCAACAATTATAGGAAAATTGGTTTAAAATAATAATAATAAAGAGATAAAAGATCTAATTTGGTTAAAGTTTTGTAAAAAAATGTTTTAGAAAGCTTAAGAAACGATTACAAAGTGTAAATCTTTTACAATTACACTCCTAATTTTCCTTTACTTTTTGTATCATAAGATTGTAAGTTAATTTGAAACTATGAGGAGGAAGGAATATGAAAGGCTTTAAACAATGGCTACTAACGTTTATGGCAGCATTTATGCTAGTGGGAGTTATGACGGGATGTAACAATGATAAAAATACTGAAGACGAAACAAAAACAGAGGAAACAGAAAACTCTGAAGAAACAAATACTGAAAAATCTGGAGAATAATTTATTACGTAAAAAATGAGATAATAATTTCCAAAATTGATCAAATGAATGTCATATCACCTCTTAAAACCTAAAGACTTCCTTAACGGAAAGTTAAAAAATAAAACACAATGAAAGCTGTCTAGCTTAATAATTAGACAGCTTTCATTGTGTTTTATTTTGATCGCCACTAAACTTATCTACTTTTTACATAATTCATACAACAACAAAAATGAAACGTCCCAGATTCATATTACAAATTATTCTTTTACTACTATTTGTATTTTTGAAGGTTTTGAATAATAAATAATGCAGTGCGAAGAACGATACCATTGTTTTCTAAATGTATAGGGTGAGCAATTAATGTCAAATTGTTCCCCATTGTTAAAAATGACTCTATTTTTCCCGTTTTTATCATCATACTTATAAATATGCTGTGGGAAAACCCATCTACAATCAAAATGATCTGGAGATTTGGTTGGAAATGTGTATATAGATTCTTGTAGGGAAATGATTAGCGGAGTTTTCTTAGTATATTCAAGGACTGTGCGAATAGCTTTTACTTTTCCTGATTAATCTGCACCATCTTTCAAAATACAAGCTTCATTTAATAGATCCACTGCCTTCTTCTTCGAATAATAAGTTCCTTTTTGATCATAAATTATTGTTTCATATTCTGGATGAAGTGCCTCTTTCAGCCCCATCGTAGATGTGGAAATTAAATAGTTTTCTTTAACTACCATTTTATCTCCCTCCTAAAAACTATCATACTACTAAAAACCATGATTTTCCATTAATTTTCATTTTTTTTAAAATAGATTCGTCTTATTTATGTGAGATTGTAGTCTCACACAATTGAGCAAACAAATCAAAACAGCTAACTATTTACGTTAGCTGTCAGCTTATAAACATTGGCATATTTGAAGTAAATACTTCTCAATTAGACGTGTTCGGAACTTTTAACGAAAAGCAAGTAAAAAAGAAAGGTTGTAAACGTTAGCTATCCTTCCTTCTCACTCCAAAAAACACCCATAGGACGAGCGGAATAAGAAGAAAGGATATTGAAAGGACACCAATCCAACCGAAGCTATTCCAAAGAACACCACTTATTGTTCCCCCGGTTGCAACACCCACATAATAGCAGACTAAATACATACTAGATGCCCCGCCTTTATGATGGGTTGCACGTTCGTTCACAATTGCGGCCATTAAAGAATGGGCAGTGAAAAAACCAAGACACGTTAAACAAAGTCCAATAATAACAGTCGTTAACGATGGTACTAACGTTATCCAAGAGCCAGCGATTAAAGTAATTACTCCAGTAAATACGATCTTTGTCTTAGGTATATGAACAGCCAGTCTTCCTGCTACCATTGATCCAACAATTCCTGCCGTATATGCAAAATAAGTAAAAGAAATATCCTTTACTGTCAAAAAAAACGGTTCTTGTTCTAGATAAAAAGGTAAATAAGTCCACGCTCCAGTAAATGAGAATTGTAAAATAACACCCATAATAAAAACTGGAATGAGCTTTTTGTTTTTCCCATGCACAAGCATACCATGTATATCTTTCTTATATGAAGTATTACTAGGCTCAAAGAAACGTGAACGCGGCAATAAAAAATAAAAAACAAGGAAAAAAACTAAACTTAAACTAAATAATAAATAAATTGATGTTTCCCACTTAAATACATCGGCTGCGTAGCCGACAAACACTCGGCCTGCCATTCCCCCAAGTCCATTTGCGGCAATATATGTAGCAATGCCGACACTAACACCCCGAGGAGAGACTTCTTCACTAATATAAGCAATTGCCGCAGCTGGTAAACCAGCTATAAAAAACCCTTGAAAAAGGCGAAGTAATAAAAACAAATTAAAACTAGGTACAAACGGCATAAAGATTAGCGGAATGATCGAACTAATTAATGTAATCATCATAATGTTGTGTCGTCCGATTCTATCTGATAAAAACCCGAAAAAAAGCAAACCAATAATCATCGAAATAACTGCAACTGATAATGATAATCCCGCTGTTGTTTCAGTTACTCGAAAGTCTCTTACTAATAAAGGCATGATCGGCTGAACAAAATAAAGATTCGCAAATACGATGACAGATGCACAAGTCATTGCAACCATCATCCTTTTAAACGCCTTATCCTTTAATGTATATTTATATAATTTCCCGCCTTCTCTTTCTTCTGCCAAAGTACTCAATTCTTTCACCTGAATTCTATCCAATAATCGTCTTTAACTTGAAAATCCCCTTAACTCGTAGTACTCCAAAATTCTTTTTATTTCTACAAAGTTTAGTTATAAATATTTTATCATACTGTTCAAGTTTGTTTTTTATTACGATGTTAAAAAAATTGTTGTTTTGGGCTCATTGTTCTAATGATATAAAAATATGCTAACACAGACTACTGTTATTGTTATTGTTTTTGCTACTATAACAACAAAAATTAAATGGGATTGAATAATAAGGATGAAAAGCGAGCGTTCTTTTATGGAACAGCTTTCATTTTTATATAGTTGCTAAATATTTGTGCAAAAAAAGAAGGGGATATTCCATATTTATAGAATTTATTTAGGGATTAACGTATTAGTCAGCTTTCTTTAAACAAATAATTTTGCTAGTGCATTAAGAGCAGGGGGATGGGTACTTGAAGTAGCCTTAAAACCTCTAAGTAAATCTGCAGCAAATACAATTAAAAAATATCGATTAAAAATTGCTGATGGTCTTGACAAAGCTGAAAATGCTACTAAAAGGGGATTATCTAAAGCTTTTCAATCAGTCGGTATCCCTAAAAGTGTTGCTGATGATATAGCGAATATTATTGTTTCATTTTTATTATAAAAACAAACTAAAAGGGGATCAGTAAGACAGTTAATGCTTTATTTTGCAGTCTTACTGTTATATTAATTAATGAAAATAAAAGATTATATTTTATTACCTTTATATCTAATAATTGTCATAGCCATCATTGTAAGTGTAATGATGGGAATTCAGTATTTAGCTAGTATGATTTTAGATTTACAATTTACTAGTTCTTATGGACCAATTTTCTTATCTTTAAATATTTTTGTTGGCTTTATCCTATTAATACCTATAAGCATCTTTACTATTTGAGTATATTGGAATAGCCAATAAAGGAACATATTTATTACTTGAATTAACGCAGTTTGTTCTATTTTTTTGTTATATGGAACTTAGTCTATCTTATATTCATATTGTTAATTTAGTAATGTGTATAACAAATTTGTATATTTTACTATCATGTATTTTTTGTTTTTTGCTCTTGCAAAAATTGGGGATTTAGTCAAAAAATCTGATGAAAAAGCTCGAAATATTTAATAAATGAGGATAATTATAAAATGAAATATAGTATAAAATTGATAGTTCTTGCTTTTGTTTTTGTAATGTTATTTGGACAAAGTATTACAAATGCTAGTGGAGTAAAAAGATAAATTGATATTCAATCTATTATTGGAGACGATGATCGAGTTAAAGTAGAAGATTCTACGGAAATACCTTATTCAGCTATTTCTTTTTTATTTTTATTAGATATAATGTGTACGGGTACATTAATAGCTGACGACAAAGTATTAACTGCCGCTCATTGTGTATACTATATTGTTAATAATAAATTCTATAGAAATAATAAAATATTCCTGGCGTCCATAATGATGAATTCCTATTTAATTCTTCAGATTCAGTAGAGTATTTTATACCAAAGGAATACATATACCCAAGGAAATTCTAAATATGATTATGCAGTTATAAAGCTTGAAAATCCTATTGGGGAAAATAACAAAATTAATAAGATAAAAAAAGTAAATAAATTTACAAATACATCGATAAGAATAGTCGAATATCCTAATGATAAACTTATTGAAACTGGGATAGTTTCTCAATATGAGCATACAGGGAAAGTTGTTAGCGAAAATAATAACATAATTTATTATGAAATTGATACTACAGCAGGACAATCAGGTGAACCCATCTTAAATAATAAAAATGAAATCATTGTGTTTTGCAAGTAAAAAGTTTATAAAAATGCAACGAAAAGTTTAGAACTTTGCCAGCCCTTAGTTTCTTTGTATTAACGATTCGATAAAGCGTGTTTTACGCGATAACTATCACCTGTAAAACTTAAAAAAATATGAGCGTGATGAATCACTCGATCGACCAAGGCAGCTGTTAAGCGTGCGTCAACGAATACTTTATTCCACTGACTAAACTCCAAATTTGACGTAATCACAAGGCTCTTTTGTTCATACCAATCGGAAATCAATTGAAATAATAATTCCGCTCCGTCCTTGCTAAAAGGCGCGTATCCCATTTCATCTAGAATGATCATATCGACTTTAGTAAACTTGTTACGAAAAAGTTGAAATCGACCTTCGGCCCATGATTTTTCCAATAGCTCTATTAAATCGGCGACTCGGTAGAAACGGACTTCATATCCACTTCTACAAGCTTTTCGACCTAATGCAGTGGCTAAATGTGATTTTCCTGTTCCGGGGGCTCCAGTTAAAATTACGTTTTCTTTTTTTTTAATAATAAAAGAAAGGGATTCAAGACTTTCTCTATTAATGTTTGGCGGAAAGTGAATGTGCTCACCCCATTGGTACTCGTTATACTCTTTTTCATTCATAAATTTTGCTTTTTTTGATTAAACGTTCACCTTTTGCTAGTTCTCTTAAATCGATCTCCTGCTGTAATAATTCCATTAGATACTGTTTTGGACTCTCGAAGGGTATCTTCTGATACAGGTCGGAAACGTATGCTAAACGAAGCATCTTACACCTTTCTTTAATCAAGTCAGACATGCTTTACAGCCTCCTTTGCAGGAGAATCATTCATGGGTTGGAGGGAATCATAGATATTCCAGTCCACATCATAAGGGTGGTTCGTAGAATCACCGTAAACTTCTTCTGGTAATAATTCATAGAATCGTTCATCTATTTCTTGCATGTCATGATTTAGAATTAGACTTAATAACCACTCAACACGCTCTTTTCTTAGTGTTGTTGATTCGATATTTAAGTAATGTGCAATTCTTCCAGGCAAATAAGGAAAATACCGAGAATATACAATGGATCGTGGCTTCCAGCTCCAATTTTTTAATATAGATTGCCATGGGGATTTCTCTCGTTTGATTCATATACGGTCGGGGTCCTTTAGAGAGGAGCTCACCATTTGTAGAAACAACTTTGTAGTGATCCCAATACAAAATCAAATATAAACTGCTATAGTGGTAACTTCTAGGCACATGAATCAATGCTCCATCAATACGGACTTCACCATATTTGTTAGCTGTTACCATTGATTGTTTAAATACTGGATAATCTACTTCAGGTAAAGCTAATCCAAATTTCCCTTCTTCCTCCAATAAATCTGCGATAACGAGCTTCTTCTTGTAATGAAGGCGTTGATGGTCTTGTTTTTAGAATGTTCAAATAACAACTCGCGCAAGTGAATTAAATCTTTAATGACGGGGGATGGAGTGAAAAAGTTATAACGAACATATCCAACCTTGTTTTCTACGTGTCCTTTTTCATTTCCTTTTCTCGGATTACAGGCTTGTGCTTCAAATCCGTAATAACTCGCAAAACGTTGAAATGCCTCAGTGAAAATAGTTTCTTGATTCCGGCTTCTTGCTTTAACAACCGCTGCCGAAAGATTATCCAAACGAAGCTTTCTTGGTACAAAACCTGCTTCATCAAAAAGTACTTTAAGACCTTCCAAAAAACATTCCTGGTTTTCTGCCCTTAAAGGAACTGCAAACCCCCCGTTACTATACGGGAAACTCATCACTAAACAATGTATGTCTTTCACTTTGCCATCTTCGATTGCCTCTGTAATTCCAAAGTCTACTTGAGCTTCAGCGGGTGGATGAGTCAGCCTTTCGTATTCTACTTTCCATTCATCCGCTTCATCCAACATTTTTTCTTTCCATTCTTCTTTGATAAAGTTACAAACGGTTCGATAAGAACCGGGAAAATCTAACTTCTGTAATTGCTTAAACAGAATCGTGTTATTCCTTCTTAGTTTCTTTTTAAGTGCATAATCCTCAACTAGCCAATCAATGACAATTTCTCCCCACTTTTCCTCATACATCATCCCCTTTTTTACAACTACGTTTTCTTCAGGTAACTGATCTTCATCTGCATACTTTTTGACAGTTGTCCAACTAAAACCAGTGCGTTTTGAGATTTCGTTGATTGACAAGGATTTTATATTCCTTAATTTTTTGATATGATTAATTTCAGGCATTGCTAGCATCCTTTCATCCCCCCACCTTTAATTGATTAGACACCAATAACGGTAGGGTATATTGAGAGGGCTGGCAAGCCTTTTTTATATGTGCAACCTTCTAACATTTTGGTTGCAATACTCTTAACTTTTATTTTGCATTAAACAATCATTGGGATCCATATCGGTAATTATTATTCAAACAGATTAAATCTAGGTAAAAAAAATACATAAAGAGATGGATAAATTTCTTAAAAAACATGTTAAGAAATGAGTATTTAACTTTCGCAGAGAGAAATTGGCAAAAGAATCAAGTTGTAAACGATTGCAAGAAAAAAAGTATAGTGAGTAATCATTATATTTTTTTTGGCTTGGAGGCCAAATGAGGCATCTGTTAACCGAAGCGCATAATACTGAAATTAACATCTTCTTCAAAAGGTGCCTCACTCATATTTACCAGATCCTCTTCTTTGTCATTAATTCAAATCCATTTTCAGTTAATTTCATAGGTGATATCAAATCTCCCGAGATGGGATCAATAAAAGCATCTTCTTTATCCAAGGTAATTTCTATTTCAGATGCTTTTGAGAAACTTGGAAACGATATGAATAAAAAAATAACCTTAAAGAAGTAAATATCGATTTTTTTCCCACTTCTTTTCCTCTTTCAAAAAGATCAATATATAAAATGAAATATCCACACTAGTTTGAATTACTAGTTATTTTGTAATATATCTTTCTATCACGATCAAATTCAGGGTGTATTTCTAAACCTTCTTCATTTTTAATAACTTCTTGCTCATCTTCATATCCGCCAAGATAAATGATATATTTTTTGTTTGACTTAGTCTATCGTTCCTTCTACTGATACCTTATTATCGGGTTTAGATTTTTAATTACTAAATCAACTCTAGATCCTACGGGATACCAACTATATTTTCCGTTTAATTTCGCTATATTAGAAACACCGATCGCATAACCATCCTCATTTGGAATAGAATATATGACAAAATATTCATTATCTACCTCCGTTTCTGCAATAATGTCTTGCTTTGTAATTCCTGTTTGTTTTATTCCCTCATTAACTGCTTTTTCATACGAATCAAACCACCGTTCATTACTTTGTTGACATCCTATCATAAACAACGATAAAAGCATAAGAATTAAAATAAACTTTTTTACTTTATTCCCCCCATCTAAACACAGTTTCTGAATCAAAGTATAGAACATAAAATCATACTTTTCCAATTTTTATTCAACTCTGACAGTTTAAGTTATTATAGTTTTCCTTTAAAAGTTAAATAATATCCTATCACTTAAAAAGACACTTTTAATATCATTCAATTATTTTGAAATAAGTATTCCTAACATCTATATTATGCATGAAGTACTCACAACACCAATTATTAATTTCCTATACTTAACAATTTTTCGAAATACACTTTTATCTTGCAGTCTGAAAAGATTCTTTAAAACACCAACTCCAACGATAACCTACTTCGTTTCATATCTTCAGAAGAAAAATAACCAATAGCATAGTCTTTTTATTAAAAGGAACTAAGCTTCGTTTTTATTTCACACCTCATAAATTTTTTCGTTATAATAAAAGAATATGGCTTTTTATAACACTGTTTCATATAAGTATTGAATGGTGATCTTTATTATAAATAAAGTTACATTTTTGTAAAATTGGAAGAAAAATAAGTGGGGGTTTGAGGCATGGCATACATTGATGAATCGTATGAAGATGATTTAAAATACTGTGCAAACAAGTGGGCTGAGCTTCTAAAACCAGACTTTGAAAAGGATATAAAACTCATCCAAAAAGGGCTCTTTCTTTTTAGGCAAGAGCAAGTTTATGAACTAAGGCTGGAAAATAACTTCATTTTTGCCTCTGTTCAAGATGTAATGCCAGTCAAAGTAAAAATTAACTTGAATGATCCAGAAATGAGTGAGTGTTCTTGCCCTGCAGACTATTATTGTAGGCACCAGCTCGCTGTGTTTTTTGCAGCCTATAATCAATTTAACAGTGTAACAAATTGGGTCGAGGAATGGCGAAAACCATTAAAGCTTAAGATCATTTCCACGAAAGTTGGACTAAAAAAAGCTAAAGATTTAGTAAAATCGGTGGGTGTATTAAAACCAGACTATGATCAATGGATCGAAACATTTTCTCAAAGCTTTAAAACCATTGTCCAAGAAACTAAATATAAAAATCCTTATACAATTATAGAATTATTTAATATTTACTTACGACAAATAAAGGCAAGTGCTCCTCCTCTGCAAGAAGTGAAAAATCTTTATGAACTAATTAGTTTAGTTATATCCTTTAACAAACTGAGTAAATTTATTGAGCAAGCTCATTTTTCTGAAGAGCAGATCAACCTGTATTTCCAGCCGATCTTTCGCAATCTAATTGAATTAGCAGAGGCAGCCATTCAAAAACTAAACGTTCAATATCTTCCATTTTCTTTTGATATTTTTATTAAAAAGCTATGTACTGATACAGAAAAATTGTTAGTCATAAGTCCGAATACTGATACTGAAGCATCAATCCTTCAGTATCACCGAACGATATTTTTCTCAATTCTATGGGAGGAATTGTTTTCAAAAAAAAACTGGCAAGATCGTGAGCTTGTCCGTTTAAATAAACAGATTGAAATGACTAAATATTATCCAATTCAACATTCTATGTATATTACAGGCTATATTCACTTATTATTTGTAGCAAAAAAAGATAAAGAACTATTTGAACGTCTCAAATACTTTGATTTACCCCTTCCCTATATCTTAAATTGGGTTGTCAGTCTTTTAAAAAAACAGCAATGGAATCGAGTGACCCCTTACATAGAAATATTAGTTAATAGAAGTGGGGACTATTTAAACCTTCTTGATCAGGAAGATGCCTGTAAAGAATTCTCCGATTTTGTAATTGAACAAATGAACATTTATTGCACCGCTTGCGAACGGATTGATTTATTTGAAAAAACCCTTCTTCACCTACTTCCATACAGCTTTGAAGCATGTGAAGAATTTTATTATGAACGAAAAGATTTCGATAGATGGATTGAATTGATGATTTATTTCAGAATGAATGTAAGTGAGATTTCTCCTCAACAGTTAAAAACGGTTGAAAAACATGATCCATTAATACTATTATCTCTATACCACCAGTCGACACAATCACATATCGATATGAAAAATAGGGAAAATTATAAAGAAGCAGTTCAACAGCTTAAAAAATTAAAAAGTTTATATAGCAAAATAGGGAAAAAAGAAGAGTGGACATCATTTTTATATATATTAAAGAAAAGAACAAAACGCCTTCGTGCCTTTCAAGAGGAATGCGAAAAAGAAAAGCTTTACTACATTGAAAAGGGGGAAGGAGTGAATGATAAAGGGAAATAAATTTAAAATAGTGCTCTGTAACTTAGATGAATCCTTTTACTTTGTGACACTGATAAATGAACATAATCAAATCATCGATCCACATATTTGGAAGAACTGGTTATTTAGCAAGCATCATGAAACATATTATGGAACAATGATTGATGTGAAACATTTCAAAAAAATGATCGGTGTAAAAATAGATGGTTGGCAGCTTATTAGTTTATTAGCGCAAGAACAATTTAATCCGTTCGTTAACTGGGACTGGTGCGAACTCTCACAGCTTTGTTTGGCAGTTGCTCCAGTCATTTATGAAGCAATAATCAATAAATATTGGCTCCCTGATTTTTCCGATTTGGAAAATAGTAAGTTTCGTTGGTCTCTTCCAGAAAGTGTGAAACAAGAATTTGATCCTTCTTTTTGGACTGAGACGATTACTTACGACTTAATATTAGAAATAGATAAACAGCCAATACTAATAAAAACTTTTGTTAAACAACTATTTAATGATGCTTTAAATTCATATATAAGAAAAGACAATAACTTAACATCTAACCTTAGCCAAAAATTGTTGATACTTAAAAAAAGTAAAGTTCCCTTTCACGACTTAGCTGCTTTTTTTGATAAAGATAGCTGGCTTGAATGGGCAGGCTTAAAAGAAGATAAACTGCCGTTTTCCATCGGTCTTCGCCTTGAAGAACCAGAAGAGGATGGCGGCGATTGGTATCTTGAACCATTTTTAAGAGGAAAGGAAAATGAAGGTGAGCTTTTTGAATTAAATAGTAATAAGTCCCTACCTAACAACTGGCGTCCATTTTTAAAGTTAGTCGATCAGAAATTTGAGCAAATTGCTCAGCTTGTCCCATTTTTAAAAAATGATGGTCGCCTTACAAACCGTCTTACAGAAAATGAAGCGTGGATTTTTTTAACAACTATGAGTGAGTTATTGCTTACTCTTGGAATTGAAATACTTTTACCTTCATGGTGGCAGGCCATTAAGGATTCTCAACTAAAAGCAAAGATTCGTATTAAAGGGAGTGGCTCAAGCCACAGTCCATCTTACGTAGGTATGCAAGCACTGTTAAATTTCGACTGGCGTTTTTCTATGAACGGGGTTGACTTATCAGAAGAAGAATTTCAACAGCTTGTAGAAGAAAAACGAAAGCTTGTCTTTATTAAAGGCCGCTGGATGAGCCTTGATCCTAAAATGGTGTATCATATTCAAGATTTATTGAAAAGGGCAAAAAAAGAAGGGCTTCACGTTCGTGATCTTCTACAACAAGAGCTCATTTATTCAGACGAAAAAGATAGAATTGAACATGAAAGTGATCATTCTTTTAAACATATACAATTTGAGTTAAGCCAACAATGGAAAGTAATGATTAAGCACCTTACAGAGCTTAACAACATTCCGGATTTCCCTGTTCCATCAGGTTTTAATGGAAAGCTGCGTCCTTATCAAAAGCAAGGCATGAATTGGTTGTTATTTTTAAGGCAGCATGGCTTTGGAGCATGTTTAGCAGATGATATGGGACTTGGAAAAACAATTCAACTGATCTCTTATTTATTGTCTTTAAAAGAGCAAGGTCACACTAATCCAGCACTTATCGTTTGCCCCACATCTGTACTTGGCAATTGGCAAAAAGAAATGGAACGATTTGCACCAACCTTAAATATTTATTTGCATTATGGAAAAAAAAGACTAAAAGAACGAACTTTTATAGAAAAAGTAGATCATTATGATGTTGTACTTACATCTTATTCTTTAGTCTCTATTGATTTAGAGTTGCTTAAGCGAATACATTGGAATACAGTCGCAATCGATGAGGCACAAAATATTAAAAATTCGGAAACGAAACAATCTAGAGCTGTTAGAAGTTTATCGAGCCAGCATCAAATTGCTTTAACTGGAACACCAATGGAGAATCGTCTCTCAGAACTATGGTCTATATTTGATTTTATTAATCGTGGCTATTTAGGCAGTCTCAGGCATTTTCAAAAAGAATTTGTCTTTCCGATTGAAAAAGATAATGATACGAATAAAATTCAGCGTCTTCAAGCACTTATTAAGCCTTTTTTACTTCGAAGAACTAAAAAGGACGAAGATATTTCCTTAAATCTTCCTAATAAACAAGAACAAAAGGAATATTGTCCATTAACAAGTGAACAAGCATCTTTGTATGAGCAGCTTGTTGCCGATACGTTTGGAAAGCTAGAACAGTTATCTGCATTTGAACGAAAAGGATTAGTTTTACAAATGATTAATAAGTTAAAGCAGTTGTGTAATCATCCTTCGCTCTACTTAAAAGAGAAACTGCCCCAATCAATCGTTAAACGTTCAATAAAACTACAAAAGTTAGTTGAGCTTGTTGGGGCAGTTTTAGAGCAAAAAGAAAGCTGCCTTATTTTTACTCAATACATTAAAATGGGAGAGCTAATTCAAACAGCATTGAAAGAGACATATCATCTTGATGTACCTTTTTTAAATGGAGCTGTGTTGAAATCTCAGCGTGATGAAATGATTAGACAATTTCAAAGCAACAAATTTCCTATTCTTCTTTTATCATTAAAAGCAGGGGGAACTGGATTAAACTTAACGGTTGCCAACCATGTTTTCCATTTCGACCGTTGGTGGAATCCAGCAGTTGAAAATCAGGCTACAGATCGTGCCTATCGAATTGGACAAAAACGCTTTGTCCATGTCCATAAGTTTATTAGTACTGGGACATTAGAAGAGAAAATTGATGAAATGATTGAGAGAAAGCAAGCTTTGAACAATGAAATCATTCAAAGCGACAACTGGATTACCGAACTGTCAACAACTGAACTAAAAAAATTAGTTTTTCTTTCATAGTTGTATAGGAAAAATGAATTATTTGGCTCTGTTTTGTAACAGTGCCAAATAATTTTAGTAAATTTATTAACGTTTAGAGAAAAACCCGACTGTTGTGAACAGTCGGGAATAGTGAGGGAGTTTAAGAGGATATATTCTCTTTCTTGAAGATAGTCAGAAGAACTTGCGAGGATTGTTCTGTTTGTGATTAGATTTGTTTTAAAAGAAGGTTATATTAATTCTTGACTCATGTTCATATCATATCGTTGTCTAGTAAGACAAACTCTTTTCGTTTGCCGAGAAGCATCTTGTAAAGAGTATTCCATTTGAATCACTCTTTTACTTAAGGTATCAACACGTTCATTTGTTTTACCGAGTATTTTTATTAAGCTTTCAAGTATTATTTCCAGTCTTTCGGCTCTTTCGAGCGCGTTAACCAATTGTGTGCACCTCCTGTTTTTCTTTATTCATTTCTTCTTCAGTCTTTTTCCTTCCCATAAATTTTACTGATTCGGCAACGACTTCAGTTACATAAACTTTAATGCCCTCATCATTTTCATAATTTCTAGTTTGGATTCTGCCGGTTATCCCAACAATGGAACCTTTTCGGCAGTATTGCGCTGTATTCTCAGCAATCCGTTTCCATAATGTACACAGTACGAAATCTGTATCAATCTCTCCATACTGATTCCGATAATGACGATCCAACGCAACCGTCACATTTGTTACAGGAATTCCTTCTGCGGTGAACTTCAATTCAGGATCGCGAGTCAGCCTCCCAACAATCGTAACTTGATTAATCATTTTTCAGCTCCTTTACTTTTTAAAGTTTTTCGATTGGCGTTAAATTTGCCTAATCGTATTGCCATCTTATAAAAACTAGCAATTTTAGTAAAATGATTAAAATGGCATTTTTATTAACATAAAATAAAGAAAATACAGTTTTTATATAGAATAAATCTTATTTTTTTAAAAGAAATTGTGTAAAATTGCAAAAATATAGCTTTTTATTTTTATTTTTCGACAAATAGAAAACAATAAGCTGTAAACAAACAACAAAACAACTGTTAGCTTTATTTTTAAAAATTTAGTACAGTTCGCTTTCATTAAGTCGTATGTTATAATTTTTTTCAAAAGGAATGAAAGGAGCCAAAATGAAAACGTTTAAGTTAGTTTCGTTACAAATTGTAGAAGATACAGCACTGAAAGATATCGAATTAACAGACGGACTTATTATTAATAAAGAAGATGAACGTAGCACTTGGTTAATTGAAGCGTTTATAAGTAAAGATTACTTTGATTATTTTAACCAGCCTTATCAAAACAATGATGATTTGATAGTTCAAGCAGTTATTACAGATCCAGAAAATGATCCTGCACCTTTTAAAGTAAAAATACGTTCAATAAAAGAGATAAATCACCATATTAGTGTGCTTTTTGGTGGAGTATTAAAAAAATCGCGAAATGAGTATGCTGAATTAGTGCTAAGTGAGTTATTAGAGAAAGGATTAGATGGAGACGATTTATTAAAAGCATTTCAGCAAAAAATGCGTATGAAACCAAGTATTGCAGCTTTTAAAAATTCAAATTAATAAACAAAGAACTTTCTTTTTTGACGATTTTACACGTTTACCCCCACTACCAATTGTATAGTGGGGGTTGTCTATGCTTATTAGGCATAAAATGTACTTAACGATCTCGATTATCGTCATCATTTCGGTCAAGTCTGTCTTCAACCATATCTTCTTGCGGTGTATTATTATCCTTCATTAAATCACCATCATTATTAACGTTTTGATCGTTTGTACCGTTATTCATGTCATTGTTGTCATTTCCAATTCCATTGTTATTATCGTTTCCTATCCCATTATTGTCATTATCATTTGTCCCTGGTACATCTACATCATTGTTTGGCGGAGGCGGCTCTTGATCATTATTATTAGTTGCGCAACCTGCTAAGATGATTGCTGATAGCAAGGAACCTCCGATTAACATTAAAAGTTTCTTTTTCATTGTGAACGCTCCTTTCAAGTTTTCAGATTGTGACTTTCCCTTTGGTCTTCTGTTATGTTGCCCAATAATAACAATAACTTTCATTATTTTGTAAAATTTTTTTTGTAAAGATAATTTTAGTTGTCATTACACGCATTTAAATAGCAAATTTCCATTAATCTTTTCAAAAATCGTATTATTTTTTTAATTAATTCACTAAAAAGGACACAAAAAAACCAGTTATTTTATACAACTGGTTAACAATAAATAAATAGTGGGCTAATAAATCATTCTTTCTTCTCACCAAGCGCAAACATGATTTCCGTTTCACAAACGATTTCATCATTAACAGTAGCAATTCCTTTTCCTTTTCCAATTGCCCCACGAACTCGAGTCATTTCTACTTCAAGACGAAGTTGATCACCGGGTTTTACTTGCTTTTTAAAGCGGCAATTGTCAATCCCAGTAAAAAAAGCAAGTCGACCTTTATTTTCCTCTTTCTTTAACATTGCAACTGCACCGACTTGTGCTAATGCTTCTACAATTAATACCCAAGGCATAACTGGATAATCAGGGAAATGACCATTAAAAAATGGCTCGTTTGCTGAGACATTTTTAATACCAACAGCTCTTTTACCTTCATCGATCTCTAACACTTTATCAATTAATAAAAAAGGATAACGATGCGGAATTATATCTTTAATTTGCATGATATCAAGCATTATTGTTTTTCCTCCTTCATTTTTTAAGCACCCTTTACAACAAATATTTTCTCTACTTAGGTGATCGATTAACACAGGAGAAAGAATTTTAGCGGTAATTTATATAAGGAAAAGCATTTGAGGAGAAATGCCATCTTAAAAAAGACGCTTTCTTTTTGAATTTAGTTCGAATAGATAGAGACATTATTCACTTTTTATTAAATCTACAATATGTGTCCATGTCTTTATTTGAAAAACCTCCAGCGGCTTTCCATCTCCTATTACCCCATAACCTACTACAGCACCAAGCAACCCGCTTATCGCAATTAAGAAGGCAAAGATAACTAGACGTAGCCAAATTGGAACTAAACGAATCCTGACTAGTTTTTTGTCCGTCTGAGCTCCTTCCTGGTCATTGCTGCTAAGCTGTTCACTATTTTTCTCCTTGAAATTAATATCTTTTTCCTGCCTCTTTTTAAGCCTTTCTTGTCTTGTTAACATCTTTTCTTGATTGTTTGACTTAATTGACATCTTTTTCTTCCCCTTATAACGGATTCCCATTAATAATTAATAAATCACAGATAAACGAGATAAAATCTGCTATAGCTCAACTTTTACTCAAATTTATCCGACATTCATAACTTAAACTACATTAAAACCCTATTATAAGTAATTATAGGTCAGGAAACAGCAAAAAATTTTAAGATCCAACAAATTTTTTCATACTCATAAAATATGTATGTTTTTAAATCATTTTAACAGATAAAAAATTCCCTCATTACAATTAATAATATATCAAGGGCAGTTGTGTTATCCACTTGTAATAACTGCCCATTTGAAAAATAGGTGATTTGTACAATTTTTAAAACCACACTTATTTCATTCTTTAACCTAATTTTCTATCTGGAATTTTATCAATATTTTCAAGCATAATACCTGTCCCAACTGCAACACAGTCCATTGGGTTTTCGGCTATTAAAACAGGTACTTTAAGTTCTTCAGCAAGAAGCTGATCGATTCCGTGAAGTAAAGCGCCGCCCCCGGTTAATATTACGCCTCGATCAATAATATCAGCTGAAAGCTCAGGAGGTGTTCTTTCAAGTACCCCTTTTGCTGCATGGACAATGACTGTTACAGACTCACGAAGAGCGGCTTCTATTTCCGCAGATCGAACTGTTATTGTTCTAGGCAAACCTGTGACCATATCGCGTCCCCGAATATCCATTTCTTCACTTCTAGAACCAGGAAATACAGTTCCAATATTTATTTTTATATCTTCTGCTGTTCGTTCACCAATTAACAGTTTATATTCCCTTTTAATGTAATTTAAAATTTCTGAATCAAATTTGTCACCGGCCATCTTAATTGAAGAAGAAGTAACAATATCACCCATTGACAATACAGCAATATCTGTCGTTCCTCCTCCAATATCAACCACTATATTTCCGCTTGGCATAAAAATATCCATCCCTGCACCGATAGCAGCTACTTTAGGCTCCTCTTCTAAATAAACCTTCTTTCCACCGCTTTTTTCCGCTGCTTCTTTAATTGCCTTTTGTTCAACACTTGTGATATTTGTTGGACAACAAATTAAAATACGCGGTTTTGAAAAAAAGCCCTTAACACTTAATTGATTAATAAAATATTTTAGCATTGCCTCTGTAACATCAAAATCGGCAATAACACCATCTCGTAAGGGGCGAATAGCAACAATATTTCCTGGAGTACGACCTACCATTTTCCTTGCCTCTTCCCCTACTGCTAGAACTCTGCTTGAATTTCTATCTATCGCGACAACTGCCGGTTCATTCAAGACAATTCCTTTCCCTTTTACATGGATTAATACGTTAGCAGTTCCAAGGTCAATCCCAATATCCCTAGCAAACATTATTTTTTCGTTCCTCCTTAAATAACTACGAACAAGTTCTTCTTTTCCTAATTTGTTATTTTAGCACATTAGCTGCGAAAGAAGTATCTTTTTTAAAAATCATCTTAAAAAAAACTGTATTTTAGCACGAAATATATAAAAATACTTTTATTTTTATCCAATTTCTATTTTCATACAGAAAATCATTTGACTGTTTCGCCTTTCTTTTCCTCCTTTTTATATTTCATTTTTGTTGCCTCGCCCCCGCGTAAATGACGTATTGATTTATGATAATCCAAAATCTCCTTTACCTCATTTGCAAGTTCCGGATTAATTTCAGGAAGCCTCTCTGTTAGATCTTTGTGAACTGTACTTTTGGATACGCCAAACTCCTTCGCGATTACGCGAACCGTTTTTCTCGTCTCCACGATATACTTTCCAATCTTGATAGTCCTCTCTTTGATGTAATCGTGCACACCACTCGCCCTCCCTAAATTGGATGTGAGAAGTGTGAAATGAGATTCGCTTTTCGCTCGATGATGTACCGTTATTTTCCGCAAGCATTGTCCTTATTTTTTAGGCTATGTTAAACGATCATGTTGTTTAGACTCATTCTTTTGAGTTTGCAGTTAACAAATATGCTAGTTAAATCAACAACATTATTTAACATAACTATTTTTTAAGCGAACAAAGAAAATATGCGGCAGAAAGCAAAACGACTTTCTGAAAGTATGATGAATAAACATGTCCCCGACTAAATCTCGCTGCCAACAAAACGACTCCTCACCTCAAACACTCTCTTTGTAAAGGTTTGTAACATTTTATTAGCTTGGGTAAGGGATTATGCACGAAAAACATAATAGGGACAGGGATTATCCAATTTTTTTAAATTTTTATTTACTTTTCTATAAATAAATTATCACAAATTATTGACA
Organism: Bacillus aquiflavi; assembly: GCF_019915265.1. NCBI lineage: Bacteria > Bacillati > Bacillota > Bacilli > Caryophanales > Bacillaceae > Bacillus > Bacillus aquiflavi. Next base: position 3,099,838 of record NZ_CP082780.1, read on the forward strand.
AATGGAAAAAAGAACAAATGAAATGTGAATAAAGGTCTATTCAAAAAACTAAGCTCCACTACATAAAGTCTTTAGACCTGTTACAGTAAATAATAAAAATTTGGAAATTAGAGCCTTTATTTTGCAAATTTAGATTCATATTATGGTTCTATGTCCTTAATTAAGTTTAATTATCACTATTTTTTATATAAATTAATTTTTACAATAGACTTTTGGAGTAAAAATATAGCACTAAAGGTCGGATTTTGTCAAAAGTTATTTACGATTAATCACCTATTGTCAAAATGTGTAGATTTACTTACACTTATGCTAAAATTAGATTTTTTTTTATTATTTTCATAAGGGAGTTATATAAATTTTTTAAGGGGGGAAAAAATTGATCCAAGAACAGATTAAAAAAACACGTAGCCAGAGAATAGCCGAAGAAAAAAGACAGGCTGCGAAGGCAAGAAATGTTAAAGTTGCCGGATTAACGCTTGCAGCTGCAATTTCAACCTCAGTATTAACAGGTGGAGTTAAAACTGTAAAAGCATCAGAAAGTGGAGTTTATATTGTTCAAGCAGGAGACACCCTTGACACAATTTCAAAAAAATTCAAAACAACTGTAGAATTACTTAAATCAGAAAATGGTATTACATCAAATCAACTTTACATAGGACAAAAGTTGGAAGTACCAACAGAATACCATAGTGATAATGAAGAACAATACTTTAATGATCATCTTGAAAGCTATAAAGTTTTAAAAGGGGATAATTTATATAGAATTGCACTGAAGTTTAATATTTCCGTAGAACAATTAAAAAAAATAAACGGACTTACTTCTGACCAGCTTAAAGTCGGACAGGTGTTAACGATTCCGGACAATACTTCTAAAGATCAAACACCTAAAGATCAAACGCCTAAAAAGGAGCATAACCAAGCAAAAAAAGGGACTCATACTGTTGCTCCTGGAGATAACTTATATAGAATCGCGCTAAAATATAATGTTACTGTTGAACAACTGAAAAAACAAAATGGACTTACTTCTGACCGACTTTGTGTTGGACAGGTTCTGACTATTACAAGCGAAACAAGTAAAGAACAAACACCTAAAAAAGATCATAACCAAGCAAAAAAAGGAGCCCATACTGTTGCTCCTGGAGATAACTTATATAGAATCGCGCTGAAATATAATGTTACTGTTGAACAACTGAAAAAACAAAATGGACTTACTTCTGATCGACTTAGTGTTGGACAAGTTCTAACGATTCCAAACGAAACAAGTAAAGAACAAACACCAAAAAAAGAAGCCCATACTGTTGCTCCTGGAGATAACCTATATAGAATCGCACTGAAATATAATATTACTGTTGAACAACTGAAAAAACAAAATGGACTTACTTCTGACCGACTTAGTGTTGGACAAGTTCTAACAATCCCAAACAAAACAATCAAAGAACAAACACCTAAAAATGATCATAACCAGTCACAAAAAGGAACCGCTCATATTGTTACTTTTGGGGATAATTTATATAGAATTGCACTAAAGTATAATGTTACTGTAGACCAATTGAAAAAACAAAATGGGCTCACTTCAGATCGAATCAATGTTGGACAAGTTCTAACGATTCCAAACAAAACAACCCAAACACCTAAAAAAGATAACAACCAATCGAAAATAGGAGCTGTTTATACTGTTGCTCCTGGAGACACTCTTTGGGGGATTGCAAAGCGTTTTAATGTTTCAGTTGCGGATATTAAAAAAGCAAATGGATTAAAAAATGACTTTATTTTAATTGGCCAAAAACTAATCATAAGAGACGACATAAAAACTACCACTGGTAAAGTTATTGGTGCGGCTGATAAATTCACAGTAGAATTTAATACGAAAGATCAAATTTTAACTTTAAAGGTTCCTTTTGGCACAGCCCATAAATTTGAAGCTTTAACAGGAAGAAACGTCATACTAACATATAAAAATGATGGTTTAATTTATTTACAATTTTAATAAAACTAGGATTTTTAAAAAGCACCTGAAATAAATGAGGCAAAGAGAAACGATTTGTTTTTCTTCGCCTCATTTTGTCTTATAAGACGCTTTTTAAAAGCAGTTGGCAGAATGGGTCTTCACCGGGTTTTTTAATGCACGATGGGCTTCCATACTCTTTGCGAACAATGATTTTAACTGCTTCAATTTCATCGGTCAAGGCATCAATTTTCTTATTAAGCTGGTTGGCTAGTCATTCTGCTTAAGAGTTAGCTCTCTTCCAATATCCGTGAATTCTAGAACTTCTGCTCTGAGATATCTAGATATCTGGCAAAAGGTTTCTTTAATCTTTTCTCTTAATTTCTCTTTAAACAGACAGTCGATTTTTTTCCATACAAAAGAATACTTCCAACCAACGCCACCCAATAAGTAATTTTTGAGTGTAATATGTCCATTTTTAATAGTGGTCTTCTGATTAATTATAAAAATCGTCCTTTCAAAATGATGGTTTAGTTACTTTCATTTGATTAGATTAGACAATTTTTTTGTTGATCTTTCGAGATAAAAGGATAACAGAAAACCAGCTTCTGCTGACTTTCCGGAAAGCTCTTTTACTTGAGCTATCTGACTGATTGAAAACACTTTGTTAGTCGATATGATAGTAATTTCTTAGTAATTTGTAATATGAATGAGAATATTTCCCGAGAAATTTGTCATTTTAAATGATTAAATGTCCTATAACTACAATTCATGTTTTATATATATACATTTATATCTTGATTTAAAAAATCTACCAACATGCAATTGCACCGTCAGCGCGTGCTTCGGTTCCTCCCATTAAAACACCTGTATTTGAATCCCTTATAATCACTTGTCCCCTGCCGAAGCTTCCTGAATCATATAATATTTGCATTTCATGACCTTTTGCGGCTAACTGCTTTATGAGACTATTTGGAAAAGTATATTCAACAGCAATCTTTTTGTCACCTAGCCATTGCCATCTTGGAGCATCTAGTGCTGCTTGTGGATTTAACTTAAAATCTATTAAATTCATTACAACTTGAACATGTCCTTGAGGCTGCATATATGCTCCCATTACCCCAAATGGACCAACTGCATGATTATCTTTCGTAATAAAACCAGGAATGATCGTATGATATGTTCTTTTCCCAGGAGCAAGGGCATTTTCATGGCCAGGATCTAAGGAAAAGTCACTGCCTCTATTTTGCATTGCAATTCCTGTACCTGGAATAACTATTCCTGAACCGAAACCTTTATAATTGCTTTGAATGAAAGATACCATGTTTCCATCCCCATCTGCCGTTGCTAAATAAACTGTCCCGCCTTTTGGCAATGTTGTCTGCTTAGGAATTTGGGCAGTTGGTTGAATATTATCGTAACAATCTTGTCCATATTTTTCCGATAACAAATCAGCTACTTTCGCTTTCATAATAGCAGGATCAGTAATATAGGCTTTTCCATCTGTAAAAGCCTGTTTCATTGCCTCAAGCTGATAATGAATAGTATTTGCGTCTTCCCTAGGGGTTATTTTACATTGATTTAATATATTTAAAGTCATAAGAGCAACGAGCCCTTGTCCATTCGGCGGTATCTCCCATATTTCATATCCCCTGTACTTTACAGAGATTGGCTCAACCCATTCTGCTTTATAGCGATTTAAATCTTCTAGACATAAAAAACCGCCATATTCTTTTGAAGCAGCAGCAATTTTTTTAGCTAATCTCCCTTTATAAAAACTTTTTCCGTTTGTTTCTGCAATTTCAGTTAATGTTTCAGCATGGTTGTCCGAATTCCACATTTCACCGATATATGGAGGACGGTTTTTTGGTGCAAATATTTTGAACCACTCTTGAAATTCAACGCCCGTTAAATGCTCTTTATAATATTCAAATGCTTGTCTCCAATTATCTCCTAGAACAGGGGATATTGGATATCCATTTCTCGCATAATCTATTGCCGGTTTTAATACATCCTTCAATGGTAATATACCAAAACGGTTATTTAGTTCAACCCAAGCTGAGGGCGCACCGGGAACTGTAATCGGAATCCAACCGTGCGTTGGCATTTTTCTATGCCCCATTTGTTGTACTCTTTGTATTGATATATCTTTAGGAGCTGGCCCGCTGCCATTTAAACCATATAGATGATTATTTGTCCATACAAGAGCAAAAGCATCACCACCAATTCCATTTGAGGTTGGTTCGACAACTGTTAAGCATGCAGCAGTTGCAATCGCAGCATCAATCGCATTACCTCCTTTTTTTAAGATCGTTAAACCTGCCTGAGCTGCAAGTGGCTGCGAGGTAGCAACCATCCCATTACGAGAAATAGTAGTCATACGTTGTGACGGATAAGGATATGTAAGATATGGCATTTTATCTTCTCCTAACTTTTTCATTTTCAAAAAATATTATACCAGAAGATGAAAATAAAAAAAGCAGGATGAGACTATATCTCTTCCTACTTGTGAATCACTTTTGCTAAACTAATTTTTTTAAACGTTAATAGGTTATGATACACTTGAAGTATTATTTTCTTTATTTGAACGAGTTGGATCATCGTTAGTATTATTTTTTTCGTCTTTTTTATCAATATTTTTCTTATTGTCGTTTAAGTTGTTATTTTGTTTCTGATTAGATTTTTTATCTTCCAAATTTCCTTCATTTACAGGTTTTTGATCGTCTTCTGACATTCCTTCATCCGCTGGCTTTTGATCATCTTCCGATTTACCTCCATCTGCAGGCTTCTGATCATCTTCGGATTTTCCTTCGTCTGCAGGCTTCTGTTCATCTTTAGATTTTCCTTCTTTTTCAGAATTTTGTTCTAGTAGAGAACTTAATGGCTTATCAAAATAGTCTAGTGGATTTACAGGAATATTGTCTTTTCGAATTTCAAAATGAACATGGACACCAGCATCTTGATTAAACAAGCTTTGACCGGCCTTTGCAAGAGCTTGTCCTTGCTTTACAAAATCGCCAACCTTAACTTTAATATCTTTTACAGCTTGATATTGTGTTACAATACCTTTATCATGCTCAATGACAATTACGTTTCCAAGTAACGAGTCTTCTTCAACTTTTTTTACATTGCCGCTTAATGCAGCAACAACATCAAAGGTTTCACCTTTTTTCATTGCGATATCAATTCCAGTGTTTTGATGATACTTATTGTTATAAAATACAAGGGCTGCTTCTTGTTCATCTTTCTTAGCTTTTGAATCGTAAAATTGTTTTTTAATCACAGCAGAATCAGGATTCATAACAGGCATAACGAAGTTCTCCATAGATCTGTTGACTTCTAATGCAAGTTCATCTTTATATTTTTTTCCGGTAATATCAGTTGCCTGGGAATCAATGTTGTTAGAATCTGTTGTATTTTTTTCACTGTTTTGATACCAAAAAACCCCTGTTAATATGATTGCTGCACTTGCAATATAGATGGCCGGAAATACCCAACGTCTTCTAAAAAACTTGGAATCTTGAGAAGGTCGTTTCTTTTCTTCCTCTTTCATTTTTTATCACCTCAGCAATCATTTTGAACAGATCACATAAATTATATACATTATTTAAAAATTAATTTTTTTATTTTTTGCATTAATATTTTTTTTATACATTTACAAAACTTTTTAGGTGATTGATTATGTTGCGTACTTACATCTTTGCAGGATTAGCATTTTCTTATATAGTAATCATTTGGATCATGTCCGGACTCCCTCATAACACTATTATTGAGCTTCCTTCAAAAGGATTTGATACATTTTTTAAAGAGTCCCTTCATTTAATTGAATTTGCAATTTTATACTTACTATTGGCAACTTTCTTTTTATCTGCAAGTAAATTTACACCTAAAATAAATATGTTTATAGCGTTAATCTCTAGTTTTTATGGAGTTATTGATGAAATCCATCAATCTTTTGTACCATATAGAACGGCATCGACAATTGACGTTATAAAAGACTGTATTGGAGTCATCGTATGCTGGTATCTTGTGCATCAAGCTGTATTCTATCAACGTTTTCCAATCATCGTTTCCTTTATTGAAAAAATTTTAAACCGTAAGTTCGAATAAAAAATTTCTGAAAGGAAAAATAACCTTGCTCCGATAAGAATATCAAAGCAAGGCTCTTTAACTTCCATTGTACAAGTTCTGAAACAACTCTTATCTATTTTTTGCTGTAAAGTTTGTTAATAAAGGTTCAGATTTACTTACTTCTACACCTTGATAGTAATACTTAACGATGTCTTCATATTTTTTCCCTTCTAACGCCATTCCATTTGCACCATACTGGCTCATACCAACTCCATGACCATAACCTTTCGTTTCGATAATAATTTGGTCGTTTTTTCGTTTCCAAATAAAATCAGCCGATTTTAAATCAAGTTTTTCCCGTACTTCCCTTCCACTTAAGACATTTCCATTTATATTAACGTTTCCCACACGTTTTCCAGGTGTCCGATCCAATATTTTACCAATTTGGTCATCTGCTCCAAGTTTAACACCAAGCAACTTTTCAAAATCCTTAACAGAAAATACTTTTTTATCATAAAATTTCGGCGACTTAGTGTCCCATGGACTTTCAACACTTTTTAAATATGGGAAAGGATTAGACCAGTATGCTTCAGAATTTTCTGTATAGCCGTTGCTCGTAGAAAAAAATTGAGCAGTAATTGGCTCTCCATTATATGTTAATATTTGTCCTTCTGTTGCTTTAACAGCTTCTTTTATTTTTTTTATTTTCCAATCATAATCTTTACCCCATAGCTTTTTCAATTCTCGATCATTTTTAAATACTTGATGTAATTCTGTATCAGTGACTATCGCCCCTTTTGGAAGCCCTATTTTTTCATCTGACATCATTTGCTTAACGATATATGTTCTTGCTGCTAAGGTTTGCGCTTTTAAAGCCTCTAATTCAAACTCTGCAGGCATTTCTGAAGCTACCACACCTGTTACATATGATTCAAGTGAAACCTGCTCTATTTCCTTCTTAGCGCTTCTGTATACTGCAACTTCAATAGATGACTCATCTGATGATGTATTTACGGGTTCTATCTCTTCAAGTATATTGCTGCTAGCTTTACTATCGTTAAATGGAAGAACAAGAACTGTTGGAATTAATAATGTTACAAATACAAGTGATATGATTAGTACGACAATTGGTTTGATTTGCTTCATTTTTTGATGCCTCCAGAAAAAAAGTAAGCATGAACCTTCTCAAAGCTCAGCCTCAATTCATTCATATGAGAAAGGACAAGCTTTTATGATTAGTTTTTAATAGACGACATAAAAATTATGAAGTTTTTTAAAGAAAGGGGTTACATTTTTAATTTTCACTACTGAATGATTAAAATTCACTATAAAATGACTAAATGCCCCTGCCATATTGTGACAAGAGCATTTCTAAGTTTTCTTATATAAATTAGCGATTAAGCATTTAGGTCTGCTATATACGTCTTATTTAGCAAATTCGTTTCCTCTCTATCGGAAATACGTTCAATATCAGCACCAAGTGCAGCTAATTTTTGATGGAAATTCACATATCCACGGTCTAAATGCTTTAGCTCGGTTACACGCGTTACCCCATCAGCAACCAAACCTGATAATATAAGTGCTGCTGCAGCACGAAGATCAGTTGCAGCTACTTCAGCCCCTTGAAGTTTTGATGGACCATTAATAATAACAGAACGTCCTTCAATTTTAATGTCTGCATTCATCCGCCGAAACTCTTCTGCATGCATAAAGCGATTTTCAAACACAGTTTCTGTAATCATACTTGTTCCTTCAGCGCAAAGGAGTAGCGCCATCATTTGCGATTGCATATCAGTCGGGAATCCTGGATGAGGCATTGTTTTTATGTCAACAGCCTTAAGTTTTTCTGGTCCAATTACTCTTATACCATCGGCTTCCTCAGAAATAATTACACCCATTTCTCCCATTTTAGCTATTAAAGATGTGAGGTGCTCCGGAACAGCTCCCTTTACAAGAACATTACCACCGGTAATAGCTGCACCAACCATAAAAGTACCAGCTTCGATTCGATCTGGAATAATGTTGTGTTTTGCACCAAATAAAACATCGACACCTTCAATCTTAATCGTTCCTGTGCCGGCACCTCTTACTCTTGCACCCATTTTATTGAGGAAATTTGCTAAATCTACAATTTCAGGTTCTTTTGCACAGTTTTCGATAATTGTTGTCCCTTTAGCAAGTGTCGCAGCCATCATAATATTCTCAGTTGCTCCAACACTTGGGAAATCTAAATAAATTTTAGCACCTTTTAATCCTTTCGATGCTTCAGCTTCTATAAAGCCGTTTCCTACTTTTACTGATGCGCCCATTGCTTCAAACCCTTTTAAATGCTGATCAATCGGACGAGAACCAATTGCACATCCTCCTGGTAGCGCAACTTGTGCATGCCCGTTGCGTGCTAATAATGACCCCATAACAAGGACAGAGGCACGCATTTTACGAACGTACTCAAAAGGCGCTACATCTTTTAACTCTCCTGATGCATCTACTGTAATTTGATTATTTTCAAATTGTACATTGACATTTAAATTGCGTAATACTTCATTGATTGTGTACACATCGGAGAGAGCTGGCACATCATGAATTACGCTTTTCCCATCACTTGCTAATAAAGTTGCAGCGATAACTGGCAAAACGGCATTTTTAGCTCCTTCTACTTTTACTATACCGTTTAACCTTTGTCCGCCGCGGACGATGATCTTTTCCAAAGGTATTCCCCTCCGCGTCCAATTTCTCTATATTAATATTCAACCGTAATGATTGGTGTGCCAACTACGATGGTAGTTCTTGCGCCCAATCCTTCCGTTCTTAAAGCGAGTTGTAAATTCATTTTATTCGTTTCATTTGAAATGACTTCTCCAAGCAGTGGTGTATAGGCTGAAACGGATACAAAAGAATCCTCACTTAAAGCCTCAATTTCTTCCCCATCTAGGATTGTTAAAAATTTGTTCGCCTTTCTAGACAAAGCCTTCTCAATTCTATCACTGAATTCACCTTTAATACAAGAGAAAATTGTGACATTTCCACGAAAAATGTCATCAATTTTCTTTTTTGCTATTTTTGATACGAAAAGCTCAGCTTCTTTGCTCCACTTATAACCTTTAATTTCATATGTTATATACGTTTCAAACTTGTTTTTATTTGCAGAAGAGCGTAAATGTATTGTTTCATTGTATGGTTGAGAAGATAAATTCAATAATTCCCCTTTTATCTCGTAATGGCGTTCACTTTTCTTAGTTGTCCAATCCCATTCGGGAAATTGTTTCTTTAATTGTTTAAAAAATTGATTGATTTCTTCCTTTGAATTCATTTCTGGGGTGATTTTCCTCGCATGTAAAGACCATTCTTTAATAACTACATCCTCATCCTGTAAAGTCTCTGCAAGGATAGCTAAATCCATTTTATTATTCGCAATCGTTGCTGTATTTTCTAAAAAGAAGAAACTAAATAAAATAATGGAAATCAATAAAGCAGTTAATGAAATTTTGTTCATAGTTTTAACTCCTCCCCTTATTACCATTGTTTCCAAGAAAGGAAGGAGCATACTTGGGAAATCTCGTCACAATCAGACATTAATTTTTGTATAAAAAACATACTAAGTTACATTCTAATGGAAAAAGGAAGAAATATAAACATGTATAAAGACCTATATTTCCTTATTAAGTAAAACAAAATCAAAAGGGATGAGGCGGTCCTTATCTTATAAACAAACGGCTATGTTCATAACTCTGCAGAATTATTGGTTCATTCGCGAAAGACAAAAATCCTAAACGAATGACCTAAAAAACAATACTGTTTAACAAAGCCCACAAAAATAAAAATCACTCTTATAAAATATAGGTCTTTCTACATCATTTTAATTTACAAATAATACAACAATAAAAGAATTTCTCTCGTTTGTAGAACATACTTTTTCTACATGTTATGTTTAAAAATGAACATTGTTAATCAAACATAAAAGGGAGCTGCTGTGACCAAAATAAATAATCAAGAAAAAAGTTACTAACTGCAGAGCCAATTACAATTGACAACAATATGTATAGGACTCTCGCTTTAAAAACATGATTTGCTTTTAATAATCGTTCAAAATTTAATGCTTGCAAAGCCCACCAAGCTAAAGCGATGAAGACAAGATGTATAAATATGCTAATAAGGGCTTGCTGACTAAAATCCGAGATCATTTATAATTAACCTCCTTACATTCAGTCTGAGAACTATTTTATCATAAGAAAAGAAGAAACAAAATCGAGAAACATCTTCTCTTTATTTGTATGTAAAGAGGCTTTCTATCATTCTTTCTTAAAATTCTATGCTAAAAAACGAAAGGGCTGAAGAGCCCTTCGTTTCAATATATTATTAGCTTATACCTCTATAGCTTAAACAAAAAATCAATTGCGATATTTGGTGCTAAACCTAGAATAATCGTAGCCGCTGCACAGATTAAGATTACAACTATCATGACAGGCTGAACTTTCACCTTTGAGTGTTCTTCTGGTGGACGGAAAAACATTTGTGTCATAATACCAAAATAGTAGAAATACGAGATAACCGTTGTCCCAATCATAACAGCCGCAAGAACATACAAGGGTTCACCTGAGAGTGTAGCAATAAAAATCTTAATCTTTCCAATAAAACCTGCCGTTCCTGGAATACCTGCCAAAGATAAGATAAAAACACCCATACTAATGGCAAGTAACGGTGATCGACGATATAATCCTGCAAAATGGCTAATATCTTCTGAATTTGACTTCTCAGTCATCACTTGGATTACAGCAAATGCCCCAATTGTCATAAATGCATAAGCTACCAAGTAAAACCACATGATGTCTATGAACGCTCCTGCAGTAACTGCCACTAACAAATAACCTGCATGTGCAATACTAGAATAAGCAAATAAACGCTTAATATTTCGTTGTCTTAAAGCTACAACATTCCCAATTATCATCGTTGCCCCTGCAAGGAATGCAAGATAATTTTGCACTTCTAAAATGAATGCCCCTTCTTCTGATGGAACGAAAAAAAAAACTGTGTAAAGTACCCTAATGAGAATAACAAAGCCTGCTGTTTTGGAAATTACACCTAAAAAAGACGTAACAGGTGTTGGAGCTCCTTGGTACACATCTGGTGCCCACATATGAAAAGGAGCAGCCGCAATTTTGAATGATAAACCAACAAAAACCATAAAAAATGCAAGGCTAAGTAAATACACATATTGTGATCCAGAATCTAATAAGTAGATTAATTCACTCATTTCTATTAGATTCGTTGTTCCTGTAATTCCATATAAATAACTAAAACCAAATAATGTAATCGCTGTGGAAATACCGCCATTGATGACATATTTCATAGCAGATTCATTCGATAACAAATGCTTTTTGCGAAGACCCGCTAAAATATATGAAGCAATTGACAAAAGCTCCAGTCCTACAAACAATGTAATTAAATCATTGCTTGAAGCCATGATCATTGTACCTAATAAAGCAGCTAGCAATAAATAATAAAATTCGCCTCTGTATTCCTTCATTCCTTCTTTAGGTTCATAACTAATTGCAAAGAGCATAATCAATCCTGTACCAACAAGCAGTAACATTTTAAATACTTTTGCAAATTCATCAAGGTGGAAGGTCTCATCCAAAATTGAAGTCGTTTCATTATCAAGCAACGTAATTAATGAAATGACCGCTAAAACAATACCAATTAATCCAATCCAGCCTAATTTCCTTCGATCAATCTTTTTAGGTAAAAATAAATCGAGTATTGAAAGGAGTGTAGCCACGCCAAGGATGATAAATTCAGGTGCCATTACTCCCCATTCAAATGATAGCAATGTTTCAAGATCCATCCTGCGTCACCCCCCAATCCCTAACATGATAGTCTCAAGTGTTGTTTGCAGCGGTTGACTAAGAACACTTGGATAAACACCAATTAGAATGGTTAAAGCAAGTAAAATAACCACTGGGAAAATCTCGATTGACCGTATATCTGATACTCCTTGAAAATCCCGGTTTGCCTTACCATATGTGATACTAAGTACAGCCCGTAATAAGTAGACAGCTGTCATCACGATTCCAATTACACCAATTGCAGCGATGATAGGCATTTCCTTAAACAGTCCTAAAAACGCCATAAACTCACTTACGAATCCGGACATTCCCGGTAACCCTAGTGAAGCCATTGCACCTGCAAGAAGGAACCCAGACATTAATGGCATACCCTTTGCTAATCCACCAAGATTAGGAAAAAGTGTTGTGTTGACACGTTCATAAAAGACTCCAACTAAGAAAAACAACAATGCTGAAATTAATCCGTGAGAGACAACTTGAAAAATCGCACCTTGAATTCCAGCCTCATTTAATGCAGCTAAACCGATTAAAACAATACCCATGTGAGACACTGATGAGTAAGCGAGTACCATTTTAAAGTCTGTTTGCACAAATGCAAAAAACGCTCCATAAAGCAGATTTACAACTCCTAATATAGCAATTAAAACAGCAAGCGATGTAAACTGCTCTGGGAAAAGTCCTATTCCAAAGCGGATAATACCAAACGCCCCTATTTTTAGCAAAATTCCAGAGTGAATCATAACGATTGCAGGCGGGGCCTGAACGTGTACTCGGAGCATCCAACTATGAAGCGGAAAGATTGGAAGCTTTACTCCAAAAGCAATTAAGAGTGCAATTAGCAAACCTAATTTAAATGAATCTGAAAAATAATCACTTGAACCTAAAATCTCTTTTAATCCTTCAATGTTAGTTGTCCCCGTCTGAGCAAACAATACCATAATAACTATTAATAAAATGGCTGAACCTAGACCATTATATATAAGGAAACTAAATGCTGCTTTTTCTTTCTCGAAATAACCCCATTTTCCAATAAGGAAAAAAGTTGGAATAAGTGTAATTTCGAAAAATAGAAAGAATAATATTAAGTTTTGCGCCGAAAAAACACCGAGCATTCCTACTTCTAATAATAGAAATAGCATAAAGTAACCTTTCCACTCTTTCTTAATATAAATGGCGGCAACGGCGGAAAGAGTAGTAATAATAGCTGTTAAAACAATCATAATTAATGAAAATCCATCAACAGCTAATTCATAATTTATGCTGAATGATTCATCAGATCCTTTAACTCCAAAAAACTGAATCCAAGAAGTACTATACGAAAAATCTGCGAGGTCTGTACCGGCTCGATACTTGAAAAAAGCAAATAAAGATAGGATTAATGCTGGTAAAGTAGCAAAAAATCCAATTAATTTAATTGTAGCTTCTTGAGTTTTTGGTACAAACATTAAAATCAAGATTCCGAGTAGAGGGGAGAAAACTAATACTGATAAAAAATATGGGAAACTCATCTAAAATCCCCTCCAGTCAATGCAAAAACTACTACTAGCACAGCTAGGCCAACAAATGCAACAGTTCCATAAATTTGAACTTGACCATTTTGGATTTTTGATCCTGTTTTTCCAAGCCCGTGTATTGTACCAACAACAACTTTAATGATCCCTTCAACTAAGAACTTATCGATATATTGTAAAAAGAGACTAAAGCCTTTAGTAAACTTCATAATTGTTAATTGATAAAATTCATCAATGTAATACTTATTGTATAAAATATTGTACGATACTGGTGCTCTACTGCTAAGCCAATCTCGCGATAAGGAACCTTTGCCGTACATGAGCCACGCCAGGAAAATACCAAATAAAGAGACAATCGTTACAACGATCATGATCCAAATAGGCCCTTCAATATGACTAGATCCAAATGAGGTTGTTCCTTCTGTTAACCAATTACCTAAAAATGTTCCGAACCATGGTGTATTCACATAGCCCGCAAAAATAGCTAAAATTGCGAGAATGATCATTGGAAATGTCATTACACCTGGTGATTCCTGAACATTTTCCATCTTACTGCGCGCTTCTCCGGTAAACACCATGAAGAATAATCTAAACATGTAAAACGCAGTTAAAAATGCTGCAATAACACCAAGTAAAAATAATACGATGTTACCATTAGCCCAAGCGGCTATTAATATTTCATCTTTACTAAAAAAACCTGAGAAAAGTGGTACCCCGCTAATCGCCAAAGTTCCTATCAAAAATGCTGGTCCGGTTATACGGATTTTTTTCCATAAACCTCCCATCTTTTCGATATCTTGAGTACCAATTGCATGAATGACACTTCCAGCAGCAAGGAATAAAAGTGCTTTAAAAAATGCATGTGTCATTAAATGAAACACACCTGCAACATAACCAGCTGAGCCAAGTGCTAACATCATATAGCCTAGCTGACTAACTGTTGAATAAGCAAGTACCCTCTTAATATCACGCTGGACTAATCCAATACTAGCAGCAAATATAGCAGTAAATGCTCCAACAGTTGCAACTGTAAGCAGTGCTGTTTGACTCGCCGTGAATAGTGGGAATAATGCTGCTACTAAATAAACTCCAGCAGCAACCATCGTAGCTGCGTGAATAAATGCTGAAACTGGTGTCGGACCTTCCATCGCATCAGGAAGCCATGTATGTAATGGGAACTGACCCGATTTCCCCACAGCACCAACAAAGATTAAAATAGCCGTTAACGTAATCATGCCAGCAGATATTGAACCTGCATCAACTGCTTTAAATATTTCATCGTACTCAAAACTTCCAACTTGCCAGAAAAGAAGAATCATGCCAACCAAAAGAGCAACGTCACCAATTCGTGTCATGATAAATGCCTTTTTAGCTGCCTTCTTTGCCTCATCTTTATAAAAATAAAAACCAATTAATAAGAATGAGCCAACACCAACAAGCTCCCAAAACACATAAGTTTGTAACAGATTAGGTGATAGAACTAATCCTAACATTGCAAATGTAAACAAGCCCAAGTAAGCATAGAAAACTGGAAATCGTTCGTCCCCATGCATATATCCCTTCGAATAAATATGAACTAATAAACTAACGAGAGAAACGATAAACAGCATTAATGCATTTAACTGATTAACTTCAAAACCCGCTGTTAATTGAACATCTCCTATTGTTAACCATGTGGCTTCGGATTTGTATGTCGGTGACGAAAGTCGTTCAAACAACACCAACAATGAGTAGACAAAAGAAACGAGTGTAAGTAAAATTCCGACGAAAGCACTTGCCCCTTTTAATCTTTTTCCGAATAGAAGAATAAACAAAAACGATATAAGCGGGAAAAGCGGTATGATCCATGCAGTCTCCATCATTATCACAATCCCCTTTTTAAAACGCACATTTTTGAACGCCTAAAACTAACAAACTGTCGTGCGCCAGATGGTCACTCTGTTCTTTTTGTTATTTTAATGTTTCAACATGTTCATTTTATCAATATTAACTGTTTTACGGTTTCGATAAAGAGCCATTAAGATAGCTAAACCTACCGCAGCTTCGGCCGCTGCAAGTGAAATCGTAAAGACAGCAAAAACTTGACCTGTAATAGACGGTATCATCCCAAATTTGCTAAAAGCTACTAAGTTAATATTGACAGAGTTAAGCATAAGCTCAATTGAAATTAGGACTATAACAGTATTTCGTTTTGTGAGAGCACCATACAAGCCGATACAAAATAAAATTAGCGCTAGTGCCAAGTAGGCTGAAATTGGAACAGAGCTCATTCCGAATCCGCCTCCTTTTCATCATCTTCATCTTTTTTCGCCAAAATAATTGCCCCGATTAAAGCAACTAAAAGGACAACAGATGTAAGTTCAAACGGAATGACATATTTAGAAAATAAAGTCTCCCCAATCTGTTCTGTATTTGCTTCATGCAATGTATTTGGCTGTTCCGGAAATTCTAGGTCATAGATTCCAATATAAACAGCAAATGCAAATCCAAGAACACCTAAAAAGACAAAGAACTTTCGCCATTTCCCAACTTGAGACACACTATGATCGTCATGACGTGTCAACATAATTCCAAAGAGCATAATAATCGTAATTGCACCTGAATAAACTAACACTTGTACTGCTGCAATAAACTCGGCAGATAACAAGACATATATTCCTGCAATACTGACAAAGGTAAAGACAAGTGAAACAACCATATGCACAACATTGGAAAGTCTTAGTAAGAGCACGCCGCCTATCACTGCTACTAATGCAAGAGAAAGAAACGCAATGAATTCACCTGATAACGTCATGCTTTATTCACCTTCCGTATATTGTCATCATTTTCATCTAACCATTCTAGATCTTTAAACAACTCATCACGGCTATATTGAGCCAATTCAAAGTTGTTTGTCATAATGATTGCTTCTGTTGGGCAAACTTCCGTACACAAATCGCAGAGAATACAAATCTCAAAATTAATATCGTACGTATCAATAATTTTCCCTTTTTTATTTGGATCAGGGTGCTTTTTTCCAGTTAATTGAATGCAGTCAGTTGGACAAATATTCGCACACTGATTACAAACAATGCACTTTTCTGGATAAAATTTCTGTATTCCGCGAAATCGATCTGGCAGCGGAATCGACTGATTAGGATAGTCATAGGTTACCTTTTCTCGAGTCAAATTTTTTAAGGTGTATTTCAAACCTTTCGTTAATCCGAGCACGTATTTCACCCCTTGTTTTTAAAAAATTAACAACCTGTAACATGATTACTTAGCCTAGAATAGCTTTAAAATTTTCTTTTACTATAGCTGTTAAAAAGATATTTGCTAAAGCTACCGGCAACAAGACCTTCCAAGCAAACTCCATCAGTTGGTCTCCACGTAACCGTGGGAATGTTATTCTAAACCACATGAGAAGGAAAAATACAAGACTGAATTTTAAAGCAAACCAGACAGCCCCAGGGATAAATCCTAAAAATGGTAAAGGCAACCATCCACCTAAAAATAATATTGTTGTTAAAGACGCCATTGCGAAAACATACACATACTCTGAAAGCATAAAAAACGCCCAACGGAAACCTGAATATTCAACATGGAACCCAGAAATTAATTCTGATTCAGCTTCAGGCAAATCAAACGGTGCACGGTTCAGTTCCGCTACTGATGCTATAAGAAAAACGATAAATGCTACTGGCTGTAAAAGAATGAACCAAGCTTTTTCCTGTGCTAATACAATATCATTAAGATTCAAGCTTCCGGCTAAAAAAACAACGCCTAACACCGACATCACAAGTGGAATTTCATAAGAAATCATTTGTGCTGCGGCACGCATCCCCCCAAGCAGGGCATATTTGTTGTTAGATGCCCAGCTACCTGTTACAACTCCAACTACTGTTAAACCAGAAATAGCAATGTAATAGAGAAAGCCTACTCCTATATCAGCAAATTGAAATTTATCTGTAAAAGGAAGGGTTGCCAACACCATAAATGCAGGTGCAAACGCAATCACTGGCGCAATGATAAACAATGGTCTATCAGCGGCTTTAGGAATCGTATCTTCCTTAAGCAAAAGCTTTAATACGTCTGCAACCGATTGTAATAATCCCCAACGGCCGCCAACTTGATTGGGTCCGTGACGAAGCTGCATAAATCCCATTACTTTCCGTTCTGCTAAAATTGCGTAAGCAACGAACCCCAAGACGATAAACAAAAAAACGACAGCAAGCAAAAAGAAAATCCCAAAGTTCAATAAACCCGGACTGGAGTGCAGTAAATCTTCGATCATTAACCGTCCACCTCCCCAAGGACTATATCAATTGCTCCTAAAATCGCAACTAAATTAGCAATATTTTGGCCTATTAATAATTTTGGGAGAATTTGAAGATTATAAAATGACGGTCTTCTAAACTTAAGTCGATACGGTTCTTTTTTACCGTCACTTGCAATGTAGCAACCAATCTCGCCACGAGGAGACTCGATTCGGACGAATGCCTCCCCTTTAGGAGCCTTAATGATTCTTGGCACCTTTGCCATAATATCCCCATCCTTTGGGAATTGATCAGCCGCCTGTTCTAAAATTTTTAATGACTCTTCTATTTCTTCAATACGAAGATGGTAACGTGACCATACATCCCCCTCTTCACGAACTGGGACATCGAAGTCAAAGCGGTCATAAATAGAATATGGTTCATCTTTGCGCAAGTCCCACTTTACTCCTGTACAACGTAAGGTCGGTCCACTTAAGGAATAATTTATCGCATCTTCCTTCGAATATTTCCCAATACCTTTTACACGATTCATAAATATCTCGTTTCCTGTTACTAAAGTGTGGTAACCTTCTAGCTGTTGACGCATATATGGAATAAATTCTTTTACTTTCTCTATCCAACCTTCTGGTGCGTCCCATTTTACCCCACCAACACGCATATAATTAAAAGTTAATCGTGCTCCTGATAATTCATTTAACAGGTTAATAATCATTTCACGTTCACGGAATGCATAAAGGAATGGACTCACTGCCCCTAGGTCAAGTAGAAAAGTACCCCATGAAACAAGATGACTAGCAACTCGACCTAATTCCATTGCCATTACTCTTAAATACTCTGCTCGTTCTGGAATTTCTAAGCCCATCATTGTTTCAACTGCATGACAAATTACATAGTTATTCGTCATCGCAGATAAGTAATCCATCCGATCTGTATATGGAATAATCTGTGTATATTGAAGGTTTTCAGCTAATTTTTCCGTTCCGCGATGCAAATAACCAATAACAGGTTTTGCTTCTTTTATAATCTCTCCGTCAACTGTAACAACGAGACAAAACACACCGTGCGTACTAGGATGCTGAGGTCCAACGTTTAATATCATTTCTTCTGTTCGAATCATAGTTACACCTCCACATCATACGGCTCATAGTCTTTTCTTAATGGGTGACCAACCCAATCTTCACCAAGCAAGATCCGATGTAAGTTCGGATGCCCTTTAAATTTAACACCTAATAAATCGTAAGTTTCACACTCAGTCCAGTCAACTCCTGCCCATAAAGGTTGCAGTGAATCAATTTCAGGTTCATCTCGGTCAATCTTCACTTTGAGTGCAACGGACTGACGGTTTTTATATGAATAAAAATGAACATATATTTCTATATGTGTTTGGAAATCAGTCCCATGTAAATCTGATAAGTAATCAAATCCAAGTTGTTCATTATATTTTAGAAACTCAGCAACTTTATAATAAGTATTAGGGTAAGCTACTAATGTTGGGACATCTTTTGACAATGGGTTAATATAAGAATCTTCTAGAACCTCTTTACCAAGGTGTTCTTCGATTACTTTTACATATTTATCAAGGTATGGTTGGTTTGGTGACGGCTTTCTTTCTTCAGTAGCTTCAACAGCATTAGTAGATTTTTTTGTTCCTTTTGTTTTTGCGGCAGCAGCAGCGGCAGCTTTTGCTTTTGCAGCTGCAATCGCTTTGGCCTTTGCATCATCTCCAACACTTGATTTCGCTTTTGCAGCGGCCTTTGCTAACGCAGCAGCTTTTGCCTTTGCGGCGGCAGCCGCCTTTTGTTTCGCTATATCTTTAGTAGTTTCTTCACTTGTTGGACCTTCTGTTGACTTCGCTTTCATTTTTGCTAATGCAGCAGCTTTGGCCTTCGCGGCAGCGGCCGCTTTTTGTTTCGCTATATCTTCGGTTTCTTCACTAGTTGAGCCTTCACTTGACTTTGCTTTCATTTTTGCTAATGCAGCAGCTTTTGCCTTCGCAACAGCGGCCGCCTTTTGTTTCGCTATATCCTCGGTTTCTTCATCTGTTGAGCCTTCACTTGACTTTGCTTTCATTTTTGCT
The DNA here is from genome assembly GCF_019915265.1 of Bacillus aquiflavi. Taxonomy (NCBI): domain Bacteria; kingdom Bacillati; phylum Bacillota; class Bacilli; order Caryophanales; family Bacillaceae; genus Bacillus; species Bacillus aquiflavi. The sequence continues at coordinate 3,119,541 of NZ_CP082780.1, forward strand.
AATGCAGCAGCTTTAGCCTTCGCGGCAGCTTCCTTTTTTAATTGTTCAAGGTCCTTTTCATCGCTCATGGATTAAATCACCTTCTTCCCAGTCTTTGCCTCATAACGAATTTTTTCTTGTAGCTTATTAATGCCATAAATTAATGCAGCTGGGTTAGGTGGACATCCTGGAATGTAAACATCGACAGGAACAATTTGATCTACACCTTTTACGACTGAATATGATTTAATATATGGTCCTCCTGCCGTTGCACATGAACCCATTGCAATCACCCATTTTGGTTCAGGCATTTGATCATATAAACGGCGTACAATAGGCGCCATTTTCTTTGTAACAGTTCCCGATACAATCATGACATCAGATTGACGAGGTGATGCACGGAAAAATGATCCATGACGGTCTAAATCATAATGAGAAGATCCTACCCCCATCATTTCAATCGCACAGCATGCAAGTCCAAATGTCATTGGCCATAAAGAATTACTTCGAGCCCACGCCTTAATTTGTTCAAGTGTAGCAACAAATACATTACGCTTTAGCTCTTCCATTTCTTCAGGTGAAATATCATTTAGTTTTAAATCCATTTTAACACCTTCTTCTTCCATGCATAAACAAGTCCAATGGTGAGCATAAACACGAAGATAAGCATTTCAATTAATGCAAAAATCCCCAGATTTTCATAAGCGACTGCCCATGGATATAAAAAGACAGTCTCGACATCAAATATTAAAAATAATAAGGCAAAAATGTAGTAGCGGATATTGAACTGGATTCGTGAATCGTGAAAAGGTTCAAGTCCACTCTCATAAGTGGTATACTTCGCTTCACTCGGTGAATAAGGACGCAGAAGCTTCCCCAGAAATAGAGCCACTATTGGTAATAAGATACCTAGACATAGGAACACAAAGACAATCAAATAGTTATTCTGATATAAGTTCAAGAGTTCCATGCCCATCCCCTCCAATGTGATAAAATTTTCGTACTTCAAATTGTAGCCGAGACCATTATAACACTGTTATAAATAAGTGTCGACAAGCCCTATGTATTATATTTGAATTTATTTCAACCTTAAAAAATTATCATTTTTTATCACTTAACTAACTGCTAAACTCAAAAAAATCAAAACCTTTTACTACAAGCCAAGTTGTTTTATTTCTAATTTTTCACTGGAAAAGAACAAAAGTATCTTTTTCCAAAACATATGCTTTTGTCAATATTTAATGACCTTTCTCCGGAAATTTCTTTTTAAATAAAACATAATATTAGCTGTTACTTAAATATAGATTTACGCTCACCCATCCTCTAACACTATTTATCAACCAAACCTTTGAAAATTGCGGCAGTTCATTAAGATAGATTATTCTTTCTTCTATTTCACCATTTTTTAACAATTGTGCTCTAAATGTTCCTGGGAGAAGTCCACAGCTTATTGGCGGGGTATATTTTTTACCGTTCGTTTCGACAACAATATTCCCATTTATAAACTCAGTTACTTCCTTACGATTGTTCCATAATAGTACGTCATCAATCTGATCGTTTATTAAATCACTATACGCTTCATATATACTGCGATTTGTAGTTTTATGATAAAAGAACACATTTGTGCGATCAATCGGGCGATCAGCAATAACTACACGCTTCTTTTGATTAACCCTTTCTGTGATCGGCTGTCCCTCGACTGTCACATCCCCATGCTTATTAACAAGCAGTCTTACTTTTCCGATAAAGTTCGATCGCTTTACGTTAAATTGCTGTAATGCTTCGCTAATCTTTTTGATATAAATAGGATAATTAAAATATTTTGCCGATGCTTGTAAACGTTTGAGATGATGTTCATATAAGCTATATTGCCCATTTTGTAATCGAAATGTTTCAAGCAACTGAAAAGGTACTGACTTAACACTTAGAATAGCTGCCTTTGCAAACACTTCATCATATTCTTCTTTTTCTTGTGAATTAGCTGTTATCCCTCCGCCTGCACTATACTCCGCAATTCCCTTAGTAGAATCAATTATGACTGTTCTTATTGGTACGTTGAAAACCGCCTCTCCCCCTGGACATATATAACCGATAGCACCGCAGTAGACTCCACGCGGAGAATCCTCTAACTTGGCGATTAAATCCATTGCACTTGACTTAGAAACTCCTGTAACCGATCCAGATGGGAAAAGAGCTGTTAAAATCTCTTCTAAGCTTGCATCCTCTTTTGTTTTGGTCTTTATTGTTGAAGTCATTTGCCAAACTGTTGGGTACTTTTCTATGTTAAAAAGACTTGATACAGGAGCAGTACTTTCTTTTGCAACAGTACACAACTCATCTTGCAACAATTCAACGACCATTTTATTTTCCGTTTTATTTTTCGAAGAATTTTTTAACCAGCTATAATTTTCTTCATCTTCTTCCAGCCACCGTCCTCTTCTTGCAGTCCCCTTCATTGGTCTTGTTGTCAGCTCTTTACCATCCCATTTGAAAAATAATTCTGGCGATGCTGATAAAATTTTAAACCTCCCAGTATCTAAATAAGCTTGATAATCTGAATTTTGAGCGTTGCTTAAATGATCAAATAGCAATCTGTCGTTTCCCTTAAATTTCGCTTTTAGACGCATCGTATAATTTACTTGCTTTGTCTGTTTAAGTTTAATGGCACTTTTAATTGTACGAATTTTTTCATTATACTCTTGCTGTTTTATCGTTGAAATCCAACTCCCAAGTTCATAACTACCTTTTGTTATTTTCAAATCCTGTGTTTTTATTTCGGGGAAAATTCCAAACCATAATAGAGGCATATCTCCTGCATCACAAACTGAATAAGTTTTATTAAATGCCGGTGCTGCTTCATATGCAATATAACCAGCTGCATAGTAGCCCTGTTTAGTATATTTCAATATTTTTTTTAACGACTGACGAACTTCATCGACTGTCCAAGCTACAACTTCGTGTATCGGATTTGTAAAAATCATCTTCTGTTTTTTATCATTTATTCCTTTAAAATGAAAGAAAAGCGTACGTTTGTTGTTGTTTATCAATGTTCATCTCACTCCTTATAACTTGCTCAAAAAAACCCTCTGGCCATCGCCAAAGGGTTTTTTGTTCAATTATATTTTACGTTGGGCTACCGAAATACGGTTGATTGCCCGTTGAAGCGCGAGTTCTGCTCGTTTGAAATCAATATTTTCTTGCCGTTGTTGACGTAGACGTTCTTCCGCACGTTCTTTTGCACGTAAAGCACGATCAACGTCAATATTCTCTGATTTCTCAGCAGCTTGCGCTAATATTGTTACTTGCTCAGATCGAACTTCTAAAAGTCCGCCGGTTACAGCAACATATTCTGTTTTTCCATCTTTTATTAAACGGATGGCGCCAATTTGTAACGGTGCCACCATTGGAATGTGACCAGGTAAAATTCCAAGCTCACCGCTCTGAGCCTTTGTACTTACCATTTCCACATCTGACTCATATACTGGGCCATCAGGAGTAACAACACTGACTTTCATCGTCTTCATTTTTTACCCTCCTGATCCGTAATTAAACCTCTACGCCCATATTCTTTGCATTCTCAATCACATCTTCAATCGTTCCTACTAGACGGAACGCATCTTCTGGAAGGTGGTCGTATTTACCTTCTAAAATTTCTTTGAAACCACGAACAGTTTCTTTTACTGGAACGTATGATCCTGGCTGTCCAGTAAATTGCTCAGCTACGTGGAAGTTCTGTGATAAGAAAAACTGAATACGGCGTGCACGGTTTACAACTTGCTTATCCTCATCAGAAAGCTCGTCCATACCTAAAATCGCGATAATATCTTGTAATTCTTTATAACGTTGCAACGTTTGTTGTACTTTACGAGCAACATTGTAGTGTTCTTCCCCTACAATCTCTGGTGATAATGCACGAGAAGTAGAAGCAAGTGGATCAACTGCTGGATAAATACCCATTTCTGAAAGTTTACGCTCCAAGTTTGTCGTCGCATCTAAGTGAGCAAATGTCGTCGCAGGAGCAGGGTCAGTATAGTCGTCCGCCGGTACATAAATTGCTTGAATTGATGTTACAGAACCAACATTTGTTGATGTAATTCGTTCTTGTAATCTACCCATTTCTGTTGCAAGTGTCGGTTGATACCCTACCGCAGATGGCATCCGTCCTAATAAAGCTGAAACTTCAGAACCTGCTTGTGTAAAACGGAAAATATTATCAATAAAGAACAATACATCCTGACCTTGTTCATCACGGAAATACTCAGCCATTGTTAATCCAGTTAACGCCACACGCATACGTGCTCCTGGAGGCTCATTCATTTGTCCGAATACCATTGCTGTTTTATTGATTACACCTGAATCTGACATTTCATAATAGAGGTCATTACCTTCACGAGTACGTTCTCCAACGCCAGCGAAAACAGAAATACCTCCATGCTCTTGTGCAATGTTATTAATTAATTCTTGAATTAAAACTGTTTTACCTACACCAGCACCACCAAAAAGACCAATTTTACCACCTTTTATATATGGAGCAAGTAAGTCAACAACTTTAATTCCTGTTTCAAGAATTTCAGCTTCAGTAGAAAGCTGCTCAAACTTTGGCGCTTCTTTATGAATTGCATCACGACGAACATCTAAAGACAACGGTTCATCTAAATCAATTGATTCACCTAGAACGTTGAATACACGCCCTAATGTTACATCTCCAACAGGTACAGAAATTGGTGCACCTGTATTAATAACTTCAGTTCCACGTGTTAAACCATCAGTAGAAGCCATAGCAATTGTACGAACAGTATCATCACCTAAGTGAAGAGCTACTTCAAGAGTTAATTTAATATTAACTCCTGAGTCACTATCCGCTTGTTGATCAATGACTAATGCGTTATAGATCTCAGGAAGGTGTCCGCTTTCAAACTTTACGTCAACAACCGGACCCATAACTTGAAGAACATGTCCTTTGCTCATCTTTTTCCCTCCTAACGTACTCTGTAGACAATATAAAGTATAGGGGACCATAGATACTTTAAAAGAAAAATTTGAATCTGGCATTATTTCATGTCTGATCATACGACAAATATATTCCTAAAAATTCTCTTCGTTCTTTTTTGTACCCCACTTAATCGAAGTATCCATGGTCAAAACTTCATTTAACGGTAAGTAAGTTTAATTTTTATTTTTTGACGGATTGTTTTACATTACTCTAAAGCTGCGGCACCAGCAACAATTTCTGAAATTTCTTGTGTAATCGCTGCCTGACGCGCACGGTTATAACTAAGAGTAAGTGAATCAATTCGTTCCATTGCATTATCGGTAGCACTTTTCATTGCCGTCATTCGAGAAGCATGTTCACTTGCTTTACTATCAAGTAATGCTCCAAATATTAAGCTCTCTGCATACTGTGGTAATAGGACTTCTAAAATCTCAGTTGCAGATGGCTCAAACTCATATGAAGTAAGCTTTTTAGAAGAAGAAATATCCGTAAGCGGCAACAGCTTCTTCTCTGTTACAACATGCTGAATAGCACTGACAAAATGATTATAATGTAAATATAGTTCATCAAATGTCCCATCAATAAATAACCCTACTGTTTTACTTACGATATCTTTCAGTTCAGTAAAAGACGGATGGTCAGGTAATGAAACTATATCTAGAACGACATTTGCGCCGCGTTTAACAAAAAACTCACGTCCGACTTTACCGAGTGCAATAATCGCATACTCATCATTAGATTTGTGCCGTTCTTGAATTGTTTTATAAACGTGGCGTAAAACATTGCTGTCAAAAGCTCCAGCTAAACCACGATCAGTAGTAATAACTAAATAACCATTTTTTTTAATTGGACGGGATTTCATCATAGGATGAGATACGTCTTTACTTCCATTTGCAATTGAAGAAACAACTTCTTGCATTTTTTCCATATAAGGAACAAAAGACTTTGCGTTTCTTTCTGCTCGATTTAACTTCGCAGCAGAAACCATTTCCATTGCTTTCGTAATTTGACTCGTCTTTTTAGTAGACGTAATTCGAGACTTTATGTCGCGTAAAGATCCCACAGGCTCTCACCACCCTCTTTAAAAGTTTCTAAAGACCTTTATTCAGAAACTGCGAACGTTTTCTTAAAGTCATTAATTGCTGATTTCATATCTTCATCAGATGGTAACGCCTTAGTTGTACGAATTTGATCTAATAACTCAGAACGGTTGTGATCTAACCAGCTATAAAACTCCAATTCGAAACGACGTATATCCCCTACAGGGATATCATCTAAGAAGCCGCGTGTTAATGCGTAAAGAATTGCAACTTGCTTCTCAACTTTAATCGGTTTATTTAAATCCTGTTTTAATACTTCAACTGTACGGGCACCGCGCGCAAGTTTTGCTTGGGTCGCCTTATCTAAATCAGAACCAAATTGAGCAAATGCTTCAAGTTCACGGTATGCTGCTAAGTCAAGACGAAGCGTACCTGAAACTTTTTTCATTGCCTTAATTTGAGCTGCGCCACCAACACGTGAAACTGATAATCCTGCGTTAATAGCTGGTCGTACACCAGAGAAGAATAAATCTGACTGTAAGAAAATTTGACCATCTGTAATCGAAATAACGTTTGTTGGGATATAAGCAGAAATATCCCCTGCTTGTGTTTCAACGAACGGAAGTGCAGTAAGTGATCCGCCGCCTTTTGCATCACTTAATTTAGCAGCTCTTTCTAATAAACGAGAGTGTAAATAGAAAACATCACCAGGATATGCTTCCCGTCCTGGAGGACGACGTAACAATAAAGAAAGTTCACGATAAGCAACTGCTTGTTTTGAAAGGTCATCATAAACAACAAGCACGTGTTTTCCGTTATACATAAATTCCTCACCCATGGCTACACCAGCATAAGGAGCCAAATAAAGAAGAGGAGCCGGCTGAGAAGCAGAGGCAGATACAACGATTGTGTAGTCCAATGCTCCGTATTTACGTAATGTTTCAACTGCGTTTCGTACTGTTGATTCTTTTTGTCCGATCGCAACATAAATACAAATCATCTCTTGATTTGCTTGATTTAGGATTGTATCAATTGCTACAGACGTTTTCCCAGTTTGACGGTCACCGATGATTAATTCCCGTTGGCCACGTCCAATTGGTACTAATGCATCGATTGCTTTAATACCTGTCTGTAGTGGCTCATGAACAGATTTACGATCCATTACTCCGGGAGCAGGATACTCAATTGGACGAGCTTTGGTTGTATTAATTGGTCCCATTCCGTCAATTGGTTGTCCTAGCGGATTAACAACACGACCTATTAACTCCTCACCTACAGGAACCTCCATAATACGTCCTGTACGTCGAACCTCATCGCCTTCACGAATTTCTGTATATGGACCGAGAATAACAATACCTACATTATTTTCTTCAAGGTTTTGAGCCATTCCCATGACGCCATTTGAAAATTCAACAAGCTCACCAGCCATGACATTGTCGAGGCCATGAGCAAGAGCGATACCGTCCCCAATTTGGATAACAGTACCTACATCACTAACTTTTATTTCTGACTGATAGTTTTCAATTTGCTTTTTTATCAGTGCACTAATTTCTTCAGCTTTGATGCTCATGAGTTTCACCCCTATCTACGAATCTTTAGCCTAATAGTTGCCGTTCAAGACGCTCAATTTTACCACGGACACTACCATCGAATATCCGATTACCAATTTGGAGCTTTACTCCACCGAGCAATTGAGAGTCAACAACATTATTAATAAGTAATGCTTTTTTGCCAACCTTTTTGGCAAAAGCAGCAGATAATGCTTTTAATTCTTCGTCTGTTAACGGACGAGCACTATATGCTATTGCTTCTGCAATACCTTTCTTATCATGTGCAAGCTCAATAAAATGATAAACAACACTAGTTATTTGATCTTCACGATGACGTTCAACCAAAATCATGAGCGTGTTTAGCACAAAAGGATTTACATTAGCAAAAGCAATCTTTAAAATCTCCTTCTTTTTGTTAATTGGAAGCTTCGGAGATTTTAATATAGTCATTAAGTTTAATTCCTTTTCAAACACACGCTGGACTACACGAAGCTCTTCTTCCACTTGCTCTATAATCTTATGTTCTTTTGCTAATTCAAAAAGAGCGATCGCATAACGCTTTGCTACTGTCGAGTTACTCATCGCTTTTCAACCGCCTCTTGGATATAGTCGTTAATGAGCTTTTCTTGATCTTCAATACTCAATTCCTTCTCAATAACTTTTGAAGCGATTAACACAGATAAGGAAGCCACTTGTTCACGAATTGCTGCAACTGCTTGTTCTTTTTGTTGTTCAATTTGAAGTTTAGCAGATTCAATCATCCGCTCACCTTCGGCACGTGATGCTGAAATAATGTCTTCACGTTGAACTTCACCTTGTTTTTTCGCATTTTCAATTAATGCTTGAGCTTCATGTCGAGCTTCTTTCAAAAGCTTGCGCTGTTCTTCTAAAAATTTATTTGCTTCCAGACGGCTTTTTTCTGCAGCATCAATTTCATTAGCTATATGATCTTCGCGCTGCTTCATTACGTTTAATAACGGACCCCAAGCGAACTTTTTTAGCAACGCTAATAAAATAAGAATCGTAATCAGCTGGTAAATTGCGTCTCCAGGTGTCCAGGCAGACGCTAGTACAAAACCGTTTGTTAACAAGATAGGTTCACTCCCTTCAAGAGTCGTTCACTTATTTATTCACGAGTAATTCGCTTTTATTGCTACATAAAGGAATGGCGAAGGTTCTAATGAATGATCTTCGCCTTTTTGAACTTTTTTTTATCGAAGATTATCTTCCTTGTACCATAAATGCAATAACTGCGCCCATGATTGGAATCGCCTCTACGAATGCAATCCCGATAAACATAGTTGTTTGTAACATACCACGTGCTTCTGGTTGACGAGCCATTCCTTCTACTGTTTTTGAAACGATCATACCGTTACCTAGACCAGCACCTAATCCAGCTAGTCCAATTGCAATTGCTGCTGCTAAAGCACCCATTCTAAATTTCCTCCTTTAATGTATTAAAAATTATTGAATAATCATTTTTGTTCATGTTATGAACAGGTTATATATTAATGGTCTGAACTCACTTTATGTGAGATATAAACCATTGTTAATAATGTAAAAATAAATGCTTGGATTGCCCCTACAAACATACTAAATCCTTGCCATGCCATCATAGGAAGGACAGCACCAACAGCGCCGAAAACACTGCTAGTTCCTAATCCAGCTAGTAAACCGAGAAGAACCTCACCCGCATAAAGGTTACCGTAAAGACGGAGACCAAGGCTGAGCGTATTTGCAAATTCCTCAATAATCTTAAATGGGAACATGAATCCAACAGGTCTGAAATAATCACGACCGTATTCTTTCATTCCCTTCATTTTTACACCATAATAATGTGATAAACCGACAACCATAACAGCTAATGATAGCGTTACGACCGGATCAGCAGTTGGTGATTTCCACCATAATTCATCGTCAACGACAAATGCAAAAGGAAGTCCTAACATATTGGCTACAAATACATACATAATGAGTGTTAAACCAAGCATAAGAAAACGTCCGCCTGTTTTCCAGTCCATTGAATTGTTAATAATTCCTTTTACAAAATCAACTATCCATTCCATGAAATTTTGCATACCAGTTGGCTTCATTGCTAATGTTCTGGTTCCGATTACTGCAATGATGAAGACAATGACACTAGTAACTGTAATCATCAAAACGTTAGAAAGATTAAAACTAAGTCCTAAAAACTCGTATATAGGGTCTTTATGGCCCACGACATTCACCTCTCTTCCCGTTGTTTACGTGTTCGAATAGTCTGAAGAAAAAAATCTATCATAATGACGATGTAATATGTCATTAATCCCAAAACGAAGCTAATCCAATGAAACATATGAGGATACCATATAACAACCATAACTCCTAAAACTGCGACTGCCATTCGCGTTAACATTCCAAGCGATCGAACTTTTTGGCTATTTGCCACTGCTTCTCCAAAACGAGTTGTTTTGCTAACTAATAACCACAAATTAAAAAAACTTAGGCTTGTACCAAGGATGAGTCCTAAAAAGATAGATTGGTAATCCGTAAACCCCCAGCCGAGTACATAAATAGACAGGAAGTAAAACATATATTTTCGAAGTCTTCCATATAATTCTTGCAATTCCGGCATCGTTGTTTAACTCCTAAAAAGAATAACGGACTTAACGAACAATACTTAAAAAGTCCGTCAATCTTTAAAATAATCCGAATATGATAAAAGCTAGATTGAACAGAAAATAGGCAACCTACTTAAATCATAGGACATATATGTTATCGCTTTAAATTAGTAACGTCTTAAATTAATAACGTCTTTTTTTAAGCATATAAACATACCCCGCCTAAACAACTGGATCTTAGACAGGTATATTTACAATAAAATTATGGTTATATTTACATGGTAAAAAAATTGATAACATAATCATCTTATTCCCTTGAATAGCATACAATAGCCCCCTTTTAATGTCAATGAATTGCAGTGAAAAAGTTCACATTATTGTCGAGTATTTTTTGGCAAGTTCACAAAAAATTCATTCTTTATCCCATAATATTATTGCATTTTATCTTCAATTGTGTTTTATATTCATTAATGGTTTTTTATTGGTTTTTCAATATGAATAATTTGCTCTACGGTATCTTCTTGGCCTGCTTTTTTCGCAAATACTTTTACGAGATATGTCCCCTCTTTTGGAAGTTGGTTGGTAGCAATTTGTTTTTCTAAAAGTCCTTTTCCGACATTCCGTTCCCAATCTAAAAAATCAAGAAATTGATAATGGTCTGGGTCAAAAAGAGCAATCCCAAACTCCTCAGCTCCGCCAGGTAAATATACTTCATATCTATACGATTCGTCCCCATCTCCCATTTCAAATTCAAAGCCCATCACTCTCGGATAATCAGGCTCCTCAACAACATAAATATACGGGATACGGATGTTATTTATTCCTTCAGTTAAAATCAAGACACCATCAAATATTTTCTCTTTCGTACTAGCTGGCTGTACTTCAAGCTCTATCGCTAATTTTCTCTTTTCATTAGGCTGTAATGTAAAGGCCTTTGGGAGTTTCCAATATAATCCTTTTGTTGATTTTGGAATAGTAAAGGAATAGTTTTTTCTTTTTTCACTAACATTTTCAACGGTAACATATATTTTTTGACGCTGTTTCTTACCTGAATATTTAAATTTTCCAAACTGAATAGATGGAGGGTATATGAGTGTCTCTGACTGAATTGCTTCAACAATCCGGATTCTTCCTGCCCCTTGTTCAAATGTTCGGTAAGGCGTCCCATCCCTTCTTTTAATCGGCTTTGCAGTATGCATTAATGCTGCTTTAATTTGCTCTGGACGCCAATCAGGATGAGCTTGTTTTATTAATGCAGCTGCCCCTGCTACATGAGGAGATGCCATACTTGTACCTTGAAGTGATAAATACCCTTCTGGAACAGTACTATTTATTGCAACCCCTGGTGCAACTATATCGGGTTTAATTTCCCACGAAACTGTCACTGGGCCTCTAGAACTAAAATCCGCTAGATAATCCTTTTCTTCTTTCAGAAAAGTTGCAGCAAAAGTCTGCTGTTTCTTTAACCTTTCTTGTAATCGTTCTCCTTCTTCCTTTGATAAAGAAGCTACAGGTATTTCAACATCTTCTTCTAAATTCCCGATAAAATTTCCTTTCGTATTGTTGTATATGATTGTTGCAATTGCCCCAGCTTCATGAGCATTTTTTGCTTTTTCAGTAAAGGTAATTTTTCCCCTTTTTATTAAAACAAGTTTTCCTTTTACATTTTTTAGTTCTTTTCTCGTTCCTAATCCGCCATCAACAATTTCGTATGAACGATCTAAGCTCCAATTTAAAGAGCCTTGTAGCGGCTCAAGCCTCATATTTGACATATCTCCAGCTTTTAAATAAGGAATGTGCATAGGTGGAGTTGAGGCACCGACTGATATTGCTTTAGAAGCAGTACCTGGTGAACCGACTGTCCAAAGATGCGGACCGGAGTTTCCATTTGATGTTACTGCTGTAATCCCTTTTTCTACCGCATGATTAAGCGCTAAACTAATCGGTAAGTCAGGACCATTAACACTGTTCCCTAATGAAAGATTTAAAATGTCGACTTTATCCTTAATTGCCGCTTCTATCGCTGCAATAATTTGTTCAGTTGTCCCAGTCCCTCCTGGGCCCAATGCCCTATAAGCAATGATTTGCGCATCGGGAGCTACCCCTCTAATTTTACCATTTGCAGCAATCACGCCTGCTACATGTGTACCGTGCACTGTATTGTTTTTCCCATTATTTATCGTTTCCATCGGATCATCATCATGATCAATTAAATCTTTTCCACCATTAAAATTTCGGCGTAAGTCTGGATGATTATAGTCAATTCCTGTATCAATAACACCTACAGTAACACCTTTTCCAGTTAAGCGAAGCTTGTTATGATCAAAATATCCTCTAATATCATTACCGCCTATTATATCAACATTTCTAGGAGTTGTTGCTTTATATTTTATTACAGGTGAGACAGACTGTACTTTGTACATTGATTTTAATTTTTCAATTGAATGTAACTTTCCTCTCACTGAAAATCCGTTTAAGGCATGTTGAAACACAAAACGAAGCTGTAAATCAGGAAATTCCTTCACTAACTTCTTTATCTCATCTTCCGACATATTTTCTTGTAATATAACAATGACTGTTTTGAAATCATGAGGTGATTCTTCTGGAATCGATGGATAAGCAAAAGCAATACTTGATATTTGAAGGAAAAAAAGAGTAAAAATAAAGTATTTTCGAACCATTAGCCACTCCCCCTACTTTTTTCATTTTTTCCAACTTAAGTAGGAGTATGCATGTAACAATTTATTAAGGTGTTGACTTTAAATGTAAAAAAAGCTCTTCTTCTATCAATTACTATAAATGATAGAAGAGGAGCATCGTTATTTTATTCAATATTAAATTCCTTTGGACGATTTCCTGTTTTATTGTAATAGTAAAGAATTGCATCAGCGATTCGTTTTGAAGCATTGCCGTCACCATACGGATTAACAGCTTTAGCCATCTTTTCATAAGCTCTTTTATCTGTTAATAATTCAGTTGTTAACTGATAAATTTCTTGCTCCTTATTACCAGCTAACTTTAATGTACCTGCTTCAATTCCTTCAGGGCGTTCAGTAGTATCACGTAAAACGAGTACGGGAACACCCAACGAAGGTGCTTCCTCTTGAACACCGCCTGAATCAGTTAAAATGAGATAAGCATTTGCAGCGAAATTATGGAAATCGATAACATCGAGCGGTTCAATTAAATGAATACGAGGGTCATTTCCAAGAATATCGTTTGCTATCTCCCTAACAGCTGGATTCAAATGAACTGGATAAACAACTTGGACATCTTTCTGTTCTTCAACATTTTTTTTCACCGCTCTAAACATACTTCTCATCGGGTCACCTAAGTTTTCACGGCGATGGGCTGTTAATAAAATTAATCGATCTTTTCCTATTTTACGTAATACTTCATGATCGTATTCTTTCTTAACTGTTGTCTTTAATGCATCAATTGCGGTATTTCCAGTAATAAAAATACTTTTTTGCTCCTTGCTTTCCTTCAGAAGGTTGTCAGCTGATTTTCTAGTTGGAGAGAAATGAAGATCTGCTAATACCCCGGTTAATTGTCGATTCATTTCCTCAGGAAATGGAGAATACTTATTCCAAGTACGTAATCCAGCTTCGACATGGCCAATTACAATTTGATTGTAAAAAGCAGCAAGCGAAGCAATAAAAGTTGTCGTTGTATCACCATGAACTAAAACGATATCAGGCGTTACTTCCTTCATCACTTTGTCCAATCCTTCTAAACCCCTAGTTGTAACATCAATTAATGTTTGGCGGTCTTTCATAATATTTAGATCATAGTCAGGAATAATGTTAAAAATATTTAGTACTTGATCAAGCATTTCTCGATGCTGAGCTGTTACTGTTACAATTGATTCAAAGTGCTCTGGGCGATTTTTTAATTCAAGTACAAGCGGAGCCATCTTAATTGCTTCTGGCCTTGTTCCAAAAATGGTCATTACCTTAATAGGCGCATTCACTGTTAATTATCCCCCTTATTATTTTGTACCAAAAAGGCGGTCACCTGCATCTCCAAGTCCCGGAACAATATAACCATGTTCATTTAGCTTTTCATCAAGGGCTGCAATAAAAATATCCACGTCAGGATGTGCCTCCTTAACTGCCTCTACACCATTCGGAGCTGCAACAAGACACATAAATTTAATATGTTTAGCACCGCGCTTCTTTAAAGAATGGATTGCTTCCACAGCTGATCCTCCTGTTGCAAGCATCGGATCGATAACGATAAAATCTCTTTCTTCAACATCATTAGGCAGCTTTACATAATATTCAACTGGTTTTAATGTGTCAGGATCACGATAAAGCCCGATATGACCAACCTTCGCTGCGGGGATTAATTTTAAAATACCTTCTACCATTCCTAAACCAGCCCGTAAAATAGGAATAATGCCGATTTTTTTGCCTGATAATATTTTTGATTTTGCTTTACTTACAGGAGTTTCAATTTCCACTTCCCTTAACGGCATATCCCGAGTAATTTCAAATGCCATTAGCGTCGCCACTTCATCAACAAGTTCGCGGAATTCTTTTGTTCCCTTTTTTTTATCACGGATGTATGTAAGCTTATGCTGAATAAGCGGATGATCGAATACATATACTTTTGCCATTGAAATCTCTCCTTTTAATAATTAAATATCGTTGTTTTCTTGTGTGGAACCGCTGACTCACACGCCTTTCAGTTATAGAAATTCTCCCCTAATTATTCGTTATAACAACATAAAGGAATTTAAAAAGCGAACAACACACTTCGTATCATTTTACAGAAAAAAGAATCAATCAGCAACAATGTTGAAAAATTGTAAAGGAATCGTCATTTTAGTTAATAAAAAGGCGCTGCTAAACTACTGCAGTTCTTATTCAACTATACTAAAAAGATCCTTCTAACGATATGTTCTCTAGAGTTAAAAGAGGTTGCCCCCAAAGGACTAATATAGTTAAAATTGAAAATCAAGAATCAGCATTCTTGAACATAAAAAGGGGCGTTCAATAGTCGAAAATCGACTTATTGGACACCCCCTTTTTACTCTTAACGATCAGGATATAGACTGAACTTCTCTGTTAAAGCTGCCACACGATTACTTGCTTCTTCAAGCTTGCCTTCATCTTCATGATTAATCAATGTTAATGCAATGATTGAAGCAATTTCATCCATATCCTCTAATCCAAAGCCGCGTGAAGTAACAGCAGCAGTTCCAATTCGGATACCACTTGTTACAAATGGGCTTTCTGGATCATATGGTATAGTATTCTTATTGACAGTAATACCAACTTTATCAAGAACAGCTTCTGCTACCTTACCAGTTATCCGTAAGGAGCGAAGATCTAATAATAAAAGATGATTGTCTGTTCCATCAGAAACGAGATCTAAACCTTCCTTTTTTAGACCTTCAGCTAAACGTTGTGCATTATCAATAATATGTTGTGCATATTCTTTAAATGACCCTTGAAGTGCTTCGCCTAATGCAACAGCTTTAGCAGCAATAACATGCATTAGCGGACCGCCTTGTATGCCAGGAAAAATAGATTTGTCAATTTTCTTTGCAAACTCTTTTTTACATAAAATCATTCCGCCTCTTGGCCCACGTAATGTCTTGTGAGTTGTTGTTGTGACAAAATCTGCATATGGAACAGGATTAGGATGCAAGCCTGCTGCGACGAGTCCTGCAATGTGAGCCATATCTACCATTAAATAGGCCCCTACCTCATCAGCAATTTCACGGAATCTTTTAAAGTCAATTACACGAGGATATGCACTTGCACCTGCAACAATTAGTTTTGGCTGATGTTCACGTGCTTTTTCAAGAACATCATCATAATTAATTGTATGAGTTTCTTTATCTACACCATATTCAACGAAATTATACTGAATTCCACTAAAGTTTACGGGGCTACCATGTGTTAAATGACCACCATGCGATAAGTTCATTCCAAGTACAGTATCTCCATGCTCTAAAATGGTAAAATATACTGCCATATTCGCTTGAGCTCCTGAGTGTGGCTGAACGTTTACGTGCTCAGCACCAAAGATTTCTTTTGCGCGATCACGTGCTAAATCCTCGACTACATCAACATACTCACAGCCTCCGTAATAACGTCTTCCTGGATAACCTTCAGCATATTTATTTGTTAGTACTGAACCTTGTGCTTCCATTACCGCTTCACTAACAAAGTTCTCAGATGCAATTAATTCGATATTATTCCGTTGACGTTTTAGTTCATCTTGAATTGATTGGAACACTAGTTGATCTTGCTGTTGTAAATATTTCATCAATATCCTCCTTACGATTTCTTATTATCAGCACGCCGTTCATATGTATATATCCAACCGCCGATTGTTAGAAAAATTCACTAATATTCTATCATGTTTTTATTTATAAAAGGAAGTTGGGTAAATTTTTACTTATAACTAATGCTGTTAAATAATATTAATTAAAATAATGGAAACGGCTTCATCCTCCTTTGGATGAAGCCAAATTCATTAAAGGGTATTTTCATATTCAGAAACGTCAAACCCTTTAACTTTTAACATTTTAATTGCTTTCTCCCTCATATTTCCTGAGGATGCAGCAATATACCCACGAACAACATCATCTTTTGTAACCGCTTCTTTTCCTTCAGCAGAAGCTAAAATGCTTTTCTCAATCCCCTTCTTTGCCATTGGACGTGCAAATACAGGAATTGGCTTCAATAACTCATCCAGTAATTCTTTTGCATCTTGTTGCCATTCCATTCTTATTGCTCCTTTCAAACAGTTCTGTTGTCATTAAAGCAAACAGTTACATAATTTGCAACATTAACAGTGTAAAAATAAATTTAAAATGAATAATTCATTAAATTGACTTTGTAAAAATCAAACTGTTTTTTTGAAGGGCATAGGTAAATAGCTTAAAAACTGCAGCTTTGTGAATCACTTTTATAAACAGCCCGCTCGCCCCCAATTAGCTTCGGTCTAGTTTTTGCTAAAGTAATATGTGCAGCTCCAAGAGATTTTTGCTTAATCCTTACAGGTACTGCAACATGCTTTAAATGCATCCCAATAAGCGTATCACCAATGTCAATACCTGCATCAGCTTTTACAAACTCAACAACGACTGGATCATGAAAATGCCGGAACGCATGCGTCGCCATTGCTCCTCCCGCAGTTCGAGCTGGAATAACAGATACCTCTTCTAACATTTTTTCTTTAGCCGTTGTTCGCTCAACAACGAGTGCCCGATTTAAATGCTCGCAACACTGAAATGCAAGCTGTACACCCGTTTTCTTTTGAAATTTCTTTAGTTCCTGATAAATCATCTTAGCCACATCAATTGTACCTGCAGTCCCAATCTTTTCTCCAATTACTTCACTTGTACTGCAGCCGATAACAAGAAGATGATGGCTTGCTAAATTAGCCTCTTTTTAAAAATCTGCTAATATTTCAGCAAATTGTTGCTCTAGATTGCTTATTTTCTTATCCATGAAATCAACCCTTTTCATAAAAGTGTACCTTCAATTGCCTGAGATAGTTGAAGTAAACTTTTACGCAAATCATAAACGCAGGATAGCTTATACCCATATACAATTAACTATAGTTTGTTGGTCAGCTGAATAAAAATATTTCTGCCATTAAGGTAACTTCTCAACGTTTACTTTCATACTCAGAAATTTTTCCAACACGACGCTCATGGCGGCCGCCTTCATAATCTGTTGTTAACCAAACCTTTGCAATTTCTCTTGCCAATCCTGGACCAATCACCCGCTCGCCCATCGCTAAAATATTACTGTCATTATGTTCACGTGTTGCCTTTGCACTAAATACATCATGAACTAAAGCACAACGAATTCCGTTTACTTTATTTGCAGCAATACTCATTCCAATTCCAGTTCCACAAATAAGAATGCCTTTATCAAATTCACCTGATGCTACTTTCTCTGCAACAGGTAATGCATAGTCAGGATAGTCTACAGACGTGCCACATTCGCAGCCAAAATCTTTATATTCAATTCCCATTTCGTCCATCAGCTTCTTTATCTCTTCACGAATATTTACTCCTCCATGATCTGATCCAATTGCAACCATCATCTGTCATAACCTCCTAAAGGAATTTAATCCATATGTAAAACTTATTTTGACATAGTGACATGAAAATATAAAGTAGAGCAATCTAAACTCTTACATCAATATTTCGTTATAAGGACGTATGAACGCCCCTGCATTCAACGTCTCGAACTAACATGTGTTTTCAAATCAGTGTGAACTCTTTGATCATTTTTTAAAAAAGTATTATTTCTGTAACTTGCTCACTATTTTTCCAATATAATCATTTAATTCTGTAAATGTAGATCTATACACTTCAATTGATCCCCCGAATGGGTCAATAATATCGCCTTCTTCTCCGACAAATTCTTTCAATGTAAAATTTTTTTTAACAGCTTGAGGAAAATGATTCATTATAGCGGATTTATGACCAGCTGTCATTGTTAAAATATGTGTCGCCCATTCTATTTGTTTTTCTGTTAATAGTGCCGATTGATGTAAATGGTCAATGTTGTTTTCTAATAATACAGCCTTTGTATTTTGTGATGATTGATTGCCTTCAACAGCAAAAACACCAGCTGATCTCACTTCAATTCCGTTTATTTTTTTGCTTTTTAAAATGGCTTCTGCCATCGGACTGCGACAAGTATTTCCTGTGCAAACAAACAAAATTCTGATCATTTATTGGTCGTCCCCCTTTCTATCTATTATAAGCTAAAAAAGCTTAATTCAAAATAGAGGGGATATATATCCGTAACATTACCAAATGAGTAGCTTCAATCCAAAGATAAGCATAATGCTGCCTCCAAACGCTTGACTATAATCTCCAAGGAAGCCTTGAACCTTCCGTCCTAAAATTAAACCAGTCCAAGTCAAAATTGTAGTAGCTACTCCGAAACTAATAATGACTAACATAATTCGCGCACCATAAATTCCAAAAGTTAGCCCAACTGAAAAACTATCCAAGCTAACAATAAAGCCAAATATAAACAGCCCGAAACCAATAGGTTTCATCACATTATTTTTATTAGAACTAAAACTTGATAACAGCATCTGGACTCCGAGAATTACTAGCAGTGCTCCGCCGATATATGTTGCAACTACCCCAAAATATTCCGATAAATACTTACCAAGTACTATCCCTAAAAGAGGCATCCAAATATGAAAAAAACCTATCGTAATGCCAATTTTAAAAATTTGGAGCAGACGTAATTTAAACAACCCCATACCTAAGCTGACTGAAAAAGCATCCATTCCTAAAGCAAAGGCGATTAAAAGTAAAGTAAATAATTCCTCAATTACTTCTGTCATGAGTTTTCCTCCTTGGACTAGCATCATTCAAGCATATGCATTTACAGAATTTTTTAGAAGGAATTATTTACTTGGTCACGTTTACAAACAAATGCAAAAAGAGAGCATAATCAGCTCTCACAAATAATTATTTTGGATTTTTACTTCAGTCTAAAGACAAGAAAATGATAAGGAAAATAAAATTAGCTCTCATTTATTTCTTTAATAAGTTGATTTCCTGCTGCTTTTGAAAGGCGATTCATAATTGCTTGTCCTACACCAATGGGTGGAAAAACTTCTCCATATATTATATCTACTTGTAGATCATTAAAAGTTCTAAGCGTTTCATATAAATGACTTGCAACTGACTCAAGATTGCGTCTTTCGCCACATGCTAACACAACATCCGCCTCGTACTCGTCTTTATATTCTTCTGTTGTTAATATACCGATCCTTAATCCGGCAGCTCGTTTCTCGTCTGCAAGTTGCTGCAGAAAACTACGGCTTCCCTCAACTAAAAAAAACGGGGCATTAGGAGCATAATGACGATATTTCATCCCAGGAGATTTTGGAGCGGCCCCCTTATCAATTAAGGCTTGATCAATCGCAACAGTTTTAATGACTTCTTCAAGCTGTTCTTTTGTAATCCCACCAGGTCGTAAAATAATCGGCGGGTTTTCTGTACAGTCAACAACTGTTGATTCCACACCTACATTAGTTGGACCACCGTCTACAATTGCAGATATCTTTCCTGCTAAATCAGCATAAACGTGTTTTGCCGTTGTTGGACTAGGTTTTCCTGATTGATTTGCACTTGGAGCTGCAATAGGAAGCTTACACTTTTTTATAATGGCAAGAGCAATAGGATGATTAGGCATTCTAACAGCGACTGTTGAAAGTCCTGCAGTGGCCCGATTTGAAAGTGTGCCAAATTTTTTCTTTAAAACAAGCGTCAGCGGCCCAGGCCAAAAAGCTTTCATCAATTTTTTCGCCTCATTTGAAACTTCACTGACGATATCATTGAGCTGATCGAAATCCCCAATATGAATAATTAATGGGTTATCAGCCGGTCTTCCCTTTGCCGAAAAAATTTTAACGATCGCTTTATCATCATTCGCATTTCCAGCTAAACCATAAACTGTTTCAGTAGGTAACGCGACAACTTCATTTTTCTGTAAAAGCTCAGCTGCTTGTGTAATTTGTGGACAACTTTCTAAATTATCCACATTTTTATCCACTATTAATTAACTTTTTTTGTGTTCATTTTTATCCACTTCCGTTCTTAAACTTCAAAAAAATATACTTTCTGTGTAATCTTAAGCATTTTATTAAAGATTACGTTGAAAGTATAAAAGAAGAAAGTCGTGAACACAAGTCTTGTCCACAAATTGTGAATAAGTTTATTGTTTTAGTGGATAACTTTGGTGTTATATCCACAATTCATATGAATAATTTCATAAAAAACAAATCATCCACAGTTAAAAGGTGAGAGACATGTTCAGACTCAAAAATTTTTTTTGGTAACTCTTTCATACCCGTATAGGAAAAACCGAGCATTTCCAAAAAAGGTACTGTCTCTTGTTTATTCGAAGCTAAATAAATTTCTTTCATTTCTTTCTCTTTCGCTAAATGCAAGATCTGTTCGAATAAAGCGAGTAACTCTTCCTCACTCGTTCCAGGTGTAAGTACGAGCGATCGAAGTACACCAATTTCTCCAAGAGGTTCAATTCCTAATGTTGTTTTTATGTTACAATTAACATCTTCCATTAAAACAAAATAATCAACAGAACTTGTAATCCCTTCTGTACCAATGTTAGCACGGTCAAGAAAATCTATTAGTTTCGGTAAATCACATTTATTTGCTCGACGTAATACAGTTTGCATATTCCTCCACCTCAACTTCCTCTATTCTATTTCTATGAATATGAAAGAGTAGGCAAAGTAGAACAAATAATTTATAAATTTTTTTCACTATTAAAATATCTTTTCCCATAATTCTTTTATGAAAAACTTAACTTTAATAGGTTCTTCATCATTTTCAACGTATAGGGGAACCGTTTCGACATTTTCAGTCTCCTTTACAGGATGTTCATTAACTTTATCATCTATTTCTTTAATCGTTTCACCTTCATTAAGCGTCACTTTCGTACTCGTTTCTTCGGCAAGCGCTTCTACCGTTTTGTCGGTTTCATTTTTAGAGATTACCTCCTCTGTGTTATTAGTCTCTTCTTTAGAGATTGATTCTCCTGGCTTATTAGTCTCTTCTTTAGAATTTGTTTCTACCGTTTTACTAGTCTCCCCCTTAGAGATCGCTTCCACTTTTTTTTCATTTTTTTCTTCAGAAATTACTTCGGTTTTTCTATCAGTTTCTACTTGTTTATACTGGCTAGATGCTTCATTTTCAATTGTTTCTTTAATATTATCTTCTTTATTACTTTCCCCTTCAAAACCGTCACTCACGGCAACACCGTTTGAGAAATCAAGAAAGCATAAAGGCGGATATAAAACACACCACCAATTTGCTCCTTCTCCGTTTCCAAGTGTAATAAGAATCGCTTCATACTCTCCCGCTGGATATAAAAACTGTCCATAAAGCTTTGTTGGAAATTGAACTTTACCAAAATCAACATCAACAGTTTGAGAAACACCCTCTTTTTTGACTACTACTTCAGCAATTTTTTGTATTTCAGGTAATCGCGACTTAATTAATTCTCTCGCATCTTCTATTGACGTTAAATCAGCAACCCATTCTGTTATTTCTTTATTGACCGCATCCCGAACAGATCGTTTTAATTGTTGATCATCGCTAGAATCACTATTTGCTAAAATCCGCAGTCGAATTGCCTCCTGTGGAATAATGGTGACATCATTTGCCACCACCTCTGCTTTAGGTATATATAAATTTAAAATTGTTCCTATTGATAATATAATTAAATAACTCCATGCAATTGTTTTTTGTTTCATTTTTAGCACCGCCCCTTCACTACAACAGTATGGACAAGGTATAAGTATCCTAAACTATTAAAATTAAAAAGATTGAATGTAACTTTTTATCTATCCATCATCTGCATAAATTTGTAATTTTAATCGAGTAAAGAGAAAAGTTAAATAACTTTCCGTCCCTCTCACACCACCGTACGTAGGGTTCCGTATACTGCGGTTCAATTAAGATGAATAACGCAAAGTTTCGTAACGAACTTGCAGACTTTTCAGTCCTTGGCTTTCCCAGTAGGAATGCCGAAGATACTGTATAATATGGGGCTTTTTGAAATACGCCAGTACCCTTTCCGGGTATTCGCTTTTCCGTATGGAATCTTTAAGCAAGTGAGGTTTCTGATCCTTGTCCGAGGATTCTTCCAATTCTTCCATAGACACATTCTCGATCTTCGTTTAATCCAACTAGGTTATGAACAGAACTTCACGTTTCTGTCAGAACTCCCCGGGTAAGCGCATGCACTTTCACACCATCTATCCGCCTCATTTACTTGATATGGCCTTCGGCAGAAAGAGCTTTATTTTGTTTGGCAAACTCACTCAATCATATCTAACCTTGTATGAGATTCGTGTTCCTCGGATCGGTGTTTTGCCTCCAGCTTCCTTCAGATTCCATGTCACCACGGACACCCTTGCTCTTGGCTAACCTCTACTTCTGTCTTCGGGGTTTGGGACTTGCACCCTATAGTTCATGCGCTTGCCGGGCGCACCAAAAAGACCTCGAATCATATGTTCAAGGTCTTAAACTGTTGACATGCGCTTTCAACCAGTTTGGAGAAATTAATTCAAATATTGACTTTTTATAAACCCCTTCATTATTTCTGCAAAAACAAAGCGATCTTTACCATTAATATCATTAACAATTTCTACGTTTGCTACTGGAAAAGTTTTTTTAAATAAATTTGCAACAGTTATTGCTTGTCCAGCTCCGACTTCGAAACCAACGAGAGCCTTTTCACTTAGAACTGCTGGTAACTCATTCATAAACCTTTTATAAAATTGCAGACCATCTGACCCAGCAAACAATGCCTGATGTGGTTCATAGTCTTTTACTGTAGGAGATAATATTTCAATATCTTTTTCAGGAATATAAGGCGGATTAGAGATCACAACATCAAGTGTCCTTTTTTGTTCAATAAATGGACTTAACAAATTTCCGATAATAAACTGAATATCTGCCCCTAAACGAACCGAATTCTTTTTTGCTACTTCTATTGATTTTACGGATATATCTGTTGCCGAAATATCAAGAAACGGATTCTCTAGCTTTAACGTAATGGCAATTGCTCCGCTTCCTGTTCCAATGTCGGCAAGCTTAAGTTGCTTTCTTTGAGAAAAAAAACGCTCAATCCGCTGTATAGTTCCAAGTACAAGTTCCTCTGTTTCAGGTCTAGGAATAAGAACTTCTTTGTTTACAATAAATGTTCTTCCATAAAACTCTTCTTTACCAATTAAATATTGAACAGGAACACCTTCAATATGGCGATAAATAGCATCTTCAAACGCTCTCAATATATCTTCTTCCATTTCACTTTGTAAGTTGGCTAGTAATTGAGCACGTTCCATTCCTGTAAAATGACAGAGTAACAACTCTCCTGCATTTTTATCACGTCCGGACTGTATTAAAAAAGAAGAAGCCCAGTTTAAGGCTTCGTATATTTTCTTTATGTTACCCATTGTTTTCATTTTCCAATTTCCTTGATTGGTCCTCTAAAACAAGCGCATCAATAATTTCATCCAGTTTCCCTTCTAGAATTTGATCCAGCTTTTGAATGGTTAATCCGATGCGATGATCAGTCACACGGTTCTGCGGGAAATTGTACGTACGAATTCGCTCGGATCGATCACCAGAACCTACTGCCGATTTCCTTTGTTGATCGTATTCTGCTTGAGCTTCTTGTTGAAATTTATCATAAATTCGAGCACGCAAAACCTTCATTGCCTTCTCTTTATTTTTAATCTGTGACTTCTCATCTTGACATGAAACAACAATTCCAGTCGGCAAATGTGTCAGTCTAACTGCCGACATCGTTGTATTTACGCTTTGTCCACCTGGTCCACTTGAGGCAAATGTATCAACACGAATATCTTTCTCATGAACATCTACTTCTACATCTTCTGCTTCTGGCAAACATGCAACCGTAGCTGTAGATGTATGAATTCTTCCTCCTGATTCGGTTTCCGGAACGCGCTGTACACGATGGGCACCGTTTTCAAACTTTAATTTTGAATAACGACCTTTACCATTAATCATAAAAATGATTTCTTTATAGCCCCCAAGTCCAGTGGAATGAGCTTCTATTACCTCTGTTTTCCACCCTTTTGCTTCTGCGTAACGGCTATACATTCGATAAAGATTGCCGGCAAAAAGGGCTGCTTCTTCTCCACCAGCTGCACCTCGTATTTCCATAATAACGTTTTTATCGTCATTAGGGTCTTTTGGGATAAGTAAGATTTTTAAACGAGCTTCTAAAGCTTCCTTGCTTTCTCCTAGCTCATCAAGCTCTTCTTTGACCATTTCCCGCATTTCTGCATCAAGCTTCTCATCGAGCATTGCCTTTGCATCTTCGTATTGTTGGCAAATTTCTTTATACTCTCGATATGTTTGTACTGTTTCATCTATATCAGACTGCTCTTTAGAATATTCACGCAGTTTTTCAGGATCGTTTATGATTTCAGGATCACTTAGCAACTCATTTAATTTCTCATAACGGTCTTCAACCGCTTGAAGTCGATCAAACATGGTAATTCACCTCTTTTTTTCTCCATAACATTACAATTATATTATAGATAAAACAAAACTTCAATCATGTAGGATTCATATGAATCATCTTCCAACCAGCATTTAGCTTCCACCATTCTCTGCACTCTAGTCTATGTTGAAAAAATTTTATACCTCAAAGTTAATATTGAACAAAAAAAGATTCGTAATCAAGAAAGTTCAACATTTTCAAAAGATTTTTTACCTTTTATATTCTTTTTTTAGTTTGGATGTTCTATAATTATTTGTAAACCTTATTTAAATATAGTTAACATATAGTGTGGAGGGAGACTTTTTATGAATTGGAATGAATTAGCTTCAAAGGTGATAGACGGTTATGAATTGACTAAGGAGGAAGCGTTACATATTCTTAACGCTAAAGATGATAGTATTCTCAATTTAGTTGATGCTGCTTACGCTATTAGAAGAAAATATTATGGAAAAAAGGTAAAACTAAATTTAATTATTAATGCAAAAAGTGGACTTTGTCCAGAAGATTGCGGTTACTGTTCACAATCCATCAATGCAAAAGGTGAGATTGACCGCTATCCTCTCGTAAGTAAACAAACAATTTTAGAAGGTGCGAAAGCAGCCAAAAAAAATCGTATTGGTACATACTGTATCGTAATGAGTGGACGGAAGCCCACTGATAATGAGGTGAATACAGTTGTCGATGCAGTTAAAGATATAAAAAATGAAGTAGAAAATTTAAAAATTTGTGCATGCTTAGGTCTTGTAAATGAGGAACAGGCTGAGCTTTTGAAAGACGCTGGTGTTGATCGCTTTAACCATAATTTAAACACAAGTGCGAACCACCATCATGAAATTACAACTACACATCGCTATGAAGATCGAGTTAATACTGTTGAAATATTGAAAAATGCAGGTATTTCACCATGTTCAGGCGTGATTTGTGGTATGGGAGAAACTAAAGATGATATTGTCGAAATGGCATTTGCATTAAAAGAATTAGATGCAGATTCAATTCCAGTTAATTTCTTACATCCGATCAAAGGAACAAAGTTAGAAAACATGGATCAATTAACTCCTATTCAATGCTTAAAAATACTTGCCATGTTTCGATTTGTAAACCCGAAAAAGGAAATTCGAATTTCAGGCGGACGCGAATATAATTTACGCACATTACAAAGTTTTGGTCTGTTTATTGCTAATTCTATTTTTGTCGGGGATTATTTAACCACTGCAGGTCAAGAAGCTAATAATGATTATAAAATGATTGAAGATCTTGGATTTGAAATTGAGGAAAATCCTTATGAAGAATCGTTTGAATTGAGCCTCTAGAAAAATTTCATCTAGTCGATTCATCTCATCTTTGAGATGAACCGACTAGATTTTATGTTCGATCCTCTCTTACTTTTACCTCAATATTATACCGTGGAAGGGCTCTTGTTAAAATTTTGTGCACTCTAGCTTCTGCATGAATTTTTTCCTTTTGACTTAGCTTTTCTTTTTGATAAACTGTCACCCACATATTCGGCCCATTTATCCATACTTCTCCAGGCTGATATTTAGTTGATGATTTAATAACTTGTCGAGCTTTATCAATATCTTGACCAGTACTGCGCCCATTTCCAGCAATATTAATAAAATTAGGATTTTGGCTAGAAGCACGATCAATATTTGCATCGTCTTTAACTACCCGCGCATTTCGATTTGCATTTAACCTTGTTCCATTGTCATCATTTGTTTGATATGCCGTGTCAACATTTTGGGCACATGCTGATATTAATAGCATTGTGAATATTCCAATAATTAGTTTTACTATGTTCAAACTTTGCTCACCTCCCTAACGATAGGTTGTCCTTTAAGAGGTGGGTTTGTTCCGGCCAAATTTGTCCAATTAAAAAAATGTCACCTGCACCAAAATAGATGCAAGTGACATTACTCTAATTTTTGTGTAGCTGACTTAGGAACTTCATGATGATGACGACAGCGCGGTTCATATGATTCAGAAGCACCAACTAAAATAATTGGTTCATCATAAGATGCAGGCTTGCCATCAATTAAACGTTGAGTACGGCTTGCTGGTGAACCGCATACGGCACATACCGCTTGTAATTTCGTTACAAGCTCAGCAATCGCCATTAATTGTGGAACTTGTCCAAAAGGTTCTCCGCGAAAATCTTGATCTAAACCAGCCGCGATTACCCGATAACCACTATTTGCAAGCTGTTGAATAACTGCGACAATTTCTTCATCAAAAAATTGTACTTCATCAATCGCAATGACGTCCATATTTGCGTGTATATGTTTAAAAATTTCATTTGCTTTATTGATCGATATAGCCATCACGGATGAACCATTATGAGAGATCACTTGTTCATTACTGTATCGATTATCAATTTCCGGCTTAAAAACAGCAATTTGCTGCTTAGCAAACTGAGCTCGCCTCACTCTGCGAATAAGCTCTTCCGATTTACCTGAAAACATGCTGCCACATATAACTTCAATCCATCCGCTTTGCTTCATTACGTACATGACGGCCTCTCCTTCCATCCGTTTTAAAACAAAAAACAGGCAAGGAATGTTCTCTCTTGCCTGTTTTAACCGTCGATTACTTAAGGCCGTATTTTTTATTAAAACGATCAACTCGTCCGCCTGCATCAGCAAATTTTTGACGACCAGTATAAAACGGGTGGCATGCAGAACAAATCTCAACACGCACCTCGTTAATTACAGAACCGCTTTCAAATTCGTTCCCACAAGCACATTTCACTTTAACTTTTCTGTATTCTGGATGAATACCAGCTTTCATCTTTCTCATCTCCTTTTCGCCCTGAGTCATTCCGAAACAGAGTTATGTCGTGCGATACAATATATCGCAGTTATTTCTCGTTCTTTAAGAACTTGAACAACTGTAACTATCTATCAGTGTGAGAGTATTGGTTACTGATGATAGTTGAAATTTTTTTAAACACACTGTCGTTATTATAACAAGGTGAAATTTGTTTTGCAATATGGGATTTTCCCCCTAATACTAACGTTTTATTGCGCTATTTCCCTTCAGCTCTTCACCAAGAAGTTCATAAAACTCTTCATTTGATTTTGTTTGCCTTAATTTTCTTAAAAACTTTTCTGCAAAATCTGGAGTATCTGACATCACCTTGCGAATTGCCCATAATTTCTCAAGATGTTCTTTCTTAATAAGAAGTTCCTCTTTCCTTGTTCCAGATCGGCGAATATCTATAGCTGGGAAAATTCTCCTTTCGGCTAAAGCACGATCAAGGTGAAGCTCAAGATTACCCGTTCCTTTAAATTCTTCATAAATAACATCGTCCATTCTTGATCCTGTATCAACTAATGCTGTTGCTAAAATAGTTAAACTACCGCCCTCTTCAATATTCCTGGCAGCCCCAAAGAAGCGTTTTGGCCGGTGAAACGCTGCTGGATCAATTCCTCCTGAAAGGGTACGACCGCTTGGAGGTATAACTAAGTTATAAGCTCTCGCCAAACGAGTAATACTATCCATTAAAATGACGACGTCTCGCTTATGTTCAACAAGGCGCATCGCTCGTTCAAGAACAAGCTCAGCTACTTTTATATGATTTTCTGGGACTTCATCAAACGTAGAGCTGACGACATCACCTGCTACAGATCGTTCTATGTCCGTTACCTCTTCAGGTCGTTCATCAATTAATAATACAATTAATTCTGCCTCAGGGTGATTTGTAGTAATACTATTAGCTATTGACTTTAAAAGCATCGTTTTCCCAGCTTTTGGAGGGGCAACAATTAATCCGCGTTGACCAAAACCGACGGGGGTAATGAGATCCATAATGCGCGTTGATAAATTTCGATTCGATGTTTCTAAAATCATTTGACGATTTGGATATAAAGGAGTTAGCGCAGGAAAGTGAACTCTTTCTTTCGCAGATTCTGGATCATCTCCATTTACAGCCTCAACATGTAAAAGTCCATAATAACGCTCATTTTCTTTTGGAGGACGAACCTTTCCAGATACTTTATCACCGTTTCGTAAGTCAAATCTGCGAATTTGTGATGCGGATATATAAATATCCTCTGAGCTCGGTGAGTAATTAATCGGACGCAAGAATCCAAAACCTTCAGATTGAATAATTTCAAGGACACCTTCCATAAAAAAGTAGCCCTCTTGCTCAGCTCGAGCCTTTAAGATTGCAAAAATTAATTCTTTTTTTGTCAGTTTACTGTAATATGAAACTTTATATTTACGGGCATGCTCGTACAATTCCTTTAATTTCATATTTTCTAGACTTGAAATAGTCAGTTCCATTTTGACACCACACTTTAATAAAATTCTATTATTCCCTATATAATTGCTTCATTTACATATAAAAACAGATATAAACGGAAAAGGGAAACAAAATAGTTGAAGGCTTCTTGAAGCATGAGAAGTGATTTTTGTAAAAGCAGCATATCTATAATTTATAAAAAACAACTTCTATTTTACCTTGTTGATATAATAATAATCAACTATATTTTTTAAAATTATACTTTTTATAGCTCCTTTCCTCCTTAGTTTGAAGGCAAGGAGCTTATTTTTTTACGGTTTAATTACTAAATTTGGTTTCTTTTTAAAGCTGTGACGACCATCAATAAAGCGAACTGTTCCAGACTTTGCCCGCATCACAACTGAATATGTTAAACCGTAGGTTCCTTTAAATTGTACTCCTCGTAAAAGCTCCCCATCAGTAACACCTGTAGCGGCAAATATAGCGTCATCTCCTTTTACGAGATCTTCCATCCGCAATACTTTATTAAGATCCAAGCCCATTTTTTTGCATCTTTCAACTTCTTGATCATTTTGAGGATTTAACTTACCTTGAATTTCACCGCCTAGACATTTTAATGCTACTGCAGCTATAACCCCTTCTGGAGCCCCTCCTAGCCCAAATAAAATGTCAACACCAGTATGATCAAAAGCAGTATTTATGGCTCCAGCGACATCTCCGTCATCAATCAACTTAATTCGTGCACCAGCTTCACGTAGTTCTGCAATGATCTTTTCATGGCGAGGCCGATTTAGAACAGTTGCCACTAAATCCTCAATATCTTTATTTTTCGCCTTTGCAACAGATTTTAAGTTATCTTGAACTGAGGCATTGATGTCAATTTGACCTACTGCCTCTGGTCCAACGGCAATTTTATCCATATACATATCTGGTGCATGAAGCAAATTGCCGTGATCAGCAACAGCTAAAACAGATAACGCATTCCAACCACCTGAAGCAACAATATTTGTTCCTTCTAATGGATCAACTGCAACGTCAACTTGAGGTCCCTGTCCAGTTCCGAGTTTTTCTCCAATATATAACATTGGAGCCTCATCCATTTCTCCCTCGCCGATTACTACTGTTCCCCTCATCGGTATTGTATCAAATACAGTTCTCATTGCAGTAGTAGCCGCATCATCCGCTTCATTCTTTTTTCCGCGTCCCATCCATCGGGCTGATTTAATTGCAGCTGCCTCTGTTACTCGGACGAGTTCCATTGATAAACTTCTTTCCATTAGTTCTTGCGCCTCCCAAGTTATTCCTATCTGTTCTTTTTTATTCTCATAAGTTGTTCGAAAAGGATTGGGAAACTTATATGTCATCCCTCTGCCTTCTAGTCTTAACAAATCAAATTATATATGCTAATTTAACTTTTAAGCATTTTTTAATTGTTCAATTTCTTCTTTAGTCAATTTTTCTCGCCAAATTGTAGCCCCTAGACCATTTAGTTTTTCAACTATATGACTGTAGCCTCTATCAATATGTTCAATCCCTGTTACCTCTGTAATTCCTTCAGCTATCAATCCAGCAATTACCAATGCTGCTCCAGCTCGTAAATCACTTGCCTTCACCTTTGCACCTTGAAGTTTTATTGGTCCGTTAATAATCGCTGATCTTCCTTCAACTTTAATATCCGCATTCATTCTTCTCAACTCATCAATGTGTTTAAACCTTGCACCATAAATTGTATCAGTTACAACACTAGAGCCTGCAGCTTTTGTTAAAAGTGCTGTAAAAGGTTGCTGTAAATCTGTAGGGAAGCCGGGATAAACAAGAGTTTTAATATCTACTGCTGTGAGTTTATTGGAACTTGTAATGAAAATTTCATCATCACTTGTTTCTACACGCACACCCATCTCACGGAGTTTAGCTATAAGAGATTCCAAATGTTGAGGGATTACATTATCAATTAAAATCCCCTCTCCTACTGCTGCAGCTAATATCATGTAAGTTCCTGCTTCAATTCTATCAGGAATAATTGTATGTCTACAGCCATGTAAAACATCGACTCCATCAATCCGAATAATATCTGTCCCAGCGCCTTTAATTTTTGCTCCCATATTTGTTAATAAAGTGGCTACGTCAATGATTTCTGGCTCCTTGGCAGCATTTTCTATAATGGTACGCCCTTTTGCGCGAACCGCTGCCAACATGATATTAATTGTAGCACCAACACTTACAACATCCAAATAAATCCGTGCTCCACGTAACTCATCCGCCCGAAGATAAATAGCCCCCTGTTCATTCGTTACGCTTGCACCTAATGCCTCAAATCCCTTAATATGTTGATCAATTGGTCTTGGCCCTAAATGACAGCCTCCCGGCAAACCGATGACTGCTTTTTTAAATCGACCGAGCATCGCCCCCATTAAATAATAAGAGGCCCGGAGTTTCTTTACTTTTCCATTTGGCAACGGCATCGAAATGATTGAAGTTGGATCAACTGTCATTTCCCCGTCCGAAAGCTGAACCTTTCCGCCTATTTCCTCAAGTAAATTTTTTAAAATCCCAACATCTGAAATTTCCGGTAAACCCTCTATTGTTACAGGCGAATCAGCTAAAATTGTAGCCGGAATAAGGGCAACAGCACTATTTTTTGCACCACTGATTCGGACTGTTCCTTTTAACGAATACCCTCCTGCAATTTTAAGCTTTTCCATTTTTGACTCCCTTCCCAGCTGAGATTAACAAATGATTTGCACTGGCTATTAAGAAAGTATGTACACAGTTTAACAAGGTTTGCTTTAATATAATCAAGTTAAATCAGGCAATATTTTCCATTTTGAATAAACATATTCCGACATTATGTCTATTTATTAGTTTACACGAAAATTAAAAATTCATGTACGTTAATCATAAATTTTTTCATATAGATCTTTTAAATTATATCAAAAAATCATATCGATAAGATAAAACCAATTTTTCACAATAAGAATTGTAGCTTCGCCTTCTTTTGGCAAAGTCCGCTGGACTTTTCCGACAGAAGTTCCAGTGCTTGTCGCCGCTGGGCAGTCGGTTCAGCTTTTTTTATTCTAGCTTCTCCTCCTAGCGGCTCGAGGTCACTTCACTTCTTCTGGCAAAGTCCGCTGGACTTTTCCGACAGAAGTTTCAGTGCTTGTCGCCGCTGGGCAGTCGGTTCAGCTTTTTTTTTTATTCTAGCTTCTCCTCCTAGCGGCTCGAGGTCACTTCACTTCTTCTGGCAAAGTCCGCTGGACTTTTCCGACAGAAGTTTCAGTGCTTGTCGCCGCTGGGCAGTCGGTTCAGCTTTTTTGTGAGCTGGCATTCCAGTCGGCTAGGAACGTTTCAATTCCCTTATCTGTTAATGGATGTTTAAATAGCTGATTTAATACTTTATAAGGAATTGTAGCAATGTGGGCACCCCGTAAAGCGGCTTCTGTCACATGCTGTGGATGACGAATTGATGCTGCAATAATTTCTGTGTCGATATGATGAGTTTTAAATATTTCGGAAATAGTTGAGATCAGTTCTAGTCCATTATGTCCAATATCATCAAGACGGCCTAGAAAAGGAGATACATATGATGCTCCTGCCCTTGCAGCAAGCAATGCTTGGTTGGCACTAAAAATTAAGGTTACATTTGTTTTTATTCCTTCATTTGAAAAAGCGTGTACAGCTTTTAAACCATCAGGTGTCATTGGTACTTTAATCGTAATGTTCGGTGCGATCGCCGCTAGCTGCTTACCCTCTTTAATCATCCCTTCGGCATCAAGAGCAATTACCTCTGCACTAACTGAACCAGGTACTAGTGAAGAAATTTCTTTAAGTCTATCATGAAAAGAGATATTCTCCTTGGCAACAAGCGAAGGATTAGTTGTAACCCCAGATAAAATCCCCAATGAATAAGCTTCACGAATTTCCTCAATATTAGCTGTATCAATAAAAAATTTCATTTTACATTCCTCCATTCTATTGTTCTTAAAGATAGAAAAAAATCAAGATTATTGAAATGAATTGAAACCGCCTTATTAATTTAGGCGGTTTCATGTTGTTGTCATTATAATAACAAAAGGATTACGCTTTTCCAGAAGAACCAAATTCGCGCATTTTCCCTTTAACCGTTTCTTTAATCGCATCTCGTGCTGGACCTAAATACTTTCGCGGATCGTAAAGGTCCACTTTTTCAGCTAATACTTCTCTTACAACTTTTGTTGAGGCTATTTGATTTTCAGTATTAACATTAATTTTTGCTGTACCTAAAGAAATCGCCTTTTTAATATCCTTTGTAGGAATACCTGTTCCCCCGTGGAGTACGAGTGGTACCCCTGTTAATTTCTTTACTTCTTCCATACGGTCAAAGCCTAACTTCGGTTCACCTTTATATGGCCCATGAACTGAACCTAATGCGGGAGCAAAGCAATCTACACCTGTTTCACGAACAAGGCGATCACATTCAGACGGGATAGCATACATCGCTTCTGCATTATCTACTACAAGATCGTCCTCTTGTCCGCCGATTCGACCAAGCTCTGCCTCAACTGAAACACCATGGATATGAGCAAGCTCCACTACTTTTTTTGTAATCGCAATATTCTCCTCTAACGGAAGGTGCGAGCCGTCGATCATCACTGATGTAAAGCCTGCATGAATAGCTTCTGCGCATTTTACAAAGTTTGACCCATGATCAAGATGAATTGCTACCGGAACAGTAATATTATACTCTTCCATTAACGCTTTTACCATTGCAACAACTGTCTTAAAACCACCCATATAACGACCAGCACCTTCAGAAACACCGCAAATAACTGGTGAACGTTCTTCTTCAGCTGCTTGAAGGATTGCTTGCGTAAATTCAAGATTATTTAAGTTAAACTGTCCTACTGCATAGCCTTCCGCTTTGGCTTTGTTAAGCATTTCGGTCATAGAAACTAAAGGCATTCTTCTTCCTCCTTAATTGTCGTCATCATTTCCAATATCCACTTTAATTTTGCGATCTTGAAAAATGACTATCTCTTAACAAATCACTTGTATCATACCAAAACGAAAAAAGAATTGCTATTTATCGTACAACTTTTTCACAATTCGTTCTATAAATGAAACAACACTCATCGCTTATTTTAAAAAATTAAAGAAATCCTATTTAGAATTGACAGGTAAATATTTTTTAACAGCAGCACGAATATCATCAATATCAAATGGTTTTGCAAAATGCGTTAAAGCTCCTAGGTCTTTAGCCTTTTGAATCATATCTAACTCTCCATAAGCAGTCATAATAATGACACGGATATCGTCATCAATCACTTTCATTCTTAAAAAAATTTCAATTCCGTCCATTCCAGGGATTTTCATATCTAGTAAAACAAGATCTGGAGAATATTTATTTAATATTTCTAATGCTTGTACTCCATTGGCCGCTTGAAACGTCTCATAACCTTCCTTCTGTAATACTTCATTTAATAAAATTCGAATCCCAAATTGATCGTCTACAATTAATATTTTCCCTTTCATATAGCCACCTCTTTTCTTTTATGATAGAATAGTGCCTCACTATATTTGTTTCTATCTTAAAAATTAAAGATTATCAAGGAAAATTCCCCCCTACTAGTTCTCCATATACTAAATTCGATCTAATATATGAAAAATCCTTCACAACTCTTTTTATTTGCTATATTTTTACATTTAAAATAAATTTCTTTTATCTCTATGTAATTATTTGTATATTTATTAACCTAATCAAAAGATCAATTAGAAAAGGAGAGTTATAAATTTGTTAAAAATGTTTTCAACCCAACTTTCAGGTTTATTTTCTAAGGTGAACAATCAGGAAGGTTTATCCATCGAAGAAGGTGCAAGACTACTAGCTCAAGCTGTTATTGGAGAAGGCTATATTTATATTCATGGCACAGAGGAGATGATTGCAGTTTGTGCTGAAGCAACAAAAGGAGAAGAACCGTTAAAAAACAGTAAACCCTTGTCATTTAGGGAAACAGGTAAATTATCTAAAGCAGACCGAGTACTTCTCATTTCCCGTTTTTCAACTGACAGTAAAACGATTCAAGTTGCAAAACAACTTCAAAAGGAGCAGATTCCATTCGTCGCTATTTCAGGAGCATTGAATGCTGTCGATGACTTAGCTTCTATAGCAGATGTACATATTAATACAAATGTAATAAAAGGACTTCTACCTAGTGATGAAGGAAAACGTATTTGTTTTCCTTCATCAATTGCAGCTTTGTTTATCTATCACGCTTTAAAGTTTACAATAGATGAAATACTCGCTGAATATAATATGTAATTAAATTAATTGCTTTCTCAACGATAAAAAGATGCCTCTGCACTAAACATAAACAGCCTATCCTTTTTAATTCGGATAAGGCTTTTTATGTTAACAATCTTTTTATTTGTCATTAATTTTTATAGACGCTTCTATAAAATCGTGGAATAACGGTTGTGACCGATTTGGCCGTGATGTAAATTCCGGATGGAATTGAGTTACAACAAACCAAGGATGATCCTTAAGTTCAATCATTTCAACGAGATGATTATCTGGGCTTGTCCCAGAAAAAATAACACCTTTATCCTCCATCGCTTGTCGATAAAAATTATTAAACTCAAACCGATGACGATGACGTTCATAAATTATTTCGTCTTTATATGCATGATATGCTCTTGTTCCCTCTGTTAATTTACAAGGGTATAGTCCTAAACGAAGAGCTCCCCCCAAATCTTCTACTTCTTTTTTGCCAGAGATGGTGTCAATAATTGGATGTTCTGTATTAGGATCGAATTCAGTTGAATGAGCATTTTTATAGCCTAATACGTTTCGGGCAAATTCAACTGTTGCTAGCTGCATTCCTAAACAAATACCAAGGAATGGTTTTTCTTCTTCACGAGCATATTGAATTGCTTCAATCTTCCCATCAATACCTCTGTCACCGAAACCACCAGGAACAACAATCCCATTTACATCTTTTAATAGTTCTCCAATATTTTCCTTTGTAACGTATTCTGAATTAATCCATTTAATATTTACCTCAGTATCAAAAGCATAGCCTGCATGCTTAAGTGCCTCGACAACAGAAATGTATGCATCTTGCAGTTCAACATATTTACCTACTAAACCAATTGTTGTCTTGTTTGATAAATGACTAACTTTGTCAACAAGTTCCTTCCAATCAGTCATATCAGCTTCGTTGCAAACAATTTTTAAATGGTCGCAAACAATCTGATCAAGTTTTTGTTCTTGAAGAGTAAGAGGAATTGAATAAAGAGTATCTGCATCACAAGCCTCAATAACGGTCTTTTTATCAATATCACAAAATAATGCAATTTTATCTTTCATGTCTTGTGAAATCGGCTTTTCAGTTCGCACCACAATTACATTAGGTTGAATACCTAAGCTACGTAATTCCTTTACACTATGCTGCGTCGGCTTCGTTTTCATTTCCCCTGCCGCTTTAATATACGGAACGAGTGTACAATGGAGATACATCACATTGTCACGGCCTACATCACTTTTTATTTGACGAATAGCTTCTAAAAATGGTAATGATTCAATATCACCAACTGTACCGCCAATTTCAGTAATAACTACGTCCGCATTTGTTTCTTTCCCAGCTCGAAAAACCCAATCTTTTATTTCATTTGTAATATGAGGGATTACTTGAACTGTGCCTCCGTTATAATCACCACGACGTTCCTTCTTTAATACAGAAGAATATACTTTACCCGTCGAAATATTACTATATTTAGATAAATTAATATCAATAAACCGTTCATAGTGGCCTAAATCTAAATCTGTTTCTGCTCCATCTTCTGTTACAAAAACTTCCCCGTGTTGATATGGACTCATAGTCCCCGGATCTACGTTAATGTATGGATCAAACTTTTGAATTGTAATATTTAAACCACGGTTTTTTAATAATCGGCCTAACGACGCTGCTGTTATCCCTTTTCCAAGTGACGATACTACACCACCCGTCACAAAAATATACTTTGTCATTTGGATGCCCCCTCTTCATCAGTTTGTACATGTTAGCCCTAGTTTAAAGACTGTTCATTACAGATTTTTTTTATTATTTTAAAATAATCCTTTGGAGCAAAAAATAAAAAACGCCCCGCTAAAAATCAGGGAGCGTTATCATCATTATTTTTATCGTTCCTTTTTTTAA
This sequence comes from Bacillus aquiflavi, assembly GCF_019915265.1. NCBI lineage: Bacteria > Bacillati > Bacillota > Bacilli > Caryophanales > Bacillaceae > Bacillus > Bacillus aquiflavi. The sequence continues at coordinate 3,157,182 of NZ_CP082780.1, forward strand.
GGAGCCCAAACATGATTCTACAAGCAGAAGATAGAAAAGTCAAGATGATTATTTATCATCATCTCGGATTGCTACAAGACCAATATAGATGATGGTTATTCTTCATCTTCTTCATCAAAGTCATCATCTTCTATCTCTTCTTCAAGATCAAAATCTTCATCTTCTTCGAGCAACTCTTCATCTAGGTCATCGTCAAATAATTCCTTTTCTTTTTCATCATCAAGAAGTTCCTCATCATCTTCTTCGTCATCAAAAACATCGACATCATCAAAGTCTTCATCAAAATTTTCGTATTCATCAAAATCGTTTTCTTTAATTGCTTTTTTCGCCTTCTTTTTCTTCTTTGGCTTTATAAGAGTAATGGTATCATCGTCAGTTTGCTCTACTGGATACCAGCTTCGCAATCCCCAGCGATTTTCCCCTAATGAGATAAATCGTCCATCAACATTCAAGTCTGTATAAAATTGTGAAATCCTTGCTCTTACCTCCTGTTCAGTAAAACCAAGAGCTTTTTTTAGTTCAACCATAATCTCTTGAAAAGAAACTGCTTGTTTTTTATTTTTTAACTGATGATAGGCAACTTCAATTAATGCCATCTCCCTTAGTTGTTCCTTAGTGTATTGGCTCAAATCACGCACTCCCTTTCTCTATTAAACACTCTTATGTAAGCGATTTATTTATGAATAAAAATTTTTTCCCAAAATAGATATTCTTCATTATAAACAAAATCAATTTGTTTATGCTAGTTCAATTCTCAGTTTTTTATTTTTTATTTAAGCTATCCTTTTTTTCCTTCTTTGTTCGACTAAATATTTGATAATATGCCAGTATAAAAAAGAAGATTGATAACAACAAAAAAGCAATAGCTCCAAGTTGTCGTTTATAAAGATAACCTAGAATTGCAATTAACACAATAAAAATGATAATAGCCCGTTTCAAAAATTTTCACATCCTGATTTGGATAATCGTTTAGTACGATTATAAAGGAAAACGGAAAATATTTCGTTAAAAATTAACAATAAATTTTTAAGTTTTTTTATTACTTGGAAACTTTCCATCTCTTCAAAACTCGAAATCGCTTTACACTAGATAAAATCTTTAACCGATCGGCTTTTTTAGCGTGTATTTTATTCATTGGCTCTGTTCATTTGTTCTAACGATATAAAATGAGAAAAAAAGTTCGCTTTCAACTTAGTCTGAAACTCGACTTCGTCTACAATCTCAAAGAAAGCTGCTTTCTCCTTTTTTCATATCGTTAGATAAATCAACAGAGTGATTTAACATGCCTATTTTTAAAAACGGCTTATAGCAATTTGCTACAAGCCGTTTTATTATAGACGAGCGTTTAATATCTTATTACATATTACGTCGATATTGTCCGCCAACTTCATAAAGTGCACTTGTAATCTGACCTAGACTTGCTACTTTTACAGTTTCCATAAGCTCTGCAAATATATTTCCGCCACTCACCGCAGCATTTTTTAGACTTTTTAAAGCTTCATCTACTTTATCTTTGTTTCGTTCTTGGAATGCGCGCAAGTTATTAATTTGCAATTCTTTTTCTTCAGTAGTTGCTCTAGCAAGCTCCATGTTATTTACCTCTTCTTCTGAAGCCGGATTCGGATTTAAGTACGTATTTACACCGATAATCGGCAACTCACCTGAATGCTTTTTCATTTCATAGTGCATCGACTCGTCTTGGATTTTACCTCTTTGATATTGTGTTTCCATTGCTCCAAGAACCCCGCCGCGATCATTTAAACGTTCAAATTCTTGTAAAACCGCTTCTTCAACAAGATCAGTTAATTCTTCAATAATAAATGAACCTTGGAGCGGATTTTCATTTTTCGTTAAACCATGTTCCTTCGTAATAATCATTTGAATGGCCATGGCACGACGGACTGATTCTTCTGTAGGTGTTGTAATTGCTTCATCATAGGCATTTGTATGAAGAGAATTACAGTTATCCTGCAATGCCATAAGTGCTTGCAACGTTGTCCGTATGTCATTGAAGTCAATTTCTTGAGCATGTAGTGATCTTCCAGATGTTTGAACATGATATTTCAATTTCTGACTTCGCTCATTTGCACCATACTTATCTCTCATAACAGTAGCCCAAATACGACGCGCAACACGACCAATTACAGTATATTCGGGATCTAGACCATTCGAAAAGAAAAATGACAGGTTCGGTGCAAAGTCATCGATATCCATGCCCCTGCTTAAATAATATTCTACATATGTGAATCCGTTTGCTAATGTAAATGCTAACTGTGTAATCGGATTCGCACCTGCTTCAGCAATGTGATAGCCAGAGATTGATACTGAGTAATAATTCCGGACTTTATGATCGATAAAATATTGTTGAATGTCTCCCATCATTCTTAAAGCAAATTCTGTTGAAAAGATACAGGTATTTTGTCCTTGATCTTCTTTTAAAATATCCGCTTGGACTGTTCCTCTCACCGTTTGTAAAGTATAATCCTTTACACTTAGAAACTCTTCAGCTGTAAGCTTACGTCCCAATTCTTCTTCCTTCTTACTGACCTGTTGCTCTATTGCAGTATTCATAAACATCGCTAAAATAATTGGAGCTGGTCCATTTATTGTCATTGAGACAGAAGTAGATGGATGACATAAATCAAATCCAGCATATAGCTTCTTCATGTCATCAAGAGTACAAATACTTACACCACTTTCACCAATTTTCCCATAAATATCCGGCCGGTGATCTGGATCCTCCCCATAAAGAGTGACTGAATCAAAAGCAGTACTAAGACGTTTAGCAGGATCCGATTTCGATAAATAATGAAAACGGCGATTCGTTCTTTCAGGTGTTCCCTCTCCGGCAAATTGACGCTTAGGATCTTCACCTTTCCGTTTAAACGGAAAGACTCCGGCAGTATATGGAAATGCTCCTGGGACATTTTCATGATAAACCCATCGCAAAATTTCACCGTAATCTTTATATTTTGGTAGCACTACTTTAGGTATGTTAAGACCTGCAAGGCTTTTTATCTTTAAGTCGGTAATGATTTCTTTATCCCTAATTTTTGTGACAAATTGATCTGAAGAGTATTTTTCCTTTAATACTTCCCAGCTTTCTAATATTTTTTTCGATTCCTCAGATAGCTTTGATTCGATCTCCTTTTTTAAAGCTTCCAGTGCATCAAGCATTTGTTTTCCTTTTTCGTTCTGTTTAACTAAGTCAATTGTGCCTTCTAATTGAAACAATCTTCGTGCTATTTCACATTGTTCATATGCTTTTTTATGATAGTGTTTAACCGTTTCGGAAATTTCCCGTAAATAATAGCGTCTATCATTTGGAATAATGACATTTTGTTTTTCAACAATTACATTTTTTGAAAATGAAGCAGACCAATTCTTCCCCGCTTTTTCATTTATTTTTTCAATAAGTGCTGCAAACAACGCATTCGTTCCAGGGTCATTAAATTGACTAGCGATCGTTCCATAAACTGGCATGTGTTCAATTTCAAGATCAAATAGCTCATGGCTGCGCTGATATTGTTTAGAAACTTGCCTTTTTGCATCTTCTGAACCTTTTCGTTCGAATTTATTAATAACGATTAAATCAGCAAAATCAATCATATCAATTTTTTCAAGCTGGGAAGGGGCTCCAAACTCACTTGTCATCACATACATTGATAAATCACAAATTTCAGTTATTTCAGCATCCCCTTGACCAATTCCACTTGTCTCAACAATGATAAGATCAAAGTTTGCTGCCTTTACGACAGATATAGCATCTTTTATTGCTAATGAAAGCTCACTTTTTGATTTTCTAGTTGCCAAGCTTCTCATATAAACTCGAGGAGAAAAAATTGCATTCATACGGATTCGATCGCCTAGTAAAGCACCGCCTGTTTTTTGCTTAGTCGGGTCAACTGAAAGGATCGCAACTTTTTTATCTGGAATCTCACTTAAAAACCGACGAATGAGTTCATCTGTTAGGGAGCTTTTTCCCGCACCGCCTGTTCCAGTAATTCCCATAACAGGGACTAATCTTTCTATTTCCTTTATTTGCTGTAAAACTGTTTCAACAGCTGCAGCTGCCTCATTATTTGAATCTACTTGGCTCTCAGCTAAAGTAATTAATTTTGCAATTGTATTTACATTTCCCTGTTGAAGCTTTTCTAATTGCTCACCAGAATCTTGTGAAACAGTAGGAAAATCACATTCCTCAAGCATCAAGTTGATCATTCCTTGTAAACCAAGGGCTCTCCCGTCTTCAGGAGAAAAAATCCTCGCAATTCCATAATTATGAAGCTCATTTATTTCTTTTGGAATAATAACCCCGCCGCCGCCTCCATATATACGAATATGCGGCGCACCTCTTTCTTTTAAGAGATCATACATATATTTAAAATATTCTACATGTCCCCCTTGATAGGAAGAGATTGCAATTCCTTGAACATCTTCTTGTATAGCTGCATTCACAACCTCCTCAACGGAACGATTATGACCAAGGTGAATAACTTCGGCACCGCTTGCTTGAATAATACGGCGCATAATATTAATTGAAGCATCATGTCCATCAAACAAGCTTGAAGCTGTAACAAAACGAATATGATTCTTCGGTGTATAAACAGTTTTCATCTTTTATTCTTCTCCCCTTTGTCTTTTTTCTGCTGAAGACCCCTTTATTCCTTTCATAAGCAGACTCGTTTGTAATTCAATATATTCTTCAATTGAATAAAGCTTGTGCAGAGCCCATCTACGGAAGCCCCACATTTGGCCTTGGACGAAGATATTATGAGCAATCATTTTTACTTCTTGTTCAGATAACTGTAATTCCCCATTTTCTACACAGCGTTTGATTGCGTTTTCAAACATTCCGACCATTTCAAGTTCTTTTCTTAATACGTAAGGAAGAGCGTCCTTTGTAAGCGACTTTACTTCTTGATACATAACGAGAACTTCATCTTGCATGTCATCCATTACTCTAAAATAATTAGCTACTCCAAGCTCCAGGCTCTCGATTGTCCCTTTATTCGTATCTAACGCCTTTTTAAGACGCTCCTGTACTTCATCATAGATACTGTCACAAACAAGATATAAAACATCCTCCTTAGTACGAATATATTCATATAATGTTCCGATACTAAAACCTGATGCTCTAGCAATCTCCCTCGTTGTAGTCCTATGAAAACCTTTCTCTTTAAAAAGAGAAACGGCTCCTTTAATCATTTCATTTCGTCGTTTTTTTACAAGACGTTCGTCTTTTACAGAAGCATGCACCTCTCGTTTTTTCACCATTTCATCTAACCGCCTTTTATTTCTCCATATAGTAGAAGGCGGAAGAGCTCCTCCGCCAATACCTTTTCTATTTCATTATGAAATACTTTTATAGATTCAACTATTTTGTCAACATACGTGAGATAACGAGACGTTGAATTTCTTGAGTTCCTTCATATATTTGTGTTATTTTTGCATCCCTCATAAAACGCTCTACCGGATAATCCTTCGTATAACCATAACCGCCAAATATTTGAACTGCCTCAGTTGTTACCTTCATTGCAGTATCTCCTGCAAACAGCTTTGACATTGCAGATTCTTTTCCGTACGGAAGCCCCTTTGATTCAAGCCATGCTGCTTGATACGTTAATAATCTTGCTGCTTCTATTTGAGTTGCCATGTCAGCAAGCTTAAAGCTGATTCCTTGTTGAGCAGCAATTGGTTTACCGAATTGTTGGCGTTCCTTTGCATATTCTACTGCAGCATCTAACGCTCCTTGAGCAATACCAACAGCTTGAGCAGCAATTCCATTTCGCCCGCCATCAAGTGTCATCATCGCAACTTTAAATCCATCTCCTTCAGCTCCAAGTAAGTTTTCTTTCGGAACTTTACAATCTTCAAAGATAATTTCTGTAGTTGGAGATGAACGTATTCCTAGTTTCTTTTCTTTTTTCCCGACTGAAAAACCAGGGAAGTCTTTTTCAACAATAAACGCACTCGTTCCTCTTTGCTTTTTCTCAGGGTCAGTTAAAGCAAACACGACATAAATATCAGCGATTCCTCCATTAGTAATAAAAATCTTTGAACCATTTAGAACGTAATGATCGCCTTCCAAGCGAGCTGTCGTTTTCATTCCTCCTGCATCAGATCCACTAGCTGGTTCTGTTAAACCATATGCTCCAATCTTTTCTCCCTGTGCCATCGGTTTTAAATATTTTTGTTTTTGTTCTTCATTTCCAAACTTAAAGATTGGCCAGCCAGCTAGAGATGTATGGGCTGAAAGTGTTACTCCAGTCGATGCACAAACTCTTGAAAGTTCTTCTACTGCGATACAATATGCTAAATAATCACTGCCGATCCCACCGTACTCTTCAGGCCATGGAATTCCCGTTAAACCAAGTGCAGCCATTTGATCAAAAATTGACTGATCAAAGCGCTCTTCTTCATCTCTTTCAGCAGCCGTTGGCGCAACTTCATTCTTTGCAAAATCCCTTACCATTTTACGAATCATTTCGTGCTCTTCTGTTAATTTAAAATTCATTATAATCCCCGCCTTTTTATTTGTTAACACCTTTGTCGCCATTGGGCATTTGATGTTTTTTTACTATTAAAATAGCCTTTTTACAACCCCCAAAATTAAGAAACAATTATAAAACTGTTTTTAAGCTGATGAACAAGAAGTTCTATCTCTTTCGCAAATGCTGAAATACAAGTAAACTTAATATTTATTGTAGCAGCTGCTTACTAATAACTAACCGCTGAATTTCACTTGTTCCCTCGTATATTTCTGTCACTTTCGCATCACGGAAAAAACGTTCGACAGGATAATCTTTCGTATAACCGTATCCCCCAAAAATTTGGATTGCCTCAGTTGTTACCTCTACAGCTGTTTTTGAGGCAAAGAGCTTTGCCATTGAAGCTTCTTTACTGCATTTTAAGCCTTTTGACCGTAAGTCCGCCGCACGAAAGACTAATAGTTTAGCTGCTTCGATACTTGTTGCCATATTTGCTAGCTTAAACGCAATTCCTTGTTGAGAAGCGATTGGACGTCCAAATTGATGGCGCTCTTTTGCATAGTTTACTGTTTCGGCAAAAGCAGCTTCGGCAATACCTAATGATTGTGCAGCAATTCCAATCCTGCCAACATCTAAATTCGCCATGGCATTTTTAAAGCCCTGTCCTTCCTCTCCTAGCAAATTTTCTTTCGGTATCCGCATATCTTCAAATGTAAGCTGAACAGTTCTCGAACCATGAAGACCCATTTTATATTCATCTTTTCCAAAAATAAGCCCTGGTGTTCCCTTCTCAACAATAAATGCAGATATCCCTTTACTTCCAGCCGCAGGATTTGTTTGTGCATATACAATATAAATATCTGCTTCTCCACCATTTGTAATAAATATTTTTGACCCATTTAAGATGTAATGGTCCCCATCTTTAACAGCACGAGATTTTAAACTTGAAGCGTCTGAACCAGCGCTGGGCTCTGTTAAACAAAAAGCACCTAAATATTCACCAGAGGCCAGCTTTGGAACATATTTTTTCTTTTGTTCTTCTGTTCCGTAATATAGAATAGGATTTGTCCCCACCGATGTATGCACCGAGAGGATTACCCCAACAGTTGCACTTACTTTAGAAAGTTCGTTAATTGCAATAATGTACGAGGTAAAATCCATTTCGGAACCACCGTATTTCTCTGGTATAGGGATACCCATTAATCCGAGATCACCCATTTTGTGTAGAATATCCCTAGGAAATTCTCCTTGTTCCATTCTTTCAACAAACGGAGCAATTTCACCTTGGGCAAAATCCCGAACCATTTTTCGCATCATTTCTTGCTCTTCTGTAAACTTAAGGTTCATTTTTATCCCTCCGAGGCACTAATCATAAAAGAGGTTTTATAAATTTCTAGTTATATTCGTAAAAGCCCCGTCCCGCCTTACGTCCTAGCCAACCTGCTTTAACATATTTACGTAGCAGTGGACATGGGCGATATTTATCATCCCCAAATCCTTCATGAAGAGTTTCCATAATATAAAAACAAGTGTCTAGACCGATGAAGTCTGCTAAAGTTAACGGACCCATTGGGTGATTCATTCCGAGCTTCATCACTTCATCAATAGCTTCCTTTGACGCCACACCTTCATATAAAGTATAAATTGCTTCATTAATCATCGGCATAAGTACTCGATTGGACACAAAGCCAGGAAAATCATTTACTTCAACAGGAATTTTATTTAACGTCTTTGTCATTTCTTCTATTTTTTTATACACTTCATCAGCTGTTGCAAGTCCACGAATAATTTCAACAAGCTTCATGACCGGAACTGGGTTCATAAAATGCATACCAATTACTTGATCTGGCCGGTTAGTTGCCGCAGCAATTTCTGTAATTGGAAGTGAAGACGTGTTGCTAGCTAATATTGTATGTTGCGGAGCTATTTTATCCAGCTCTGCAAAAATGTTTGTTTTTACTTTCATATTTTCCACTGCTGCTTCTATGACAATATCAACATTGCTAGCATCGTTTAAAGTTGTTGAAGCTGTAATATTACTTAAAACTTGATCTTTTTGCTCTTCATTCATTCGACCCTTCTCGACTTGCCGGGATAAATTTTTATTTATTATGCCAAGACCCCGCTCAATAAAGTCTTCTTTTAAGTCATTTAGTAATACATGATAACCCGCTTGGGCACAAACTTGAGCTATTCCGGAGCCCATTTGACCTGCTCCAATAACCATCACTTTTTCCATCATTACTTTCCTCCGTTTCCGCTCTCTCATTTAAAAACATGACTTTTAACATTCAATTTGTTTTGGAACTTCGATCATTATTGCATCACCTTGACCGCCGCCGCTACATATTGATGCAATTCCAATTCCACCGCCACGTCGTTTTAATTCGTATATAAGCGTTAGAATAATCCTAGCTCCACTTGCACCAATTGGATGACCAAGGGCAACGGCACCACCATTAACATTTACTTTGTTAAGATTTAAATTGGCTATTCTGCTACTTGCAAGGGCAACAGTGGCAAAAGCCTCATTAATTTCAAACAAGTCAATATCCTCTACATTTTTCCCTGTTTTTTCAAGCAATTTGTTTATGACTAAACCAGGTGTTTTTGGGAAATCACTAGCTTCGACGGCAATCTCCGCATGACCTAAAATAGTAGCCTCTATCTTTCTTCCTTCACGCTTTGCTCTCTCTTCACTCATTAACGTAAGTGCAGCTGCTCCATCATTGATGCCTGGTGCATTCCCAGCCGTGATAGTCCCATCTGTGCCAAAAACAGAAGGTAGCTTTTTAAGCTTCTCAATAGACGTATTTTTTCGCGGTCCTTCGTCATTAGCAACAATAATGGGATCACCTTTTCTTTGCGGTACTTCCACATGAACAATCTCTTCTGCTAGTTTGCCAGATTCAATTGCTTTAAGTGCCCTTTCATGACTTTGAAATGCCCATTGATCTTGTTCTTCGCGACTAATACCCATTTCTTTAGCTACTTTATTTCCATACGTCCCCATATGAACACCTGTAAAACTACAACTTAAACCATCATGAATCATTAAATCTTTTACAGATGCATCGCCCATTCGCAGTCCCCAGCGGGCTTTAGGTATATAGTAAGGAGACTGACTCATTGATTCCATTCCACCTGCCACGATCACTTCTTCGTCTCCTAAACGAATAATTTGATCTGCCAAGGTTACACTTCGCATTCCAGATGCACATACTTTATTTACCGTTTCTGTTTTCACTTCCCAAGGCAAGCCAGCATATCTTGCAGCCTGACGTGAAGGAATTTGACCTTGCCCTCCTTGTAAAACTGTACCTAAAATAACTTCTCCAACATTATCCCCTGAAAGGTTCGCTCTTTTTAATGCCTCTTTAACTGCAATCCCGCCTAGTTGGGATGCTGTTAAACTGCTTAATCCGCCTCCAAATTTACCAAAAGGTGTTCTAGCGCCACTTAAAATGACCGTTTTTGTTTTTGTCATTCACACTCTCCCTTTCCAGTCATAACAGTTGTTTCGCGTTATCATATCCAAAATTTCTAGCAGTTTTTTTATTAAGTCTACGACTGAACGCTCGCTCAAAACAAGGCGAAAGAAAAAGGGCGTACACCCTTTTTAAATATAGTAAAAAGCAGTTTCCCACTAGAAAAAACACACCCTGTAAACGCTTTATTTAACTGTATAAACTTATTGTACTTTAAAAATAGTAGAAATTGAATCATTTTACTTAAAATTCAGCAAATTTTTTAAAATTTCCAATCAATTAAGATCATTCTCCAAACTTTTGACAAGTACTTTCAAACTTCTTGGACAATTTGTAATTTGGATTTAGTAAAGGGGAGCTAGCCTCTCAAAGACCATAAATGTGCTTATCGAGGCTATTTAGTGATAGAAATGATTTGATTATCCCCCGCAAACAGCTTTTTCAAGAATTTCAGCTACATCATAAGTGTGAACTGTCTCTTCAACTTCTTTAGCTTTCGTTCCATCAGACAACATTGTTAAACAATATGGACAGCCTGAACTAATGATTGAAGGGTTAACGGCAAGTGCCTGCTCTGTACGAGAAACGTTAATTCGATGGCCTGTTTCCTCTTCCATCCACATTAAACCTCCTCCAGCACCACAACACATACCTGTATCACGATTTCTCTCCATTTCTATTAGCTTTACTCCTGAAATTGATTTTAAAATTTCACGTGGAGGGTCATATACTTCATTGTAACGTCCTAAATAACAAGAATCGTGAAATGTAATTGTTTCGTTGACCTCAAATTGAGGAACTAATCTTCCCTCTTTTACCAGTTCGGCAAGTAATTCTGTATGATGATATACTTCCGCTTCTAATCCGAAATCAGGGTATTCATTTTTAAAAATGTTATATGCATGCGGGTCGATCGTCACAATCTTTTTAACACCATTCTTTTCGAATTCTTCAATATTTTTCGTAGCCAACTCTTGGAATAAAAATTCGTTCCCTAAACGACGAGGTGTATCACCTGAATTTTTCTCTTTATTACCTAGAATCGCGAATTTCACACCTGCTTCATTTAGTAATTTAACAAATGATAGAGCGATCTTTTGGCTGCGGTTGTCATAAGACCCCATAGCACCTACCCAGAAAAGATACTCAAACTCTTCGCCTTTCTTTTTTAATTCCTTTACTGTTGGAACAACGATATCTTCACGAGCCTCACGCCAATCTTCACGCTCTTTTCGATTTAAGCCCCATGGATTTCCTTGACGCTCAATATTTTGCATCGCCCGCTGAGCATCAGCATCCATCTTCCCTTCCGTTAAGACTAAGTAACGGCGAAGGTCAATAATCTTCTCAACATGCTCATTCATTACTGGGCATTGATCTTCACAGTTACGACAAGTCGTACATGCCCAAATCTCTTCTTCTGTAATAACGTCTCCAATTAAGCTTGGGTTATAATTTAACGTTGCAGCTGCTTCCTCTGCACCTTTTCCAGCGGCGGCAAGTGCTAATTGATTTCCTTGTGTATTAGCAAAAGCAAACGTTGGTACCCAAGGCTGCTTTGAAGTTACCGCTGCACCATGATTTGTTAAATGATCACGCAGTTTTAACATTAAGTCCATTGGAGAAAGCATCTTTCCTGTTCCAGTAGCTGGACACATATTCGTACAACGTCCACATTCTACACAAGCATATAAATCAATCAACTGTAATTGCGTAAAGTCTTCAATTTTCCCTACTCCAAATGTCTCCTGTGTTTCATCTTCAAAATCAATCTTTGTGAGTTTCCCTGGTTTTTCAAGACGATTAAAATACACATTTGCTGGTCCTGCAATTAAGTGCGCATGCTTTGATTGAGGAATGTACACTAAAAATGCTAAAAGAAACAGTAAGTGAATCCACCATGCAACATAATAAACAACGATTGCCCCTGTTTCACTTATCCATGAAAACGCAAGAGCGATTAAAGAAGCAACAGGAGTTGTCCACGAAAGGTCCTGTTCGTGCCATATAATATTCATTCCGTTTCCTAACAGAACAGAAAGCATTAAGCCGCCAATAAAAATAAGAACTAGTCCCGATTTAAAGCCACGCTTTAAACGAACAAGCTTTTCAATATAACGACGATAAAATGCCCAAAAAACAGCAATTAATATCATTAAAGTAACAAGTTCTTGAAAAAATGTAAATCCAGGATATAACGGTCCTAAAGGTAAATGAGAACCTGGTTTAATCCCAGCCCAAATAAAATCAATTGCCCCAAATTGGACTAGAATAAAACCGTAAAAGAGCATAACGTGTATCACCCCGCTCTTTTTATCCTTTAACAACTTTTTCTGCCCGAAAACCATTACCCATATTTTGTTAAGTCTTTCTTTTACTGCTTTATCAAACTCAACCTTTTTTCCGAGCTTAATAAATTGTATCCTTGTTTTTACTAAATAGACGAACAAACTAACTGCGTAAATAGTTACAAGTAAAAACGCAATCAAGTTTATCCATAACAAACCGTTCATATCTGTTGCCCCCTTCTAAAAAATTGTAGCCGTTTTCCTTTTAAAACAAAAAAATATTCTGAATTTTAATTCTTAATTCTATTATATTATGAATGAGCATTCAGTCAACATCTTTTATTAAATAATTTTTATTCCTAATTTTTTAATGATTTTATTTCAAATAGATAGGAGAAACTTTATAAGGTAATACTTTTTAGTGCTCCAAACTGTTACAAATGTTTGCATTCTTTTAAAGCTACCAATGACAGTCCGGATTGGCAAGCGCTTTCAATCGCTCATATAGATTGCTTCAAACTTACTTCTTACAAGAATTTAAGAGAACTGCTAGCTAATTAATATCATAATACAGCATAATTTCAAATTTGATAACAAAAAAATAATTATTTCCAAAATAATACAAATTATTATCGAAAACTTGAAAGATTTGGTTCATTTGGAGGGGAAGGCACCGATGAAAATTCTTTTTACAATGATAATCATCTTAACTATTTTCACTCTTTGGCTGTCGATCGATTATTATTTAGGAAGAAAAAAACATCTTGCAAGTGGGTTGAAAAAAGAGTTTCCGATACGCCAAAGTGATATTTATCTTTATACTGATGGAATAGAACTATTTAAAGATCTCTTTCATGAACTTAAAAATGCTAAAAATCATATTCATATTTTATTTTATATTGTAAAAAACGACCATATCAGTAATGAATTTCTCAATATATTAAAGACAAAGGCGTTAGCCGGTATCGAAGTCCGCCTACTTTTAGATTGGTTAGGAAGTATAAAAGTTTCCCGAGAAAAAATATATGAATTAAGAAATGCAGGAGTTCGTTTTTCTTTTTGTCATGTTCCAAAAGCACCATTTTTCTTTTATACAATGCATCAAAGAAACCATCGAAAAATCACAGTTATTGATGGGAAAGTAGGATATATTGGCGGCTATAATATTGGAAAGGAGTACATAAACGAAGATCCGAAGTTAAATCCATGGCGAGACTATCATTTAAAAATATATGGTGAAGGTGTCCATGATTTACAAAAACAATTTATGAATGACTGGATTAGAGCAACAAAGAGTAAGATAAGCGATACAAAAAGCTATTTCCCATATTTAAATATAGGAGAAACAAAACATCAATTTATCTCTTCAGAAGGAATTTTTTTAGAGCATACTTATTCAGAGCTAATAAAGAAAGCTAAAAAGTCTATTTTTATCGGATCACCGTATTTTATTCCAAGTAAACGTATTTTAGCTCATTTGATAAATGCTTTAAATAATGGGATAAATGTAACCATTCTTGTTCCTTATCAATCAGATCATATTATTGTAAAAGATGCGTCTCTTTCTTATTTCCGTGAATTATTAAAAAATGGGGCGAAAATCTTTCAATACTCACATGGATTTTATCATGCAAAAGTAATGTTAATTGATAGCCAAGTTTGTAATATCGGAACTGCAAATTTTGATAAACGCAGTTTTTATTTAAATGATGAGATCAATTGTTATATTTTTAGTCAAGATTTTATCAAAAAAGTAGAAGAAGTAATCCAAAAAGATATTAGAGAATCAAAAGCATTGACAATAGAGGAATTAAAGCAAACGAATGTTTTTCAAACATTTAAAGAAGCTTTTGCTTCGGCTATCTCTCATTTCCTATAGTTCTCCGATAAATGAGAGTCCTCCTCTTCCTATATGAGGAGGTTTTATTTCAAAAAATTTTGCACCCATGGAGCGATTAAGGTGAAAAGTTTAAATCCTAAATAAATTCCAACAATTCCAGCTACACCAGCTAAGGCAGGTGGTGCAGGAATAGGCAACTTGAATAGAGCAAATAAAAAGCCGACAATCAAACCTGTGATTAATGCAAGAATAATTTCTTTCATAACTGCCTCCTATGTTGAGCCACTTCTATTGTTACACCCAAATATAAATAAAAAGCCGATCTCAATAACTGTGGAATTTCAACAGAGATGAGTCAGCTTTTTTACTACTACATTTGTTCTGGAGCGGAAACACCAATTAACTTTAAAGCATTTTTTAATGTTACTTGAACGGCTTTTACTAAAGCAAGACGCGCTAATGTCGTTTCTCGATTTTCAAGATCAAGCACTTTTTCAGCATTATAAAAGCTATGAAAAACAGAGGCTAAGTCAAAAATATAGTTTGTTATCCGATGCGGAATTCGCTTTTGTGCAGCTTCTTCAATTGCCTCTGTAAATTCCCCAAGCTTTTTTAAGACATCTATTTCTTTTTCTGATTGTAGAGGAGAAAAATCAGCTTGTTTGTCAACAACAATACCTTGTCCTTCTCCTTGACGCAATATACTGCAAATTCGAGCATGAGCATATTGGGCATAATATACCGGGTTTTCATTTGATTGAGATACAGCTAAATCAAGATCAAAATCCATATGAGTATCAGCACTTCTCATTGCAAAGAAATAGCGGACTGCATCTAACCCTACTTCTTCAACAAGATCGCGCATCGTAACTGCTTTACCAGTACGTTTACTCATTTTCATTTTTTCCCCATTTTTATACAGATGAACGAGCTGAATAATTTCAACTTCTAATGCATCTCTGCTATAACCTAACGCTTCTATAGCAGCTTTCATTCGAGGAATGTAACCGTGATGATCAGCGCCCCAAATATTAATAAGCTTTGTAAAACCACGTTCAAGCTTATCTTTATGATAAGCTATATCTGGAGTTAAATATGTGTATGATCCATCCTGTTTGATCAAAACACGATCTTTGTCATCTCCAAATGCGGTGGAACGAAACCAAACTGCCCCATCCTGTTCATAAATGTGACCATTCTCTTTTAAAGCTGTTAACGCTTTATCAATTTTTCCATTTTTATATAAAGAAGTTTCTGAAAACCAAACGTCAAAGTTGACGCGGAAACTTTCTAAATCCTTCTTTAATTTTTCCATTTCATACTTTAAGCTATACTCACGGAAAAATTCAAACCGGTCTTTTTCACTAACTTTCACATATTTATCGCCAAACTCTGCTGCAAGTGTTTTTCCTATTTCAACAATATCTGAACCATGATAACCATCCTCTGGCATGTCCTTTTCGATACCAAGGGCTTGAAAATAGCGTACTTCAACAGAAAGAGCTAAATTGTTTATTTGGTTTCCAGCATCATTTATATAATATTCTCGAGAAACATCATACCCTGCTTTAGTTAAAATATTACATAAAGAATCGCCAACGGCTGCACCACGAGCATGTCCTAAGTGCAAATCACCTGTTGGATTTGCGGAAACAAATTCAATTTGAATTTTTTCGTTTTTTCCGACAGTTGATTCGCCATAACGGTCAGTTGCATGAAGAATAATTGGAATTAATTCTGTTAAATAGCTGTTATTCATATAGAAATTAATAAATCCCGGTCCTGCAATTTCAATTTTTTCGATTGACGTATTTGTTTTATCAAAATGGTTGACAATCTCTTCTGCAATGACCCTTGGCGCTTTCTTAGCAATTCGTGTCAGCTGCATTGCCATGTTTGTTGAATAATCTCCATTTGTTTTATCTTTTGGAGTTTCTAAAATAATATTAGGTATTTGGTCTTTATTTGCAAGATTAGCTTTTAATACAGCTTCCATAATTTCTTGCTTTAGCTTTTCCTGAACTTGATTTACAATATTCATTTCAATACCTCCGTATACGTTATCAACAAATGATATGTACCTGCCCGTGAACCTTGTACGTTTAAATCATATAGTAACTCGATGTTTCCAACGGATTTCTGCATATCATGAAAATAATCAAGACGCTTTGTTAATGTTGTCATTGTTAATTTTCCATAAGGGGTATCATACAGTCCACTAAGCTGTTTGTCTTGTCTAAAAAGCAGTTTCATTTTTACAGCACCGCTTCTCATAATGAACAGTTTATTATTCGACAATTTTACAATTGTGTTTATTTTCCCTTGTTCCTGAACTTCATCGTATTGGAGAAAGGCAGTATTTTCCTTTTTTATATATTTGCCAAAAGTAATAAACTCGGCAGTTTTCTTCCCTTCCTCATTCCAAATTGTAGTTTTTATTTTTATTTTAACAGGCATTTGTTCCGCTGAACGGTTTGACAACGGCAACACATCCTTTTTTAATTTGCTTAACTTTATTAGTATAAAGATTATTTTTAAAAAGTTCAACATATTGTGGCATCGATAAAAATAGAGATAGATTAACCCTCTATAAAAAAATAATTTTAAAAGGTTATGTTAAGTTTTTTAGACTTATTAAACCCTATATACGCCTGTTAGCTATGCTGATTATGTCAAAAAAACGCCTATCCTTTTAAATAAAGGAGGCGATCTTTTAAAGGTTGTTTATTCGAATTATTTAACCCAGCCGAGAATCATTTCTCTAATAAGCTTACTCGCAGTATTTGCCGTTTGCTCAGAATGATCATAAATAGGGGCAACCTCAACTAAATCTGCTCCAACAACGTTTATGTTACTATGGGCTATTTCGTGAATAGCAGCGAGTAACTCTTTTGTCGTTATACCGCCACAGTCCACCGTTCCAGTTCCAGGAGCATGAGCAGGATCTAATACATCAATATCAATCGTAACGTAAACTGGACGCCCTGTTAGTTTCGGTAACACCTTCTTTAGAGGCTCTAACACTTCAAATTTTGCAATTGACAAGCCTACTTCATTTGCCCATTGAAACTCTTCTTTCATTCCAGAACGTATCCCAAAGGAAAAAATGTTGTTCGGACCAATTAACTCTGCTGCTTTTCGGATCGGTGTTGAATGAGATAAAGGCTCACCCTCATAATCCTCTCGAAGATCTGTATGGGCATCCATATGAATAACAGCTAAGTCTGGAAATTTTTTAAACATTGACTTAATCACAGGCCATGAAACTAAGTGCTCCCCACCAATCCCAAATGGAAATTTACCATCCGCTAAAACTTTATCGACAAATTGTTCAATTAAAAGTAAACTACGTTCAGCATTGCCAAAAGGAAGCGGTATATCACCAGCATCAAAATATTTGATTTCCTCTAATTCACGATCTAAATATGGACTATACTCTTCTAATCCGATTGAAACCTCACGAATACGTGTTGGTCCAAACCGTGAACCCGGTCGATAGCTAACCGTCCAGTCCATCGGCATTCCGTATAATACCGCTTGACTATCTTCATAATTTGGATAACTCTTTATAAACACGTTTCCAGAATAAGTCTCATCAAATCGCATTAAAAATCTCTCCCTATTACTTGTTTACTTTACTAAATCCGCTACAAATTTCGGCAATACGAATGCCGCTTTATGAAGCTCCTCTGTATAATATTTCGTTTCTATATCCGTAAAGCGGTTATCATTAATTTCAAGAGGATCATATTTTTTTGAACCGATTGTAAAAGTCCACATTCCACTTGGATATGTTGGGATGTTCGCAATATAAAGACGAGTAATTGGAAATATCCCCCTCACATCCCGGTGAACTTCACGAATTAATTCCGCTTTAAACCAAGGATTATCTGTTTGAGCAACAAACAACCCGTCTGTCTTTAAGGCTTTCGCTATTCCCGCATAAAATCCTTTAGAAAATAAATTGACTGCTGGACCAACTGGTTCAGTAGAATCAACAATAATTACATCATACTCATTTTCACTTTTTGCAATATGCATAAATCCGTCGTCAATTTTTACATTTACACGTTCATCGGCAAGCATTCCTGCAATGTCCGGCAAAAAATGTTTTGAATACTCGATTACTTTGCCATCTATATCAACTAAAGTTGCCTTCTTCACAGCTGGATGTTTTAATATTTCACGAATGACACCTCCATCGCCGCCTCCAACAACAAGAATGTTCTCTGGCTTTGGATGAGTAAAAAGAGGAACATGTGCAATCATCTCATGATAAACAAACTCATCCTTTTGTGTCGTCATGACCATATTATCCAAAATAAGCATGTTCCCCCACTCTGCTGTCTCAACAATATCAAGTTTTTGATAAGGCGTTAGTTCGCTATGTAATGTACGATTTATTTTCATTGTAATTCCAAAATGATCCGTTTGTTTTTCTGTAAACCAAATACTCATGTTGATCATCTCCTTCCATTCACTCAATTTCTTTAGTATCCTTACAAGTAAATAGACATAAATACTATAGTAAAACATGAGAAAATTATAGATTAAACACGGAAAAATGCAAGAATAATTTTTTCCTCCTTTTTCATTAGCATTGCGTAAATTTAGTTAGAACTTTCTGTTAATATATTTCTTCGTTTTTGAATTAAAAAGACAAGACCTAAATAAAGGTGGTACTGTCCATTTGGTAACAATATACAGTTATCCCAGAGTTACAACAACAAGATTCTTTTACGGACTAGAGCGTTCATCAAACTTTCGTGTCCAAATATAAGAAGGTTTCCAAATTGCTCTCTTTAACCAGCGAGTGATTCGAAGTAAAGATTTACTACTTTTCATCTCTAATTGAATGAGAACATTTAGGCAATAGGTGATAAGGGCTAAGAAAAAATTTGGTTTTGAATCCGCGGTCTCACTCATACGATAAAAATGCTTAATTTCTACGTGCTGCTTCAGCCATTTGAAAAATAGTTCAATGGCCCAACGAGAACGATAAATATCACTGATTTCTTCAGCACTTAAATCAAAGCGATTCGTGATTAAACGAAGGAAGTTTCCTTTTGTATCCTTGACTTCAAGAAGACGAAAGACATTTTCTGTTCGATTTTGTATGCTACCGATGTAAACCCTTTTGTCGGATTGTACAGGGCAATCATCCGAAATTGAAAAAGAATGAACTTCACGAATGACTGCATTTTTCTTCAGTCGTGATACGAAAAAATAACCTTCATCGGTCATCCGATCAAATCGTTCATAATCCACATAGCCACGATCAAACACGTACATAGCTTCTTTATCATCTACCAGAACTTCAAGCTGATTTCGGTCATGTTCTTTTGCCGTTGTAATGACAGCTTTTTCTGGATAAACAGCATTTTTATCCATGAATACAAGTCGTAAATGTAGTTTTACACCTGCTTTTGTTTGACGAAACTTCGCCCATTGATAGTTAGTTAAGTTGAGTGGTAGAGTACTCGAATCAATGATTTTTAGTGGCATTCTCTTTTCACTTTTCATGTGATAATGTTGAATTTTCCACACTAAATCCAAGAACATATGAGAAAGAATGAGCGGATTGATATTATTGTTCTTTCGTGATAACTGAGATGTACTAATTGATTCAAATCCGAGTATTTTCTGAAGATCTTCGTCTAAAAGGGCATCACTGATTTCTTCTAAGCTCTCATATTCATGAAGCTGGGCAAAAAGCAAAAACTTAATATAAGACTCCGTTGTAAACTTCTTTGTATAGTAGTCCTGTTTTTGTTCTTTAACAAGTTCAGAAAGCTTTTGAATATTTATTGGTGAAACCCATTTACCAAATGACATAATTAGTGTATTCTTGTCCATGATGTATTCCTTTACATTTGGATTTGGACAGGAACCACCTGTACTTCCATTGTAAAGATTTTTTTTTTGTTTTACAATCACATTATTTTTAAAAATTCCTAGTATTTTAAATCATCTGAATATGTTAATGCAATGCTAATGCTCCTTTTTAATAAGTTAATAAGCAAATTTCTCCCCAGACAGCTTCTAGTTATCTTTTTTATTGAAAAATGTTTAAAATTATACTATTTTTTTCATACTGAAGCTATGCATCAAAATTTATGGGGGTGAGGAATTGGAAGTCATTACGGATCAACGCTTCGAAAAAAAAACAATTAAATATTTACGTGCTCTTTTTTCTTTTTTACTGTCATTATTGCAGCTTTTTGTTCATTAATTGTAATCGGTATCCTTATTTATGCAAAAACGTTAGGTCCGCCTCCACTTGCTGTTCCTCAATCAACATTATATTACGCAAATGACGGGACAATTATCGGCGAAAGTCACACCGGGCAGAAACGTTATTGGATAAAACTTGAGGATATTTCGCCTAACTTAGTTAATGCAACTATTTCTGTTGAAGATAAACGATTTTATGATCATTTCGGGCTAGACATAAAACGAATTGTTGCTGCTATTATTGCTGATATAAAGGCCATGGGAAAGGTACAAGGGGCAAGTACAATAACACAGCAATACGCCCGTAATCTTTTTTTAGAACATGATAAAACTTGGATAAGGAAGTTAAAAGAAGCTTTTTATGCAATTAGACTTGAAATGAGTTATTCTAAAGAAACCATTTTAGAAGGATATTTAAATACAATTAATTACGGGCACGGTGCTTACGGTGCAGAGGCAGCAAGTCAATATTATTTTGGAAAAAGTGCAGCTGATCTCACCTTGGAAGAAGCTACGATGCTTGCTGGCATTCCAAAGGGACCAGGAAAATATTCACCACTTGTTTCAATGGAAAAAGCAAAAGATCGGCAAAAAATCATCTTATCTGCGATGAGGCAAAACGGTTATATTAACCAAGCTGAGGAAATCGCTGCTGCAAAAAAGCCTTTAACTTTCATCGGCAAGCATAAACATTTTCAATTAGAAACAGCGCCGTATTTCCAAGATACTGTTCAGTCAGTCCTAAAAAATGAACTATCTATTGATGAACGGACAATTGCACTCGGCGGTTTAAAAGTATATACAACTTTAGATTTACAAGATCAAGAGGCAGCAGAAAAGGTCATTCAGAACACAATGTCTACCGATTCAGATATTCAAGTAGGGTTCGTCTCAATGAATCCTAAAAACGGGTTTATAACAGCTATGGTTGGCGGAACTCATTACGAAAGCAGTCCGTTCAATCGAGCAGTACAAGCTGTTAGACAACCTGGCTCAACAATAAAGCCAATTTTATATTATGCGGCGCTAGAACACGGCTTCACCCCATCTTCATTGATGCGCAGTGAACAGACAACATTTCACTTTGAAGATGGCAAGCCCCCTTATACTCCTAGAAATTTTAATAACCTATATGCCAATGATAATATGACATTAGTACAAGCCCTTGCTTTATCAGATAACATTTATGCAGTAAAAACACATTTATTTTTAGGTGAAGAAACATTAGTAAATACGGCAAAGCGATTTGGAATTACAACAAAGCTAGCGAAAGTACCTTCACTTGCATTAGGCTCATCAGATGTTCGTGTTATTGATATGGCAACAGCTTATAGTTTATTAGCCAATGGAGGTTATGAAATAAAGCCGACTCTTATAAAACGAATTGAAAATCAAAAGGGTGAAGTAATTTACGAATATAACAAAGAGAGAAAACCTGTTCTTCGTTCGGATTTAGCTTTCGTCATGACACATATGTTAACAGGAATATTTGATCAAAAACTAGACGGCTATGCACCTGTAACTGGAAGTACCATCATTAACAAAATGACTAGACTTTATGCTGGAAAATCTGGAACAACTGAAGCTGATAATTGGATGATCGGATATTCTCCCCAATTAACGGCAGCTGTGTGGACAGGATATGATAAAGGAAAACCAATAGAACTTACCGCTGAAAAATTATATGCGAAAGATATATGGATCGGCTTTATGGAAGAGGTTCATAAAAATAAACCGATTAAAGCGTTTAAACCGCCTAAAGGAACTGTTGGAGTGTATATTGATCCCCATAATGGAAAACTTGCTACAAAAGGATGTCCTGTTAAACGTTTAACCTATTATGCAACAGGAACAGAACCCACTGAATATTGTACTGAACATATTTCAGAACCATTAAAAGAGCGAGAGAACAAAATTGAAAAGCCAAAGATGGAGAAGAAAACTCCGTGGTATAAGCGTATTTTTCAATGGAATTAACTATTAAATAAAATGAAAAACCTCAGGATTTTGACCTGAGGTTTTTCGTGTCCTAGTTTTATAATGTGTTAACGCTGTTAAATAGTTTACTTTCTTTATGTAAAAACAGCAAGTACCTTTCCAATAAGATTCACTAATTTGTCACAGTTCAATTATTTATAAGGAGAATATTAGGATGAAAACCCTAATCCATCCTTTAACTTTTGTGAAGAACGATTCCACATTTCCTCATTATGATCGCGCAAAAAAGTGCCTAAAATAGATTTTGACGCTTCATCCATATGTTCAACAATGATATGGCCTTTTAACGATTTATCCATCCGATTTACATGTTCTGGTAAAGACTTAAATCCCCTTCGTATATCCCGGTCAACAGTCATTTCACACGCTGTTACTCCTGCATAATAAGGCCCCTCTTTTTGATGAGCAATCGTTACCCATACTAGCCAATACGGTTTTCCATTTGGAACTTCTTCCTTTGAGTTAAGAAACTTAATTCCACGCTCAACAGCACTTCTAGCATGCATCGCTCCAATATCGATTTCCGCTTCACCAGCCTCCACGTTAATAATAACGGGAGATATATTATCTAAACTTAAAGATCCGACACCAAAGCCTCCATGCCCGTCTGTAGGATCACTTTTAATAATATTAAAACCAATATTTTTCTTCTTTCCTTCCATTTTACTTTCCTCCTTACTTTCCTAAACAAAATTTAATATGATCATGATCTGCTTATCCTAAAAACAGCTTATAAAAAAATTCATTTAATCCATTTAATAACGCTGGAAAGATATTATTCATAATCGGACGAATTGTATATTGGCTTAACGGGGTAATAACGAGAATTAAAAAAATAAGTCCACCATACACCTCAAATTGAGTCATTTTTGCTCTAAAATGATTTGGTGCTAAGTCCTCTATAATCCGATAACCGTCAAGAGGCGGAAGCGGTAAAAAATTAAAAATAAATAAAATCAAATTCAGTCTAATAAACAGTTCTAAAAAAGTTAAAACGGATAAACTTACATTTAAATCCATACTAACGAGTCCATATAAAGTAATAAAAGCAAAACACACTAATAATAAATTACTGAGCGGACCAGCAAGAGAAACTAAAATTCCTGCTAAACGCGGCTTTTTAAAGAAAAAGCGATTTACTGGTACAGGACGCGCCCATCCAAAACCAGCGATAAAGATGAGAAGCGTTCCAATTACATCAAGATGAGCGATTGGATTAAGCGTTAATCTCCCTTGGTTTTTTGCTGTTGGATCACCAAATTTATATGCAACATATGCATGAGCAAATTCATGGATCGTAAATGCAATTAACAGTGTAATCGCCACATATGGAATTTGTTGTAAAGGAAATGCTAAAAATCGTTCCATTACATGTATAACTCCTTTTCATCAATGTTATGTACTAAGGAGAAAATTCATCTAAAGTTTGATTATGTATACCTCTTTCCTAACAGTATACACGAATCATTATCAATTAACAGCTTCCTTATCCGGCCTCCTTTCTCCAACGTCCGTAAATATCCTGCTTCTCTTGCATAATATAAATAACTGTGAAAAAATAACTATATAATGAATAAACGAGGAGGACAAAAAATGCCTTACGTAACTGTTAAAATGATAGAAGGGCGTTCTGAAGAACAAAAAAAAGCATTAGTAGAAAAAGTAACTACTGCTGTAAGTGAAACAACAGGAGCACCAAAAGAAAAAGTAGTAGTCTTTATTGAAGAAATGTCTAAAAATCATTATGCCGTTGCTGGCAAACGGTTGAGCGATGAATAACCGCAGCAACAAGCACCAGCTTCACTAGAGAAAAAGCTAAATACCTTATTAGTACTTAGCCAACTAGTAAAAAGATTATGCTTGCAAGACGAAGTTAAATAGGGAAAACTGTCATTCTTTAGCTTCTAAAGACATGCAAACAATTAACAGTCTAAGCTAAACACCGCTAATGGTGTTTAGCTTTTGTTTTAAAATATCAATATATTGATATGCTTCTTCAATTTCAGCTTCTGTATAACGCTGTTTACTCTTTAATGTAAACACTTTCTCTTTCGTTTCTGCTTTTCCTAGTTTATCAAAATACAATATCGTTGAAACAAGCTCTAAAAATCGAGCATTCTGTGTATTCATATCTGAAAAAACTTCTTTTAAATAGGGCATCTCGACTTTGTTCATTTTTAAAAATTCATCGCCTGAATCAGTTAGTGAATAGCGATACTGAACATAACCACCCTTTTTCTCTTTCACCTCATTTAGAAATCCCATGTTTAACAACTCTTCTATCCGTAAAGTCAGCTCCTCTGAATAAGGTCCATAAAAGTGAAATTGAAATTTTTCCTGGAAAGGAAACGATATTTTTTTTGCAATATAAATCATTTTGTGTAATTTTTTGCGTCCAATAATTTCGCCTGATACTGCTACCGCATGCATTATTTTGGCATGATCATTTAGCATACGTGTCATCTCCCGACTTTTAAATTTATCCCAATATGAAAAAACAATACTAACACATAGTTGGATGGATTTTTCAACCACTAAATAGCTAAGGTTTACTTAACCATTTTTCATACCTTTATATGTAAAAGGAACGTATAGTTTAACAGAATACATGTACGAGTATTTATTATTTTTCCTCTTTTTGTAAACCGAGCAAGGCACAAATTTGCTTTTTAACACTTTTCTCTGAACGATCATCCATTATGAAATCTAGTGGATAATAAAGCTTATGATCTGTCCTTCTTTTCCCTGAAATCGCATCAACAATATCCGATTCTCTTGATAATTCATGTATTTCTCCATTTTTCATCAATAAATGAATCGGCTGTCGCTCCTCTTCTTCCCCAGGACGATAAAAATCGTACGGCAAATCAGAAGAAGAATCAACAACTAAATAGTATTCGGGATCAATCCCGGCCTGTTTAAAAAGCTCGGAAAGCCGAACAACTTTTTTATACTCTTTTGCCGGATCAAACTCCGAGTATTTGAACAAATTTCGATTCATAAAGCGACTACAAAGATCTTTCAAAATTGAATCATCTTCCTCGATCCACATTTGTAAATAATAGAGTACTACTGCTTCATCAAGCTTTAAATAGTCTTTTAATATTGGTTTATTTTCAAAGAGAGAGTAAAAATGAACTGGCGGAGTTTTAAATGAATAAGACTGTTTATAAAGGTGCTTCGCTCGATGCAACGTTTTTGTTAAAATCACTTCAGCACTGCGAGTAACTGGATGAAAATAAACTTGCCAATACATTTGATAACGACTCATAATATAATCTTCAACGGCATGCATCCCGCTATGTTTAATAACAACTTGATCATCATGAGGCCGCATGACTCGTAAAATCCGTTCCATATCAAAATGGCCATAGCTTACCCCAGTAAAATATGCGTCTCTTTGTAAATAATCCATCCGATCTGCATCAATTTGACTAGAAATTAAACTGACAACTTGCTTATTCTTATATGTTTTCCCAATGACTTCAGCTACTTTTTCTGGAAATTCATTATTTACTCTTGCTAAAATTCGATGAACCTCGGTATTCCCTAAAATAATATCCTTTGTAAACTCTTCATGATCAAGATTAAAAACTTTTTCAAATGAATGGGAAAAAGGACCGTGGCCTATATCATGGAGAAGGGCAGCACATAGCGATAACAATCTTTCCTCTTGATCCCACTCAGGACGTCCACAAAAGACATCATCGACAATCCGGCGGACAATTTCGTACACACCAAGAGAATGATTAAATCGGCTATGCTCTGCACCATGGAAGGTGAAAAAAGTAGTGCCCAGCTGTTTAATTCGACGGAGACGTTGAAACTCTTTAGAACCAATTAAATCCCAAATGACTTGATCTCGGACATGTACATAACGATGAACTGGATCTTTAAAGACCTTTTCTTCATTTAATTTTTCCTTTGAATATCCCATTTTCCAGCCTCTTCCTCTTTACTTCCCGTAACTTTTTATGCGGGATAAATAGAAACTTCCATTATTTCAGCCTCTACTATTAGTAGCCTTTTCCCGTTTAAACATAGGGTTAAACAAAGATCAACCGTACCATGAACTTAACTAATACGCTACGTTTTTGAGTAATCGATTCATTACCATAGACAATTAATAAAAAAAATCACCTATCAAAATGGTAGGATAGATGATTTTTTATTTCAATTTTTTAAGCATTTTATCTTTAAGTTCTTTTTCCGTCATTGCCGCTAACGGTCGGTTATTAAAAAAAACAAAGGTTTTTTTTCGTCCTGGTCCGCAATATGATTGACAGCCTATTTCAATCTTTGCCTTCGGATCAAGTTCTTTCAGAAGGGGAATTAATGTTTTTAAGTTAACTGCTTGACAATCATCGCAAACACGAAATTCGTTTGCCATCTATATTACAGCCCTTTCTTCAATTAGGTAGACTTTAATTTATCATGATAACTAAAGGTATTTTACAGTTTATTGTTTGTGAATGCAAGCTGGAAACATTGGTAATCAAGTGTTTATTTCTTTTACATTGTTAATTTATAAAAAAAATCTACTATCCTTTCATTCAGTCGTATAAAAAGTTTAAAAATGGGTCATGCTGAAAATAGAACAGTTAATAAAATAACTTAAAAATATTAAGGAGTTGAAACCATGAAACTTCGTCAAGATGCATGGACAGAAGAAAATGATTTGCTGCTTGCAGAAACTGTGCTCAGACACGTTCGAGAAGGGAGTACTCAACTAAATGCCTTTGAGGAGGTTGGAGATAGGCTTAATCGAACATCCGCAGCATGTGGATTCCGTTGGAATGCGGTTGTACGCCATAACTATGAAAAAGCGCTTCAACTAGAAAAAAAACAGCGGAAACAACGGCAAAGAATTTTAGGTAAAGAGCAAGGTGGAAAGAAAAAGCTGCTTTACAATCCTCCGCCAATTGCTGTTGAAGATCTAGAGCCAATAACACCATCCGTTGATGTAGAAGTTAATAATACAGCAAACGAAGATTTCCCAATTTCATCAACTAGTTCTCTTAACTTAGAAATGGTGATCTCTTATTTGCAAAACTTAAATAGTTCCAATCTTCAAGTTGATATTTTAAAAAGAGAGAATGAAAGATTAAAAAGAGAAAACAATGAATTAAAGAAAAATAATAAAGAGCTTGCAGCAAAAATTAACGATCTTGAAGAAAACACCGTTACGATTCAAGAAGATTATGAGACACTTATGAAAATTATGAATAGAGCACGAAAGCTTGTTTTATTTGAAGAAGAAGAGCGTCCAGCAACAAAATTTAAAATGGATCGAAACGGCAATCTTGAAAAAGTAGCGGAGTAGACAGTAATCTTTAGTTAAGAACTGGAGAAAGGCAACAGCATCCTCTTAAAAGAAAAGCCATTAAATGGATTAGAGTCGACAAAGTTGACAACTTGGGATAATTTTTAAAGAATCCAGAACCATTTAATGGCTTTTCCTTATGATTGAAAGACATTTTTATTCCTATCAATCATACGTTGCATATATCCGCTAAATAAAGATAGCTCCTTACTTGTCAATCCCCCTATATAAATATGTTCACTATGATTTTGCAAAACAGATAAGAATCGTTGCATGACATCTTGTATCGTTAAAGGAACTGAAAGCAGTTCAGATAAAGAAGCCATTACATCTGGATTAATGTTCGGATAAGCTAGTTTTGTTTGTTCTTTTTTTGCTTTTTTTTGCATGTAAATAAAACTGCTTTAACAGGTTGGCTCTTTCACTTCCGCTCCCTGTAACCGAAAGATAAATTTGAACAGCAACACCATTTCGAAGGCGCCGCTGAGAAATCCCGGCAAATTTTTTACCATTCATGCTTAAATCATAACTCCCAGGACAATATGATCCAACAATTTCTTTTGCCTCTATATCCTTTTTAAAATCCGAGAACAAAAGCTGAACTAACGCCCACATTGCATCATATCCCCGATTAATATCAATACCTTTTTCTGCTTCTGGCAAAACAAGTGTTAAGTTCAATACTCCTTTATCAAGCACGACCGCTAAACCACCCGAGTTTCTGACGATATAATGAAAACCATTCTCTTGTAAGTAGTCTAAACCATCCTTTAAATATGGGAGTTTTGTATCTTGAATGCCTAACACAACTGTATCGTGATGAACCCATGCTCTTGCTGTTGCCGAAGATAATTGTCCACCAACAGACGCACAAAGTGTATCATCTATCGCAAACGACTGTATTGCATCAAAGTGACCCCCGAGTGCAGACTGATCAATAATGCGCCATTGTTGTTGACGTAATAATTTAAGCGCTTCCTCCATCATTTATTTTCTCCTCTATTTTTAACATTAAATTATGATATATGATAGAATTTATAAAGCTTGAGCGGCAGTTATGAGTGCTAATTTATAAACATCTTCTTCGTTACAGCCGCGAGAAAGATCATTAACAGGCTTGTTTAATCCTTGAAGAATCGGGCCAATTGCTTCAAAATTGCAGAGCCGCTGGGCAATTTTATAACCAATATTTCCTGCTTCTAAGCTCGAAAAAATAAAAACATTTGCATTTCCTTGTATAGGTGAATTTGGTGCTTTCTTTTGGGCTACGGAAGGAACAAAGGCTGCATCAAATTGAAATTCACCATCAATTAAAAGTTCAGGTTCTCGTAATTTTGCCTCATTTACAGCGGCTATAACCTTATCTGTTTCCTCTGATTTGGCTGAACCTTTTGTAGAAAAGCTTAATAGAGCTACACGCGGTTCAATATTAAACATTTTTGCTGTTTTCGCACTTTCAATAGCAATTTCAGCTAAATCTGCACTGTCAGGTGCAATATTAATTGCACAGTCGGCAAATACGTAATTTTCGTCATTTCGAACCATGATAAATACACCAGACTTTTTTTTGACATCCTCTTTAGTTTTAATAATTTGCAAAGCCGGGCGGACAGTATCTGCAGTTGAATGAACAGCTCCGCTTACTAACCCATCTGCCTTACCAATATTAACAAGCATTGTACCAAAATAGTTTTCTTTAAGTAAAATTTGCCTAGCTTCTTCCTCTGTTTCTTTTCCTTTCCGCCGTTCAATAAAATTAGCTACAAGTTCATTAAATTGAGGAAAGGTTCTTGGGTCATATATTTTCATATTATTTATTGATATATGTAACTCTTCGGCCTTCGCTTTAATGCTGCTTTTGTTTCCAATTAATACAGGTGTAAGTAATCGTTCTTCAGCGAGCCTTTTTGCAGCGGTTAAAATTCTCTCATCTAATCCTTCAGGAAAAACAATTTGCAAACCTTGATCAATTAACTTCGATTTTAAAAGAGAAAATAAATCGTTCAAAACGTCCCCTCCTTACTATGTATGATAAAAGAGAAAAACAAAGGTAAATGATTTCCAATTCTGTTGAAATTCATTAAACAACTCCGAATTTTACCTGAAGTTAAAGCGAATGCAGAAAGTCTACTTGAAAACTTGTCATTTGAGACGAACTGCACAAGGCGGAAGCGGAAGCGATAGATCAGGCGTTCATGAGTTCGTTTATCAACAGAATCACGGGTGATAATACACATAAATAGAGTGATCATCTATATTATGCCTTACACATTATTATATCAATAAATTTAATTTCTGCATTTTTGACAATTTCATTAATTTTTCTAGAATAAAAAAATGTTGAAACGGATTCACAGGGGTTTATTCATACGTTTAATGGCGAAACTATGTTATAGTAATTGTGGAAATGAGAATTATTTTTTCTTAGGAGTGATAATAAATGAGTGAAGCGGCACAAACTCTTGATGGATGGTACAGTCTTCATGATTTTCGTTCAATCGACTGGGCATTATGGAAAACGTTATCAAGCGATGAGCGCCAAGAAGTCATCCATGAATTTCTAGGACTAGTTGAAAAATGGAACAAAACGGAAGAATTTAAAAAAGGAAGCCACGCTCTTTATACTATTGTTGGTCAAAAAGCTGACTTTATGATGATGATTTTAAGACCAACAATGGAAGAGCTTAATGAAATTGAAACAGAATTTAACAAAACAAAACTTGCTGAATATACGATTCCAACTTATTCTTATGTCTCTGTTGTAGAGCTAAGTAACTATTTACCGCAAGGTGAAGACCCGTACCAAAATCCTGATGTTTTAGCACGACTTTATCCAGTCTTACCTAAAGCAAAGCATGTTTGTTTCTATCCGATGGACAAGCGTCGTCAAGGTAACGATAACTGGTATATGCTCCCAATGGAAGACCGCCGCACTTTAATGCGCAGTCATGGTATGATTGGCCGTAAATATGCTGGTAAAGTGAAACAAATTATTACTGGTTCTGTCGGCTTTGATGATTATGAATGGGGTGTTACGTTATTCTCTGATGACGTTCTGCAATTTAAAAAACTTGTATACGAAATGCGGTTTGACGAAGTAAGCGCTCGCTATGGAGAATTTGGTGCTTTCTTTGTTGGAAATATTTTAAATGAAAATAATCTTGCAAAGATGCTACAAGTAAATTAGTAAAAGCAAAAATAAGAAATTGGCTCGTGCGCCATTTTCTTATTTTTTTTAAAACACTTCTATCTTTTACATGTCATATTTAATCCTGTCATTTCATACAAATAAAAACAGTAAGAAAGCTTAGCTAATTTCATCTATACCGTACTCTATATAACTACTCCCTTAGCTAAATATCTATATTTTATGAATTCACCAGCCCAAATCTTAATCATCAAAGAGAGGTGAAGTAATGGCTGTTGTTAAACATACTGAAGAGGAGGTAAAGCTTCTTGCAAGATTGATGCGTGCAGAGGCGGAAGGTGACGGAAACCTTGGAATGCTCATGGTTGGCAATGTAGGTGTTAATCGTGTTAGAGCGGATTGTCTTGACTTTCAGCCGATTACATCCATTCAAAAAATGGTTTTTCAAAGCCCAGGTGGATTTGAAGCTACTCAGAAAGGATATTTTTATCAAGCAGCTAGACAAAAGGAAATTGATCTGGCCCGAAAAGTGATAAAAGAAAACCGTTATCATCCAGCAAGTAATTCATTATGGTTTTTTAGACCTGCGGGTAGTTGTCCTGCTCAGTGGTATAATCAATGGAATTCAGGACGTTTCAAAGCTCATTTTTTTTTTAAACCGACTGTACAAAATTGTCCAAGCGTATATTAATCATTATAACATTTGGAAAGAAGGAAAAAGTTTTATAGGAGGGGAAAAATGAAACAATCTAGTAAAAATCCGTACATGAACTATGGTTATTACCAACAAGGATATCAGCCATATTACGGAATGACTGGCCAACAAACGCCTAGTTATACACAGCCAGTCATGCCACAGGCAGCAGGAGTTGGAACGCTTCAAGTGCCAACACCATTAAATGCTCCAACTCTTGGTCCACAAATACCGGGAATGTTGCCACTAGAAGAATCCTATATTGAAAATATTTTACGATTAAATAAAGGAAAGCTTGTAGATGTCTATATGACGTTTGAAAATAACCGAGAGTGGAATGCTAAAATATTTAAAGGAATTATTGAAGCAGCAGGCCGTG
Organism: Bacillus aquiflavi; assembly: GCF_019915265.1. Classification (NCBI taxonomy): domain Bacteria; kingdom Bacillati; phylum Bacillota; class Bacilli; order Caryophanales; family Bacillaceae; genus Bacillus; species Bacillus aquiflavi. Next base: position 3,189,065 of record NZ_CP082780.1, read on the forward strand.
ATCATTTAATATTAAGTGATCCTCCAACAGGATTTCGCTATTTATTACCTATGGTTTATGTAGACTATATTACGTTTGAAGAAGAAATTGAATACGAATATCCGTTTGCTGCTGGTACTCAGCCGCTCAGCGCTTATTCACCGAGATAGCTAAATGACTTGATATTTTAGGAGCTTGCATAGGCTCCTTTTTTGCTTGCCGCCTATCAACTTCATCTTCCTAGTGTCTACAAATGTTTTACAGCAGCAATCATTAATAATACCCAAGCAATTAAAAAAGCTACACCGCCAAATGGCGTAATCGCCCCAAGTACAGTTATTTTTGTGACACTTAAAACATACAAGCTGCCTGAAAATAAAATAATTCCAAGTAACATGATCCACCCTGAAGAAGAGATAAGCGAACTTACTGGCAATTTACCAGCAATCACTCCGATCACAAGTAAGCCAACAGCATGGAACATTTGATAATTTACACCTGTCTTCCATGTTTCTAAATATTTTGGCTCAATTTTACCTTCTAACCCATGGGCGCCAAATGCGCCTAATGCAACTGCCAAAAACGCATTAACTGCGCCAAAAATAATAAATACTTTCATCTTCTCTCACTCCCACTTTATGATTAAAAGTCAAATATCGAGTTTCCATTTGCTTCATCATCCATGTTGATCTGTTCTGAGTGATGATAAGTTAGTGATTGTTGCTTAAAAACCGGCTCACTTAATTCTGTTTTCGATTTCTCCAACTTCTCATCAATAACTAAGTCACATAAAGTTTTTATTGAATAAATGCTTTCACGTAAACGCGCTTCTGTATCTGCTTTTTTTGCCTCTTGCAGCTCCAGCTCAATTTTATTTAATAACTTTTCAACAGAAATATTCAAATAATCCCTCCTAACAAATAGATTTTCCTTCAACACTTGTTCTATTCTTATGACCTATTTTACATGAAAAGCAATTATTTTTCTAAAGTAATCTCAAAAGAATAAAGTTTTCAACATTAGAAAAGACTATTGTTAACTAAAAAAAATGAATATGGTATCATCTAAAAATAATAAGTTTGCCAAATATCCTCTAAATAACTTATGTAATGGAGAAATGATGAAAAGAATATTAACGATCTATAAAAACGATTTAAAGGGTATTGTCACAAATTGGGCAGCATTTATGATCATTGCTGGTCTCGTTTTATTACCTTCGTTGTATGCTTGGTTCAATATAAAAGCATCTTGGGATCCATATAGTAATACAACTGGGATCAAAATCGCTGTAAGTAATAATGATCATGGTACTTTTATTAATGAACAATCGATAAATATTGGTAACCAAATTATTGAAGAATTAAAGGAAAATAAGGAGCTTGGCTGGGTATTTGTTGATGAAGCTTCGGCTTTTAAAGGAGTTAAATATGGGGAATATTATGCAAGTATTATCATTCCGACTGATTTTTCAAAAAAACTTACTAGCTTTTTCGTAAATGAACCAGAAAAACCAGAAATTATTTATTATGTAAATGAAAAGGAAAATGCAATTGCTCCAAAAATCACAGCAAAAGGAGCAACAACTATCGTTGAACAAGTTGGCTCCAACTTTATAAAAACAACGTCTAAGACGTTATTTCAAATATTCAATAAAATTGGTCTGGAAGTTCAAAGAGAACTTCCTACAATTCATAAGCTAGAAGAATTTGTTTTCCAACTTGAGAAAATCTTCCCAAAAATGAAAGAAGCTGTGAACTTGGCTGTTGACGAAGTAACTGCAGCTGATGAATTTGTACGAAAATCACAAGACAATTTATCAATTTTAACAAACATTATCAAAAACGGAAATGGTTTCTTAAATAATACAAATTTATACATTAATAAAATTGAGAACATAGCTCATACGATCTCACCAAATATAAAAGAAAATCTCCTGTTATTACAACAAATAGCTACTAAAGGCAAACAAGTATCAACGATCATAAAAACTGATAAAAACAATATTACAACTCAATTTTTCGACGAAACTATAAGCAAATTAAAAAGCGGAATCGAATTAACAAATTCTATTTATCAAATTTTTTTTAGGGCTAATGAACTTACAGGGAAAAAAATTTTTATCGATGAACTGGAACAACTTCAGCAAGTGCAAACCCAATTACAAAACGAGATTACTCTTATAACAAGTTTAAAAAACAGGATGAACGAAAGCAAACAAACTAACGATGAAATCGTTAATCAGCTACAGCAATCATCAACAAATGCCGAAAACACTTTAAAAGGGCTTCAGTCTCTTTATGATAAAAATACGAAACCAAAAATGAACGAAATTTTCAAGCTTACTAAACAATCAATTGAGACAGTACAGAGACTCATGAATGATGCAGATCAACTGTTTCCAAATGTGGAAAAAGGAATGACTAATGCCTTAAATATGATTAACTATGGAAAAAATGAAACGATTAAATTCCAACAAAAGATGCCTGCATTAGAAGCAAAAATAACTGAAATTGCTAATCGAATACGCACCTTTAAGCAAGAAGAAAACATAGATGAAATTATAAATTTATTATTGAATGACGCTGAGAAAGAAAGTGAGTTTTTTGCCGAACCAGTTGTATTGAAAGAAAATCAACTGTTTCCAATCCCAAACTACGGTTCAGCGATGTCTCCATTTTTCACCACCCTCTCCTTATGGGTCGGTGCTTTACTATTAATTTCGGTTTTAACCGTTGAAGTAAAAGAAAGTGAATATAAAAGCTTTCAAATATACTTTGGGAGACTGTTCACCTTTTTAACGCTTGCATTACTTCAATCGTTCATCGTTACACTTGGAGATATCATACTATTAAAAACGTATGTAGCAAATAAATATTTGTTTGTTTTATTCGGTCTCGTTATTAGTACAGTGTTTATTTTAATCGTCTATACACTCGTATCTGTTTTTGGAAATGTCGGGAAGGCAATTGCCATTATTTTCCTCGTATTACAAATTGCGGGTTCAGGAGGTACCTTTCCAGTTCAAATGACTCCTCCGTTCTTTCAACTAATTAATCCTATTTTACCTTTTACTTATGCAATCAGCATGATGAGAGAAACAGTAGGAGGATTATTATGGGCAATTGCAGTAAAAGATCTTTTATTTTTAACAATTTTTGCTGGAATCAGTTTAATTATTGGGCTTGCGTTGAAAAAACCGATTAATCAATTAAGTAAACCGATTATGAAAAAAGCAAAACAATCAAAACTAATCCATTAGAGGAAAGGCAAAAAAGTTAATTACCTTTCCTCTCGCTTTATACATTAGGAATTTGCCAATCAATTTCACTCTCACCGATTTGTTTTAAAAAATAGTTCGTTCTCGAAAATGGTTTGCTGCCAAAAAAGCCGCGATTTGCTGATAACGGACTGGGATGAGGTGACGTAATGACAAAATGCTTCTTGTTATTAATAAAGGCCAATTTACTCTGTGCTGGGCGTCCCCACAAAATAAAAACGATCGTTTTTTCTCGGTTATTTAATAAATGAATGATTCTATCTGTAAACTGCTCCCATCCCTTACCACGATGAGAATGGGCTGCTCCAGCTCTAACGGTTAAAACTGTGTTTAATAATAAAACCCCCTGTTTCGCCCAGCTTACTAAGTAACCGTTATTTGGGATTTCACATCCTATATCATGATGCAATTCTTTATAAATGTTTTTTAACGACGGGGGAATGTCAACCTCAGGCTTAACAGAAAAGCTTAAACCATGAGCTTGGTTTACGCCATGATATGGATCTTGACCCAAGATGACAACTTTGACATCTTGATAGGCTGTAAAATGAAGGGCGTTAAAAATGTCAAACATATTAGGATAAACCATTCTAGTCATATATTCTTCTTTTAAAAAGTTCCGTAACTTTTGATAATACGGTTTCTCAAACTCCTCCGCCAGGAGCGGCTCCCAGTCGTTTTTTAACTTTTTCTTTCCCATTTATTCTTCCCCGCTTTAATTAATATTTAAATTGGATCTGAATTTCTATTATTAACTAGCCGAGCAAGCGATGATAAATCGCTCGTGCGCGTTTTAAATCTTTTGTTCCATGTATAAGAGCCCGTCCATCTTTAAAGATCACGAGCCGATTTTCGTTAACATCAACAGAAAGTAAAAATGGATTTCCGCTAACAGAAAGTCCAAGATCCGTTAATTGTCGAGCAAGTTCTTGTAAATGAAGTTCCATTTTTTTCGGTGGACGAATCTGCACAGTATCCCGTCCACAAAGAACAGTCGTTTTCGTCAAATTCTCACTTTGTAAATAAGGATATGCTGGCTTTCTCCCACACGATAAACAGCTGCTATCCTTTGCCTTTGACATTTTTAAATTTGTGTATTGATTACGCCACAAATCGAAACTAATAAATGTTGTTCGGACGTTTTCCCAATCTTCGACAAGAATTTTTAATGCTTCTGTCGTTTGATGAACTATAACCATTTGCACGGCAGGAGAGATGATCCCCCCTGTATCACATGTCATCCCTTTAACGGGAATCATTTTTAATAAACAATTTAAACAAGGTGTTTTTCCAGGAATAATTGTATAACTCATGCCGATACTGCTGACACATGCGCCATAAATCCATGGGATACGGAGCTTCTGAGACATGTCATTAATCGCCATTCTCGTTTCAAAATTGTCTGTCGCATCAATAATGAGATCAACACCATTAGCAAGCTGCTCCAGTTTTTCCGGGTTCACATCAGCGATAACCGCATTAATTTCTACATCTGAATTCACCATGTTTAGCCGTTTCTTCGCAGCGATCACTTTAGGGAGCTTTTTCTTAACATCATCTTCAACATACAGCTGTTGACGCTGTAAATTACTTTCTTCAACGTAGTCTCGATCAACAATGGTTAACTTACCGACACCTGCCCGTGTTAATATATCAGCATTTCCTGAGCCTAAAGCGCCAGCACCAATGATCAAAACGTGCTTACTCCTAATTTTTTGTTGACCTGCTTTTCCTATTGCAGAAAATAGCTCTTGGCGAGAATACCGATCGGTCATATGCCAGCCTCCGTTTTTTGTTATTTTATGAAACTAATAATTAGCCACCGCTTACTGGAGGAATAAAGGCAACAGTATCACCTGTTTTAATCATTTCATCTTCTGTTGCGAACTCTTCATTAATTGCTACCATAACGGAATCAAGTTTAGGAATATTGTATTTAGTTTCGACTATTTCTTTGAGCTGTGAAATAGTCTTACCATTTGCATCAATCATCACATAATCTTCTCCAACTGTATCTCGCAAATGAGCGAAGAATAGAACTTTAACCATTTAAATCCTCCTTGTTTGGTTTTCCGTCGGGATAATAGACTGTTTCAAGCTGATTGCCGATCCACTCTTCCCCATCTTCCCAATGTTCCTTTTTCCAAATGGGAACGATCTGTTTAATACGTTCAATCGCATAACGATTTGCTTCATAGGCGTCTGCACGGTGAGGAGTTGACAAAGCAATTACAACTGCAACATCTGTAATATCTAGTTTACCGACACGGTGGGTTATTGCCACCTTCGCCCCTTTCCAACGAGTTTCGATCTCTGTCCCAATTTGTTCCAATTTCTTCACAGCCATTGATTCATATGCATCATAAATAAGATAAAGCGTTTTCTTCCCATTTGTAAATTCGCGAACTGTACCGATAAAAGTTGTAATTGCCCCTGCCTCACGGCGAACGACTTTATCGATAACAGACTGAATTTCAATCGGTTTCTTAGAAATTTCGTAATTCATCACCTTAACAGCACCTCACATTTACAAAATTTCATTAAAATAAGTTTTAGAGAATAATAATGATTGACTGATTTATTTTGTACATGTATTAAGTTTTTGTTACGTGATCTTTAACTAGCTTTACTGCTTCCTCATATTCCTGTCGATTATTCATATTATATAACGCGATGTTCATATATGAAGCAGAGAACTTTGCAAAATCTTCAGATGTTTTTATTTTAACATGAACTTGATTTAACAATTGTCTAATTTTAAGCTGTACACTATCTAATAAGCGGTTAACAACTTGAAGACAATCCTTGTGATATGCACCGAATAAAGGGTGAAGCTGTCCATTTATTTCAGGAACAACTGCATCATATTTATCTAATTCGACTAATAATTCTTTAGCTAACCTTGACGATACAAACGGCAGATCACAAGCAACAATCATATTTTTTTCGGTTTTAACAGCATTTAAACCTGCTTGAATACCTGCAAGTGGGCCTTTCCCCTTATAATGATCTTCCACCAGTGGAACGTTAATAAATGAATAATCGTCAAACTGATTTGTAACGACTAAAACGTGTTTAACAATCTTAGTTAACTCATTTATCATACGTTCAATAACAGTTATCCCTTCTATTTTCAGTAAAGCTTTATTTGTTCCCATCCGGCTTGATTTTCCACCCGCCAAAATGATACATGTTGCTCCCATCATTATCACTCCCATCGGTTTAATCAATATTAAACGTCTTCCTCGCTTAAATAGATAACTTTGTAGAAAAATAACGATAGTTAATATTTCCAGAACTTTGTAAGCTAACTTATATCCAACTGTAGGAATGTTTCTAGTTTCTCCCGATTTTCTATTATTCCTAATTATCCCTTATCAAATCGTTCTTCTAGTTTACGTGAATGATTTCTCCATAGATGTAAAGCCAAGATTTTCATCATTTTCTCGCACTCGAACTAGACCATAACCTAGCCCACTTTGCTCCTTTATCTTTTAACCATGAGCAAACATCATCTACCAATTGATGTGCTATTCCATTATTTCGATGTTGCGGTAAAGTATAAACTGTGATGAACCAACCGAAAAGTTTGCTCTTCACTTAAAGGAAAGAAATCTTCCTTTCTCATAAGACCACCTGCACACGCAACATCCTTCCCTGTTTCACTTTCTGTCATTCTAAACATGAGATTTCCACACTTACTCTCCTTTATGAAGAAACATTTCACTTCATTAGCCTTCTGTGGATCTGGTAAAGGTATACCATCTATTTCCCCCATTTCACAAGCCAGCTTAAACAAAAAATCTGTTATTAATGGCGGTTCATTAATAGTCGCCCATTGAGTTACATACATTTATAAAGCTCCTATCGTTGCAATATTAACCATTATTTGATTAAATTTTTTCAGTGTATTATTTAAATTAGTCTGCCTTTACTGGAAATCATAACACATCGCTTGTCTTACTCCCTATTGTAGAAATTAATTAAAAAAAAATTCTACAATTAATAACTAAATGGAGGGTTATTATATGCAACTTCAAGGATTAAGTAAAAATGAAATATTAAATACGTTAGAAAAAAACTTGTTAAGATTAGAAAAATTAGTCATGGATCATATGAGCGAGGAAATATTTTATAAGACCCGAAAGAATGGAAAATGGACGGCAAAACAAATTATTGGCCATTTATATGATACCCAGGAAGTATGGGGGAAAAGAATAGCTAAATGCTGTCTGCACAACTCCGCCGTTTTAGAATCTTATGACCCAGAATTATATGTTAGAGAAAGGGATTATAATAATGTAAATATGAAGTATTTGCTAAAAAAATATAAAAAATCTCGCGAAGACATGCAGCATTTATTAGTTGATGATAATTGGAGTAAAACAGGTAAACATGTTGAAGAAGGTATTTTTACTGTTAAAGATTTAGCCGAAACGATCGCTCTTCATGAAATCCATCATATAAGACAAGTAGAGGAAATAATAAAGTCGTAAAAAGGTGAGCGAATGAAAGATGATAGAATATTTATGCTTCTATTTCTAACTTACTTTTAGAGTTCAATAACATCATGAAATTAGATAGTTACGCAAAGAGATGGCTCGATGGTTCCCGTATTTCTCATATAGAAAGAATATTCTGAGATAATCGGCATTGTTGACAGCTTTAGAGATTTGAAATTGCAGTCACTTTATTTATGTCAATCATCGTTTTCGCAATCTCTATTTATTTTTAGTAATATATTGTGTACATAGTTATTTTTAACGACAGAGAAAACACTTCGTCCAATTAGATAAAAATCATTTAAGTAGGTTGAGAGGAGGATTGTATATAATGCAAAAAGTTGATATTGAAAAAGTACAACAAATGATTAACTTTTTTTCTAATAAACAAGTATATCTCCATCTAGAAACAACAAATGGTGCATATGCCTCACACTATGACGAATCTTTCTTTTCTTCCGGTGCTTATATTCGCAATGCCTATATAAAATATGAACATGGAAAAATTACTGGCAACGGCCCTTTTAGAGTCGGTTTAAAACTTGATATCGGTTGGGTTTATGCAGAGGGAATTACACATTACACTGTTGATGACAAAAATCGTCTACTTCTTGCAGGCCATGACTATAAAGGAAAATTAGCTGTTGCGATGGAAATAAGTGGAACACCGTTTGAGTAGAAAAATAAAAAGCCCTTTTAATCATTTAAAAAAGGTCTTGGAAGGAGTCATTTAAATGGAAAAGGAGAGACATGTATTAGTCGTTTTCCCGCATCCAGACGATGAAGCATTTGGTGTTTCAGGAACGATTGCATTACATGTAAAAAATGGAACACCGATTACATATGCTTGTTTAACATTAGGAGAAATGGGGAGAAACATGGGCAATCCCCCATTTGCAAATCGGGAAACATTACCTGAAATTCGTAAAAAAGAGCTTCAAGATGTTGCATGTATTCTAGGAATTGAAGATTTACGTTTAAGGGGCTTTCGCGATAAAACAATTGAATTTGAAGAGGAAAATAAACTAATAAATCTAGTCCTTTCAATGATTAAAGAATTAAATCCTTCTTTAATCATTTCATTTTACCCAGGCTATTCTGTTCACCCTGATCATGATGCTTGTGGGGCAGCCGTCGTTCATGCTGTTGCCAAACTACCTGAAAAGGAGAGACCAAAGCTTCATTGTGTTGCCTTCTCGAAAAATTGTGTCGCTGAGCTCGGAGAAGCCGACATTATAAATGATGTCAGTACAGTTTCCAACATAAAACTTGCAGCGATTAAAGCCCACCGAAGTCAAACAGAACAAATGGTAAAAGAAATGACCGAAAAGCTTGCAAACAATGATCCGCAAGTGATCGCATGGATTAACAATGAACGCTTTTGGACATATAAATGGACATGAAGCTTCTGATAAGTCCGTAAAAAATGCAGCTGAAAAAACGATTGTTTTTTTCAGCTGCCCTCTTTCACCCATTTATATAAAAAACTAAAGTTTAAACAAAAAAATAACGATTGTATCTATATCTAGTTCTTAATTTAGCATCATTTAAGTGGGCACATCACTACCGTTTATGCTATTTCAATGTAAGAAAAAATTCCATTTTTACAAGAAAAAGTTGTTTGAACCACATGCTGAAAGACTACATTTCATTTTACTTACCATCTTTCTCCTCTTGCTCTTCCATTGATTTTTTTAAGTAGTTTAACTGATAGCCATCATCATTTTTAATCATCTTCACAATAATGGGACGTGTAATTGCCATTTTAATACCAGTTGTTTTAATATGTGCTTCCATCTCAACTTGTGTTCCTTCCTCAATTTCATGAAATAAATAACGATAAATAAGCTTTAAACCATTTGCACTACTCTCGATTGTATATGATTGATAGGGAACAAATTCAGTTATTTCTATATGTGCCTTTGCTTCTTTACCCCGAATATTTCTTGTTTCAATAAATTTACTTCCAACCCCAATCGGGCCATCAGTTGTTTTTTCCATTTTCACTACATTTACTGTCATCTTTGGGGCATTTTCCAAATTAGCAGCAAAATCAAACACATCCGTTAACGGACGAGCAATAATTGCGCTTGCTCTAAAATCAGCCACCCTTAATACCTCCTATTTATGCATTCAACAATATGTCTTGATTTCATTGTAAAATAAAAGTTGTTATTTAAGTGAATATTCTTTTCATTTTGAAGTAAAATTCAAATAGAGGTATTTTATTAAATATCTAAAATAGCTTTTGCAACTCCATTTTCTTCATTCGTTGTTGTGACAAAATCACATTGGGCTTTGATAATATTAGAGGCATTCCCCATTGCTACTGAGCGGCCAACTCTTTTAAACATTGATAAGTCATTATAATGATCCCCGATGGCCATCGTTTCTTGTAAGGTAATTCCTCTTTCCTTTGTAAAAGCTTCAAGGGCAATTCCTTTTTGAGCAACTTCATTTGTAATTTCAATATTTTCTTGTCCTGAAGAAGTAACAGCAATTCCCTTTAGTTCTTTTAATTGTTTTTGTGCTTTAGCAAGCTGGTTGCCTTCAAAAGAAAACCCAAGTAGTTTATTCATTACATATGAGTGATCATTAAAAATAAATTGATAATCATCCACTTTTTGAATAAACCCTTTTTGAAATCCTTCTTCAGCTCCCTTAACAATAATATCAACATCAACGTTCGGATTAGCACTTAAAAAAATATCAACAATAATTGCAATGCCTTTTTCCTCATCGTTTGTAAATGCGCCTTTGTTTGTGAACACTTCAAAATAAACATCATGATCATGCAGCGTTTTTGCTACTTTTATTGCTTGTTCTTTAGTTAACGGATTAGATAATACTATCTCTCCTTCTTCTGTACGTACTTCAGCACCATTCAAACAAATTATCGGGCAAATGAGATTTGATTTGTCTAACAAAAACTTTGCTTCTTCATAAGAACGGCCTGTTGCAATGACAACCTCAACACCATTTGCCTGAGCTTGTTCAATCGCACATTTATTTTCCTCACTAATTTCTTGGGATGATGATAACAAAGTTCCGTCCATATCAATTGCAATACATTTAATCATTTGTTCACCTTCTAGTTTGAGTTTAACTTTATTTTACCATCAGTATCTATTATTTTAAAAAGAACATGGTGCTTTCAACATTTTTACCTTTGGACGTAACCGTTCCTTTGCTCTCCTCATCCTTGTTTTAACAGTAGATAACGGGAGTTTAGTTTCTTGGCTAATTTCCGTTATCGTGCAGTTGCGGAAATAAAATAGGAAAATCGGTTCACTGTACTTCCCTGGGAGTTCATTTATTTTATGTAACACTTCTTCTTGTGAATATTTTCCAACAATATAATCCTCAGGATCTTGCAAATAATGAATACCATTTATGTAATCAAATACACCTTCTTCCCAAAAACGCCTTCTCCCTTTTTCTTTACGCCAATAATCTCGACAATGATTTAATGCAATTTGATAAACCCAATTTTTGAATTTTGAGTTTTTCTTAAAAGAATTAAATCCTAAATAGGCGGATAGTAATGCCTCTTGATATATATCCTCAGCTAACTCTCTATGTCTCATAAGTGAGTAAATATAATTAAACAAAGCTTCTTCAAGCCCTGTAAGATGTTCTTCAAAATCTTTATGCAATTGCTGTTTTTCGTTTTCCTCATTTAACACTTTCATTCGTGTACTCCCCTTTTATTACGTAGTTTGTTTTACTTAGTTCCGCATCGGGTTTTCTTTTTACTTTAATCACTTTAAATATAGCGATCAATCTTTAATAATTAAGAAAGTTTTCCTTAATTTAACCTTAATTTTTTTGAAAAGGTTACCCTATTATTCCTAAGTTACCTTTAATTTTTGATTTATTTTGGAGGAATATATCGAATATTGTAGAATATTTTACTCCTAGGCAGAAAAAATTCACCTTTAGGCAGAAAAATGATTAAAAAGGGGAGATTTTATTGAAAGTACTTATTTCGTTTTCTAATCGGCTAATGCAACGTTACTTGCCTGATCCATTTTTATTTGTTGTCCTGTTAACATTTATTGTTTTTTTAATGGGGGTTATTTTTACTGACAGTACCCCATATCAAATGGTTCAGCACTGGGGCGATGGTTTCTGGGGACTACTTTCATTCTCAATGCAAATGGTTCTAGTCCTAGTAACTGGACACGTTCTAGCTAGCAGCCCACTTATCAAAAAAGGGCTTGGTACTCTTGCAAGTGTTGCAAAATCGCCAGGACAAGCAATAATAATTGTAACATTCATTTCTTTAGTAGCTAGTTGGATTAATTGGGGGTTTGGTTTAGTTATTGGGGCTTTATTTGCAAAAGAGCTTGCTAAAAAAGTAAAAAATGTAGATTATAGACTATTAATCGCAAGTGCTTACTCTGGATTTATTGTTTGGCACGGCGGTTTTGCTGGTTCAATTCCTTTAACAATTGCTACAGAAGGACATTTTTCAGAAGATTTAATTGGAATCATTCCAACTGATCAGACAATCTTTGCAACATTTAATCTCGTAATCGTACTTGCATTTTTGATTATTCTTCCAGTTTTGAATAGGATGATGATGCCTTCAAAAGAGGAGACGATCGTAGTTGACCCAGCTTTATTAGATGATTTTAATGAAATGCAAGCGGCTACTTTGGAAAAAGAAAATATGACACCTGCAGAACGGTTAGAAAATAGTCGTTTTATCTCGATATTGATCAGTACATTCGGTCTTATTTTCCTATTTTATTATTTATCTACTAACGGTTTTAAACTTAACCTTGATATCGTTAACTTTTTATTTTTATTTTTAGGGATTCTTCTTCACGGTACTCCTAAAAGATTTTTAGATGCTGTCTTTAATGCGATAAAAGGCTCAAGCGGGATTATTATCCAATTCCCTTTTTATGCTGGAATTATGGGGATGATGACAGTTTCAGGGCTTGCAGCTGTAATGTCAGAAGCATTTGTGTCCTTTTCTAATGAATTGACGTTTCCACTATTTACATTCCTTAGTGCGGGACTTGTAAACTTTTTTATCCCTTCTGGAGGAGGACAATGGGCTATTCAAGCACCAATTATGCTTGAAGCAGCAAATGCTTTAGATATTTCATATGCGAAAACAGCAATGGCTGTTGCTTGGGGAGATGCTTGGACAAATATGATCCAGCCTTTTTGGGCATTACCTGCATTAGCAATTGCCGGTTTGAAAGCAAAAGATATTATGGGATACTGTGTCATTGTCCTTGTCCTTGTCGTAAGTGGCGTGGTTATTTCACTTGGATTAACATTTTTATAAAATCTTTCATATATCTTAGGCAAAAGAGGATGGGACATAACTTAAAACAATCAACTCTAAGAACGATATGCTCATTCAGCGGAGAAAATATACGTAGACTCCTGCGGGAAAAGCAACAGCTGAAAATCCCGCAGGAAGCGGTTTTTGCTTCCGAGGAAGTTGAGGCATTGCCCGCGGAAAGCGAAGTATATTTCCGGAGCGGGATATAAGCACTAACTATCTCATTGTTCGGATTTATCTTTGATTAAAATGGTTTTGTCCCGACCTCTTCAGCTTGTAGACAAAGTCAAGATTAGAATCAATTCCTCAGATTGGTTAAAAACGCTTTTCGGTCGAGATAAATAGAACAAGCGTTCATAAGCTTGTTTGGCAACATACTGGTTTGCTCTATATTTCCATCCATATAAAAAATATAGGTTAGTTGTTTTATACATTAACTTAAAAATACGGCTCCATATAAAAGTGCACTAGCAATAACATAGACTGGATGAACTTTGAATTTTTCTAATAGCAGCAAACTAGAAACACCGATAAATGCTGTGTGTATGCCGCCAATCCTCTCATATGAGCTGGCAAAGAAATTAACCGCCATAACCCCTAACAATACTGTAATTGTTGGCCGTACATAGGAAGTCATTCTCTTCACCTTTGGTGATTCTTTAAACTTCATAAGAATACTTAACAAAGTAATTAATAGTAGCAACGACGGAGCAATTGTCGCAAATAGGGCGATTACAGATCCGAGAATACCCCCCTGCTGAAATCCGATGTATCCCGCTAATTTTGTTGCAATGGGTCCTGGAAGTGTGTTTCCTAATGCCAATACCTCACTGAATTCATGAACAGAGAGCCAGTTATAACGATCAACTACTTCTTTTTCAATAAGAGGAATTGAGGACGGACCACCGCCGTAACCTAAAATACCTGGAATGAAAAAAGCCATAAATAATTGCCAATAAATCATCATGCTTTCTCCTTGTTTTTATTCTTATCTCTTTTGATTAATGCTGCTCCTAATAATCCTAAAATAAGGAACGCTGGATGAATCCTAACCAATTCCAGAATAATAATGCTCCCAATGATGAACAAACTAGCCATTCTAAAGCCTAGGGTATTATGGGATTTTTTTATAAAATCCCATGTCAATACACCAATGAGCACCCCTACAACTGGAACAACGGCTTGAGACATACCTTGCACCCATGGTTTATCCTTATAAGTATTAAGAACTGTTAATAAAGCAATTAAAAGAAGTACTGTTGGCAGGACTGATGCGATAATTGCATTGAACATTCCTAGAAACCCTCCTATCCTCCAACCGATATAACCAGACAGCTTCGTTGCAATGGGGCCAGGAAGTATATTTGCTAAAGCTAATACATCTGAAAATTCGTCATCATCCATCCATTTAAACGTATCAACTACTTCTTTATGGATCAAGGGAATGGAAGAAGGACCGCCTCCATACCCAAGCATACCCGAGCGAAAAAATGCAAAAAAAATATCTCGCTGTTTCATGTAATCATCCCACCATTTTTCATTTAACTATATAGTAAAAGAATTAGCTGAAAAGTGAAACTATTTAAATCAACGATAGATGTTCCTTTTTCACTCATTTTGTTATTAAATTGGATTAGATGTAAAAAAGAAACAAAATGTCGCCACTCTAGATTCCTGATGAATATTCACATTTTAAACGTATGCTCATGAACAACAGCTCTATTCGATTCCTCCGTTATCTTAAATCATTTAGATATTTTTTTACAAAATTTTTGGCATAGTTTATATGATTCTATTTTAGATAATGCTTTTTTGTTTTACGTTACCAACAATAAAAATGAAAATTTGTTATTTTTCTCTTGCACCTTACGTAACGTGAGGATTTATCGTGGAGTTATAAGGAGGTCTGACAAATGGAAAAACGTTTTTCAATTGGAGAATTTGCAAAAATAACAAACGTTACAACGCGAACATTGCAATACTATGATGAAGTTGGTTTACTAACAGCTTCTCGTACAAAATCAGGACATCGTACTTATAAGGAACACGATTTCATCACTTTGCAAAAAATTACTTCATTAAAATTTTTAGGTTATTCTTTAGATCAAATAAAAGAATTTATCCAGCAAGATCAGTGGGACATCGTTGATTATTTTGCATTCCAACAGGAAGAAATGATTAAAAAACGTGATCATTTCAATTGTGTCATTAGATTACTAGACTATGCGCAAAAAATGATTAAACGAACAGGAAATTTAGATGCAAACATTTTTGTTTCGTTAATTAATAGTATCCAGATGGAAGAAGAACAAAAACAGTGGTTAAAAAGATACATTCCAGACGAGGAGGTCGAAAGTTTCTTTCAACTTGCCCGAGAAAAACAAACAAAAATTGAAGAAGAGTACATCTCTATCATGAGCCAATTAAGAAATTCAGATTTATCAAACCCTGAACATCAAACTGTTCAACATTTAGTTGGCAAGTTATTCTCCCTAGCAAAAGAAATAATTGGAGAAAGCGTTTCAGTTTTTGATTATCTCAAAGAAATAGATATAAAAGAAGAGAAGTGGACATTGGGTCCTGCTATTTTTTCGAAAGAGGAAGAGCAACTGCTTCAAAAAGCATTTCAAATTTACCTTAAAACGGAGGGAATACATATTCATGATCCTAAAAGAAAATGAACTACAAAAAAAAGAAAGAATTCGAGCATTTTGGCAGCTTTTAAAGAATGCGAATCCTCCTAAACTAATATTAATAGCTGCTATTTTATTAAGTTTAATAGAAACGGCCGCCAGCTTAATTGTGCCGCTTTTTACAAAATCACTTGTAGATCAATTAGCTGCATCTACCCTTGAACTTTCAGTTATTATTTTACTTGTAGGAGCTTTTTTACTTCAAACAGTTGCTTCAGGATTTTCATTTTACTTTATGAGCTATCTTGGAGAATCCGTTGTGGCTTCCTTTAGGAAAAAACTTTGGGATCAAATTCTTTATTTACCCATTTCCTTTTTCGATAAGCACCAGTCTGGGGAAACGATGAGCAGAGTAACGCAAGATACGAATACAGTCAAAATGTTAATTACCCAACATCTAATTACGTTTGTAACAGGACTAATTTCAATCATTGGCGCGGTCATCATCCTATTCATTATTGATTGGAAAATGACTCTCATTATGATTATTGCAGTTCCTTTTTCTGTCCTAATTATTATGCCGCTCGGACAAAAGATGTATAAAGTTTCAAGGTCAACTCAAGATGAAATGGCTGGGCTTTCAGCAAATTTAGGAAGAGTGTTAGCTGACATACGTCTCGTAAAAGCTTACCACGCAGAAAAGTTTGAGCAGAAAAACGGGCATAGAGGAATCCAGCATTTATTTCACTATGGTTTGAAAGAAGCAAAAATTTTAGCTGTCATTTCACCTTTGATGACATTCATTATGATGCTTGTACTTGTCATTTTAATCGGATATGGCGGAGTAAGGGTTGCTTCTGGTCTTCTATCCGCAGGAGCTCTTGTTGCCATTATCATTTACATGTTTCAAATTATCGTTCCATTTAGTCAAATGGCTGCTTTCTTTACTTCATTCCAAAAAGCGTTAGGGGCAACAGAAAGAATTCAAAGTATTTTATCCTTAGAAAGAGAAACAACTAAAAAACAATTACAAGTTAACAATCCTGCGCAAGATATTATCTTTAACGGACTGTCCTTTTCGTATAAGAAAGGAGAGCCAATCTTAAAAAACATAAATCTTCGTATACCATATGGGAAAACAACCGCTTTTGTCGGGCCGAGCGGAAGTGGTAAAACAACCATTTTTTCTTTATTTGAAAGATTTTATTTGCCAAATGAAGGAGAAATAAAGCTTGGTGAAACAAGTATACATGAATTCCAGCTATCTTCATGGCGTAGTCAAATCGGTTACGTGTCTCAAGAAAGCCCAATAATGTCAGGAACTATCAACGATAATATTCGTTATGGGATGGATCGAGAAGTAACAGAAGCAGAAATTAAACAAGCAGCAGAGCTCGCCAATGCAGCTACCTTTATCGAACAGCTTCCAGATGGATATCATACGGAAGTGGGTGAAAGAGGCATGAAATTATCGGGTGGACAGCGACAACGAATTGCCATTGCCAGAGCTTTAATACGAAACCCGAAAATTTTACTGTTAGACGAAGCTACATCAAACTTAGATAGTGCCTCAGAGTTACTCGTTCAACAAGCACTTGAGCTTTTAATGAAAGGTAGGACAACTTTAGTTATTGCTCACCGTCTATCAACGATTATTCATGCTGATCAAATTGTCGTTTTAGAAAATGGTGAAGTTACTGGAACTGGTTCTCATCGAGAGCTTTTAGAAAGCCATTCATTATACCGTAAGCTGGCAGAACAGCAGCTTCGTGATGAAGCTTAATTGCTCTCATCACCTTTATTTATTATTCAGTTTGGCAAGCATAGTAGCTCCCACCTATAAGCCCTGAAGGTGGGAGTGTAACGTTTTTTTATGTGTGTGCGTTATTATTTATATGATTATGATCGTTTCGGAGGGTTTCAATAAATAACTGAGTTGCCTTCGTCTGAAATTTTGAATTACGTATAATGATAGAAAAATCTCTTTCAAGAGGAAGACCATGGACATTTAATAAACATAATGATTTCAGTTGCTCTTCTTTTTTAATCGCCCAGCGGGAAAGCAACGAGATCCCAAGTCCCGCTTCAACAGCTTCTTTAATAATTTGTGTGCTTCCACACTCCATTAGTTGACCCGGGCGGAAATTTAACATTTTAAATAACTTTTCCGTCGCTTCCCTTGTTCCTGATCCGTCTTCCCTTACGATCCACATTTCATTCGCTAAATCCTTTACGGTTATTTCCTTCTTCTTTGTAAAGGGATGATTTTTTCCTGTAATAATATACATATAATCTTTTGCGATTGTTTCAGTTATGATTATTTTCTGTCGATCAACATTCCCTTCAACAATCCCTATATCCATTTGTTGATTAGCCACCATCTCACATATTTCTGCAGTGTTATCAATTGTTATTTTCGGCTTTATAAGCGGATATTTTTTCTTTAAACTGGCTAAAATTTTTGGTAATACATATTCTCCAAAGGTATAGCTGGCTCCAACAGCAATTTGCCCCTCTGCCTTTTCTAGAAGCTCATAAATTAACTCATTCATCCGGTTATACAAACTAACGATTTCTTTTCCATGATAATATACAATTTCTCCCGCTTTCGTTAGTGCCACTCGTTTATTATTTCGTTCTAACAACTGAGTGTCATACTTTTTTTCAAGTATTTGAATAGATTGGCTTACTGCTGGCTGAGTCATATGAAGCTCTTTTGCAGCATGTGAAAAATTTGCTTTCTCAACAACCTTCATAAATACGAGAAGTTGATGATCCATTCATTCTCCTCCTTACTATAAGTAATTACTTATGATTAATATTATAATCATTTATTTTTCTTATTGTAAAAATAGATTTATGATTAAAATATTGGGAGGAGGAGAAATAATGGCGCTTAAAGAACATACAAAAACAGAAAACATCTCAGCTCCATCGGGAAAAGAAACTCCAATATTAGCTGGGGTTTTTTTCACTTTAATTATTGCTGTATTAGGATATGGACTTGCTTATTTGCCAGGCTTCAACATAATTGGGCCAATGGCTACTTCTATCTTGCTAGCAGTCATATATAGACATTTTTTTGGTTATCCTGTACACCTTAAAAAAGGAATTCAATTTACAGCAAAAATCCTTTTACGGGTTGCAATCATTTTCTACGGATTAAAACTAAATATGTTGCTTATTTTTCAAGAAGGAACCACACTTTTGTTAAAAGGGGTATTGGTTATAGTCTTTTCAATCACCATTATGCTGCTTTTAGCTAAATTGTTTAAAGCTGATCATGATTTATCCGTTCTTATCGGAATTGGAACAGGCGTTTGTGGTGCAGCAGCGATTGCAGCAGTGTCTCCTATTTTAAAGTCACGGGATGAAGACACTGCAATGAGCGTTGGAATTATTGCTTTAATCGGAACGATTTTTTCAATTGGTTATACTTTTATGAGAAATTTTATACGATTATCTGAAATCGATTATGGGATTTGGTCTGGAGTGAGTTTACATGAGCTAGCTCATGTCGCATTAGCCGCTGCTCCCGCGGGTGAAGAAGCTCTAGCCATGGCACTTCTAGCAAAATTAGGACGGGTGTTTCTCTTAATTCCGCTCTGTTTTATTCTTATGTTTTGGATGAAACATAAAACGAGCAATAAAATAAAGACAAAAGTACCATTTCCATGTTTTTTTTTAATTGGTTTTCTCGCTATGAGCTTTCTAAACAGTTTTATTATTAATAATGTAATTCATCTTCCAAAGGAAGTGTTAGATGGAGTATCACTTTTATCGACATTTTTATTGACAATGGCCATGGTAGGTTTAGGGGTCAACATTGACCTTCGGGAGTTACATGTGAAGGCGCTGCGTCCATTAATAGCTGTAATGATTACTTCTTATTTATTATCTGTTTTAACCTTTTTTATAGTGTAATAGATGACGTAGAAAGGGGGCTTATCTTTTAACCATTTTTATATCGATTTAAGAGGCGTTTTTAATTTTGCGAAACTTCATACTTCGACCTTTTAGTAAAAAAGCCCCCTAAATTTATTTATATGAGATAAACCTTTTCTGCATGTTGACTTATTTTCGTATCAAGCTCATTTCTTATTTGTTCTACAATACTAAAGTCCATAGCGCCAATATAAATTTGTTCTAACTGGTCCCGTAACTGTTTCGCCTTAGCCAAAAAGCAAGTCCCTTCTTTCATTTTTGCTTTATATTTTTCTGATATTTGCTCAATTTGTTTTGCATATTTCTCATCTGTTCCTTCCCAAATTGTTTCTTTATACATATCAATAATCTCGTCACCGACTCTACTCGGAAAACATTCATGGGGAGCAGTACTATCAAATACGGAGACTCCTAACTCTCTAAAAACAACCATATCTAAGCTATTAGGATCAAATCCACAACGGTAAACTTCCACATCATAGCCCCGTTCCTCCGCACTTGTAACGAGCTTTTTTAACATTGTCGATTTACCTGAACCCGCACGTCCCTTAATAAAGTATCTTTTCGGCACATGTTCAGTTATATTTTCAATAAAGTTTATTGGACCATTTGGAGTAGCGGCTCCTAAAAAGCGATGCTTAATCTCAGACTTTTGCTCCTTTTTTTTCTTACAAAATATTTTTTTTATTAGTTCGTTAGTCAGTTTATTTGCTTTTGAAAAATCCATATTTTGAATATAAATTTTCTCCCACTGATCATGTATTTTCAATGCCTGCGCAAATTTGTTATAAGCACATTGAAAAGCTTGATTTACTTCGCTTCGTAATGCAATTATTTCGTCTTTCTTTAATACTAATTTAGCAGAATCCCACGCGACTCCCAAATTTACATACTCCTCAATGGCACCTGGTGCTTTCGGTTCAATTACGTGAGGAGCTGTACCATCCACAATTCCTATTTTTAATTTTGTAATAATGACACCATCAATTGAATCACTATCAGACGAAAAAAAAATATATTCAATATCATAGCCTTTTTCAACCCATTTTTTACCTATTTTTTTCATTAAGGAAGACTTCCCCGTACCTGGTCCTCCTTTTAAAATAAAGAGACGATTCAATCCAGATAAACTCGATTCAAACAAGTTGTAGAAACCATATGCTGTATTCCCACCTGAAAAATATTTTAATATTTGTCCCTTCATCATCCATCACACTCCCTTTACGGCACGCTTTTCTTTTAAAATATGCATGTATGCCAAATAGGTGAATGCCCAATCAATTATAGATGTAAATGAATCATGCATTAGCTTAAACAGCAAATATCCGCTATTTTTACCATCTCCTTAGACGCTAAAAATATGGTATAATTTACGAGGTTTTTTATTTTTTTTTTAAAAGGAAAATATATACTGTCCAAACATTGGATTTGATGTTAGACGGCTTTAAATCATATAATTAATATATACACTCATATTAAGTTTATTAAAGAGGTGTTAAGAGTGGATCAATTTACAGTTTCATCAATTATGCAAGTTATTGGAGAAATCGTTCCCAAAGATACTTCTATTGCAGTATCTGATCATAAAAACTATATTTATTACCAACCTAGTAAAAAAATAGATTTAAAAATAAAACCTGGAGATCAAATAAAAGAAGGTACGGCTACACATAAAGCATTAACTATTAGACAAAAAATCTCTGAATATATAGATCGTGAAGTATTTGGTGTATCTTATTTCGGGATATCTTTTCCGATTTTTGAATCTGGCATTCCAAAAGGGGCAGTAACAGCTATTCTGCCAACTAAGCCATTGAACTTACTTTCATCTTTTATTACTGTAAGAACAGAAGATCGCTGGGTTCCTATTTCACATAGCGACATTGTCTTTTTAGAAGCAGAAAATCGCAAAACAAAGGTGCAAGGAACAAAAGCTACTGGGACACATAAATACAATTTAAGTGAATTGGAGTTTTTTTTACCAAATCAATCATTTATTCGCTGTCATCGATCTTATATTGTAAATGTGAATCATATTGCTGAAATTCAACCTGATTCACATTCGACCTTTTTACTTGTAATGAATGATCGGACAAAAATCCCTGTCAGCCAAACGTATGCTAGTCATTTCAGGAAAATTCTTGGCTTTTAAAATTTGATCTTTTTTATGTCGTTATTTTTCTGCTTTAATCCCTTTTTAAGCCCTTTCACTCGAAAACAAATGTGAGTAAGTCAATTCGTTGATAGAATATTGAGAAAACGGAAGAGGGGGATTTCGTTGGAGAGAAATATTGACATGCTTATACGTCATCACGGTTTAAAAGATAAAATTGTTTCAGCAGAGGAAGCGGCTTCATGGATTAAAGATGGGATGACATTAGGATTAAGCGGATTTACACGTGCTGGAGATGCAAAAGCTGTTCCAATGGCTTTAGTTGAAAAGTCTAAACATGATCCGCTTAAAGTTAATGTCTATACTGGGGCTTCATTAGGAGCAGATATTGATAAGATCATGTCTGAGGCTAATATTATTAATAAACGAATGCCATTCCAAGCAGATGCTGCTATGAGAAGCAAAATTAACAAAGGGGATATGTATTTTGTCGATCAACATTTATCGCACTGTGCTGAATGGATTCGTACCAATGTTTGGGAACCGATTGACTTTGCCATAGTGGAAGCGCTTTCGATTTCAGAGGATGGAATGATCATCCCAACAACATCTGTAGGAAACTCATCTATTTTTGTAGAAAATGCAAAAGCTGTTATTATTGAGTTAAATACTACTCAGCCATTAGCTTTAGAAGGATTGCATGATATTTATGAAGCAGGCCCGCAAGGAAACCGTAATCCAATTCCGATAACGAAGGTTAGTGATCGTATCGGTACAATTGGAATTCCTGTAGATCCTGACAAAATAAAAGGAATTGTCATCTCAAATATTCCTGATTCTCCGTCAACTATTGTTCCTCCTGATGAGGAAACGCAAACGATGGCCAATCACCTAATGGACTTTTTAAGATTAGAAATTAAAGCCGGCCGGTTAGGAAATAACTTACCGCCACTTCAATCGGGAGTTGGTTCAGTTGCAAACGCTGTTATGCACGGACTGTTAGAGTCTGAGTTTACAGACCTTGAAGTATACTCGGAAGTTTTACAAGATGCAATGTTCGACCTGATCGATGCAGGAAAAATTAAATTTGCTTCAGGCTGTTCAATGACATTGTCTGAAGAAAAGTTAAATCAAGTATATCCAAATCTTGAAAAATATCGTGACAAACTTGTATTGCGTCCACAAGAAATTTCAAATCATCCAGAGGTTATTCGTCGTCTAGGACTAATTTCAATTAATACTGCTTTAGAAGTGGATATATATGGAAATGTTAACTCTACTCATGTTCTTGGCACAAAAATGATGAATGGCATTGGGGGATCAGGCGACTTTGCCCGAAATTCCCGCATAGCTATTTTCGTTACAAAGTCAGTTGCAAAACATGGTGCAATCTCAAGTATCGTTCCATTTGTTTCTCATGTTGACCATACAGAACATGACGTAGACGTAATCGTTACTGAACAAGGTTATGCTGATCTGCGTGGCTTAGCACCAAAAGAAAGAGTTCTTAAAATCATCGAAAACTGTGCTCATCCGATGTATAAAGAACAACTTCGTGAGTACTACGAAGAGGCCCTTAAAAAAGGTGGGCAAACTCCGCACGTACTTGAAAAAGCTTTCTCTTGGCATACCAACTTTGCAGAAAAAGGAACAATGCTTCAAGAAATTAAACAACATTCATAAAATAAATATTCTTTTACTAAAGCTGTCCATTTAATCAGTTATTCAGACTTATTGGACAGCTTTTTTTATGAATTAGTAAAGCGTTATCATTTGATAACCATCGTCCCATTTGAAATATCTTCTAGATAATGACAAGCTGCTTCATGTGATTCTGTCATTCCATCTATTCTGCGAAGTTCAGGAACTTCTTCTTTACAACGTGCCGATGCAAATGGACAGCGAGTATGAAAACGACAGCCAGTAGGAGGATTTATCGGCGATGGAACATCTCCTTTTAACATCATCCGCTCTTTTTTCCGCTCAGGATCTGGGATAGGAATTGCAGATAGAAGTGCTTTTGTATATGGATGTTGTGGATGATCAAACAAAGACTTCTTATCTGCAATTTCAACAATTTTTCCAAGATACATGACGATAATTCGATCGGAAATATGTCGAACTACACCAAGGTCATGAGAAATAAATAAATAAGTAAGCATAAACTCCTGTTGTAATTTTTTTAGTAAATTAAGTACTTGTGCTTGAATTGATACATCTAAAGCTGATACAGCTTCATCACAAATAACAAGTTTTGGATTTACCGATAAAGCACGCGCAATGCCAATACGCTGCCTTTGACCACCGCTAAATTCGTGCGGATAGCGATCAGCTTGGTAAGTTGATAAACCAACTTTCTCCAATAACTGCAACGCTTTTGTTCTGCGTTCGTATTTAGGAGCAACTTTCTGTATTTCCATTGCTTCTTCTAATATACTGCTTACTGTTTGACGAGGATTTAATGATGCATATGGATCTTGGAAGATGATTTGCAAATCTTTTCGTTTTTTTTTTTTTCTCATTTCATTTTTACTAAGCGTTAATAAGTTTTCCCCTTCGAAAAATATTTCTCCTGAAGTTGGTTCATCGAGGCGAAGAATTGCTCTCCCTGTTGTAGATTTACCACACCCTGATTCACCTACGATACTAACCGTCTCCCCTTCAAAAATTGTAAAAGATATATCGTCAACTGCTTTCACATCATTAATGATTCTTCCAAGAAAGCCACCTTTAATTGGAAAGTATTGCTTTAAATGACTAACTTTAAGTAGCTCTTTTCTCATCGTAAATCATCACCTCCCGCTCGCCTTCCCACTCATCAGTATAAATCCAACAGCGAATTTGATTAAAATGATCAATTTTTTGTAACTGTGGAAGTTGAGAAAAACATTGATCTACTGCTTGTGGACAGCGCGGTGCAAAGCGACAGCCTTTTGGCATTTCAGTTGGAGACGGCACTGCCCCTTTTATCGCTTGCAGCTCCTCTTGGTCAATATCGTGTCGCGGTAAAGAATTTAATAGGCCAATCGTATACGGATGTTTCGGTTTTTTAAATAATGTTTTAACATCGGCGTATTCAACCACTTTACCGCAATACATAACCGCTACATAATCACACGTTTCAGCTACAATACCTAGATCGTGTGTGATCATAATTACAGACATATTTAACTTTTGTTGAAGTTCTTTGATAAGCTCAAGGATTTGCGCTTGTATCGTCACATCAAGAGCAGTTGTCGGCTCATCTGCAATTAATAGCTCCGGATTACAGGCAAGTGCCATTGCAATCATTATCCGTTGCCGCATCCCCCCAGATAATTCATATGGATACTGATGCACTCGCTTTTCAGGTGATGGAATACCGACAAGCTTTAACATTTCTACTGATTTTATCATTGCTTGTTTTTTATTTAATTTTTGATGAATTTGAAATGATTCACATATTTGCTGACCAACTGTATAGACCGGATTTAATGATGTCATCGGCTCTTGAAAAATCATTGAGATGTTATTCCCGCGAATTCTCCTCATTTCCTTTTCTGATTTTTCTAATATATCTTCACCTTTAAAAAGGATTTCACCGTTTTTAATCTTACCAGGCTTCTGAATTAGTCGCATGATCGATAAAGAGGTTATACTTTTTCCAGAACCTGATTCACCAACAATTCCAATTGTTTTTCCTTTAGGTACAGAAAAAGTAACGCCATCTACTGCTTTTACTTCAGTCCCTTCAATGTAAAAGGATGTGCATAAATTACGCACCTCTAAAAGTGTTTTTTCCCCGCTCATGACTACACCTCACTTTATAATAAGACTGACACCTTACTCTAGTTCAATCCGCTTGTTTAAATAACGATAAGAAATATCGACAACCAAGTTTACTAAGACGAACAACAGAGCAATAATTAGAACAGCTCCTTGAACGATTGGAAAGTCACGTGCCCGTATTGCATCAATCACAAGCCGTCCCATTCCATTAATAGCAAATACGGATTCAGTTAAAACAGTTCCTCCAAGCAACGCCCCAAATTCTAAACCAACAACCGTTACAACAGGAATCAGTGCATTTTTCAAAGCATGCTTATAAATGACAACTCGTTCACGAACCCCTTTTGCCCTTGCCGTTCGAATATAATCTTGATTAATAACTTCTAACATACTTGAACGAGTCATCCTAGCAATAATAGCCGCTCCAGACGTACCTAAAGTAATAATAGGTAATATTGCTTGTGCCCACGTCCCCCATCCTGATGAATCAAGCAATTTCCAATCAATTGCAAACTTTTGAATAAGCATCAGTCCGAGCCAGAAATTTGGCATAGATAATCCAAATAGTGCAATAATCATGATAAGGACATCAGAAACAGTGTAATGACGAACAGCTGAAATAATTCCCGCTATTAAACCGAGAAAAACACTTAAAATCGTACTATAGACGGCTAGCTCTACCGTGATCCAAAATCGATGTTTTATTTCATCTAAAACAGGACGACTGCTTCTAACTGAATCACCTAAATCACCTTGCAAAATGTTTCCTAAAAACTTCCCATACTGTACAGGAAGTGGGTCATTTAAACCAAGTCTCTCCCTAATTTGTTCAACTGTTTTTTCGGGAGCACTTTCTCCTGCAATAACTTGTGCTGGATCACCTGGAATGAGGTGCATTAATGAAAACACTAAGATCGTAACGCCAAAAACAACAGGAATCGTTTGTATAATACGCCTAACAATAAATTTCATCATATAAATGCACCTCTTTTCAGTTTTTCATTTTAGGATCAAGAGCATCCCTTAAGCCATCGCCAAAGATGTTAAATGCAAGAACAACAATCACAATTGCAACACCAGGAAAAAAGGCAACATGAGGGTAATCAAAAATATAACTACGCCCGTCACTTAACATCGCTCCCCACTCTGGCGTAGGTGGCTGGGCACCTAAACCAAGAAATGAAAGACCAGATGCCGTTAAGATAGCTGTGGCAATCCGCAAAGTTGCTTGAACAATAATCGGCGATGAAATATTTGGTAATACATGTTAAAAAATAATTCGAATATCATTTGCACCTAAAGCTTTTATTGCATCAATATATTCTAATTTTCTAACTGATAAAGTTGAACCGCGAACAATCCTAGCAAATGCTGGGATTGAAAAAATGCCGACTGCAATAATGACATTATTTAAACTGCCGCCGAGAACGCTTACAATTGCAAGAGCAAGCAAAATCCCTGGAAAAGCAAGTAACACGTCCATGATTCTCATAATTATGCTATCTAATCTACCTCCGTAATAGCCAGCAATAACACCAAGAAATATGCCAATGGCTCCTCCAATTGTTACTGAAAAGAAACCTACATAAAGCGTAAGCGACATTCCGTGAATAATTCTTGTAAAAATATCTCTGCCATGATGATCTGTTCCAAACCAATATTTCGCCGACGGTTCCTGAAGTTTAATAGAATAATCAATCTCAGTAGGATCATAAGTTGTGATATACGGACCAATGATCGCTGTTAAAATAAAAAATAATATTAGATATCCTCCAATTAAAGCTGCCTTGTTTCTCTTAAATTTTTTATAAAAGGATTTCCAATTTGCCAACCAAGGTTTATGAGAAGGAGGCAAGTTTGTTACAGGCGTATTAATAGTATTATTACTCATGCCATGCCCCCTTTCTTTCTAATCTTAATGACCACATTCGTGTAAAACCGCCGTCTTACACTCCTTTTAGCTATGTAGGAAGAAAAACGAGTCAATACATCAACAGAGTTATAACATAGCCTTATAAAAAATTTATTCACTATATCATATGTTATATAAAAATTTATTTTAATGAAAGCAAAAATTTAAAATTTTTCTATTATTTTAATTTTTCAATCATATAATAAAATATCTATTGTTAATTTTATAGAGTTATATTATATTTATATTAAATTTTCACATTATTCCAAATCTTTTTTCACCATGATTAACAAATAATTTTTTAAAAAATAAGGGGGTTATTACATGTTTATATCAAAAAAATCCATTTTATCAATTGGATTTTTATTGATGCTCTCGTTGTTTTTGGCAGCATGTTCAGGATCAGGAGATAAGACAAATACTGATTCTAAAGACAAAGCGAAAGGAGATACAAAGGGAGGAGATCTAATTATTGCTTCATTATCGGATGCAAGATCTCTTGATCCACATAGTTCAAACGATGTGCCTTCTTCCAATGTTGCATCAAACATTTATGAAACTTTAGTATATCTTGATGAAAATATGGAGCCTACTCCACTTTTAGCAGAAAGCTGGGAATCGATTGATGACTTAACGTGGGAGTTTAAACTGAAGAAAGATGTTAAATTTCATGACGGCTCAGATTTCAATGCTAATGTTGTGAAAGCAAACCTTGATCGGATTTTAGACGAAAAAATCGCATCACCTCGTGCCTTTCTATTTGAAATGGTGACTGATGTTGAAGTTGTAGATGATTACACAGTACGTATTAAAACAGAATACCCATTTGCGCCACTTTTATCTCATTTTTCCCATACTGGCGGTGGGATGATAAGTGAAGAAGCTATTAAGAAAGATTATGAAGAAATGGAGAATGGTAGAGAAGCAGGATCTTATATTAGTGAAAACCCTGTTGGAACTAGTTACTTTAAGTTTGAAGAATGGGTTCCAGGGGAAAAAATTAAACTTGTCCGCAATGAAGATTATTGGGGGGATAAAGCAAAGCTTAATAGTGTTACATTTAAAGTTGTACCTGAAGCATTAACACGTGTTGCAGATATCGAAACAGCTGCAGCTCATGTAATTGAACCTGTTAGTCCATCAGATCTAAGCCGTGTTGACGGTTTATCAGATGCATCTGTTCATCGCCAAGCAAGTGCTAGTCTTTCCTATGTTGGTTTCAATGCCGAAAAAGAACCGTTTAATGATGTTCGTGTTCGCCAAGCTATTTCATTGGCAATTGATCAAGAAGGAATTATTAGCGGGATTTACGAAGGCACGGGAATTCCAGCAGTAGGTCCACTTGCTCCAGATGTATTTGGATATGATAAATCTGTTAAAAAAATCCCTTTCGACCCTGAAAAAGCAAAGGAACTATTAGCCGAAGCAGGATTTCCAGATGGATTTTCCACAACAATTTGGACAAATGACAACCCAGATCGTATAAAAATAGCTGAATATTTGCAATCTAAGTTAAAAGACATTGGTATTACAGTAAAAGTTGAAGTGCTTGAATGGGGCGCATACTTAGATAATACTGCAAATGGAAAACATGATATGTTCATTCTTGGCTGGTCAGTGGCAACTGGAGATGCTGATTATGGATTGTATCCGATGTTCCACTCTGAAAATGTTGGTGAACCTGGTAACCGTACATTCTTAAAAGATCCAGAACTTGATGCTCTGCTTGAACAAGGGCGGAAAGAATTTGATACAGATAAGCGGGCAGCAATTTATAAAGAGGCCCAAGAAAAAATAGTTGATCTTGCTCCAATGGTTTACATTCATCACCAAGAATATTTAATCGGTATACGTGATGAAGTAAAAGGCTTCCGAGTAGATCCAGACGGAATTTTCCAACTAAAAGATGTAACAATCGAATAATTACCGCCTACTATCTGATATAATCCCTTCTATTGTATGCAGTATAAAAAACTTATACTGCTACATAAGAGGGATTTATTTTTGCCTAAAATAGAACAAACTGTAGCTGTAAAAAATACTTTGAGTGTGAAATGGAATATAAAGATTTACTAGAGGTACTTTGTTACCTTTTTTATGTCGATAGGTAACAATAGGATTGGGTGAAGCCGATTAGAGAGCGTCGTTAAAAGTCTCATTCTCCCTAGAACCTAACCAATGCTTTATTTACAGGTATTTCTAAAAAATAAAGCAACCTTAGTCCTGGAGAAACAGGAATTCTAAAGTTGCTTAGAAGACAAATGGATTACATTAGCTCCTGACAAACATTTAAAGGAGTAGCCCCTTTTCCAACTACTCTTTAAGAGCCTTTATAGAAGTATGTCGTATCCCTGGTGTAATTATTTTGATGTAGAACGAAGAGATCGTTGGAAATTATTTAATAAGATCACGAATTGCCATTGCTTTTTCCGGATAGTCAGTCATAATCGCTGAAATGCCATTTGAAATGAGTTGCTTCATTTTTTTCTCATCATTAATTGTAAAAGTGCGTACAGGAAGATTGTTTTCCATCACGTTTTTTGTCATGTTAGAAAAAGCAACTGGCTCGTAGACATGAATAGCTGCTGCCCCTAGTTTGTTTGCATATTGAACAGGATCATCAAGCTCGATCATTGTTAATAAAGCCGTCTCTATCTCTTTATCCTGTTTCTTTATCTTTGCAATACTTTGATGGTTAAATGAAGATACAATAATCCGATCTTTGTATGAATACTTTTCTATTTCTGCTAAAACCTTTGCCTCAATTCCTTCATAATGAACTAGATCATTTTTTATCTCGATATTTAGAATTTTTTTTGTGTCTTTTAATAACTCAAGCACTTCACTTAAGGTTGGAATTGTTTCAGACTCAAATTTAGATGAAAACCAAGATCCTGCGTCTAGACTTTTTATTTCGGCTAAAGTCATTTCTTTTACGTAGCCACTTCCGTTCGTTGTTCTATCTACGGTCTCATCATGAATGACAACAAGTTCATTATCTTTTGTTAAGTGAACATCGAGCTCTATTCCATCAACACCAAGACGTACCGCTTCTTTAAAAGCAGCTGAAGTATTTTCTGGATGTGTTCCTTTACTGCCGCGGTGGGCAAAAATTAATGTTTCTATCATTCTATGTTCAGCTCCAGCCTTAAACTCACCATTCAAATGTGGAACTATGGCAAGTTGATGATGATTTTTTATTACTTTTTTGTTCGATTTGCGATTTCAATAGCTCGATTCGTTCCTTCAGCTGCTTGATCAAGCGCCTCTTGCGGATCCATACCTTGATACAGATTCTCTAAAGCAGTAACAACTTGTTGTCTTGATTCTGGAAAAACGGAAATTAATGCACCTTGGGTTGCCACTGATGGCGTTGTTGATTGAAGCTGCTCAACCGTTACTTTAAGCTGAGGATACTGCTTATATCTTTCTTGTACAACCGGTTCATCATAGGCCGCTGGATTAATTGCAAAATAACCTGTATTTATATGCCATTTCGCTTGTACTTCAGGAGTTGTTAAATACTTCATAAATTCCCATGCAGCCTTTTGCTTATCTTCATCTATTCCATTAGACATCCACAAAGAAGCCCCGCCAATAATGACCCCTTGTCTTTCCGCCTCATCGGCATAAGGAATAAACGCTACCCCTACTTCGAATGGTGCATCATTAATGATCGCACCAATTCCTGCTGATGAGTCCATATACATAGCTACTTTTTGAGATTGAAATGCAGCTCGGATATCATCCCAATTAGCACCGAAATTACCAAATGTCCCCGCCTTATTCATATCATTTAAAAATTCAAAAACCCTTAATCCTTCTTTACCATTAAAAACAGCTTTTGTTGCCGTAGCTTTTCTCCCATTTTCCTCATTAACATATAATCCGCCCTGAGTAGCAACAAGCTGTTCAAAGAACCAGCCGTACGTCAGCATTGAGAAACCGTATCTTTCTGTTGAACCTCCGCTCTTTTTTGTTAGTTTTTCCGCAGCAGCCTTTACTTCATTAAATGTTTTTGGCGGATTTTCCGGATCTAATCCAGCTTCTTTAAATGCATCTTTATTATAAATAAGAACAGGAGTTGAAGAGTTAAATGGCATAGAGTATAAATCTCCATCAACATTATAATAGTTAATAATGTTCTTCTCTAATTGTGATAAATCGTAGTTATCTTTGTCAATGAAAGATTGCATCGGCTCAATAAAACCACTTTCAATCATATACTTCGTCCCTACTTCAAAAACTTGCGTAATCGCTGGAGCGTCCTTCGTACCGCCGACACTTCTAAATTTCGTTAATAATTCTTCATATGTTCCTTGAAACTCTGTTTTTACAACATATTTTTCTTGGGATTGATTAAAATCATTTACTATTTCATCAACTGCTTCTTGACCAACCCCACTCATCGCATGCCAAAATACAACTTCCGTTTTGTCACCTTTACCTTTAGATATTTCTTCTTCGTTGTTATTTTCCGCTTCATTACTCCCTGTCTTTGAACAAGCTGTCAGTACGAACAAACCAATTAATATACTAAATAACACAATAAATTTAAAATAATTCCTCATCTTCAAACTCCCCCATTGTTTATTGATAAAGTTTATTTTATGGCTCCTTGCATTAAACCTTTCTGCAATTGTTTTTGACCGATAAATAACAGCAACAATGTCGGAATAACAATAATGATGACCCCTGCCATGACCACCCCCCAATCTGTCGCCATTTCTTGTGATTGCAGCTTTTTTAAACCTATTTGTACCGTTCTTACGTTATCGTTATTCGTCACTAGAAGCGGCCATAAATACATATTCCACGTTGTTAGAAAACCGTATGCCCCAAGGGTCACTAGACTAGTTTTTGAGATTGGCAATACTACCTTTATAAAAAATTGAAAGCGATTTAAACCGGCTATTTCAGCCGCTTCATGAAGCTCCTTTGGAATTGTTTTAAAATGTTGACGGAGCAGAAACGTTCCAAAAGCTAATGCGAAAAATGGAATTGTTAGTCCGGAATACGTATTTATCAGCCCGAGGTTTTGAATTGTTAGGAAGTTAGGAATCATTGTTGCTTCCCACGGAATCATCATTGTTGAAACAAAAAGAAAGAAGAAAAAGTTTCGGCCTTTAAACGGAATAAATACAAATGCATAAGCTGCCATACTGCAAACAATCAGTTGACCAATCATGACCGTAGAAGAAACAATAAAACTATTTATTAAATACTTCATAAGCGGTAGTCTTTCAAAAGCATTGACATAATTCTCAAAATAGAAAGACTTTGGAAAAAATCCCCCTTGTAAAATCTCACCTCCAGACATAAAGCTAACCATAAGCGTAAATAAGAGCGGAAATGTGAGTAAGAAGGCTGAGAATAGCAGTAACACATATAAAAAAGCCTTATGAATCAATCTCATTGATAGTGCACCTTCTTTTCGCCAAATTTAAACTGTAAAATAGTAACAAATAAAATACAAAGGAAAAGTATAACTGCTTGAGCACTCGCAGTACCAAATTGATAGTTAATGAATGCCTCCCGATAAATTGAATAAACAATTAAGTTTGTTGCCTCAGATGGGCCGCCCTTTGTTAAAATATCAATTTGTCCAAAGGATTGAAAAGCGTTTATGAACGAAACCGTAATGATGAAAAAAAGTGTTGGCGAAAGCATTGGAATCGTTATTCTTCTAAGCCGATAAAAGTAACTAGCCCCATCGATCTTAGCACTCTCATATAAATTCTCATCAATATTTTGCAAACCTCCTAATAGAATTAAAAAACAAAAGCCTGTATTCATCCAAATGGTTGATATTGAAACAGAGACTAACGCCCAAGAAGGATCTAACAGCCATTGAATTTCTTTTAACTAAAAAAAATTCAATACGCGATTAAACATCCCGATGCTTGGATGGAATAAAAATAGCCAAACTACAGACGAAGCAGCCACGGACATCCCCATTGTAGATGAATATAATGTACGAAAAAATGCAATTCCTTTCAGTTTCTCATTAGCTAATAATGCTAAAAATAACGAAATCGCTACCCCAGTTGGAACGGTATAAAGGACAAATAATAGGGTTGCCTTCAAGCTTTTTCGAAAGCTATCAGACTGAAACAAATAGGCGTAATTTTCAAGCCCGACAAATAACGAAGGTGTTCCTTGCTGATCTGTTAAGAAAAAACTTAAGTAAATCGTGCGAAACATCGGATAAAAAACAAATATCGTTAATAATATGATCGAAGGTAATAAATAAATAAAAGCAGTTCTAACATGTAAAGATTTTTTCCATACTTTAGTTGTATACGTCTCAACTTTTAACTCTGTCTTCACAGTAACACCTCTTTATCAATTACATAGTTGTCAATGTTTATAGGTGTTTTAATTACCTCCTCAGTATTACTATTAAATAAACAAATAGAATCGTAGGCAATTGAAATTGGAATAACATCGCCAACTTTAATACGCCATTGACCATACCACTGGGCTAGCCATTCGTCCTCTCCAAATATAAAAGAAATAACAGTTTCATTCCCTAAAATCTCCACATTTGTGACTTCTACTAACATCCCTTTTTCTTTTACTGAATGTTTAATATGCTCTGGCCGGATGCCAAGAATAATGTTGTCACAGTTAATTTTGTCATGATCAGGGATTTTAAGTTTACATGACTCACTTAAGACAATTTCAGAAGTCGAGTGATTAATAATCCCTTCTGCCAAGTTCATTGGCGGAGAGCCAATAAAAGTTGCAACGAAAGGATTTGCTGGTTTATTATAAATATCTAAAGGGCTGCCAATTTGTTGAATTTTCCCTTCATTCAAGATCATAATACGGTCTCCCATTGTCATCGCTTCTACTTGATCATGAGTAACATAAATCATCGTGATCCCTAATCGTCTTTGAATTTGCTTGATTTCTGACCGCATATGTGCTCTTAATTTTGCATCTAAGTTAGATAACGGCTCGTCCATTAAACAAATTGGTGCTTCATTTACAATCGCCCTTGCCAACGCAACCCGCTGACGTTGACCCCCTGAAAGCTCGCGAGGCTTTCTTTTTAAAAAACGAGATAATCCAAGCATTTTAGCTACATGATTACAGCGCTCTTTTCTTACCTTCTTTGATATCTTTTTGACATGAAGTCCAAAAACAATATTTTCTTCCACTGTTAAATGTGGATATAAGGCGTAATTTTGAAATACCATTGAAATATCACGTTTACTAGGTGGCAGCATATTTACTTCTTGATTGCCGATTTTCACAATTCCCTCACTAATAGGTTCTAAACCAGCAATCATTCGCAGCATTGTACTTTTCCCACAGCCCGACGGTCCAACTAACACGAAAAACTCTCCAGGTTCAATGCATACATGGATATTAGAAATGACATTATTTTTTTTGTCATATGATTTTGAAACATTGATTAATTCCACCTTTTTCATTAACTTCACACCTTTCTAAATATAAAAAGCAAGTTCTTTTCCGCAACGCCTCTCCTGTTTGATATCAATATATTTTTTAGTGAACATGTTTATGCGAATAACGAGGAAATGATGTAATTCCAGTTTAAAAAATAAAAAGCCCATATTTTTGCTTAATAAAAGCAATAAATATGGACTAATATGACACTAGTATATACGACTCAAAGATAATATTACGGATTCGATTGTAGTAGTGTCAATATCATTTACTGATTATTTATATAATTTAACCAATACTCTATAAAAAATTAAAAGTAAATTAATAATGATTAACTGTAAAACGAGCCACTATTTTGCAATATCCTCCATTTTTCCTTCAGTTATACTTACTAGATCCCCCACTGTTAGCTCAATTTGTACTCCTATCTTTCCTCCACTAACAATAAGAGTTTTTAATGATGCAGCACTTTTATCAATAAAAGTTGGATATAACTTCTTCATTCCAATTGGAGAACAGCCGCCGCGAATATATCCAGTCCATTTCAAAATATCCTTTACTGGGATCATTTCAACTTTCTTTTCTCCTATTACTTTTGCTGCTTTTTTTAAGTCTAATTCTGCTTCTACTGGAATAACAAACACGTATATTTGACGGCTTGTTCCTTCTGTAACTAAAGTTTTATATACTTCTTTCGGCTCCCTGCCAATTTTTTTTGCAACGGAAATTCCATCAACTTTCCCATCCTGATCATCATAAAATGACATCTTATAGTCAATTCCTTTTGCTTCAAGAATTCGCATTGCATTCGTTTTTCCTTTTGCCATTACTCACTCTCCTCACATTAGGGTGCTTTCTTTTTTATCTCTTTAATTGGAATCGATACTTCAAAAGTGGTCCTGTTTTTTTCCGATTGAAACGTAATTGTTCCTCTGTATTTATCAACTACTTCTTTAACAATATATAAACCGTAACCCCGAACTTGTCCTTCTTTTAAATGTTTTGTAGAGTAACCTTTTTGAAAAATCAAATCAGCACTTTTTACAGGAATTGGAGTACCTGTATTCGTTACTCTCAATAAATAATGATCTGATGTTCGATCGCATTTTACACACAGTTTTCGCTCATTCTCTGGAACTTCCATTGTTGCATCGAGTGCATTATCAATTAAGTTAGAAAGAATCTTAATTAGATCAATCGTTTTAATATCTTGAAACGAATCATCACATGTTTTGAAAGTGGTCTCCACTTTATTATTTTGCGCTTGGATCCATTTTGTTTGGAGTAATACCATTAAAGCAGGATTATTTACTTTCAGTGGTACTGATTCGTATATTGCAACTTCTTTTTTTAATGAATCAACATATTCAAACGCTTTTTCATAGCTTTTAATTTTTAAAAGACCATGCATGACTTGAATGTGATTCACAAAA
Source organism: Bacillus aquiflavi (assembly GCF_019915265.1). Classification (NCBI taxonomy): domain Bacteria; kingdom Bacillati; phylum Bacillota; class Bacilli; order Caryophanales; family Bacillaceae; genus Bacillus; species Bacillus aquiflavi. The sequence goes on from NZ_CP082780.1 coordinate 3,225,351, forward strand.
TCATGTCTTATAGAACGAATAGAATTAATAATCGTTTTAAATTCTGTTTGATACGTTTTTTCTGTTTCTCCCACTTCTTTACTTAGCTCTGTTTGATACCATTTTTGAATCACAAAAAATGACACTAACAAAATAAATACGAATATTCCGTTAAATATAAATAAGGACAGATTACTTTTAATCACTAGTTTCCCAATTTCATCTAAAGTCGCTGCACTAATATCAACACCTAAAAAGCCAATCACTTTATTCTCTTTATTTTTAATAGGAGCTCCAGCTGAAATATAATCGCCAAATTGAGGATCTTTAATCACTTCTGTATAATAACTTTCTCCGCTATAGTATGCCTTTCTAACTTGTTTTTCGGGGACAGTACAAACAGAACCGATATAGGTTGCTTTGGAACTCTCGGAAAATCCTGGAATCATAATTTTTGATACCTTCGGGTTATCAATTTCAAGAGTATAAACATGGAGCGCTCCTGTCTTTTCACGAATATCAATTAAATAATCATTCAACTCAAAGAACAATTCATTCTCAACAGGGTTATGCATAAAATGTTCGTATTTATTTATATCGATTGAAGCTGCAATTGTATTAGCTATTTCCTCACTATGGCTTGCAATTGTAACTTCAACAGTCTTCTTTGTTTTCAAATACGAGACTGATATATTAATCGCTGTTAAGGCAAGCAAAAAAATAATCGATAAAATGACTATGAAACGTATTTTTTTATTTTTTTTAATCAGTTGCAAGTCAGGGTCCTCCCATTATAAAAAGGCATTAATCATTTTTTATTTAATGTATGTTTCTCGTTGAGACATTTCTAATAATAGTTTATCATATTACTAAATTTTCTAAATTAAATATTTGACAATTTTGTATGTATGCGAGATAATAATGACTGATAGTCAGTCATTTTTTAATCTCTAACTTTTAGGGGGAGTCATTTTGACAAAATCAGATCAAGAAAAATATATCCGTCTGTTAAATGCTGCAAAAAAAAAGATAGCTGAAAAAGGACTCGTAAAAACAACTGTTTCAGACATCGTAAAAGAAGCAGGTGTAGCACAAGGAACTTTTTATTTATATTTTCCATCTAAAAATGCCGTCGTTTCAGCAATTGCAACAGAACATTTAGAAAATCTTTTTTTTACAATTAAACGTAAAAGCGCAAGTTCACATTCCTTTTTATCCCTACTTCATATTATCGTTGAAGAAACGTTTTCCGCAACAGATTATGCAAGTGATGTACTTGTATTATGTTATTCAGGCTTTGCAATTGGAAATGCCTTTGAAGAATGGGAAACGATTTACGAACCTTATTATGAATGGTTTGAGCAAGAGCTAAATATCGCAAAGAAGCGAAATGAAGTTCGCCAAGATCTTAATACACGTCAAACTGTTAGAATGATTATTAACTTAATCGAAAATACGGCTGAACGATTATATTTATCTCATGAAAAGGATATTTCTGCTGAGTTGATGAAAATAGAACTGCTTTCTTTTTTAAAGCATGCTATTTGTACTTTAAAATAGCATCATTTTTCTTTTTACACAAATATGACTGATATTCATTCAGTTAACCGTTGAAAGGTGATATTATGGGTTGGTTGTTTGTTCTACTAGGTGGCTCATTAGAAGTCGTCTGGGCATCTTGTTTAAAATATGCAAACTCGCTCGGCGATTGGACCATTATCGGCCTCCTGATTGCTGTCAGTTTTATTCTATTAATTCGAGCATATAAAACAATTCCTGTAGCTGCTGCGTATTCTGTTTTTGTTGGAATCGGAACAGTCGGAACTTACATTACAGGAATTTTTCTTGGAGAACCTTATTCTATTAAGCAAATTTTATTTTTATTCCTGCTCTTAATTGGAATTATTGGTTTACAATTGACAACGAAAGAAACAACAAAGGAGGCTGAAAACTAATGGCCTGGATTTATTTAACGCTTGCAGGAATTGAAGAAATTATTAGTGTCATTGCAATGAAATATGTTGATGGTTTCAAACGTAAGTGGCCAATTGCTGTTATGGTTATTGGATTTGGTTTTTCATTCTTCTTCCTTTCAAGAGCTATGCAAATTTTACCTTCTGGTGTGGCCTACGCCTTTTGGATGGCGGTAGGTGCGATTGGCATCAGCCTTGTCGGATTAATATGGTTTAAAGAAAAACTTAGCTGGCTCCAATGGATGTTCCTCATATTCATTTTAATTGGTGCAATCGGATTAAAAGCAACAGCATAATACCTTTTTACTTTTTACAATTCGATTGATTGTTTTCCTAGAATATGTGCAAATCCTCCTGTCTTTACATCAACAATTTGATTATTAGCTGCCTTTAAAGAAACATTGATTTGTGATGGTTTACCCATCGAATGACCTTGCTCAATAGAAAGATCATAATGACTATTTCTTTGCAGCAATTGATGCCTAAATAAATAACAACTTAAAGCCCCATTGGACGTTCCTGTAGCACTCTCCTCCCGTATGCCATACAACGGGGCAAAATTTCGGCAATGTGCTGTCGAATGTGGCTTTAGAGTTTCTCTTGAAAACGTATGAAGTCCTACAACCTGATAAGTTTTACACATTTCCTCTATTACCTTAATGTTGGGCTGCATCTGCAATAATTGAGTTAAACCTTTTATTGGGACAACGATATCCTTTAAACCTGTTGAAACAATTTCTACTGGTAACTTCTCAGCAATATAATGAAGTGGGATATTTAATGCTGAAGCGATGTCACTCTTATTTATTTCTCCAAAAAATCTCGGCACCGCTTGTTGCAAATAAATGAGTCCATTATCACTTACATCTACTTCTAATAAACCGGCGTTTGTTTTTTGGACGTAGGACCCTATCCTTAGATAACTTTGTTTGTACAATAAATAAAATGCTGCAACGGTAGCATGTCCGCACAAGTCAACTTCATTACTAGGAGTAAAAAACCGAACATTAAAATCTGCCTTATTTGACTTAGAAACAAAAGCTGTTTCTGATAGCCCTACCTTAGCAGCAATCCCCTGCATTTCGAGGTCTGTTAAGTTATTGTCAAGTAATACAACACCAGCCTCATTTCCTCCCTGCTGTTTTTCCGAAAATGCGGATACGATATAAACGTCGATTTTCACTGCTCTTCCCCCTCGTATAGTAGTAGTAAGAGCTCTCTTTCTAGAAGAATTTCCAGTTGATCCGGATCCTCTACAATTCACTCTAGATTCCTATAGGTTTTTTTAAAGGTTAGCCTCTCGGCTTTCCCATCAATAAATGTTTTTGTTTTACCCTTGTTTCACCCCTCTGGTGGGGAAGCCGAGGTAAAGTCAAACTATCAATAATAGATTTACGTATTGTTGTTATTTCGCAGGGGGATAGTTCCCTACTGCTTCTTTGAAATACCTTTTAACTGAATATCGTGAAATGGCGGAGAATGGAGGATGCTCCAGCGTTTTACTCCGTCATTTTTTTTATAGCGTTTTAGACCTGCTCATGGGACAATGGAACCCGACAGGATCGTATCAGGATATTGCTTTTCCCCCTTGCGGACATCTCGCGATGTACTGCTTAATAAGCCTGCTACCCATGGTTCATTATTGAAGGTCTAACCACTGGTTGCGCCGCCGTAAAAGAAGTGAGTGTAGCGCTCATGATGGACTTCTTTTCTTTGAGTGCTGATGACGAGGAAGACATCGATGATTCCCGTGGGCACCCAGGTCTGAACGTTCTTGATTAACTTACCTACTGGAGGTGATTGGTATGTCACAAATGCTTGTTGGTGTAGACGTAAGCTTGAAGTCCCATCATGTCCATTTCATGAAACAGGACGGATCCACACTTGCCGACTTTTCTGTTTCTAATGATCAAAACGGGGCCGCAACCCTGATCAAACGAATGCTAGAAGCAGCGGAAAAAAGTCAGGCCAACCAATTGAAGATTGGGATGGAAGCCACTGATCTTTACAGTTGGCATCTTGCCCATTATCTACAAGACCAAATGAAAGGCTATGAACCTAAGTTCCAAGCCTCTATCTACGTACTAAATGCGAGAAAAGTCGCTCGTTTTAAAAAAGGGTATGACTCCCTTGTGAAAAACGATCGCATAGATGCCTGGGTCATCGCTGACCACTTGCGCTTTGGCCGACTGCCAGCCCAAATGAAAGATGCCATACAATATGAAGCCCTTCAACGATTAACACGGACAAGGTTTCATTTTATGCGGGAAATTACCCGAAATAAAACGTATTTTCTTAACCAGCTCTTTTTAAAGTTCAGTGGACTGAGACAAGATAATCCATTTTCAGATAAATTCGGAGCTACGAGTATGGCTGTCATGGAAGAACTAGAGCCCGAAACCATCGCTGAAATGAGTATCGAAGAACTCGTCGAGTTCCTGCAGGATAAAGGGAAGAACCGATTTGAAAACCCAGAAGAAATCGCAAAATATCTTCATAAGTTGGCTAGATCATCTTATCGGTTAAATAAGGCTATGCAGGATCCCGTAAATATTTCTATGTCAGTTACTCTAAGTACCATTCAACATATCGAGTTACAAGTAAAGCGGCTAGATAAAGAAATTGCCAAGTTAATGAAAGGCATACCGCAAACTCTAACGTCTGTAAAAGGAATTGGAGACGTTTATGCGGCAGGGCTGATAGCCGAAATAGGCGATATAAAGCGATTTAAAGATCATCATGCCTTAGCGAAATATGCTGGTTTGGTATGGAACCAAAACCAATCGGGCGAATTCGAATCCCAAGAAACGGCAAGAATGAGGACAGGCAATAAATATTTGCGATACTACCTTATTCAAGCTGCCGATAAGATCCGAAAGTATGACTCTGAATATAAAGCTTTTTACACAAAAAAGTACGATGAAGTTCCAAAACATAAACACAAACGCGCTCTCGTCTTAACTGCAAGAAAACTGGTACGATTGGTGTTTTCGCTACTACGCACCAATCAGTTGTACACACCACCTGAAAGGAGAGATTAAAACTTCTTATTCAGACCCTTTCAAACACCCAGCTTCACACTAATAGTGATTGGTAAAAAAAACTGAAAATAGTGTGAGGTTTATTTGTTATACTCTTTTTAAGCACTTTTCAATGAAATCCAAATTTAATTTCCAATCCACCGAATTTTAGTGCTTGACATATTACCACTGGGCTTATTTATGAACTTTCATTTTACAACAATGTTATAACCTTTCGAAGCTGAAATTTTTTATCGTATACCCACTTAACCATTCGTGAAATATTAATAAAAAGAGATTTAAATATTGTTAACTGGTCATTCTCATTAATACCAAATCTTAATACCTGGTAATAAAAAACTAGTTACAATTTCAATCATTGTGTGGTACGCTTATAAGCGTTAAGAAATAAGAGAAAAGTACCCTCAAACTACAGTTAAATAGGGGCTTAAATGACCCCAGAGTCAAACAAAGATCTAAAATTTGAAAGGAGTCAATAATGAAAAGTCTTCAAACTTTTGGATGGTATGCTGCCCGCATAGCTCCACATTTACCTAAAGATGTTTTTAAGCCAGTTCCTTCACGTCTTTTTGGCGGACTTGTACACTTGCTCATCTCAATAACTGGTATTGTAGCCATTAGCGTTTTTAATTTGAATCCTTTCATCAACCTTGCTATCGGAATATTGATCGGAACCAGTTCTGCTTCCATGGGTTTTTTAGGTCATGAAATCTTGCATGGCACAGTTGTCAGAAAAAGTTGGTTAAGAGATTTACTTGGAGCCGTTGCATTCTGGCCGCTAAGCACTGGACCGAGACTGTGGAGAAAGTGGCATAATATGAATCACCATCTTCATACACAACACGAAGAACACGATCCCGATGCTTGGCCAAGCATGAAACAGTTTGTTAAAAATCGCTTGCTCCGTTCGATTTACCGACTTCCATTTACCATCCGTGCGATTGCAAACTTCTGTTCGTTAACGATTACATTTACAGTACATTCCGCGAGAATGTTCATTGTTTACTTAAAAGATTTTAAACCGACAAAACGACCCGTCGTTTGGCTAGAGTGTGTGCTACCTTGGTCTACATGGATTGGATTATTATTTATAATTGGGCCTATTAAGTGGTTATTTGCGTTTTTAATACCACTGTTAATCGCAAATTTTATTGTGATGGCTTATATTTCAACAAATCATCGTTTAAACCCGCTTACGCCTATCAATGATCCGCTTGCAAACAGTCTTACAGTGACAGTGCCTAAATGGGTTGATGCGCTTCATTTTAATTTTTCATACCATGCAGAGCATCATTTGTTTCCAGGAATAAATCCTAAATACTATCCACTAGTAAAAACACATATTAAAAGAATGTGGCCGGAACGCTATCATGAAATGCCACTCTGGAAAGCGTTAATCGCATTATGGAAAACACCGCGCATCTATTATGAACAGCATAAATTAATTGATCCCCATCAAGGAAAAGTATATGGATCTTTAGGAAACGGATTAGAGCCAAGTAAAATTAACTTTCGAAAAGTAGATAAAAAAGGAAAAACATTGCATCGAGATGCTTAAACGATTAAAATCCCCCTCTCAATTAAGGATAAGAGGGGGATTTTAAAATAAGATTACTGATTCGTTAGCTATCTTCAATTATTGTTAATACATTTAGTATTTCTAAACCTTTCTAAGTTTGGATACAACGAGCAGTTTATTCATAACGTAATGCTTCAATCGGATCTAGCTTTGATGCTTTATTTGCTGGAATAATTCCAAAGATGATCCCGATAAATGCCGAGAACGAAACACCAATAATAATAACTTGAACTTGAATAACAGGATCAATGGGTGTAAATTGTCCAACAAGATATGTTCCTAGCTTCGCTAACCCAATTCCTAACAAGCCTCCAATAGAGGTAAGAGTAACAGCTTCAATTAAAAACTGTAATAATATTTTTCCCCTTGTTGCGCCTAAAGCTTTACGGAGACCAATTTCTCTTGACCTTTCTGTTACAGACACAAGCATAATATTCATTACGCCAATGCCGCCTACTAAAAGAGAGATTCCAGCAATACTCCCAATAAATAAGGTCATTGTTCCATAATAGGTATCTAAATCTTCCTCAAATTTATCCATATCATAAGTTGTATATTGACCATCCTCCGGTTTCTTTAAATCCGTTAATGTTTGTATTACTTGTTCCCCTGTCTCAATAATAAGATCTGCATCCTCTGCAATAACAGCGATATTTTCAATCTCACGTGAACCAAACATAATGGAAGTAAGTGTTCTTGGCATTAGCATTTCCCCGTTTTCGCTCATCTGCCACACCTCGGGAATAGGTGATTTATAAACGCCAACCACTCTATAGGGATTCCCATTTACCTCCACAATCGCCCCAATTACTTGATCTTCAGATTTAAAGAACTTTTCCTTTGCTTTAGTATCGATCATGATAATTCGGTTTGTACTTCCCGAATCTGTTGAATTAAACCCCCGTCCCTCAACGATCTCAATATTTTTAGCGGATAAATAATGCTCATCTACACCAGTAATCTCCAGATCCCCTTCTTTACTATTATGCATCATACTTCCATATCCGCTATTAGTTCCCATCACATATTTAACTCCAGGAACATCTTCCAACCTCTCAAGATCGGTTTGTGTTAATTCAGGTTGTTCCCCAAAAAATATTGGTTCAGAAGATCCTTCTGGAGGAATTACTTCATACATAATTTCGATCACGTTTTTGTCTGCGGAAAATAAATCATCTTTCATTGTTTCTTTTGCGCCTTCTCCAATCGCAACAATTAAAATCACTGCCCCTACACCAATAATAATCCCTAACATTGTTAATAAAGAACGAATTTTATGGTTTAAAATGGAGGATAAAGAGATTTTAAAACTAGCCCAAAGACTCATGCTTTTCGTTCCTCCGATCTTCGATAATTAATCCGTCTCTTAATGTTAGTATTCGATTTGAATACATGGCAATTTCCTTTTCATGTGTGATGATAATAACTGTTTTACCCTCTTGATTTAATTGAACGAACAATTCCATAATTTGAGCACTCGTTTTTGTATCTAATGCACCTGTTGGCTCATCTGCTAAAATAATCGTTGGATTATTAACTCGCGCGCGCGCAATGGCAACACGTTGCTTTTGTCCACCTGACAATTGATTTGGCAAATAATCGAAACGATTGGCTAAACCAACTTTAGTTAACATTTCCTTAGATCGTTCCATTCTTTCTTTTTTAGGAACACCTGCATAAAGGAGGGGAACCTCTACGTTTTTTAGGGCGGATAATTTCGGCAGTAAAAAAAACTGTTGAAACACAAAACCTATATGCTCATTGCGTAATTTTGCTAATCTGCTTTCTCCTACTAGACGAACCTCCTCCTCATTAAGGATGACAGTCCCTTCAGTAGGAGTATCTAAGAAGCCGATTATATTCATTAAGGTAGATTTTCCCGACCCTGAAGGTCCCATTATGGCAACAAATTCTCCATCTGTAATCGTTAGATTAATCCCATGCAGAACAGGAACTTGAAGTGATCCATTTCCATAAACTTTTTTAATATTATTTAATCTCATCAAAGGAACTCACTTCCATTCCGTCATACATCCCTTCCGCCATCAATACAATTAATTCTCCCTTTTCTACACCAGACTTTATTTGGACAAATTCATCGCTTTCTGAACCAGTCTCCACTTCACGTCTTTGAAGTTTTTTATCCTTTAAAACATAAACTATATTTGTTCCATCCTCATCAGCGACTGCGGAGCGGGGAACTGCTAACGTTTTTCCTCCTTCGTCTAATCGAATTTCAAGGGAAACATGAAATCCTTGTCGCAGCTCTGACGTGTCATCAGTGATGACTACTTTAAAAGGATACATCGTTACATTTCCGCCTTCACCAGGAACTCCAGATTCTGCACCCTCATCTTTAGGAAATTGCGATACTGATTCAACAACGCCTTTCCACTCTCGGTCTTTATATACTTTAGGGCGAATAATCACATGTTGTTCAGGCTTTATTTTTACAGCATCAAACTCACTCATTGTTCCGACTACTTTGTATGGTTCATTTGAAATAATATGAACGACAGGTTCGGTAGAGCCTGACTCTGTTTTTGCAACATTTTTATTCACCTTTACAACGATTCCGTCCATTTTACTTTTTTCAACCATTTCTTTTTTTTGATTCTCAATTTCATTTATTTGCTCTTGAAATCCTTGAATTTCAGCTTTAGTTGTCTCGTATTGAATATCTAATTCTGATTTCTCTTTAACTAATTGGTCAATAACTTCCTTTGGATCTCCATTTTTCTTTGCTTGAGCCATTTCTTGATTTTTTTCTTTTATTTGATTTTCCTCAGCTTTTATTCTTTTTTGAACTAAATCTCTCTCACGAACTACTTTATTTAATTCAGCTTGCTGTTTTGACGTATCATAAATCACGAGTGGATCGCCAGCTTTCACCGCTTGGTTTTCTTCCACCTTAAATTCAATAATCTCACCTTTTTCTGGAGATAAATATACTTTTTGTTCGCTTTCAGGAACAATTTCACCAGTGACTAAAATTGTTTCGCTCAGTTCCTCTTCCTTTGCTTTTTGAACCGCTACAGTATTTTCTGGGGTCTCATCACCCATCGTTTTTATTCACACTTTGTTTCTCAATAGAAAGAACCAAATACCGGCTAGAATAATTGCTCCAACCAAAATCCAAATTAACACTTTTTTCACTTTTTTCCCCTCCCACCACACTAGTAGTTCACTATTGAAAAAACTATGAAGTTAGAATTGTTGTCTCATAGAAATATAACGTAAAGTTTATCAAAAGGTTTCAAATTTTATAGTATTTGTCTTACTTTGTAATGACTTCCTATGAATCTAAGCCTCTTCTTGTGGAGAACAAAGAAATTTTTTCTATTAAATCAAAAAAGATTACTTTAAAACAAAACATTTTAAAGCAATCCAGTTATAGACAAAATCAATCTTTGAAACAATTACCGAAGAAATACTAAAAAGCACATGTTAGTCGATACGGAAGTTGAATAGACTTTGTAGTTTATATGCTGATCACGAAGGGCAAGGAGCAAGGAACTCAAGCATTTGCCATCAATCTAAGATTTTTAAAGGAAAGCTATCAGCTCTTTCATTTGTTCGAGATGACGCTGTTCGTGGTAATAAATAAAATCAACCATATTTTTTAAACTAATTGGACCAAAAGCTAGATGGTTAACAGATTTGTCTTCTAACGTTTGTAAATCAATTGAGGCTAATATTTGTTCTAACTCTTGTCGTGATTGTACTAACATAGATGTCATTTGCTGTTTCGTCATAAAATCTGTGGGGGGATCAACTGGTGACTTCCGTTTATCTGTTCGATCACTTAAAAATTGCAAGTTTTTATTTTCTATCTTGTTCGTTTCATGTTTTAAACCTTTTTTTAATTGTTTTATTCCATATTGTTCAGCGGTATAAAGATGGTGTAAAATTTGTACCATACTCCATTTATCGGAATTTGGCTTCACATTTAATTGTTCATCTGTTAATTCCCCAATCACTGCAAATATTTCATTCCTTAACTCAATAAGCTTTTGTAACATGTTAAAACCTCCTATCTGTGGATTTAGTATGATCGTAACAGAAAAATAGTCAGAATAATACGATTTTTTATTAATCATCCATAAGTATTAAATATTGTTCATCCTATTTTATGACGAATACTTCCCTCTATTAACCGATGTCGAAAGCTTCCCCATTTTTTAAAATGAAAGCAACACCATTATTCATCATCGAAAGGAGTCATTAACATGATTAAAAATAAAGTTGTCATGATTACGGGGGCATCAAGAGGACTTGGAAAAGAGCTGGCATTTTCTTTTGCAAAAAAAGGGGCCCGTCTTGCCCTATGTGCAAGAAATAAAGAAAGACTTGAAAAAGTAAAAAAAGAGCTTGAAAATAATGGAGCCGAAGTGATTGCAGTTGTTGCTGATACATCTAATGCAAACGATGTCGATCGATTCGTGTCTCTTACAGAATCATCCTTTGGCAAAGTTGATGTACTCATAAATAATGCGTCTATTTTTGGACCTGGCCCTACTTTACTTGCTGATTATCCTGCGGATGATTTTGCGGAAGTCATACAAGTTAACGTCCTAAATCCTTTTTTAATGACAAAAAGAGTCCTATCTGGAATGCTAGCTAGAAATGCGGGATCTATTGTGAATGTGACGTCTGAAGCCGGTCATACTGGGTTTGCTGAGTGGGGATCTTACGGGATATCGAAATTTGCAGTTGAAGGATTAACACAGACATGGGCTGATGAATTAAGTGAAACGAAGGTACGTATTAATATGGTCGATCCGGGGGAAATGAATACAGATATGCATCAAATCGCTGTTCCAGATTGCGATTATGAGCTTGCAGATCCAATAGATGTTGTAGACGTTTTTTTATATTTAGCTTCGGAAAAGTCTGCTCATATTAATGGTCAGCGTTTTAAAGCACAAGAGTTGGTAAGAAAGGAGGCCAACTATGATGACTGCGATACATCGTTTTCAAATTCCTGATTATTTAAATGCATCCTCTCCAGTTGAATATCGTCGTGGAAAACGAGAAAACGTTCGTTTATTCGTTTTAGATCGGAAAAGGGAGAGAACCTTTCATAGCCTTTTCACTCAGCTCGTTTCCTTTCTTTCACCAGGAGATTTGCTCGTTTTAAACAATAGCAGAACGATTCCTAGTGTATTAAAAGGAAGACTGGATGGTAAAAATATCGAGGTTCGTTTATCTCGGCGCTTATCCGACGATGAATGGGAAGTGCTTATAATTGGGGGGAAATGTTCAATTGGAAATGTTATTGAGTTTCCAGCAGGTTTAACAGCTAGAATTACAGAAATGAAAAAAAACTCTCCGTTATCAAAGCTTGCTTTTTCAAAGGAAAGCTTAGAATTATATCATATTATTTATCAATATGGTGAACCAATTCGCTATGAATATATAGATCATCCTTGGCCGCTTGATGCTTACCAAAATGTATACGCATCTGTTCCAGGATCAGTCGAGATGCCATCTGCTGGAAGAGCTTTATCATGGAAAATGCTGAACATGCTTAAACGGTATGGAATCCAGATTGCCTATTTACAACTGCACGCTGGTTTAAGCTATTATGGACAAAATCGCTGGCCGGTTGCAAATGAGCATCCCGAACACTTTCATATTCCAGCCGTGACTGCCGACTTAGTCAATAAAACAAAGAAAAACAATAATCGTGTGATTGCTGTAGGAACAACTGTTGTTAGAGCCCTTGAGTCTTCTGTTGATGGATGTGGTAAAGTAGAACCACAAGATAATATTACAAAGCTCAATATTCAAAAAAGTTATTCCTTGAAGGTTGTAGATGGTTTGCTAACAGGTTTTCACGAACCTGAAGCAAGTCACCTTGATTTATTATCAGCTTTTATCGATGAAAACTTTCTCATACAAGCTTATAGAGAAGCGATTGACATGGGATATTTATGGCATGAGTTTGGGGATATGAACTTGATCATACCCATCTTGGAGCAATGTTAATGAATTGGCATCATATTGGTATTCAAGTGCGAGACTTAAACATTTCGATAAAGTTTTATGAAAAAATGTTTGGTTTTGTTGTGATAAATTGTCTCATTCTTCATGGAGAAAAGATTGTGTTTTTACGAAATGGACCAGTTATGCTTGAATTGATTAAAGCAAATGAAGCACATTCCTATGCAAATTCTGTGCACTTTTCGTGGCAGGTGAAAGATCTTAACGCCCACATTGCCACATTAAATGGTGCAGGGCTGAATCCCGTTGAAGGACCGGTTGAAATTGACTATGGCTGGACTTGCGTCTTTTATGAAGGGCCTGATAAAGAAATAATAGAGTTAATCGAGATAAAATCAATAGGGACTGATATTTGATTAGTCCCTTCCCCTAATTTTCTACTTGAAAGTGCCCCATTTTCCATAAACATATCAACCCTCTATGTAAATAATTATTTTACTTAAGTTAAACAATATAATATTCTTAAAGTAGAGGTTTTTCTAATATATTAAATGCACCCTATTTTTACCCCGCTTTGAAAATACGATGCACAAGATCTACATAATATTAAAAAATAAAAAAGTAAAGGAATAGTGTCAATGATAGTAGGATTACTTATTATTTTAATTCTCGTTTTATTTTTACCATTCTCCGTTAAAATTGTCGAACATAACTTAGAAGTATTTTTATTTGTAATGGGGCTATTAGCTGCGATAGTAAGTGGAGAGTTAACCAAGTCTTTATTTGGAAAAGCACTTGAAGATCCAATAAATATTTCATTAGCGGTATTAGTTGCCGGTTTATTATTTAAATGGTTACAGGATCCGTTAGAAAAAAGAATAATAAAAATGAGTGAGGCAATCCCTTACAGAGTGTTTTTAGCGCTAGTCGTTATCATTTTAGGCTTAATTTCAAGTGTTATTACTGCTATTATAGCGGCGCTTGTATTAGTCATTATCGTGAGTGTTCTACCTCTTGACCGAAAGTCAGAGGTTCGACTAGTGATCTTAGCTTGCTTTTACATAGGACTGGGTGCTTCTTTAACTCCTATTGGTGAACCATTATCAACACTTGCAGTAAGTAAGCTAAACGAAGATTTTTTCTTTTTATTGCGTCTGATTGGACCTGAAGTAATTCCGGCGGTCATCATTTTCGGAATATTAACGATGGTATTAGTGAAACCTCAAAAAAGTACTGTTGGATTATCACATAATCAAACGAAAGAATCTTATAAGGAAATCATTATACGTGCATTAAAAATCTATCTTTTCGTCATGGGGTTAACATTGTTAGGTGCAGGTTTTGAACCGTTAATCAATCGTTACTTGTTAGGATTAAGTCCATATATCTTATATTGGATTAATATGATTTCTGCAGTACTTGATAACGCTACTCTCGCAGCAGCTGAGATTAGTCCTGCAATGGATCATCCAACAATTAAATCTATTTTATTAGGTCTTCTTATTAGTGGCGGTATGCTTATTCCAGGGAATATTCCTAATATTATCGCCGCAGGAAAACTGCAAATTACAAGTAAAGAATGGGCTCGATTCGGTGTGCCAATCGGCTTAATTACAATGTTGTTATATTTTTTAATTATTCTTCTTATTGGATAAGAAATGAGCATAAGAAAATACCTGATGTTGGGTAAACGGAAAGAGGTCGGGACAAAACCATTTTAATCAAAGATAAATCCGAACAATGAGATAGTTAGTGCTTATATCCCGCTCCGGAAATATACTTCGCTTTCCGCGGGCAACGCCTCAACTTCCTCGGAAGCAAAAACCGCTTCCTGCGGGATTTTCAGCTGTTGTTTTTCCCGCAGGAGTCTACGTATATTTTCTCCGCTGGATGAGCATATCGTTCGTTTTTAGAGTTGATTGTTTTAGTTATGTCCCAGCCCCTTTCTGTTCATACTTACTGTTTATATAATTAATTAATCAAATAACCCTTTAAAAAAGTCTCCAATTGCCTGGAATATCTTTTTAAAGAAATCACCGACACTTTGCCAAAAACCTTCGTCTCCTACAACTTCTTTCATTTTATCCCTAATGTCTTTCGTAATATCGTTAAGCTGCTTTTTTACTTTGTCAAAATCAATATTTAAAGAACGCATTTTTTCAAATAAGTCGATAAGTAGTTGACGGTCTTCTGGACTCAATTCAATTTTTAAGGTTTTTAATTGTTCTTCTACTATTTTTTCTACATCTTCTTTTGTAGCAGGGTTTTGTTCGGCAATCGCTTTTTTAATTTCCGTCAAAAGTTCACTAACTTTTTCATCATCCATGCCTTCTCTTTCAGCTAGTTTTGTCGCAAGGCCCAGCTCTTCATTTGCTACTTCCATGCGATCCTTATCGAGTTCCTCACCGCCGACTTCATAGGCTTTATATATTCCAACAAGAGCTGAATGCCCGGTCACTTTAACAGGTGAAGCCACTTCTACATTTGCATCTTCTATTCCGGCAGTCAACAGGGCGTTAGCATACATTTCATCCGTAACCTCTGTAATATTCCCAGGTGTTACGTGTGTAATGACTAATCCCTCACCCTTTTCTTTCCGGGTTATTTTTGCAGAAGAAAACATACGTGAACGCGGATCTCCATCAATGAGACGAACGAGGTCCTTAGCAGTCACCGTAATTTCTTCTACCATACTGCTATCCTTTACATTTAATAACTTTTTAACTTCCTCTTTCTGTTCAGCAGTTAATGTTTCCCCATATACAACAATTGGAAGACCAAATTTCTCATTTATAGCCTCTTCTGAGTCATCATTAGCAGCTTTTGCTACACTATTCATCCCTAGGCATAAGCTCAGGATAAAAACAAGTGCAATTTTGCTTAATCTTTTTAGCATCATAGTAACTCCTTCTCCTTTTTTATTTTTAAGGCTAAATTCATTATTACCGTTTAAATAAACTTGTGCAAACAAAAAATGACCCTAGCAAATTAGCTTTTTTAGTGCTACTATCATTTTCAAACTATATTTTTAAAAAATTGATTAATACTCAAACTTCTCTTTTAAAGAATGAATATCTTCGGCATTACCACTAACAAGTAATCGATCTCCTTGTTGAACTTGTGTGTTACCATGGGGAATAATAAATGACTCTCCGCGATAAATTCTTAAAATCAGAATATTGATAGGAAGCGGTAATTCACGTAATAAGCGATCATGATAATGAGGATTATCCATCCGTATTTCATGAATAGAATCGTCATCTTGTGTAATTAACTCTACAGCGGTTGGATGTTCAATTAACGCCTTTAATAACGTTCTTGAAGCATACAATGTTGAAAATAGCACCATCCCTTCCTGCTCAACATGAATATTTTCATGATCTGGTGTTTCAACTCTAGTAATAATTCTTTGAATCCCAATTAACTGAGCATGCTTAGCTAGCCGAATATTAGCTTCATCATCCATACTTCCAAACACAATAATATCAGCTTCAAAGGCACCGTTATCGGTCAATGATGAAACAGTTAATTCAATATCAATAACGGGAATATTTTTACCGTTTTCGCGCTTTAGTTCCCTATTTGTATCGTCCGGCTTTATCGAGGCAAACATCTTGATTTCATAGCCCGACTTCAATAAGTCGTGTGCAACTGGGAGCGTGACATGATTAGCCCCTATAATCGATACAACCGTATTTCGTTCCTCTTCTTTAGGATACACTTTGTTAAATAAAACTGGAAATACAAGGCATGATAATATCGCAACTAAAATAAGTGCCCCGTGCATTTGTTCATTAATAATATTCATTTGTAATGCAATGGTTGATGCGGCAATGACAAGACTCAAGGTCGCGGATATTAATAGACCTGCTCCAACGACGTTTGGCCACGGATACCATTTTTTAAGAATTAAACTTGGCACCATTTTTGAAAGAAAGATCATCATGAGTAATAACGGAATTAATAAAAAAACTTTCGGATCCGCAAATAATTTCCACAAGTCCAGATTAACACCGACCATCACGAAAAATATCGGTATTAAAAATCCATAGCCAAATGTATCCAACTGATGTGCAAAGTCCCTGTCAGGCATTAATAAAGAAACGATCACCCCAGCAAGGAATGCTCCTAAAATATTTTCAACTCCTAGCGTTTCTGATAAAACAACAAATAGCAAAATCAAGGCAAATACAGCCCTTGTACCCAACTGCACTGTTCCTTTACTAATTAAAGCGAACAAACCGCGGTTCGAAAACCGCTTTGCTAATATATACGTTACGAAAACTAAAACAAAGAAAACGATTAAAAGCAGCATTTTTGTAAAGTCTTTTGATAGCGCACTTAAATAAACAGCTAATAAAATCATTGTAACAAAGTCAGAAATAACTGTGACGAGCAAAATGGTTTGACCAATTCCAGTTTTCATTAGCTTTTTTTCTTTAAGAACCGGCATAACAACGCCAAGTGAAATCGTTGCGATAATTAATGTCATTAAATACGGTTCAGAAACAAAACCTAACATCACAAGAATGAAGAAAAAAACAAATGATAGTAATAAAATTGCTACAAATATAATTAACGATATGATAAGAGGATTGGGTTCACCTTTGCGCTGTTTTGATTTTCCACTAAAAGAATTAAAATCAATCTCAACCCCACTTAAAAACATTAAATAAATAAACCCAAGTAAAGATAACAGATTTAACCAAGGATCGTCTGTAACTATGTTAAATCCACTTTTTCCAATAATAAGCCCAGCAACAATTTCTGCTACAACAACTGGAAGTGCACGTAATTTTAAATGATGAAGCAATATGGGGATCAAAAATGCAATTCCGACGACAATCATAAGTGACATTAAAGAAGTTGTTTGTTCCATAATCGACTCCCATTCTATTTAATGATCATGCGGTAACTATTAAATTATTGTTAATTTATAAAAAATACAGTTAACTTGCTTTCACCTCGGGCTGCGTTACTTAACTAAGGGAGGGTTTTTCCAAGTATTAACTTTGTCCTATAAGTAAGTCAATTTCTCGTGAAGTTTTGAACCACACCTATTATAAATGAACTGAATATTTTGTAAAACAAATATACATCTAATTTTTTTAACATATAAAATAAAATAACAATCAGCATAATTGACTGATTGTTATTCTTTATTTGCTCCCACTATTAAATAGAGAATAAATGGTTAATTGGATTTAAGTGTTCACAAATGATTATTTTGTTTCTATTCTTTTTAAAGGTTGTTCAGCAGGCCCTTCTACCACTTCACCTATTATTGAAAATCTAGACCCATGACACGGACAATCCCATGTGCGATCACCGCTATTCCATTCCAATTCACAGCCTAAATGGGTGCACGTTGTGTCAACAATGTAAAGCTGTCCTTTTTCGTCTTTATACGCTCCAGCTCTTCTTCCATTTACATTGACAACAGAACCTTCATCATGATTAAGCTCGTCGGCTGTTCGTAAAGGATATTCCAACTTTCCTTCTATTAAATGCTTTGCAACATCTATGTTGGTTTTAATAAAGTTTTTCACACTTGGATCGGCTTTAAATCGAGAAGGCGTATAGACATCGATAAAAGGATTCTCTTTACCAACGATAATGTCACGAATTATTTGTGCAGCAGCAGTACTATTCGTCATCCCCCATTTTCGATAGCCTGTTGCAACTAATACGTTTTCCTTTTCGTTCGTAATACGTCCAACATATGGAATCTTGTCTAAGGTCGTTAAATCTTGAGCGGACCAACGATAAAGCATCGTTTCAATTCCAAACGTTTGTTGAGCAAAATCTCTTAATGCTTCATAATGTCGAATGGTTGAAATACCTTGACCTGTTTTATGATTTTCTCCTCCAACTAACAAAATTTTTTCACCATTTATGACTGTATCACGAAGTGAACGTTTCGGATCCTCTGCACTAATATACATGCCGCCAGGAAAAGGATTTTTCGTTTTTACCGCCATAAGGTAAGATCTCTCCGAGTACATTCTTGTTGGATAAAAGCCAAGACCATCGTAAAACGGATAGTGTGAGCAAACGGCTACATAATCACAAGCAATATGGTGACCATTCCTCATTTTCACTAATGTCTTTTCACTATAGTCTACATCTACTGCAGTAGTGTCTTCAAAAATCAATCCGCCATTTTCAGTTATCTCATTAACGAGCACTTTTAAATATTTAAGAGGATGAAATTGAGCTTGATTTTTCATAACCAATGCAGATTTTATTGGTATGTCAAGCGGAATACTTTCAATCAAGTCCCCATTGATCCCAATTTTCTCATAAGCGTTGCTTTCATTTATTAACTTATTGATCGACTGAGAATCATTTGTATAAATGTACGCATCCTCATCCGTAAAGTCACAATCGATTTCTTTCTCTTTTACAATATTTCTAATAAATTGCAGTGCTTCATTATTAGCTTGAAAATATAGCCTTGCTATCTCTTCCCCAAAATGACTAATAATCTCATCATAAATAATTCCATGTTGTGCAGTAATTTTGGCTGTCGTGTGCCCTGTTGTCCCATTTAAAATAGAACCAGCGTCTATTAATGCTACTTTTAATCCTTCTTTAATTAGTAAATAAGCTGTTGTAATTCCTGTTATTCCACCGCCAACTACAGCTACATCGACTTCAAGATTTTCTGATAATGCAGGAAACTTTTTGAAATTTACGGAATCCGTCCAATATGATTGAGGGAACTGGGTCATCCTTCCACTTTTAAATTGCTCACTATACATGAATTCACCCTCCAAAAATTTTTTCTACATTTAATTTTCCCTATCATGTAAAAATTCATGTATTTCGTTATTTGCTCTTTTCGTTCAGTACTCTTCCCCAATCAAAAAAGGATTCCGTCACATAAATCCTCAATCATTCTAGATTGTTCCTGCGTTTTTTATATCTCGTTTGATCCCGGGCATACCTGGTACCCAGTTAGCTGGAGCACCAAGTCCTGTTCTTTTACCAAATTGGACCGCTTGAATAATTCGCAAAATTTCATATGCATTGCGACCCACTTCTTTCGGATAAATAAGTTTAGAAATTATTCTTCCTTCGGGATCTATAAATACAGTAGCTCGAAAAGCAAGACCCGCTTCTTCATCTAATACTCTGTACGCTTTAGAAATTTGCTGATTACGATCGGAAAGCAAAGGATATTGAACTAATTTAGCGGAAGGTGAAACGTCTTTAAATACTTTATGAGCATAAACACTGTCTGTGCTTATTGCTAAAACTTCAGTATTTAATTGCTTTAACTCAGGATAAATAGCAGCGACCGCTGCCAATTCTGTCGGTCAAACAAATGTAAAATCACTTGAATAGAAAAATAAGATGATCCATTTCCCAATATAATCTTCTAACCGAAAAGACTTTACCTCACCATTTATATACCCATCTACCTCAAATGTTGGCGCAAAATCATCTCGAGTCGCACAAAATGGAGATGGACACTGTGGTGGGATTTGGTCTACCGTCAAGCGCTTTAATTCAGACATAGCATACACCCCTCTTTTTTTTATAAGGTAATGTATCATATGTTTCTAAATATTTATCGTAACTTCTTTATTTTTTTAACTCAATTTTCCTCCGCTACTTGCGTTTTTTGCACAAAAAAAGCTCTCTTAATAAGAGCCTTTTTTAAATCGTATTATTTCAGTCTGTTAACATTAATTGTTCTAATTGTAACGGTTCTATATAGTTTCCGTTTTTGTATGCCCTCATATTTCCGCCTGAAATTTCATCTATAAGAATAATTTGCCGATCTTCTCCTGCTCTGCCAAATTCTAATTTTATATCATACAGTTCAATGCCTTTTTTAGCTAATTCATCTTTTACAATTTGACTAATTTTTTTCGTTAAATCTTTTAATACTACATATTCATCCGCTGACAAAATCCCAAGCATATGAAGAGCATCTTGACTTATAGGCGGATCTTGACGTTCATCATCTTTCAAAGTCACCTCAACGAAAGCATCCAAGGCTTGTCCTTCTTTAGCATACATGCCGTACCTGCGTAGGAAACTTCCGACTGCTCTGTAACGGCAAATAACCTCAAGTCCATTCCCGAACATTGTTGCTGGTTTAACTGTCATCATAGCTTCTTCAATATTTGCATCTATGTAGTGAGTAGGGATACCTTTTTGTTTTAATTTTTCAAAAAAGTATTTCGTCAAGCTAAGTCCTGCTCTTCCTGCTCCTTCTATCTTTAACCCAACTGTATTAGCCCCAGGATCAAACACCCCATTTTCCCCTGTTACATCGTCTTTAAACTTAAGCAAATAATTCCCATCATCTAAAGCATACACATCTTTCGTTTTACCCGTATATATAAGCTTCATTTTACATGTCCTTTCCACATAAAGATTTTAACCGCTATTCCAAATGTAAAATAAATATATGATTTATTATATCACGTGGCAAATTACTAAAAGCAATGACCAATTTATTTTTTTATCTCCTCTTTTAAATCCCTTTAAAGCGTTGAATAGTTTACGCACATTAAGCAAATATTATAAGTGGAATTATCCCCAACCATTGGGCAAATTCCTAGCTAAATTATCTTTATGTCAGGAATAACAAGGAGGAAAGATACAAAAATGAACGAGCAACGTGCTAAAGAAATTGCTGCTTCTCCTATAATGGCAAATGTCATTCATGAAGGGGTTCCCATCTACATTCAACATGTTGATGACGCAAATGGAATTGCTAGAATTTAATAGAAGTGAAGTGGTTTCAGACTGTTGATAAACGCTCGTATTTTTTGTTACTTGCACCCTTGTTGTAAGCTATGAACGATTTGTTCTATTCGCTTCCGCCCCGTGTTGCGTGCCCGTGCTGATATGCGTTTTTAACCAGTCTCCAGAATTGATTCAATATTCATTTTGACTACTTCATTTTTAAAGGTGTGGCTTTCCCTCTTTAAATTATTATTTTTATAATTCTTTTAAACTGAATGAAGTGGTTTTTTTGCAATAATTTTTTTTGAAACCGAATGTAGAACTTTGACAATTTATGATGCCAAGCCGTTTCTTTAAATAAACAGTTAACCCATTTTCACATCTTCCTTTTCACTATTATGCACAGTAAAGTAAACGGCAAAAATACCCGCTATCATCATGAAGATCGGTACTACTATCGTAGAATATAAATTAAATTCTGGAGACCCAGAATACAAGAATGTTACTATTAAGATAGATGTTATGATCGTAGTGGCAACTGAGTTTTTCCTTAAACCAAAATATATCGGCACTAAAGAAATGATTGAATTAGTTAAGGCCAATAAAATAATGTTGGCTAACTGTTTTACAACGAATGGTAATGTTAATTCCCAAATAACAACACCGGATGTAACTTGTAACAAATAATAAAAACTATAAATAAGGAAAGATGATAATACGATTGAAAGAAATGTAAAAACAATGATAATAATCACTTTCGCCAATAAAATTTGTATTCGGTTAACTGGATAAGTAAATAACAAGAAGATAGTTTTATTTTTGTATTCCTCAATGATAAACTTGGAAATTAATACCCCTGCAAATAATACAAACACACCGTTTATAAATTGATTAACTATCTGTAAAATAACTTTATAGTCATTAGCAGTTGCGGTTCCTTCTGCACCTACTAAAAAAAAGAGTAACCAAGTAAAACCTAGAATACATAACGTACAAATAAATGATGCTACTATATTGCCTTTTATTTTAAATTTCGTTAATTCTAACTTTATAAGATTAAACATGCAAGCCACCTCTTTTTTCCCTTAGAAAATAATCTTCTTTAATACACTCTTTTCTGGCTTTTAAAGCGAGGATCTTCAATAAATATAATAATAAATGCATTGATAACGGTAATGATGAACTTTTCCTCTGAATTGATATGTCCATTACTATGTTCAATTAAATATAAAGTAAAATTAACTAATAGCACCATCCAATAAATTAATATTTTTAATTTTATAATGGCTAGTCTTTTTAAATTAAACATATCTTTTTTCTCCATTAATTAACTTCAAAAAATAATCCTCTAACGTACTTTGTTTTTTTGTAACGGATTCAATGTCCACGTCGTTTAATACGAAAGCTTTTGACAATTCATTCGTTGTAAATCCTGACTCATAAATTCTTATTAAATGCTGATCAAGAACTTTGAAGTTAGAAATATTTAGGATTCGATCTAAAACATAAGAAGCTTTCTTAACATCTTTTACCTGAACCTCAATAAACTCTACATGCTCCCCCTTAATATTTTCCATGGAGACTTCGGTTATTAACTTCCCTTCGCTAATTACCCCTATCGTATCAGCATTTTTTTCTAACTCACTCAAAATATGACTAGATATTAAGATCGTGACACCGTATTCCTTAGACAACATTTTAAATATTTCCCTAAACTCCTTAATTCCTACAGGATCTAAGCCATTGATTGGTTCGTCTAATATTAATAATTCTGGCTTCGTAATGATTGCTCTTGCCAGCCCCAATCTTTGCTTCATCCCTAATAAAAAATCCTTAACTTCCTTTCCCTCAATACCTTGTAAATTAACAAGTTTTAATACTTCGTCAATTGCATTTTCATTATGGAAGCCCATATATTTACAATGCAACTCCAAATTCTCTCTACCTGTAAGCTTTTCGTAAAAAATCGGATACTCAATAATAAGACCAAGCCTTTTAAAGATTTCATAAGATGTATTTGTAAGTTTCTCACCGAACATTTCAATTTCCCCGGCAGTTGGCTTTAAAAGACCTGTAATAAGCTTCATAACAGTCGTTTTCCCAGCACCATTCGGACCTAAAAAGCCATAAATTTTTCCTTTTTCGACTTTCAAATTGACATTTGAAATAACTTCTTTTCCATTAAAAATTTTTGTTAAATTATAAGTTTGTATTATAAATGACAAAAAATCTCTCCCCCTTTTGTTTTACTCCTTATAAATATATTTTATATATGTAATCTTTCAATTAACTAACATATATCTTAAAAAATTATTAAGTTGAGATCATTGACGAATCGGTTGTTGTTGGAAATGGCAACTTGTACAATGTTTTTAGTGCCATAAAAAAGAAAAACGATCATATTATATTGTTTGATAGTTATTTCAAAAATGCGTAAGTTCAAATATCATTTTGTTTATAATTATGATGACTCCATTAAATCATAGTATTTGTACCGTTATATTAATACAATTTATATAATACGAAGGAGTGTTTTTTCAATGAAAAAAGTTTTTATGCAGTTTTTGTTTCTAGTGAGTATATCATTTCTTTTAGTAGGTTGTAGCGCGGGGAATAAAAAATTTAATGATAAAAACTGGACCGATCACTTGGCGAAAACACAAAAAATTGAAGTGACATCACCGAACGAGGATAACGTGATTACTACGATTTCAGAAGATCAAGAAGTTAAAAACTTCATTGATTCGCTTAAACTTAATGAGTGGAAATCGAAAGAAATCCCTTCAGGAGCTGTGGAAGGAAATACAAAATGTACCAAGAAGATACGATTACAATTTCTGAATTAGGCAAAAACAATAACAAATTAAATGAAATTGCGGATATTACAGTGTATGAAAATATTCCTTATATTGAATTTCATATGAAAAATTATACATTTAGTTTCAAGGTTCCAAAAGAAGTGACCAAATATCTTTCTGAATATAAATAGTATAGGAGACTGTCTCAGAAGGGGTAATACAATAAAACCACAATGTTGATATATCAACATTGTTGAGCATTAAAGGGGCTTCCAATAGCTTAAAATCTAATTATTGGCCCCTTTCAGACTGTTGACAAACACTCGCATTCTGCGTTACTTGACTTCGTTGCCAAGCTTCTATTCGGCTTCCGCGTCGTGCTGCGTTCTTCTACTGTTAAGCGTTTTTAATTAGGCTGAGTAAGCAAATTCCCGAAAGGGTACCGCCCCCCGAAAGTTAGATTTATCACTCTAACTTTCGGGGATCGGTACCTTGCTACTCTTAAATGTATAACTATTTAGTTAAATTTCCCGACCACTTTAGGTTTGTAAGCTGGACTAAAATAGGCTGGCAATGCATAAGGTAAAGCTATTTTAGGTACAGTTTTTATAACTGGAGCAGAACCTGTTCCATAATAATAAGCTTGGAAAACAATTTTCGAACAGTAAGTTGGATTTTTCGACTTTATATTATCTGTAATAGCATAATGGTATTTTCTACCAACATAATTTCTAGAAGCCCAATCAGCGGCTGCATTCGCTATTTTTGAATTAGGAACTCTATAAACCGTTAATGTTTTCCTGTATTTTTTTACAAAATTATTTACTGACAAAACTTCTGGATAGTGTCTAGGGCCAGCTATATGTAAAACTTGAGTGGAGCTAAGTGCAATCCCAGCATGACCTGTCAAACCATTTTTAATAGTATGGTTAGAAATTAAAATATCGCCTTTTTTGATAGATGTAGTTATAGAGTTTGTAAGAGGATCTACTATTTCAAGTTTCTCATTAAAATCTTCTTCTAAATCATAAGAAATGCCGTTTTCTAATATTCCTGTAATCTCTAACCACTCTTCATAAGTTGTATCCTTTGATAATACATTATCATTTAATAAATGTACGTAATCATTTTTCAATGTGTTTGAAAAGCTCGATTCTTCATCAGTTAATTGGTTTTTTTGTGCATTAGTTTCATTAAGAGGTGTAAAAAATAAAAAAGAAATGATAATAATACTAAAAAACTTAAAAAACTTTTTCACCAGCAAAATCTCCTTTTTTAATTTTTACCATATTATTAAACTAAATGTTATTTATACTAAATACTAGCATATTTCCGAAAAAAACAATAGATTTATTATTTAATTTTCACTAGTATTCTCACTAGCATTGCATTAACATATTCAGATGATTTAAAATACTAGGAATTTAAAAAAATAATGTGATTGTAAAACAAAAAAATCCTTTACAATGGAAGTACAGGTGGTTCCTGTCCAAATCCAAATGTAAAGGAATACATCATGGACAAGAATACACTAATTACGTCATTTGGTAAATGGGTTTCACCAATAAATATTCAAAAGCTTTCTGAACTTGTTAAAGAACAAAAACAGGACTACTATACAAAGAAGTTTACAACGGAGTCTTATATTAAGTTTTTGCTTTTTGCCCAGCTTCATGAATATGAGAGCTTAGAAGAAATCAGTGATGCCCTTTTAGACGAAGATCTTCAGAAAATACTCGGATTTGAATCAATTAGTACATCTCAGTTATCACGAAAGAAAAATAATATCAATCCGCTCATTCTTTCTCATATGTTCTTGATTTTGTGTGGAAAATTCAACATTATCACATGAAAAGTGAAAAGAGAATGCCACTAAAAATCATTGATTCGAGTACTCTACCACTCAACTTAACTAACTATCAATGGGCGAAGTTTCGTCAAACAAAAGCAGGTGTAAAACTACATTTACGACTTGTATTCATGGATAAAAATGCTGTTTATCCAGAAAAAGCTGTCATTACAACGGCAAAAGAACATGACCGAAATCAGCTTGAAGTTCTGGTAGATGATAAAGAAGCTATGTACGTGTTTGATCGTGGCTATGTGGATTATGAACGATTTGATCGGATGACCGATGAAGGTTATTTTTTCGTATCACGACTGAAGAAAAATGCAGTCATTCGTGAAGTTCATTCTTTTTCAATTTCGGATGATTGCCCTGTACAATCCGACAAAAGGGTTTACATCGGTAGCATACAAAATCGAACAGAAAATGTCTTTCGTCTTCTTGAAGTCAAGGATACAAAAGGAAACTTCCTTCGTTTAATCACGAATCGCTTTGATTTAAGTGCTGAAGAAATCAGTGATATTTATCGTTCTCGTTGGGCCATTGAACTATTTTTCAAATGGCTGAAGCAGCACGTAGAAATTAAGCATTTTTATCGTATGAGTGAGACCGCGATTCAAAACCAAATTTTCTTAGCCCTTATCACCTATTGCCTAAATGTTCTCATTCAATTAGAGATGAAAAGTAGTAGTAAATCTTTACTTCGAATCACTCGCTGGTTAAAGAGAGCAATTTGGAAACCTTCTTATATTTGGACACGAAAGTTTGATGAACGCTCTAGTCCGTAAAAGAATCTTGTTGTTGTAACTCTGGGATAACTGTATATTGTTACCAAATGGACAGTACCACCTTTATTTAGGTCTTGTCTTTTTAATTCAAAAACGAAGAAATATATTAACAGAAAATTCTAACCCAATTTACGCAATGCTAATGAATTCATTTAGAAAACATTTTTTCCTCCTATTTATTAATTATCATATTTCATTAAATTCTAATAGACTGTTTTAACTTGCGTCCATTCCTTTCATGTTATCTTTCATAATCCATCTATGTAATAACTTAAAGAGAAGGTCTCTCTGCAGTTGTAACAACCGAACGAGCAAATAAATTTTAAAATTTAGCTTTTTCCTTTCATACTCCTGAAATTCTTATTACGAAGAATCTATTAAATACTACGTATACAGAGAGAGAATTCCCTCTATAATTGAACCCTTTTAACCCATTCCCTAAAAATAGAACTAAACTTAATTAAGAAGTTTCATCTTATATGCTTTTGAAACGATTCCTACCCTTGTTTGTACGTTCAGTTTCTTAGTTAAACTATTTATATAGTACTCTATCATTCTTTGCGAGTAATTCAATTCACTGGCAATTAGTTTATTTGGCATTTCATCGGCAATCATTTCAATTATTTTTAGTTCCTTTTGAGATATTTTTGATACTATTTTATCCAACATTATGCCTCCTTCATAAAGTTTAATTAAATTGTATCAAATTAACTGGGATTTTTTTTAACATTATTTTAATTTGCTCCAAATATGTATGTTTATGTATATTTTTATGTCCATTCAGCCCTATTTTTTCATTAGACAATTAGATACCTTTGTTGTTTTAAGAGTGCGTTCGCATTGGAATGAGCCTACTGCAACTATATTGTTTAACATAGGCTTTATCGGTAAGACAGCTTTGTATAATTTTTTCACGTATGATGAAAGCTTGAAAAAGTTTATAGTGGATTAAAAACAAATAGATATAAGTGGATAGAAATGAACAGCATCGAAGTTAAAATTAAATCGCTAAGCTTTTCAGAACGAAAGACCGACGCTCTAAAACCATAATAAATAAATTAGTTTTAAAGCTATCGGCTCGTTCAACAATGCTTTTAGTAACAGTTCAAACTAAGAGGTAAACTGCATTTAGGAAATAACGGCCAAATAACTAAATCATATTTAAATTAATTGATCATTTAATGTTAAATTTAGCTTTTAAAATATTCGATAATAGAATCCAACGCCCCAGAAAATCTTAATACTAGAAAGACAACACAAAAAATTGTAAATCCCAAACTTAATTTTTGCATCAGGGTTTTTTCTTTTTTATTTACGTTTGGCATAGTCCTTCCCCCTTTTGATAAATTTTTGATTTTGTACTTTTATATAACATTCCGACTACAATTGCTTATATGATAATTAACATGATAGTCGCATGTCTAGATAATGAGCCTGTTTCTAATACTCGCCTTAAATATTCATGTAAAATACTGAAGAAGATGAGCAACGGAATATTCCAAACAAAGAAATAATATAAGATTGTTCTTACAATAGAACCATTAAATAAATATCCAGAGCTATTTTTTTGACTCCTTTTAATCACACGGGCTAATAATATACGAGAAGCAATGTAGGTAAGGATAAATATTTGCAAAATCCCAAAAACAATATATTCAATTCTAACTGCTTCTAATAGACAGACAGTAACTAAATATATACTTGCATTTAAAAAAGTTAAAATATGAAGTAGTTTACTTCTACTTTTAAATAACTCTTGCGTATTTATCGGAATAGTAAACAATAATTCGCTATTAGTTGCATCATCAGACATTAATATATGCAAAGTGACCGTTATAATAACAAAAGTAAAAATATTAATTAAAACCGTCAATAATACCCCTGAAGAGGCAAATTGATTACGAATTTCAATTACACTCGTAAATAATATTGGTGAAACATAGACTGAGAACAGCTGTGGAGATCTAATTAAAAATAATAAATCTTTCTTTATAAAATGAGTATGAATATGTTTATGAATTACATTTGTTACGAATAATGAGTAGAATGATTTTTCTAAGTCTCTTGATGAAATTGTCAATAATCCTTTTTTATAACTATATGCTGTAATCCAATATGCAGCCGCAATGAAACATAAGGTATTTAAAGCAATAAAGATTGTAAACAAACCGACATCTATAAATTTTATATTATTAATCATTAAATATTTGGGATATTGTAATAAAAGATAAAGAAGATTTTCAATTAACTTATCCTGAATGAACAATAAAGATTTATAACCTTGCAAAAATACAATAATAACTATTACTCCAACAGAAGCAGCTGTCATTAGAGAATAAGCAACGGTTTTTAATCCTTTTCCTTTTGAAATTAAATAAGCAATAGCAAAAATAATATGAGTAATGGCACTAAAAAAAAATGACATTGCTACAATTTGTGGGATCGTAATTAAAACGATCTCTTTAGAAATATTTCCTGCAAGATAATTTGCCATTGCAAAAGGCATTAAAAACATAGTGTTAATAATAATAACTTCAATCGCAACGATTGAAAATCTTGATAAAATGATTTGAGAGTTCTTTACAGGGGCAATGAGAAGAATTTCTCGCTCCGGCGAGAGAAAATACTCCTTATAATATTTTTTTACAGCAGTTGAAAAAGAAATCAAACAGAGAAAAGCAAAGAATCCTACCATATACTTATTCATATTTTCTTGGATACCCTGCGGCAATAATCTAACAATAAAAAAAATCGTAAAAGTGATTAATAGAAATAATAAAATAATAGCAATTCTTTCAGCAATTTTTTCTTTTTTAGAACCTTTAGGGTTACGGCGATTAATTTTATATTTAAAGGAAAGATAGTTGATGAAGTTCATTAGACTACTCCCGTCCTTCTACAACAGATATTAAGTAATCTTCAACACTGACTAAATTTTCTCGTATCTCATTGACAAAAATATTTTCCTTAACAATAAGTCCATTATGAATAATAGAAACAGTATCTGCAATTTCTTCTATTGTATTTAGTGAGTGTGAAGATAAAAAAACAGTACCTCCATTTTGGGTATACTCCATTAACATTGCTTTAAATTGTTTAATACTTAATGGGTCTAAACCTAAAGTGGGTTCATCATAAACTAAAAGCTCTGGCTCATGAATAAGAGAGGATACGATTGAAACTTTCTGTTTATTCCCTCTTGAGAGGTTTTTAATCAAAGTATTTTTATACTTCTCTATTTCAAAATGACTAAGATATTTTTGAATTCTTTTCTCTATCTCTTTCAAATCTTCTAATCCAAATAAATATGCCATAAAGTTAAGATGTTCCAAAACCGTAAGTTTTTCAAAGACAGCCGGATAGTCTGGACAGTAACCGATATACTTTTTATGAGCTGGATGATTATAATCTATTTTTCTATCTTGAAAGATAACTTCCCCTTGATCAGGTATGATAATTCCCATTATGATTTTAATCGTTGTGGATTTACCAGCACCGTTTGTCCCTAAATACCCTGAAATTGTCCCTTTTTTAATCGTAAGGGAATCAATAGATAATACACATTGACCGTCATAATTTTTTTTTATTCCTTCCAAACGTAATATATCCAAGTTTGATTAACTCCTTTTATGTATATACCTAAATTTTGGAATATCTGAAATAATAGTATCCTTATTCCTTTAAATTGTCAAGATATAGGCTATCCAGGCAAGTTTTACCTTGCCGGATAGCCTTTTTATAATAAGCTTATAGGTTTAGCCAAGAATCATTCTGATAATCTCATACACTGAGTAACCTTTTAAAAACCAGTCAACAATTTTTCCTGGGTTATTTTTAATAAAGTTAAGAATTTTAAGAGCTTGTTCATAAGTTTTGGCTGTTGCAGCTACAGCTAAGTCCCAAGCCCATTTTAAAAATTTCGCTACTTTGTCCAAAGGTATTCTAGATACTAGTGCTTTTAAAGCATTATAGATTGCTGTTAACATTAGAAATCCTCCTAGTATAAAAAGTATTTTTTACCAAAGGCCTTTGGTACTTTCCATATTAAATGCAGAAGATGGAATAATCAATGGATTTTTCCTATTATTGCGTATCTCCGAAAAAATTGTCATTTTTTTTAATTCTATTATTAATTAATATTAAAAAGCCCTATATTTCCCATATTTATATACCAATATTCCTATTATTCTATAGATAAATTGTATGATTTACGTGTTTTCATTGTAATATATGTTGAAATTAATAAAAATATGGATAACATTATATATACTAATAACTGATGTAAATTTCTCAGTCATAAATACTTATCCTTTATAAGATTGGGCTTAACATGAAGCCTCCTCATACATGGCATGAATTATTCTACCGGGCCTACGCACCCCGCCATTCGAGGCTATCATTCTATGTAAAAGTAAGTGTATATATCCCTAAGTAGTTCTCGAAGTAGTACAGCATACTATAGTCTTAACTTCTATGAACTTTTTTGTGGCTTATCATAAAACTAAATACTGACAAAAGTCCAACACTGAATTTAATAACACCTATTGTTTGTAAGATTATTGGGTATGACATGATCCAGTAAATCGAACTCCTCTCTCGTATCTATGAATGTGTTGTACTTTTGCTGTTACTTTCATATAGATGGTCTCTTTTCCGCATAGTTAATGAAATTCCAAACCTTTTTATTTAGTTATTTCTCTTTCTTAATGGTTTACCTGAGTAGCTTGAAAGCCTATGATTTCAAATGCATGACATACGGTTCAATTTGCCAAGATCTCTTTTTGTGCTACACTATCTAATTTTTAACATAAGAAAGGAGTTTTTATCTATAAGAGTCAATAAAATACTGTTAACAATATAAATGTATCCATGAAACTAGTATTGCAAAAAAGAAATAATATATATGAGGTGGCTATGGATATTTTAAGCAGTCTGTTAGGCGCATTTATAGAGACATTTTTAATTTTAATGATTGGTTTTTATCTTATCGGCCTAGAGCTGAAAAACAGATTAATTGCAGTTTCAATTGTTAGCTTTTACGGAAGTGTCTTAATTATTATGTTAAAAAGCACTTTATCATTGGAAATTTATTTACTTATTCTCGTTTTATGTTTAGGTATATTGCTAGCGTTAATTTTGAATTTCAATATACTTCATTGTCTCCTACTGGTGTTTTTCGGAAGTCTTTGTTTGTTAATTGCCGAAAGTATTAGTTTTGCCCTTATTTTGCTTATAAGCAAGCCTTTGAATATTCAAGATCATTTTCTTGAACTGCATCCTTTAATTAAAGCTCTTCCTCATTGGACATTGTTAATGATTACTTATTTATTTTTAAAGAAGAAGGAAATACAAATTGTAAAAGGAAAACAGCTAGGAAAAATTCCTACAATTCATTTAGCGAATTTAGGAATAATCGGATCGTTAACACTATATTTTATTTGGTTTTATGAAAGGCATAACGAGTATATTATCAATTATCTTTCGACGGGATTCTTTATTGGCTCAACGATTACGATCTCATATTTATTTAAAGTCGGTTTAAATAGAAATATGGCGGAAATAGCAAGAAAAAATGAGGAACAATACGAAGAAGATGAAAAACAATATATCTCTCTTGTAGAATCGCAACGTCATGATTTTATACATCATTTATTAGCAGCTCACGGAATGCTTTCTGAAGGAAATAACGAGATGTGTAAAAACTATCTCAATGAAGTATTAAATGAAGCTTCTGTAATAAGTGAAG
The DNA here is from genome assembly GCF_019915265.1 of Bacillus aquiflavi. Lineage (NCBI taxonomy): Bacteria > Bacillati > Bacillota > Bacilli > Caryophanales > Bacillaceae > Bacillus > Bacillus aquiflavi. Next base: position 3,257,753 of record NZ_CP082780.1, read on the forward strand.
TCTTGCCTTTAAAATCGAGTGCTACTAGCGGGCTCTTACTGGCCTATAAAATGAAAGCAAGGCAAAAGGGAGTTACTATTAACTATAGTATTTTGGATAATTTAGCTGAAATACCTTGTAAAACATTTGAAACGAATCGAATTTTAGGTAATTTAATCCAAAATGCAATTGAAGAAGCTGAAAAAACGATCAAAAAGGAAGTAGCAATTTACATAAGAAAAAGCAAAAAATCTATTCAGATTGAAGTTTCTAATTATGGTGATATCGTTGAATTTTCCAATAATATTGATAAAATTTTTTTGCGCGGATTTTCTACCAAAGATTATACAGAAAATCAAGGTGCTGGACTAGTTAACGTTTACAAAATTGTAGAAAAATATAATGGATCAATATTCCCAGAAATCAAAAATGAACTAATAGTATTTACGGTTACTATTCCCATTAAAGTGAGGGTGATGAAAATATGAATTTCTATCCGAGTGAAATATCAAAAAATCTTTCTTCTGTTGTAGTCTTTTATCATCCAAAATACAAAGACAAAGAAGATAATATTCGCCATGGATTAGAGTGGATTATTTCTTGTCTAAATCAATTCCTTCTTGTTTTACTTCTCAGTTATCCTTTTAACCTTCATATGGAAGCTTTAATTTGCCTTGCAAGTGGAGCGTTGTTAAAAATGTTTGCTGGAGGTATTCATTTTTCAGGATACTTTAGATGTCTATTATTCAGTTCGTTTCAAGTCGTTTTAATCGCAACATTTAGCAACGCGTTAGATAAAGTCATATTTGTTCAATATATTCTATATCTTTTAATCTGTATATCTTTTTATATTCTACTAGTGAATGCTCCAAAGTTATACAAGAAAAAGGATCATTTTACTAACGAACAAAAAAACAAATTGAAAATAGCTGCACTTACAGTCTTTTTATTCTTAAGTATATACAGTTTGTTTTTGCAGCCATCCTATAAAATGTGTATATTAGCTAGCATGTTGTTGCAAGTTTATTCTGTTACAAAAATAGGTGAAATAACTACGTTATCTATCGATAACTGGTTATCCAATATATTACAAAAGAGGAGAGATATTTTATGAAATTTTTAGCTTCACTTTTGGGGTTTGTTGCTCTATTGACTGATAAAATAGCGACATTCAATAGCTGTTTTTGGTTTGCTTATGAACCAACCCCACCTGAAAAGAGGCAACATTTAAATGTTGACAAAAATTAATATAGCTATTGTCGATGATGAAGTTGCTGTTTTAAATCATTTGGTGAAGTTGTTTTCGAACATATCCGAAGTATCTCTAAAATGTATGACAACAAATGCAAACGAGTTAATAGAAAAGTTAAACACAATTAACATTGATGTAGTGCTTCTTGATATTAACATCCCTGAAATTGATGGCTTTCAGTTAGCAGACTATTTAAGATCAAACCATCCTTCTATAAAAATTATTTTTATGAGTGCATATCATGAATATGCATTAAAAGGTTATAACTTCTACCCAGAAGATTATCTTGTAAAACCAGTTAATTTTTTACGTTTAAAGCAAACAATAAATAGAATAACTAACCAATCAAACAGTATCGTAAATAATAAAATTGGGATTCGTTCAGACGGGGTTTTTAAGCTTATTAATGTCAACGAGATTAAATACGTGGAAAGGAAAGGCAGAAAAACAAGGATCTATTTAGAAAATAATCAAATTATCAATTGTAATGAAAATTTGAATGTGTTAGAACAAATGCTTGCAACAAAAGGATTTTATCGTACACATCAGTCGTTTTTAGTTCAGCTAGATAAAATTCAAGAAATTTCACCTGACAATTATATGAAATCATACAATATTAAATTAAAGGATTGTGAAACTAATATTAATGTTAGCAGGAATAAATACAAAGAATTAAAACAAGAGTTAGAAAAGTTTTTGCTAAGTTAAAACTAAACTGATAAATAAGTACAGGGTTTTGTATTTTTAAAAATCCTGTACTTTTATTGTAAGCCCGAATTCAAACAACGCATATAAAATAGAAGCACCTCCTGGTACGATAAGCGTATCTATTAAAAAAGGAGGTGCTTTTCAAATGCCACAACAAAAATTGACTATTGTCCCCGTTACATTACATACCAAAAACAATAATTCTTCTAGTTCAGTTCCAGCTGAGCTTTCCTCAAAACCTGCTTGCATGATTAAAACAGCAGCTGCGGAAATTGCCTTCTTCAACGGCGTAGAGGAGCACGTCATCCAAGCAATCATGAGGGAGTTGAAACATTGGTGAAACATGATTATACGGATGTGAAAAATATCTATATTATCTGTGGGAAAACGGATATGCGGAAGGGGATTGACGGATTGGCTACTCTAATTCAAGATTTTTTTGAATTAGACCCCTATGGCGACTCTATATTCTTATTTGCCGGATGGAAGAAAGATAGATATAAATGTCTGTATTTCGATGGGGATGGCTTCGCCATGCTCTATAAACGACTGGACAATGGTAAGCTACAATGGCCTAAAGATGAACAAGCAGTTCGTAATCTATCTCAGAAGGAGCTCAGGTGGTTGCTTGAGGGGTTATCCATTCAGCAGCCAAAGGCCATTCAACCATCGCCAAAAGGCGCGTTCTGAACTTTTTCTACCTATTTTTCCTTTATTTCAAGGTTTAAAATGATTATAATAGGAGTACGAAAATGGACGAAAAGTGGTGAACATTGTGGGAAAAGACTCTTCTTCAAAGGACAAATTAATTCAATTACTCGAAGAACAATTGGCTCATTCGAACCAGCAAAATAAAGAATTAATGAAGAAGATTGATTCTCTATCACAGCAAGTTCGCCAGCTAACAAAAGCTTTATATGGTTCTAAAACGGAGAAATCTAAATACAATGCGCCAGACGGGCAAGCCTCTTTATTTGATGATGATTCGTCTTTTAGCGATTCTGAGCACACAGAAGAACAAAGCCAACAGACGATTTCTTATACTGTTGTACGAAAAGTTCAAAAGAAAAAAAGAAACGATTCATTACATGATGACATTGAAGTAGATGACATTCATCATCATCCAGAAAATACAATCTGTGAGTGTTGCCAAGGGCAAATGATTGAGATCGGCAGCACAATCGTACGTGAAGAGGCAGAATTCATTCCAGCAAGGATGAAGAAAATTCAACACATTGAACATGCTTATGGGTGTACAAAATGTAAGGGGGATTCATCCCAACCAGCGCAAATAAAACGTGGGAAAGCACCACAACCAGTTATTCAACGCAGTATTACTAGTCCCAGTGTACTTGCCAAAGTTATCTATGATAAATTTGTGCAGTACTTACCCCTTCACCGTCAGGTGAAGGAATGGGTTCGTTATGGACTGGATACGAATGACAAAAACCTTTCCAATTGGGTCATTCGTGTAGCAGGTGATTGGCTACTTCCTATCTATGAACGAATGAAAACGATCATGATGGCAAAATCCGTTTTACATATTGATGAAACGTATGCAAAAATTATCAATCGTTCTGACGGTAAACCGGGTCAAGCCAATGCCTATAACTGGGTCTACCGAAGTATACCTTGCCAGGGGCCAACGATAGTTCTATTTCAAAGTTCATTATCACGTGCACGTTCAGTTCTTGAAAGTTTTATTGAAGATTATTCAGGAACGATTATCTGTGATGGTTATTCTGCATATGACAAAATTGAAGGAATCAGCTTTGCGAATTGTTGGGCTCATGTTCGGCGTTATTGGCTGAAAGCAGACAGCAAAAATGGCCGAATTGGTGTGAAGTATTGCGATGATTTGTATCGGCTCGAGAGGAAGTTTAAACATTTGTCCCCGAGTAAAACGTAGAAAAAAACGCAAAAAGTTTTCAAAGCCAATAGTGGAGGAATTCCTTAACTGGGTTGAAACATCGCCATTCTTCGGAAAAAATGCCCTTGCGAAGGCGGCAGAATATACACTTAATAGAGCTGATGGATTAAAGGCATTCTTATATGATGGCCGGATTGAAATTGATAATAATCCCGCGGAAAATGCCATCCGACCCAATGTCATTGGAAGAAAAAATTGGCTATTTTCGGTCAGCGAAGCTGGGGCAAAAGCCAACGCCATTTGTTTGAGTATCGCAGAAAAACAGCCAAAAGTAACGGCATCGATTTCTACGAATATATAAAAAAGCTTTTGACCGATCTACCAAATTGTAGTATCCATCAGAACCCTGAAATTTTAGATCAATATATGCCATGGTCGAAAATGATCAAGGCAGAATGTAGTAAATAAATGTAGTAAATAAATGAAATTAGCCGTATTTTGACCAAAAAGATCATGAAATACGGTTAATTGTCATGCGCACCAGAAGGTGCGCATATTTTTATAGTTCGGGCTTACCTTTTATTTTGCTAAACACCTAGATTAATTATTGAAGATGATTGATTAACAAATATCCAATTTTTATTAAAGATAAATTAAGGTTGTGGTAAAACTCTAATAAGATACCAATATTATACTAATTTGTGAAAGGAGCGATATAAAATGTGGGCAATTTGTTTTAATGAATTTAAAGGGCATTTTAAAAGTATTAAATCAATTATTGTAATAGCTATCATCTTCGGAGTAACTTTTCTTTCCGCAGACTTTATGACAAATGTAGCGGTTCAACTTGAATTAGAGGAATTAGGAACTGATCGATTTGCTATCGGAGCTTTCTTTATGATATTCGTATTTGGCTTCATTTTTATTACTGGTTTATCCCATGATTTAATTAACAGAGAAGTAAGCACTAGGACGATGAGATTCCTTGTAACAAAAACATCCAGAACAAAAATATTATTAGGTAAATATTTTGGCGTTTGGCTTTTTTGGCTCTTTTGCATCTTTACCTCTTTCATATTAATTACAATTATATCAAAAAATTTTCTATGGTCGGGGATCATCGAAAATATGATATTTATCTCTGCCGCCTTAGCCTTAAATTTAATTTTTTCAATTTTAATACCGAAACCATCAGTTTCTATGTTTTTTGGGATCGTTTTCGCTTTAGTTTTTCCAGTCATTAGTTTTTGGGCAATTTATGACGAAAGACTTTTTATTCATTGGTTTAAGTTCTTTACCCCTTATTACTATTCAACTATAGGACATTCTTACTTCCTTATTAACATTGGCTACACGGTTGTTTTGTTGCTTATTGCAATAAAGCTCTTTGAAAGGAGAGATTTATAGTGAACGTCATAGAAGCACATAACATGACAAAAATCTATGGACCGAAAACGGTTGTTAATAATGTGAATTTAATTGTAAAGAAAGGAGAAATATATGGATTTTTAGGTCGGAACGGCGCAGGGAAGTCGACCTTTATTAATATGATTACAGGGATTGTCAGACCGACTTCAGGTGAATTTAAGTTATTGAACGAATCGAAGCTAGATAAAGTTTATCATAGAATTGGCGTTCTTCCTGATTATTCAACGTTTTATGATTCATTAACAGCACTAGGACACCTTAAATATTATTCAAAAATTAATGGATATAGCATTTCTACAAAGGAAGGACAATCAATTTTAGATCGAGTAGGACTCCTTGAACATGCCAATAAAAAAGCAGGAAAATTTTCATTTGGTATGAAAAAGAAATTGGGAATTGCACAAGCCATTGTTCATAACCCAGAATTGATCTTCTTAGATGAACCAACTTCTGGGATTGATGCTGAATCGGGACTGAACATTCAGCAATTAATTCTAGACTTAAAAGCAGAGGGTAAGACGATTTTTATGACGTCCCATAATTTAAATGAGGTTGAAAAAATTTGTACCCGCATGGCAATTATGAAAGATGGATCTATCTTAAATGAAGGTACATTAGAAGATTTAAGAATGCGATATTCTTCCTCAATTGAAGTTGAAATTAAGCATTCGGCATTCTCTAATCGAGAAATTGATTTAATTCCTCAGTTTCTAAATTCAATTGGAAAGAATGTTAAAACTAAGGGCAATAAAACATCATTAGTGGTAAATTCGGAAGAAAAAATCCCTTCCATCGTCAGAGCATTAACGAACCATAAAATTGATATTTATCGATTAAACGTAAATGAACCTTCTTTGGAAGAAATATTTTTAGATAAAAGGAAAGAAAAGAAAAAAATATCGTAATATGACAGACTGTTGTCAAACGTTCGCATTGCTCGTTACTTGTACTTCGTTGTATAGCTTATGAACGACTGTCCTAATTACTTTCGCCTCGTACTGCGCAATACATTTTTTTGGGAGCTTTGGCTATTGAAAGCCCTTCTTTCCTAGCTGGTGACATCCAATAACCAGCTCCCTCCTTATTTTTAGAAAAAGAATGATTTCAAAGCATTAACACCCACAAGCTACTTTACTTAATAGTGCTCGCCTTTTGCTTACATGTTAATCATTTTGTTTGCTAATGAAAAAGAAAAGCACCTTATTTATTGGTAACAAAAATAAAAAGAACAAAAGGAAGACTTAGAAGCCACCTAATAACTGATTCTATTTAGTCTAAAAGAAAATACTGTTTTATCATATGGCTTGCTGGAAAGCGTAATTTCACCATCCATCAGTTCAATAAGCCGCTTCGTAATCGTCAATCCTAGCCCACTTCCCTGAAATGCTTTATTTCGGGAATCTTCAAGCGTGTACAATCTTTAAAAAACTTTTTGTTTATGTATTTCATCAATCCCCTTACCTTTGTCCCAAACATCAACATAAACATATTCATCTTCAACTCTTAAATCAAGTCCAATCAATTTCCCTTCATATCCATAGTTAATAGCATTTGAAATTAAATTATTTAACACCCGATTAAGAGCCTCTTCATTGCCTAATACATAGACGTTATCTTTCGGAATATTAATTTCAACTTCTATATTTTTGTTAGCTAAAATATCGTAAAAGGATAAGATATTTTTTCTGCATACTTCACTTAAATTCACTTTTGTCACTGGAACATCTTGATCACCAGATTCTAATTTTGCAAGATTAAAAAACTTATTAATTAGATCTAGTAATTCCACTGTTTTATTTTGTACCTTTTTCAGAGATTTCATTCTCTCTTCTTTACTTAATTCTTGATTCATTTGCAAGATTTCGATGTATCCTAATATAACTGTGAGTGGAGTTTTGAAATCGTGAGAGATATTTGAAAGCATTTTTTTTAATTCTTCTTCCGTTTTTTTATGATTTGCAATTGTTTTTTGGTTCTTATATAACAGATCGTTTATATCGGTTAAAATTTTCATTAAATATTGATCATTCGTCATAACTAACAGCTTTTCAGCTGTTTTTTTTTCAATAATGGTTTTTAATTTTCCATGTATGTATACTAAATGCTTATTTCTCACGATTATTTTCTGATATTGAATCCAAATGACCACAATGAAGATGATAATAATCATGAATAATACAACTGTCATTTAAAACTCCCCGAGCTTATATCCTATTCCCCATAAAGTTTTAATATATTGGGGTGAAGATGGATTTTCCTCTATTTTTTCTCTAATTCTTCTAATATGAACATTAATGATATTCTCATCTCCATAATAATCTTCATGCCAAATCAAGTTATAAATTTGCTCTTTCGTATAAACTCTGCTAGGATTTTGCACAAACAGCTTTAAAATATTAAATTCCTTTGCTGTTAATTGTAATTTTTCCCCATTTTTCACAACCGAATAGTTGGATAAATCTACTTGCAAGTTACCAATCTGCAAAAAGTTTTTTCCTTCCTCTCTCTTCGATTGTGTATAATCAGTTGCACGTCTAATTGCAGCCTTTACTCTTGCTGTAAGCTCAATCATTGAAAAAGGCTTTGAGATATAATCATCCGCACCAAAGCCCAGTCCTAATGCTTTATCAACATCACTATCTTTAGCAGACATGATTAAGATAGGAATTAAGCTTTTTTCTCTTATAATTTTCATAAATGTCATACCATCAAGCTTCGGCAGCATTAGATCAAGAAGGATAATATCAAAAGAGTCATTAAAAAATGTGTGAACTGCTTCTTCCCCATCATATGCCACTTTTACAATGAAGCCTTCTTTTAATAAATGACTTTCCACCATTTCTGCAATAGATTCATCATCTTCAACAAGTAATACATTATGTTTCATGATTTTATCCCTCCGTTAAACATAAATCAGCTCCTTTTATTTTACGTCATTTCTATCCAAATAGGCCATTTTTTAAATAATTTCCATCATATAAAGCGGTTAATTAAAATTAAAGGATAGGGCTATTTTGTATTCAGAAGCCCTACCATTAAAAAACATAAAAGTGTTAAGAATGTGTCTTCTTTATTATTTTCACTTTAATAATTTTATTCCGATCCATTTCAAGAATTTCAAAATGAAGATGATGATATTCAAATGTTTCTCCTTCAACTGGAATATGTTCAAGCTCTTTTAAGATGAAGCCAGCTAAAATATCAGTATCTTCTGGAAGCTTAATTTTAAAAGCCTCATTTAGTCGATAGATGAGCAGTCTTCCATGACAAATCATGTATGAATCGGTTAATTCATAAATTAATACTTCATCTTCAATGTCTGTTTCATCTTCAATTTCCTGGCCAATCATTGCTTCAATAATATCCTAATGCGTTATCATTCCCATCGTTCCACCGTACTCATCTAATACAACCGCTAAATGTTTCTTTTCCTTCAACATCATTTTAAAAACCTTTTCAATCGCGGTAGATTCCACAACAAACAATGGTTGCTTATCAATAAAATTTTCTAACTTCTTCTTTGGCTCCATAGACCATTCCAAAAGCCTTTTAGAATGAAATACCCCAACGATATTATCAATATCCCCTTTATAAATTGGGTACCTCGTATAACGATTATTCATAATCGTATTTCTTGTTTCCTCAAAGGTACTATTAATTGGAATACCAATCATATCAATTCTTGGAGTTTTAAGTGCATCACGCACATCCATACTGTAAAAATCAATTGCTCCTTTAATTCGCATAGTTTCTTCATTTCGAAATGTTCCTTCAGCATAAGCAATATCAACCATTGTTTTTAACTCTTCTTTGGAAAGCGTAGCTTCTTGAACTTCACCTTTTGAAATAAGCCTAATGACCATGTTTGAAAACCTGGATATTAAAAAGGTGACTGGTTTTAAAATGATAATTAACAATCTAATCACTGGAGCCACGATATAGGCAATTTTATCAGCAAACGTTGCAGCAATCGTTTTTGGTAACACTTCAGCAAAAACAATAAGCACAACGGTCAAAATTCCAGTTGCAACTCCAACGTTCCACCCATACTCGATCGCAATCATTGTCACTAAAGTAGGCAGCATAATATTTGCAATGTTATTCCCAATTAAAATGCTCGTTATTAATTGATCTGGTTTAGAAATCAACTTTAAGAGCTTTAGGGATTTTTTATCATCATTTTCCGCTCGTGAATGCACTTTCATTTTATTCACAGCAGTCAATGCCGTTTCACTGCCTGAGAGGAAAAACGACATAAGCATAAAAAAAAGAATGGCAAATAACAACGGATGTTCAATCCTTTCAAAAAAAGATATTCCCGTTTTAGTATAAAAATAAAACGATCAGCTAGCTTTTAGCCACAAAAGAGGTATTAAACGAACAGCTAAAAATAGATGATTTTAATCGGACCCTTTTACAACATAGACTGCTTTTTCATTAAAATTATTATTATTTTCCGTTTGTTTTTATATATTGCCTTAAATTAAACAGTCCTACTCTAATAATATCTTTCCCTTAAAAAGTGATCAAACTTAAATTTTATAAAAAAAAAGACTTCTCAGTTCAAATTAGAACTAAAAAGCCTTTTTCTTTATTTACAGATGAATATTCCTCGTTAATCCAATATCTTTCATTGTTTTTAAACCTGGTTTTGTATCAACTGCAACTGTTTTCGCTGTATTAATAATAATCGATGCCGTTGCAGAGTCGCCAAAAACGCCACCTGGAATGACAAGCTTTTGCCTCATGTCACCTTCTATTTCGATTACATCCTCAGACTCAGATACTGAGGTAGCCATTACAAGATCAAGCTCTATTGTTTTTCCATCTTTTGTCGACCCTTTGGAAACTTGATGAAGTCCATTTACTTCCCCAGCCTTTACATGAAAATGTGGTAAAGAAATTGGTTTATCTGTCACCTTTGGCAAAATTGAGTTTTCAACATGTGAGAGCTCTAAATTCAGACCAGCAGCAACGAGACGCAGCGATTCTTCAAGACCAACGTGACCAATTTTATCTGCTTTAGCAAGGCTGTTGAACTCTTCTTCTGCCATTCCGACCCCAACTTTCTTTTGTAAAGGAAGTCGACGTTTTTTCACATCAACACGACGAGAAACTCGAATCGACGAAATGTCACTTAAAACTGATGTTAAACTTAAAACGAGCGTATCCATCACATACCCTGGATTTACGCCTGAACCAATAACAGTCAATCCCTTTTCAGACGCATAATGATCAATTTCCTTTGATAGTTCAGGATAGCGACTCCATGGATATGAAAGCTGTTCACAAGTTGAAACAACGGAAAATCCATTATCCAATAATTCTTTCATTTGGGGCCATACTGCTTTTAAATTTGACCCAGTAGCGTGAATTGCAATCCTTTGTTGATCACTTTTAGCCTTGACATCTTTAATTGAAGGAACGACAAATATTCCTCGCTCAGTTCTGCCGGTTAATTCACCAATATCTTTCCCAACTTTATTTGGATCAATATCAACAGCACCAATCACTTTTCCCGGTAAATATTCTTCGCATTTTTTCAATATTTCTAGACCAATTGGTCCTAAACCATAAACAACAAGCTCAATATTTTTTAATGTGTTTGACATATTGATTACCCCTTTATCCTGTTTATTTTCTCCACAAATCGATATCTCTGTTTTCACTAAAATGCTAACAGAATTTTTTAATGTTGAGAAATACAGGATTCTTATATATTAATAATTAATGATTATTAATATATTATATTTAATTAAGGGACTTTATAAATTCAGTTTTAAATTAGCAAGTAATTTTACAATGTGTTTTTTATTTAATCGAATGTAAGGACTGTCTTCCCAAACCGCAGAAATTGAGCTTTCTAAATAAATATCTTCAAGTTCCAAACTTTTCACATCAATAAAATCAATTAGTTTAAACATGTCCACCGGCATAAGCGTTACACCAAAATTGTTAGAGACGAGGTAAGCAATAGTCAATAATTCAGAACCGCTGCATATCGTTTTTGGAATAAAGCCGGCTGTTGCACAAGCTGTTTGGAGTAACTGATGGAGAGCTGGAGATTGAATTGAATCATAATGTAAAAAAAAATCATCACTTAATTCTTTTAACTTGATCTTCTCTCGTGAAGCAAGCCTATGATCAGAAGAGACAACTGCTCGAATTGGAGAGCGTTTCAATTCTAAATATTTGATCCCCTCTTGTTCATTCGACTCAAAATTTACTGGCGTCCTTATGAAACCAAGATGATATTCTCTATTTTTAATTAACTCTACTACATGAGCAGAAGTCGTCTCTTTTATGCTAAATTCAATATTTGGATAATGGATATGAAGTTGATTTAAAATAATCGGTAAATAGAGACTAGCTGCCGAGGGAATAGTTGCAATCTTCACTAAATGGGGCAGCGTCTTCGAATCGATCACATTAAATACTGTATTTTCAATTTGATCAAACGAAGGAGCAGTTTTCTCAAACAAGTATCTACCTTCTTCAGTGAGCTCGACCTTTCTCGTTGTCCGATAAAGAAGTTTCACTCCAAGCTTTTCCTCTAGTAAATTGATCTGTTGACTAATACCAGGTTGAGATACGTGTAAGTTTTTGGAGGCTTCTGTAAAATTTAATGTTTTAGCTACTTCAATAAAATAACGTAAAGATAGTAAGTTCATCGTTTCACCCTTATGTTTTATTTATCTATCCGCACAAACTGCAAATCCTTGAAGCTCTTAAATGGATTTAGTAAAACAAAAAAAATTGTAGATGATTACAGACTGTGATAAATGCTTGCATTAACGACTAATGACTGCTAAAATCTCCCCGCCAAGGCTGTCTAAGCGATTTTTAGCCTTTAGGCGGGATCTTTTCCATCATCGCTTTTATAATAAATCTCTTCTTAAATCTGCGGCTGATTTTGGTGATAAATATCCAGGTGCAATATCAAACACAGTTTTCGCGCCTGTTTGACCTTCCTTATTTAAACGATAAGCAGCACGCGCATATGCTGTTAAAACACTTGCTGTAAATTCCGGATTACTATTTAATTTTAAAGAAAACTCTATAATTTGATTATTGCCTTCGCCTGTTGTACCGCTATGAATAACAAAGCCACCGTGAGGCATTTTTGAATGATTTTCTTTCAGTTCTGACTCTGTAATAAAATGTACAGTTGTCTCATAATCTGCAAAATAGTTCGGCATTGTTTTTATATCCCGCTCTATTTTGGCTTTATCGGCCCCTTCTTCAGCAACGACATAACATTCTCTTTTATGTTTCTCACTTGTAGACAATGAAGGATTTTCTCCGCTTCTTACTCTATCAATCGCTGTTTCAGAAGGAATCGTATATTGTACGCCTCCCTTTACCCCTTCTACTCTGCGAATCGCATCGGAATGCCCTTGGCTTAAACCTTTTCCCCAAAATGTATATGTTTCTCCTTTAGGTAAAATGGATGCAGACATCATTCGATTAATTGAAAATAACCCAGGGTCCCAGCCAACTGAAATAATACTCGTTTTTCCGCTCATGTTAGCTACTTCGTTAACTAACTCATAATAGGCCGGAATTTTTGCATGAGTGTCAAAACTATCAACCGTATTAAATAATCTTGCAAAAGCAGGACCCTGCTCTGGAAGATCCCGAGCTGAACCTCCACACAAAATCATTACATCAATATCTGCTTGGTAACGTTCAGCTTCTGAAATATGTATGACCTTTACATTTTTATCAATTACATTTACACTTTCAGGACTTCGCCGTGAAAAGACAGCTACAAGCTCCATATCTGAATTTTGTTTTATTGCTGCTTCAACACCTCTGCCTAAATTGCCGTAACCAACAATTCCGATTCTTATTTGCTTCCCCATCGTTTTTCCCTCCTGTATTGCTTTACTTCCTTACATGGTAACTTTTTTTTTTTTAATGCGCAATAATAGGGAATAAGCAATCCATTTTCATAAAATGCGGCGATTGTTTTTTCATTGTTCTGAACCATTATTAAATTAGATCGACCTTCTCAATATTTCGAATTGCTAAATAAGCGGTATAAGCTCCGATGAGTGCGAGTGTAATAGGAATTAAAATAATATGATTTAATGTAAATCCGTTACTATTTGAGCAAACAATCGCAACGATTAAAATCGAAGAAGTGATAGTCGCTGGAATAGAATAATTTTTCAATCCAAAAAATAACGGAATTAGACTCATTCCTGTTGCCCCCAATGCATTTAACATTTTGATTGCGTTTTCTACTATAATATTTATTGTTAAAGTACTTAAAATTAAATGTTGACTTTCGCTATACAAGCAAAATACAATCGAAACAAGTATATTTGATAATACAATTGCGCTAAAAGTAAAAAAGATAACCACTAACAGCTTTGCGGCAATTCATTTTTTTCTACTAATAGGGTACATAAATAAAACAGTAATCGTCTTGTTTTTAAACTCATCAATAATGCACTTTGCAATAAGAGTGGCTCGGAAAAATAATGAATGTGGCTCTTACTAGAGTATCAATTGTAACAAAAAGCCTCATGATAATCATAAAATGCTAATTCCTTCTCTAGCTTTGAAACGTGTGTAACCATTAGGATAAAACTAACTATAGTGATGTTTGCAATCGCTGCCCCGCGTATATATGAACTAAGTTTATTTTTTTAGCTCTAATTTTAATAAGCTTATCATCTAGCCTCTCCCCCATTCATTAACTCGAAAAAATAATCTTCGAGGGAAGTGGTTTTTTTGCTAATTCCATCAATAGCAACTTCGTTAACAATAAGCACTCTAGATAGTTCCTGTTGTGTAATATGTGGTTCGAAAATGTGTATTTTTCGTTTGTCAATGATTTTAAAGTTTGTAAGTTTAAGCTCATGCTCAAGTAAAAAGGATGCATTTTTTACATTGTCTACAACAACTTCAATATATTCTGAATGCATACTATGAATACTACTCATTGAAACTTCTTTTATTAATCTTCCATTTCTAATGATTCCTACTGTATCTACTATTTGCTCTAACTCTCCTAAAATATGGCTTGAAACTAAAATAGTCATTTCATATTCTTTGCATAAAACTTTAAATAAATCTCTCATTTCTTTTATGCCAAGAGGATCGAGACCGTTAATTGGTTCATCTAATATTAATAATTCTGGCTTTGTTGTAATCGCTCGTGCAATTCCTAGTCTTTGTTTCATGCCAAGAGAAAAATCTTTCACTTGCTTATTTTCAATATTTTTTAAATTTACTAGCTCTAATGCTTGATTAATTGCCTTTTTATCGTAATAACCCATATATTCGCAATGAAGCTGTAAATTTTCATTTGCTGTCAGCTTATCATAAAAAATTGGGTATTCAATAATCGTTCCCATTCTTTTTAACAATTCATACGATGTATTTGTTAATCTTTTATCAAAAATTTCAATCTCACCACTTGTTGGTTTGATTAAATTAATTAACATTTTCATTACTGTTGTTTTCCCTGCTCCATTTGGCCCGATAAATCCATATATTTCTCCTTTCTTTACATTCATATTAACTTGCGAAACGACTTCTTTATGATCATAGATTTTTGTCAGTCCGTACGTTTTTATAATATGAGTCATTTTGAAAACTCCTTTATATCAAGATGCTTTTATTATAAAAAAGACAAATCTCATTTTTCTTAAACAATTCTTACAAGTTTCTTAATTACAAAACCTTTGCTCTTACGGTTATGTTGGCTCCTTTCACTTCTAACAATAGGAAGGTTGATAGAACAAAAGAAGAAAGCCAACTTTTTCTCATTTCATCTCGTCGAAGACCTACTATTTTCAAGTCATGATATTGTTTAGCTTAACCCTAAAAAGGCTGTACCACTTTTAATTGTGATACAGCTTCATACTGTTAGAAAAACGTATACTCATGAACTATATTTCTATTCGGCTTCCGCCTCAACTGACAAGCATTCTAAACTAGCCTGGGTACTATTCTTATACTGACTTTGTCTTAAAAGGAACTTTTCTTACTTTTTAAGAAAAGATTACGTGCCTTTTCAGCGATCTTTTCTGGTATTTTATATGTAAGAGGCTCTTGATGCAGTACTTGGAAAAAGTTCATATCACTTGTTTCGAGCATACCAATTGTAAAACGAGGAATAAGACGTACGTGCAACGATGTTCCAGAAGATTCATCCGGCAATATTAACGTCATATTAAAACTGGAAAATCCTTGTTCTTTTAGTACCGCAAAAATTGATTGAATACTTTCTGAAAAATCAAGCCAGTCATTTTCACTTACATCATGTATTGACATTGCCTTTGGAAAAATTGCGATAAAATCATTATGACTTTTTGGAGCAAACGCATGAATCCATGCTACATTTCCATGCTCACCAATCCAACGCTCGCCAAGCTTTTTTTCTGTTTCATATAAGCTAGTAAAATAATTTGCTCCATATCTTGCTTCAAAGATCTCAACTTCCGTTTGGATTTTAGACTGATAATTAGTAGGTGATTCTGATACAATTACGTGCATATGCGGATGAATAATACTTCCTCCTGAATAAGGAAGATAATTCCAATTTATTGAAGCATATTTAGCTCTACTATCATGAAGCATTACTCGTTTAATATATGTTTGGCAAGCAATAAACGCATCTTTGATCATTAAAGGTGTAAATTCGTCTAATTTGACGTAATGGTTTCCTGAAAAAGTAACAACACCATTATGTTTACTATAAGGAAATAAATTCGGAAACAAAATTGCTTCTCCTGCAAAAATTCGGCCACTTTCACTAATCTCCTTTGGAAAAACAGGTGTCATCTTTAGTATATTTTCGGGACAGAACGGACAGTTAACACCTTCCGTTTGTTGAGCGACTTCTGTATAATCTGGGGGCGTAAATGTCGTCCCAGGGTCAAACACGAGACGGGATGATTCTCCAGTTAGAGGATCAATTCGAACTTCTGTTTTTCTTTTTATTTGCTTCCCCTCTCCATCATAAAATGTAAACCATTCTATTACCTTTTGAAATGAAACTTCCATCGACTACTCCTCCTTTCCCCATAAATATACCATTTATCATTTCTATTGTCAGTTAATTCTGAATTATTATTAGCGGCTTTATTCTAAAAAATTGCTAGGGGCTTTGTCATATGGGTAAATAACTGCCCCTCATAATGAATGGTTAATGTATAGGAAGCTCACCCACTTGTTGGTTACTTTTCAAATCGTGCACTGTTATCTTTGCCGGTGATAAAGCGTATAAATAATCCCCTATATATACAAGTCGATCAATACTATTTTCCCATTCCTCATATTGAGCATTCTCTTTCGTATGGGTAATTTTATTTTTTAGTGTAAACCCATTTTGTAAATCTATGTTATAAACATATGCTCCTTGAAACTCAAACGACTGATCAAATTGTTTTCCTTCTACATCCTGATAAACCGAAATAGGAAACGCAAAAAGGTTTTTATTTTTATGATAAAGTAATGCTTTATGATCATAATTCAATGGTGAAGATGTTCCGCTTCCACCAATCACTTCTGTAAATTTTTCCTTTGGATTTGAGACATCACTTATATCAAACAGCGATATTTTTACTCCATTTGTCCTAATAAAAGGTTGAGCCCCTTTTTCAGAAATTATTTTTGTGTCATGACCAAAGCCAATTAAATGATTTTCGTCATAAGGATGTAGATAATTACTAAATCCAGGGATTTTTAGCTCGCCAAGCACCTTGGGAGTTTTCGGATCACTCGCATCAATGACAAACAATGGATCTGTTTCTTTAAAAGTTACAATATAAATGCGGTCGTTCATAAATCGAGCTGAATAAATACGCTCCCCACGTGCAAGGTCCTTAAGTTGACCAACTTGAGCTAAATTTTCATCTAATATATAGAGATTATTAGCAGAAGGACGTTTATCTTCCCAAGCATTCCCTTTTGTCGTTGCAATTCGAAAGTAACCGTTATATTCATCCATAGAAAATTGGTTCAAAACAGTGCCTTCCACTTCAGTTGAGCTTTGTAAAGCAACATTCAAACCGTTAACTGAGAATTTATAAATATTTGTATTCGAATCAACAACAACCTCCTCCTTCGTTGGATTGATATCGTTTCTCACCGCTAGATAAAGGCTGTTCTTCGACATATAAATTTCTTCCCCACTTCCTAAATATGTCGTGATGCTCGCTTCTTTTTGCTGATTTTCAAGATCCACAGCTGCAATGATTGTATAGTTCCCTTCATTGGAATCGGGAAAATATTGAATTTGGTCATAATCAACAGCTTGGATATCAGAACTAACTGCTGTATCTGAAAACTTCGGTCGCAGATCTATATCTCGTTTCTCTTCTAATGCCCAAAACAAATCAGGGATATGATTTGCTATTAAATAAACGACTCCATCCGTTTTACGTGCTGCAACAATTGAACCTTCTACTTCAACTTCTCGAATCTGTTTAGGGTTTTTCGGATCTTTCACATCGTAAATAATCGCCTTAACCGAATGATAAATTGGTGCAATCATTATTTCTTTCCCCTGTTTTTTATTTTGCGGTTCATTTGCCGTTTGGCTATGTCCTATTACGATTAATTGGTTTTCATGTAAAAATAATTGTTCAGGTGAAAATACATCCTTAAAAGAAATACTGGCTAAAACGTTCATTTCATTTGCCGGAACTGCTTTAATAATATTTACTTTGCCGTCCTGCACCTTAAAAATATGTGTTCCGTCAGTTTTAACAATATCTGCCTCATCTACTCCTTGAACTTGTATATTTGTTTCGGATACGTCTTGATTGTTAGCTTGATCTGTACTATCGCTGATTTCTTGTGATATTTCTTCCTCACTTCCAAAAAACTTTGCCGTTTCTTTTTGATACTCTATCACCTTTGAAAAATAATTACGTAAATTTTTTTTTGAACCGATAACTGGTATGTTTTGCTGGACAAGAAACAAAAACTCTTTCTTCGATTTTAACTTTTTACCGTGGGCTGATTTGATGTCTTTGTCCAAATAAAGTGTATACTCTGTGTCTACGGCGTATCCATCTTTAGGTGGTTGAATCATAATTGTTTTTCCATCATCACTTAAAGAAAGAGCAACATTTTGTTTTTTTCCTTTATCATTCGTTACGTAGATTAGATCATCTTTTAAAATAGATTGATCCATTTTCTCGGAGAATGTAATTTTCCATACTTTATGAGCAAGTACAATTGGTGTATCATCACTATTCGCCACCACACCGCTTACAACTTTTAATTGTGACTTGGAATAAAGTACCGCTGCTAAGACGAATAAAAAGCACACTCCGCTAATGACAAGCTTTTTTCTCATTCAAAAACCCCTCTTTTACAAAACTAGTCGAAATTAACAACCATTTCGTTACATGAAAACTTTATAAAATAAAATTTTTATAAGAAAAATCCACTTAAAGCTTGTAAATAAACTTAATTGTTTGAAGCCATTAAAACACGCTAGTGATAGCCGCAAGCGAATAGAAAGTCCAAACGAAGTGCAATAAAGAATGCGAGCAGTTGTGTCAACTAGGTAATCGGTTATAAAAGTAACTCATGTTTGCAAGTTCAGACGATTAGTAATTTTTACATTATGTTAATAATACCTCTATACTTTGTTGTTATAATATAAGGTAAAAGTTGGTTCACTGATTGCTTGTAATCTCAACATCTATATGGGAAACGGAAATTGGACAAATGAAAAAGCGAACTTAGGAGGGTATGTAATCATGTATAAGATTAAAAAAATGGCTCCGTTTGTTTTAGCCGCAAGTGTTACAATGGGAATATTCTCCTTTCCATCTTTTTTTGAAAGTAACTCTGTACATGCAGCGAGTCAAGAAACGATACTAATCGAGGAAAATTTTGATCGTGTCGAAAATCAAACATTACCTAACGGTTGGAAGCTTACGCAAGGACACGGTGAAGTACAAGACGGAAAGTTACTATTGACATCACCTTCTACTTCAAAGCCGAGCCGTGTACTCGTTCCGCTTCCTTCAAATACTGGAGACTACGTATTTGAAGCAGATATGACCTTTCTCTCAGCAGTTGAAGATACACGCTGGGCATCTCTTATGTACCGGATCCAATCCGGGGATTATCCATACTATCAATTTGCCATTCGCAGAGGTACAACTGCCTTAAATGGGGTAGAGTTTGCAATACGTAATGAGAACAATAAATGGGAAGTACCAGAGAAGACATTTTTTTCTGAACCGTTTCAATTCGATAAAAGCTATCATCTTAAAGTGATTGCAAAAGGAAATCGCGTTCAGCAATATGTTAACAACCAGCTTATTATTGATACAGATTTAGCTTCAAAATGGACTGAAGGAGACATCGGCTTTCAAGCAACAGGTGTCACTGTTCAGTTTGATAATGTAAAAGTAACCACACAAACAGAAGAACTACCTCCATTAGAAGAATCAAGTGCATTTCTACCAAAAGAACCTGAAACGAATATATTAAATGCACCAACTGTCATTTCAGAGGCAACATCTATTGAAATGATCGACCAACTAGTGGATAAAGGCGTTTCATCCATTATTTTACCTGTTCAACAAAAGAATAATGGTGAAATTGTAGTTGAAAACAAAGCCCTTTCTGAGATTCTTCAAAAGATAAAAAGAAAAGTAATACCAATTATTCAAATCGAGGATCAAGCAGTTATTCAACCACTTACAAAAGTATTACAAAATGCTTCAATCCAAGATATCCAAGTAATTTCTTCAAAACCGGAACTAATCAAGAAGTTTAAAGAAATGATACCAACAGCTCGAGGTGGAGTCGTATATACGAGAAATGCGTTAAATAAACATGACTTAGAAAATTTAGCAAAAGATTTACATAAAAATAAGAGCAAGGTTGCTGTTATTCCACAAAAATTGTTATCAGCAGAAATCGTCCATTACTTACATAGCCGAACGATCTCTGTATGGGGAATGAGCGAACAAACTGAAAAAGATGCCCACAAGCTTATTCATGCAGGAGTAGATGGGATCATTTCTAAAGACCCAACTACAACATTGTTGGCTTACAACCAATATCCAGAAAACACCTTTGTTCAACGTCCAATAGTTGCCGCTCACCGCGGAGTCCCTTCATTGGCTCCAGAAAATACAATGGTTGGCTATTGGAAAGCCTATGGACTTGGAGCAGACTTAATTGAAACTGATGTTAGAATGACAAAAGACGGCCATCTCGTCATTATGCATGACAATACTGTAAATAGAACAACAAATGGAACGGGAGCAGTATCGAGTCTTACTTTAGAAGAAATTCGCCAATTAGATGCTGGCATTAAATTTAACTCAACATTTGCAGGTAAAAAAGTACCAACCTTCCGTGAGTTCTTACAAGCCTTTAAAGGAAAAGATGTAGTCCTTCTCATAGAGTTAAAGGACGTTGGTATTGAAGAAAAAGTCGTTGAGGAAATAGAACAGCTAGGTATGACTAATCAAGTGTTAATTCAAAGCTTTAATTTAAGCAGTATTCAGAAGATTCACGAGCTTAAACAGGAAATTGGCATCGGCTTTCTTTATTCGACAGGTGTACCAGGTACGAAAGAAGGAAAGCTAAAAAATGCTCAGCAAATGCTGAACTATGCAGCAACATTAAATGCAACGTTAAATGCGAGTTACGGCAGTCTATCGTCTGAATTTATTACGTATATGCGCCAGCGAGGAATGACAAGTCTTCACTGGACATTTAGAAACGAACAAGCACTAGAAGACCAGCTCTTAAAAGGTATGATCGGTCCAATTACTGACTATACTCAATGGCTGACAGATGCTCCAATTAGATTGGAAACTCCGATTAAAAAGCGAAACTTAAAAGTTGGAAAAACTGCCACTATTCATGCAAAAGCGTTCGTTAGTTACCGTGAAGACAAGAAAGAAAACATTGAAACAACTTTATTTGTTATCGGTGATCAAAATGCTGTCCAAATAGAAGGAAACACGATCAAGGCTGTTTCCCCAGGAAAAGTGAATGTTTTCTTTAAACATACATTTTCGATGTTAGGGAAAGAGTGGAATCTCGTTGCGGAACCGATTGAGGTAAATATATCAGAATAAAATATAATCAAATCTCCTTTCTTAAGAATAAGAGATGAATAGAAACTAGAGAAGCATCATTTCGATTAAATGAAAGATGCTTCTTTTTCATTTATTTATTCAATTCGCCAGATTAATTAACCTCCTTACCATAAGTCCTAAGTCTTATAAAAAGATCATTCTCCGGCTCATTGAAGGAGATTCCATTTTAATTTATGATTTTTTCAAGGGAAGATTAACAAATGTAAAATAAGGAAAAAGAGTGATAACAATGGATTTTAAACTAGATGAAGAAAAGAAGTTTAAAAAAGGAAAAAATGATTTGAAAGTATTCTCTGTCCTTCTTATTTGTGCTATTGGAATTTATATTATCTTTTTTAAAACAGATTTCTTGAATGCATGGACTTTTAGTCATTCAGAAAAGGAAATGAAAATAACTGAAGAAACGAAAGAAATCAGCATTGACATCTCCAGCATAAAAGCAACAATCATTCCAGAAGACCGAAAAACTATAAAAGCTGATTTAAATGGGTCGGCAAAGTTATCTGTAAAACAAACGGATGATAAAATAGTTGTAAAAGTGAAACACGATTGGTGGGATCGCTGGCTTCCATTTAACCATAAGGTAAAGCTTGATCTTTATATCCCCGAAAGCTTTGATCAAAATATCTCATTAAATATAGGATCTGGAAGCTTACAATATTCAGGCAGTTCAACAAAACAACCGATGTTGCTAAATAATTTATTGGTAGAATTAGGCTCAGGTATTGTAGCACTAGAAAAACTTTCTGTTGATCATTTAAAAGTGGAAGGATCATCTGGGTTAGTGAAGATAGACTCATTAACAGCAAATAAAGGAGTCTTTCATATCGGCTCAGGCAGTCTTGAAGCAAGACAGTATGCTGGAGAAATAAAGGCTGACGTGTCATCGGGTAAGGTGCACTTTCAGATGGATCAATTATTAGACTCAATTAAAATGGATGTCAGTTCGGGCATAGTTGACCTTGATATTCCAAGCAATGCTAATTTTTCTTTTAAGGGAAAGGCAAACAGTGGCAGTATCACTTGTGACTTTCCACTTAAAAGTGAAAAAAGCGATAAAAAAGGAATCGAAGGTACTCATGGATCTGGAAAGCATGAGATTGAACTAGATGTTTCAAGCGGAATTGCTCAAGTTTACTAAGAGATAGAGCCTTTTAATTACGGTGCAAATATTAAGTTGTGCTAATAAGAATAAATAGATACTTTACTTGCCCTAATAAAAAGCTCTTATAAAATGGTCTGAACCTCCTTACGTAACGTCGTAAAGAGGTTCATGTCTTTTAATCATTTGTAAGACCGAGCTTACTATAATTGCCCAGTTAATGAAGTTTTGAACTGATTTACACATTTTTAATATTGTACAAATCCTCCCAAATATTGATCTTGCAGAGCAACTATATAGGTTCCGTCATTATTTCTAATTACATTAACATCCATTTCTACAGGAGCCTCTAACGTAATCTCGCCATTATAAGCTTGTGCCAAAGATTCCATAATCTTATCAACAAACTCTTGCTCTGTTAAATTCCCTTGTTGGAATTGTTCTTGTATAGGTGCTTGTGTCTCACTTATTAATTTTCCATCATTAAAACCTTCAATTTTTAACGTTACAACAAATGAATCATTTCCCTCAGCCTTTGCGCCAACAATTTCATATTTCGTTTTAGACAAAGCATTAAGGAATCCATCTGCTAATGTTTCAAATTGACTGTCACTAACTTCAGCTCCAACACTTTGCATAGTATTTTTTTTTTTTCCATTTTCGATATAAATTGATCTGAACGCTGACTTCTGGTGCTCTGCACTTTTAACCTTTTCTTCTTGTGACTCTGTATCTGGAGCATTCTCTACGTATCCATCAACATTTTGGTAAACTGTTGCTTGAATTAAAGCACTGACATAATTGGCTGCCTCTTTCTCGTAAGTTTCCTGTTCTTCTTTACTTAAAGTCAACTTTTCATCGTCACCAGAATCTGCGCTAGTTTCTTTTGGCTTTTTAATATCTTTCACTTTATTATACTTTGAATAATGATAAGTAGTTGAACGGTCATATTTTGATTCTTCACCGTCAAGTTTTTCGGTAAACTTTTGATCATATTGATACTGTTCTATTAAGTACGTCTTTTTGTTTATTTTAAAAGTAAGATCAAATACTTCAACATCAACAATCTCATGTTTTGTCTTTTTAGATAACTCTTTATAATATTCACGTGACATTGCCTCTAATAATTTTTTCTTATCTTCTTTACTGCCTTTATAAGTTAAAATGTATGTATCTTTCTCCTCTTTTAATTCAAACTTTTCAAAAAGCTTATCATCAAACTGTTGCAAAAATGCTAGCTGGTTTTTTTGTCTATCTTTATTATATTTAAGATAATTCTTATACTCTTTCTTTTCATCTTCTTCCAATCCTAATTCAAAACCATCGTAAAATAGTAATGTCTCCTTTTTATCTTTATATAAAATCATATCATCTTCGTTAAATTTTATGTAAGATACATCTTTTTTAAAATCCATTTTTTGGATACCTGTAGACTTTTCATCCTCGTCTTCTGTTTTTGAGCTTTCTGTAAACTTAATCTCTACTGATTCAATATCTTTATGAGCATTGTTCACCTTATCGAATAAATCTTTCGGCGTTAATTGCCCACATCCAGCTAAAGTAAAAATACTAATAACTAATAAAAAAGGTAAAACTAATTTTTTCATATTTTTATATCCTCCTATCTATTATGTCAATTATTACATTTATAAATAAATGTTACAATACAATCGTTTATTTTTTTCCAATTAACTTGTTAAAATTGAATGCGTATTTAACATGATCATTTTGTCATGTAAAGGCTCTGTTAATCTAGTGAGATTGCTGTTTCATTACTACCTTCTTACGATACAAAACAGGAAAAAAAGCACGTCTTAACCCAATATATAAGCTTTGGTTTCGATATCTTTTTGCCACGCTTACAAATTCCCCCTAAAACAATAACTCTCACTCTTGTTTTTCATCATGTTCATCATATCTTCGGCAATTTCATCTTGATAAAACGTCTTTCTTCCTATAGTTAATATGATCTCTTTAGCACTGGGAGCAACAAACATATCTCCCTCTCTTCTTATAAAGAATCCTTCATTAAACAAGCAAGTTAATGGTTGATTTGAAATTTTACACAAAAATTCCCGCACCTTAAAATGAAGATACGGGAAATACTTAACATGATATTTAATTAGTAGAGTAAATATTGTGCACGGATGTCCATAAATTCGTTCAGCTCTTCTTGCCATTTTGAGACGATCGAGTCTACGGATTTACCTGCTTGAATATCAGCGCGAATCCAGCCATTTCCTACTAAGTTATCGAAAAAAGAGATTCCTTGATTGTTTTCTGCCCTGAATTGAAAATCATCTGGGTATAAATCATGGATTGTTTTCACAATATGCAGTCCAGTTTCTACAGGGTGGAACGCCTTCCGATTCGTAACGTGAATTTGAATTCCATGAGATAACTTACCACTATGTTTTGAAAATGTTGGCGTAAAAGATGCTGGTCTGAATTTTACTCCTGGCAAGTTAAAACTATTTAGTTTTTCAGCTAGTTCTTCACCGTTAATAAATGGTGCACCAATAAGTTCAAATGGTTTGGTCGTACCTCTTCCCTCTGAAACATTCGTTCCTTCTATTAGTGCTGCACCTGGATATACGAGGACTGTCTCCGTTGTCGGCATATTTGGCGACGGAAGGACAAACTCTAGACGAGTATCTTCATAATACATATTCCGCTTCCATCCATCCATTTTGACAACAGTTAAATCTGCACCAATGCCGAATTCTTCATTAAACAGTTGAGCCAATTCCCCGACAGTCATCCCGTGGCGAAGCGGGATAGGATACTGACCAACGAACGAGGAATATGTCGGTTCAAGTACAGGACCTTCTACTTTTGCACCGCTTAATGGATTTGGACGATCAAGAACGATAAATGGAATATTATTTTCTTTTGCGGCCTCCATTGCTAAAGCCATCGTGTATATATATGTGTAAAAGCGCGCACCTACATCTTGAATATCAAATATTAATACATCCACATTCTCTAACATTTCTCGTGTTGGTTTCCTCGTTTTACCATAGAGACTATATACTGGGAGACCTGTCTTTTCATCAATATAGTATTCTACATATTCTCCTGCTTGAGCGCTCCCTCTCACTCCATGTTCCGGTCCATACAGAGCCGTTAATTGGACATCAGAATCATTAAATAATGTATCAACAATACTATTTAAATCTTTGTCTACTCCTGTTGGATTTGTAATTAATCCAACCCGTTTTCCTTTTATTAATTCTTTTCTATCCTTTAGAAGCACTTCAATCCCAAGGCGAAACTTTTTTGCTTTCTTCCCTTTTTTTCCGTCATTGCTTGCCATTGCACCTGTTAAAGTTGAGAGAACGAGAATGGACGTTAAAGCTGTAATTAACCATTTTTTCATTTGAGATCCCCCCTCCGTGTCTTAATAAGTTAAACTATGACCGTATTCGTAAAGAATATTACCTAAGCCATCAGGAATCGTAACTGGCAGTTTACCTGAAGGAATATTTTCTCCAAAAATTGTTGCTACTGTTGCCTCGAAGCTTGCCTCTCTAAAACCATACTGAGCCAGGTATCCATCAATATGAGGGTAAGCCATAATATCATAGGGATTGCGAATACCGACTCCGATAACAGGAACTTCAGATTGCGAAATAATTTGATTGACTAATTTCATCTGATCACTATCCGGAGATCTACCGGGCACATTGAATGTGTATGTGCCAACGATAATTGTTTTCGCATCTTTAATTAATTCCAATTGTTCTTCTGACAACGGTCCTGTTGCTTTTATTTCAACTGTATTTGGATGATATGCTTTAATCGCTTTCGTTAAAGATTCAATAAATGTGTTTCCGATCAGAACAATCTTTTCCTCATCAGTTATTGTCAGTGGAAGAGCCCCATTATTTTTTAGAAGCGTAATTGACTGATTAGCTACTTCCCTTTCAATATTTTTATGAGCTTCAGATCCTACTACTGATAAGGCATTTTCAATTTTTTTCTCAAGATCATCCGGTGTCTCTGATTGAATTATTCCTCTTTGAACTTTTAATGTTAAAATTCGTTTTACTGAAGCTTCAATACGTGCTACAGAAATGTCACCGCTATCGACTGCTTGAAGAAGTCCGTTTGCTACCTCTTCTAAGCCGACTGGCATTAAGACAATATCTGTACCAGCTTTTACAGCACGAATTACAGCATCAACAGGACCAAAGTGTTCAGCAATTGCATTCATATTTAATGCATCTGTTATAATGACACTGTTATATCCCATCTCTTCTCGCATTAATTCTGTTAACACTTTATAGGACAATGTTGCTGGAAGAGATATTTCTGATCCGTCCTTTTTAGAAATTACTTTCGTATCATCGATCTTTGGAAAGGTTATATGAGCTGTCATTACTGCATCAATCCCTGCTTCCATCGCCTTTTGGAACGGATACAATTCCACATTCATTAAACGTTCTTTATCATAAGGGACTTCGGGTAATCCTAAGTGAGAGTCTACCGCTGTATCACCATGCCCTGGAAAATGCTTTGCGGTTGCTGCTACACCAGTCTCTTGTAGTCCATTAATGTAAGCTGTTCCTAGCTCTGCTACTAATTCAGGGTTTTCTCCGAACGAGCGAACGCCAATGACAGGGTTATCTGGATTATTGTTAACGTCAAGAACTGGAGCAAGGTTCATATTAAAGCCTAGCGCAGAAAGTTCTTCGCCAATTCCGTTGCCGACATTTCTCGCTAACTCTTTAGATCTCGTTGCACCTAATGCCATATTTCCTGGCATATCTGTTCCCGATTGAAGTCTAGTGACGATTCCACCCTCCTGGTCAATAGCTAGCAAAAGACCGAACTTTTCTGCCGCTTGTTGATAATCAAATACTAGCTTTGTTGTCTGTTCAGTTGTTACTACGTTCTCGCGAAATAAAATGACACCGCCAAGATGATATTGTTTCACAAGTGATTCAATTTCTGGAAGCATTTCAGTCACGTCTTTGCCATTCCATTTTCTAAAGTCAGGCATTAACATTTGCCCGACTTTTTCCTCAATTGTCATCTTTTTTATTGCTGTATCGATTATTTGATAACGTTTTCCTTTTTGCTTTATGACTTTTATTTCAGCATTACGGCCTTTTTTTGCTTGCTTATAATGGATCGCAATCCGGTCTTTATATTGACCAGCTGATAGGTTAATAAACGTTTTTCCACCTTTACCGGTAAAAGTAACTTTACCTTCCTCATCTACAGTCGCCACTTTCTTGTTAGAGGAATTCCATTTTACTCCGTCTGTAAACTTAAAATGGCCATCTTCATAAATGTGGAGTGCCTTTAATTGAAGTTCAGCTTCAGTTTGTAAGTTAACTTCAGGGATATTTTGATAAATGATTACATCTTTCACTTTATTCGTTTCCTCGGCATGAACATGAGTGAACATTTCGGATGCAACAAACGGAATAACAAGCAACATACACAATAGCACCTTTACAAACCTCTTCAACTTGCACCCTCTCCTTTTAATTAAGTGTTAGTTCCCTTTCAATCATTTCTTAATTCCCAGCCATCATCTCTGTAAATTTCTGATTTTAACTCCATTCTGTCAGCGGACTGAAAAGAAATATCTTTTATATACCAGCCGCGGCCATTTACAGAGCTGTCAGTATAGTAGGTAAAACGAACATATGTTATTCCTTCTGGAAGTTTCATTGTATGTTTAGCCCAGTTGCTGCTTCCGGTTAATTGTTCACTAATTGGTGTATAGTTGATACCATCATTAGATCCTTCAACGAGACCGTAATCAGCATTCGTCTCTGTCCGATACCACGTTTCAAATGTGAGTGTTTCAGGCGAGCCATTTTTTACTTTTGCAGTAAGCGAACGTGATAATTGATCTCCATAACCTGAAAACCACGCTTTTCCTTTAAACGGAATGTTTACTGGAATTGCATCAGCAGTTAATCTAGCAAACGCTCTTCTTACAGGATTAATTGAGCCTTGATTTCTAGAAGGGTGCACCCGATTTGTAAGCAAAATCGCAATTGTTTGATTGCTTTTACTGACAGCGATTGAAGTGCCTGTAAAGCCAGTATGACCGAACGTCGTTTGTTCTGCGAGCGCATCCATAAACCATCCTTGATTTAGCTCCCATCCCAGACCGTGATCGTTTCCAGGAAAGTCAGGAATTTGATTTTCAATCATTAACCGAACTGATTCAGGTTGTAATATTTGCTTGTCACCGTATCGTCCATCATTTAAAAACATATGGGCAAATTTCCCTAAGTCCTCTGCCGTTGAAAAAACCCCTGCATGACCTGCAACACCGTCTAAAGACAGAGCATTCTCATCATGAACCTCTCCCCAAACGAGACCGCGGTCTGTCCACGGTTGGAATTCTGTTGCTGCAATACGATCTTTTAATGAATGAGGAGGATTGTACATTGTATCTTTCATCTTTAACGGATCTGTAATTGTTTCTTTAACAAATTCATCGAGACGCTTTCCTGATATTCTTTCAACTATTGCCCCTAATGTAATCATGTTCAAGTCGCTATATGTATAAACGGTTCCCGGTTGATTTTGTAATGCGTGCCCGAACACGATTTGCAATCGATCTTCCCTATTTTCACCCATACGATACAATGGAACCCATGCAGGAAGTCCAGAAGTATGAGTCATTAGCTGCTTAACAGTAATTGCTTCCTTTCCATTTTGGGAAAATTCAGGAATGTAAGTAGCAACTCGTTCATCAAGATCAATTGCTCCTTGTTCATATAGTTTCATGACAGCAGTAGAAGTAAACAATTTACTAATGGAGGCCAGATCAAAAATAGTATCCTTCCTCATCTGAACTGGTTTGTCCATCATTGTAAAATGATCATCTTCATAAAGAGCAGCATGTCCGTACGCCTGATGCTTAACGATATGCCCTTTTCTCGCCACCATTACGACCGCCCCGGGTAGAAGCTTGTTATCAATTGCAGCGGTCATGACTCCGTCTATTTTACGAAGTGATCCACTTAACATTCCAGCACCTCTCGGAGAACCAGGATGTAAAATAGGAGACATTGGACCTGACTGATCCCATGAAAAGGATGGATGAGACTTCTGTCGTTGGAAAACAGGCGATTGTTTGTCTTTTTGTTCGATCGTCGGCTCGTGTAGTTTATTCATAGAGGCATCTGCCACACCTGCCCCTATAAAAAAGACGGAAACACTTGCCGCAACTTTCAACATAAAAGCCGACTTTAGCTTTTTCATTCCTTCCTCCTTTATTCCTATAGACTTAACTCATTTAATGACAGCGCTTACAACCGATTGTGTATTCAGCGTACCAAAATAAGTGTCTAGTTGTCTATACCGCTTAAGTTCTATTAAATTAAAAATATCCAAACCTTTTTTCCTATTTTATAAACAGGTCTAGTGGATATAGGTAGTTTAGAGTATTTTCAGCTTGATAACATTAAATTAAAAGTTAGCTCAGACTGTTGACAAACAATCTTCCGTGCTGATTACCTCGACTGTCAAACGTTTTCAATCAGTCTGAGAAAATGAAAATTTACTTATTTTTTTCCATAGCTAAACGCTAATCCTGCTTGTGCGTCTTGTTGAATTCCATATGATGGGATTGGATAGCGAAGCCCGTTCTTTGCTAATTGTTTCATGCCGTCTATTGCTTTTACTAAATCTTCAGGTGTAATTGCCATTAGCAACTCATCATCTTGAACCCCTCCGTATCGCCTTTCAGCAAAACAAGGGATAGATAGACTTGGCTCCTTCGTCTTCAATGCTCGTCCCCAAGAATCTGCACACGAAGACTCCCCGACAATCCCCCAATTGAACTTCTTATAATTTCTCCATTGTAAACCGTTAATAAAGATCATCATTTGTCCAGGTGTGCCATAAATTAAACAAATATCTGGAGGATCTAGACGACATGAGGCGAGTGGAGATACAGCCATTGCTTCATGTTCACCATACGGCACTACGTCCATTGCTTGTTGATGCTTTTCGGCATCCTCTGCTGTTTCATACCACACGCCAGCATATTCTTTTCCTGCTTGCCACTCCTCATCTTGCGGATGTAAACCGAGAACTGCGCCACATTGAGATACTGCCAAATCATCGTTTGTAATCCCTACTGTCCACCCGAGTCGAGCTGCTTGGGCTACGATTTGATCTGCCGTATGAATTTGCTTTGGTCTGCGGATTTTTGGCACATTTTCCATTTCTGCTTTACTTTTAAATAGTTTCATCCCGATAGGAATCGTTCGAATCTTCATTAAATTTTGTAAATCATTGACTATTTCCTTCCAAAAAAACATGTAAAAACCCCCTTTTTCTTATTGCCTCCAAAGCAAAGTGCTACGGGGCAAGAATATTAGTAGATTTTTTAAATTCATAGTAGAAAACCATTTCTTGTCTATTTAGCTCTTCAATTTGCTGTTGATAACTTTTCACATGCTTTATATTTTCTTCTTTTAGTCCGTCAAGCATCATAAGTTGCTTTTTCGATACTGTTAATATTTCTGTTCGAATTGCAGTAATGATCTTTCCTTCACCTTCACTCGTTTCATTGGAAATTAATTTTTCCAGCTTTTTCGTCAACACCGTTAAGTCATCAAAATGATGATTCAAAGATTTGCTCTTATTTAATACATCTTCTGTTTCTATGAGTTCGTGCATTGTCGTAAATGTTTTTAATATCCCCACGTTTTTTCCCCCTTAGCGAAAATCGAACAATGCTGCGATCTTTTTATCTTCAGCAAATAACTCTTCAATGCTCGTTCTGCTCTTTTTTAATTAATTTTTTTTCTTCTTTGATAGCTGATTGATTTGGTTGGAGAAATGATTCAACGGAAGGCATATTTAATGAGGTAATTTGCTCACGGACATCAATTCTCTGGAGTGAACCTTCATCACCAAGATATACTTCATATTCACTTATTAATAAAGCTTGATAGCTTTTCGGATTTGCCTCGATATGATGAATTTTAGATATGAGGATTCTCCTTCTCTTTTCGTAATCATCTATTAGTTCTCTCTGAATCGTTTCCTCGTAACTTTGTAATATTTCCTCTTTCTCGGCGACAATCGAAAGCCCCTTTTGGTAAATTCTAACCGCAGCTGAAATATTTACTTTAATTGTTTTTCCGTTTGCATCTACTGGATAAAGGAGCATGTCCAAACCATCATAGCCTTTCCCCTCTCCGGCAATCGCATTCAGCATCTCCTCAATACTATGACCACTGTTAATAATTTTGAGTACTTTAGAAATATTTTCATCAATAGTATCTAATCTTTTCTGCATTCTTTTATAAATCTGAAATAATTTTATCCCGATCACAATGTCGTGACCGATTTTTACAGTCTCTTTAGTCTTTTGATCACTTCTGATGTTATCCAGAGAGCCAATCAAGTCATATATTGCTTGTAAATCTTTCTCTAGGCCTGCAATTTCTTTAACAACCGCTTTTTTCTCGCTTTCCTTTAAATAGCCGCCTTTAATTAAAGCGTTCAAAAGCGGATCAGAATTTTCAGTTAAATAACGAATTACTTTTAACACTTCGGGTGATTTCTGCTTCATCTGTTTAATCATTGCAGACAATTCATCATAACGAGTAAAGTATGCTTTTACCCCGGATTTTACCCCTTTTTGCATTTCAGTGATTAAATCAAGATTAATTCCGAGCATCGCCTGAGCAACTGCATCTAAGCCACCTTTTTTATAATCATCGGCATATTTAAGAATATATTGCTGAATTTTAGCTGCTTCCTTATCAGGAATTTGATCAACGAGAGAACGAATTCCACTATAGCGCGGATTTGTATCTACATATTTCACATTCCCTATACCTTCAATGAAGCCCCTTTTACCGCTGGCACCATAAAGAGGATCGTCAAGTGAAATGAGCTGAAACGAATTTTCACCTCGATGTTGATAATATTTCTCTGCAAAAGCTTTTACTTCCTCGGGTGGGAGCGAGTAAATGGCATTATAATCATCAAACTTCAAATTAAACTCAGTTGTTAATTCCCACCAAAATTTTTCATCAATTTCTGCCAGCTGATAAAAATCTGGTTGCGCCCCGTTTACACCGTACAGTTTATCAAACTTGCCATCTACTAAGCGTGCGTTCAGATTGTTATTTTCTGCGAGCGAATGAGCAAGGGCAATCTTCATGGTTTCTAACGGATTTTTTATTAAGCCGCGGTTTATAATTTCGTTCAATGATTCATCTAAAAATTCACTAGTATCTTCATATTGGCCCCCATCTTGGCCGGCATAAATCCCGAACAGATTATAACCCCAGTCAACTAAATCTTGGCTTCCTTGAGAAACGATGTATAACTGTTGAATATTTTCTTTTTCATTAGAGAAGAAAATCGCCGTTCCGTCATAGCCAGAATCACGGTCGCGTAACCCTTCAAGCTCATCGGGGCGAATAATTGTAATATTGGCATTAATGTCTTCACCTGTTTCCTCGAAATGAATTCGTCTTAATTCTTTTTCAAACTTTTCTTTCGACATTTTTTTACTGTTATATTCTAACATTAAAGTCCGCAACCATACTTCCTCTAACTCAAGCACTTCGTTTTGTTCTGCTTTCATTTTTTACTCACCTTCTTTTTACTTTCAATTACTATGAATTATCGCTCTCTTCCTCAGTTGGAATAAACGTAATCGATTCCATTAACGTTTTTGCCAGTTGTTCCGCTTCGTTTACATTTAATTGACAAGGCATACTCCCATCATCACAAGCGATACCAAATATAAATTGAATTGCTTGCTTACTATTTTTCGCTTTAATATAGCTAAAAAAAGAATAAATTGTGCGATTTTTCTCTTTAAATTCTTTTTCTTTTTTTGCGTAGTATATTTGTTTATCGTTAAAACTTATTTCTTCAAAATTCCCTTCATATCCAACACGATTTCGCATTCTATCTAAATATTTTTCTATATTTCTAGTATGAGATTTATTTAAATATCTTATATTTGCATAATAGGAAATATTTTCACCGATTAATGCCCCAAGATAAATTTTTTCAAAACTTTTCTTATGAATACCATAAAATTTATCACTAAGTTGAGCATTTTCGGGGAAAAGCATTGTATAGCCGTTCGTTCCAGAGCGAAATAAATAGAAGCCTGGTTTTACTTCCTTGGTTGAATCAAGAAACTGTCGTGTGAACTCATCTTGAAATGCCTCCACTTGCGGCAACTCTTCGGGAGAAAGTTCTTTTGAGGCTTTTTGTTCATTCTCTTCGCTCTGTTTGCCTTGATTACTCATTTGACAACCTCCTATAAATAAAAGAATGACAATTAACATTGAAATATATGCACTTTGTCGCAATCGACAAACCCCTTTCAACAAGTTTGTTTAAGCATAAAAACAATGGAAATAAATATATTTATATTTTAATATAGGCCCATTGGAAATACAACCATTTTATGTATATGAGGGGAATGATGGAGAACTTATATTTTAATATAAAGCGTGAAGATCTTTTTCAAAAAAATTCTTTTACTTTCGATTACTATGAATTATCGCTCTCTTCCTCAGTTGGAATAAACGTAATCGATTCCATTAACGTTTTTGCCAGTTGTTCTGCTTCGTTTACATTTAATTGACAAGGCTTACTCCCATCATCACAAGCGATACCAAATATAAATTGAATTGCTTGCTTACTATTTTTCGCTTTAATATAGCTAAAAAAGCTATAGTCTATTCGCTTTGAACTTTCAAATTCTTTTTCCCTTTTTGCATAGTGTATTTGTTTATCTTGCAAACTTATTTCTTCAAATTCCCCTTC
Source organism: Bacillus aquiflavi (assembly GCF_019915265.1). Taxonomy (NCBI): domain Bacteria; kingdom Bacillati; phylum Bacillota; class Bacilli; order Caryophanales; family Bacillaceae; genus Bacillus; species Bacillus aquiflavi. Next base: position 3,291,985 of record NZ_CP082780.1, read on the forward strand.
ATAACCAACACGACTTCGCATTGTATCTAAATAACTTTCTATCATGTTTGTGTGAGCTTTATTTAAATACCTTAAATTCATAAAATATGATATATTCTCACCGAATGATGCTCCTATACCAATCGTTTCAAAATGGTTCTGATCAACTTCATAAAATTTGTCACTTAAGATCGCATTTTCGGGGAAAAGCATTGTATAGCCGTTCGTTCCAGAGCGAAATAAATAGAAGCCTGGTTTTACTTCCTTGGTTGAATCGAGAAACTGCCGTGTGAACTCGTCTTGAAATGCCTCCACTTGCGGCAACTCTTCGGGAGAAAGTTCTTTTGAGGCTTTTGGTTCATTCTGTTTGCCTTGATTACTCATTTGACAACCTCCTATGAATAAAAGAATGACAATTAACATTGAAATATATGCACTTTGTCGCAATCGACAAACCCCTTTAAAAAATAATAATTAGAAAATCCTTTCTCTATCCTTTATTGCACCTCAATATCGCAATTTGTATAGTATTTTCCATCAGCCGTTACTTCAATTTTCCATAAACCTAATTTATCAAAACCAAACTTTGCTCCAGTTTGTGAACTGTTAATATTGTCTTCAATAAGTTTTGTGCATCCAGAGAGTAATAAAACGAAAATAAATAATAAAAAGTTGATTTTTTCCCATTATGTATAAATAATGTTATTTTCATCCATATTTTTATTAAAAAATTATTGCCTTTAGTATCAATACCTCTATCCGCTTTTACTAATGTTAAGTGAACCTAATAGATATCCCTTTTGAGCAAATATTCGTTTGAAAAATCTATACTATCAAAATATCACTCTATTCACTTTTTTACCAAAATATCCTATACTATACAAGTAAAGATTTATTCATTTAAACCTTTTAACGTTAGAAAGGAGTAAAACGTGAAAAAATTAGCTTTATTTTTTTGTTTGATTATTAGTACATTTATTATTACCGCTTGTGGGACACCGTCGACAGAGGAAGTGTTTAAAAAGGTAAACGAAGCTCATAAAAAGGTTGATTCAGTTGAAGTAAAATTTAGTGAACATAGTATAAATCAGGACGATAAAGTGACTGGTACTCAAAAATTCGATTTCAAAAATAATATGATCTATATCACAAATGACAAAACAAATGAAATATATTATAAAGACAAAGACGATTTTATTATTTCCTCTGACGATTCAGTAGAAAAAATTGAAGATGACAGTAAATACGTTTTCGAAATAAAACTGAAAAAAAAACAACAAAAAGAACGGAAAACATGCTGCAATATTTACAACAGTTTGATAAAAAGATTTTCGAAAAATTTGAGCTAGAAGAAAAAAACAATTTATATATTCTTACTTACAAAGGAGATAAAAAAGACGCAGCCGCTTTACTTGAAAAAATGTCAAATCAGTATTTTGAAAAAATGTCGGAATATACAGGCAAACAAATTGTTCTAGATAATATTGAAGTTGACAACTTTGACGTAATTATTACCATTGAAAAAAAAAAAAAACAAATTTAATACAGAAGTATGAAGAAAAATTGACATCCAAACAAACAGTAAATGGAAGAACATCTAATTACAACATGGCCAACACATTTGAATACGTACAGTATAATAAAGTAAAAATCGAAAAACCAAAAGTGGATGACGAGAAGAAAGAAGAAGTAACGTGGAGTAAGGAAGAAAAAGAATTATATGAGCAAGAAGCCGCAAATTATCTCGATGCACTTATCCAAGCAACTGTCTATCAAAATGTCGAGGGTTACGTTGAAAAAGTACCAGGCTCACAATCCATTGAAGAGAAACAAAAAGATGGCGAATTTCAGAAAAATTTGTTTATAGGAATTTACATTGAAAATACGAAAAGAAATATCCCTGGGGCGGACGATCAACAAATAGAAGCATTAGCTAATGCATTTATGAACGCATTAAAAAATACAAGGTATAAAGTGATTGGTGCAAAAGCTGATAAAGATCACTTTTTTAAGGTTACGTTGGAGATCGAAGGAATCGACCAGGCAAAATTAAATCATGAAGTTCAAATGACGTTAATGGACGAAATGAGTAAAGGTAGTATTACCCAAAAAGATCTCAGCAAAAGAGATTTTGAATTGCAAATAGAAAAATACAATGGTGAAATCGAACGGTTAAAACCAATTACAATTAGTGTCGATGTGATTAGAAATGGGAATGGGTCATACATGGTTTTAATGCAAGATCAATATTTATTAACTTTTGTTCAATCATAAACAGTGGCCTTAAAAAGGCCACTTTATACTTTGACAAAACGAACTCAGAACAAAGTTCTATACGCTTCCGCCTTGTGCTACACGCGCCTCGACTGACAAGCACTTTCAAGTCTTTCAGAAAGCAATTTAGAGACCTTAGAAAAGGATGGTGAGTATTATGACACCAGTTATCATTGAAGAAGTTCAAAAAAAAAAAATGACTATTGACCTTGATTCAACTCCTTTAACCCTTCCATTGGCAATTCGAGAAAAACATCAACTATGTTGGGATGAGCAAAAAAAACAAAATTCGTCATTGCATAATGGCGTAGTTTTTACAATTACGAATATGAAGCGGACTCCAAAAGAATTATCAGTAACCGTTGCAAAGTCGGATTACAAACACTACTTATATACAATAAATAATAAAAACTGCGAATATCCTTGTAAAGTGATTTATGCGTGTGCAGCCGTAATAACTAAAGATCGACATCTTGTAATTGGTCGCATGAATACTCAAACATCGACACCAGGAAGGCTGCAATTCCCCGGCGGAGGAATTGACGAAACAGATTTAAAAGGTACCATTTTAGATTTGCAAGGAAATATGAATAAAGAAATAAAAGAAGAGATCGGAATAAATATTCATTCGCCCTCCGTTCGTTCCTTTTCTCCTAAATTTTTAAAGCATGGAGGAGCTCATGATTTTTGGGTAATTATATTTGAAATGTTGATAGAATATACAGTTGGAGAATTAAAGACTTCCTTCAGCAATCATAATAAAAGATTAACGAAATTAGGAATACAACCAGAATTTGCTGAGATTTTATTTGTTCCTTTACATATAGATAAGATTGAACCTTTTATTAAGCATGAACAATCACCTAAAGTAGACTATTTGCTTCCTATCCTATTAAAATATGTAGAAAATTTTTGAACAACACTAGAAATCGTTTACTAATCAGCTTCCTATAAATTATAAAAATGACTATTTTAATATTCAGAGTATTATCAAAATGTATTGTCCGAATGGGATCATTTTGATATAATAGTTTTAATTTGAAAGCGGATACATTTATATGTTTGATTGGAGGAATATTAAGTGTATAGTCCGCATACTATTTACATAATAGGAGATGCAAAAGCACCGAATAATAACCCGATTACACAAAAATTTAATGCCTTTTTTATCGGTTTAGTAGTCGATCTTAATAATGGGAAAATTGTTGATGCAGATTGTTCTTCAACGATTGAGCTAACCTCACAATTTGTCCGGTCACTGCTTATTAACGAACATATCCAAAATGCTGAAACAATTATCCACAAAATTGAAACGAGATATTTCGGTTCATCTCAAAAAGGCTTAATCGTTGCCTACAAAGACGCATTAAAAAAATATCAGCAAATTATCAATAAATAACTTTTCGTTTTGCACAGCTGCTTTATCTATTCAACCGTAGATGAAATCCAGCTGACAACGGGGGCTTCTTTCCCGTTGTCAGCTGGATTTTTTTATTACATGATTAATAGATTTTAAAAAGGGGGATTTATATGATCGAAGATGGGTTTTTATATTTTAGCGTTCTTATTGCGCTTACTGCTATTATTGCTTGGCTCGAAAAGCGAACAGGATGGAAATTTTTTAAATATGTGCCTGGAATTGTGCTTATTTACATCGGCGCAGCATTATTAAAGACTTTTGGCGTTTTTGGCGAAACTGATTCAATTACTGACACAAGCAAACAAATTAGAGGGACACTACTGCCTGCAATGATTGTGTTAATGCTATTACATTGCGACATGCGCAAGCTAGTGAAGCTTGGACCGAAAATGCTGCTCGGTTATGCAACTGCAGTTATTAGTATCGTAGTTGGTTTTACACTTACATTTGCTATTTTCCAATCTTATTATGCTCCTGAATCTTGGAAAGCATTTGGCGCCTTAGCTGGAAGCTGGACAGGAGGATCAGCAAATATGGTTGCGATCCAAGGAATTCTAGATGTACCTGAAACTATTTTCGGTTATATGTTAGTAATGGATACTGTGAATTACTCTGTATGGGTTTTATTTATGTTCTGGCTCGTTCCATTTGCCGCAAAATTTAATAAATGGACAGGAGCCTCATCCGATCATCTTGCTCAAGTTAAACTCGATTTACAGCTAGATAATCAGCATAAAGAAAAACAAATGTCGTTCCCTGAGCTTATGGCTCTAATTGGAATTGGTATTTTCGTTTCAGGAACTGCAACAGCAATTGGTAATAAACTGCCAGAAATTGGTGACGTCATTAATGCTACAACATGGACAATTTCGATTGCGTCTGTTGTTGGACTAATATTAGCGATGACAAAAGTTGCGAGAATTCCTGGATCAATGGATGTCGCAAATGTGATGTTATATATCATTGTTGCTTTAATAGCATCACAAGCAGATTTCTCACAATTATTCCAAGTTCCAATTTATATTATTTCCGGTTTTATGATTATGCTTTTCCACGGTTTAGTCATGTTACTGTTAGCAAAATTATTTAAGCTTGATCTATTTACACTCGGTGTTGCAAGTCTTGCAAATATTGGTGGGATGGCATCAGCTCCACTGCTTGCAAGTGCTTATAACCGGGCGCTAATTCCAGTTGGTGTGTTAATGGCGCTCGCTGGGTCATTTTTAGGCACTTACTTAGGGCTTATTACTGCAAAAATCCTTTCACTACTTTAGGAGGTTACTAAATTAAATGATTCAAAACATCTTAGTTTCTATTGATCAATACAAACTCCACTCCCCGTTTGTAACAGCAGTACGGCGAGTAGAGGCGATTGAAACGATAACAGTTCACATTGAAACTGAAAGTGGGTTAAAGGGAGTTGGGGCGGCATCCCCGACATGGCAAATTACAGGTGATTCTATTGCTAGTATAAAAGAAGCCATTTTACAACCGATAAAGAGTGAATTACTCGGTCAACCACTTTCATCACTAGAAGCTTTATTAACAAAAGTAAAAACAGCTTGCAAGGGCAATTATTGTGCAAAGGCCGCCGTGGACATTGCTTTATATGATTTTTTTTCAAAAAGGCGGAATTTACCGCTATATGAAATGTTAGGCGGATATCGCAATTGTATTTCAACTGATATGACGTTAAGCATTGATCAAGAAGAAAAAATGACAATGAAAGCAATGGAGCTAATTAAAGATGGATATGATGCATTAAAGATTAAAATTGGCGGAAAGTTTGAAGAAGATTTATCAAGAATTCGCTCATTACGTCAAGCTGTTGGCAGTGAAATAACATTGCGAATTGATGCTAACCAACATTGGGAGCCGAAAGAAGCTGTCCGCTTTATTCAAAAGCTTGAAGAAGAAAATTTAAAAATTGAATTTATCGAACAGCCAGTAGCAGCTGATGACTTTGAAGGACTTGCCTATGTTACACAACATGTTACAACACCGATTATGGCAGACGAAAGCTTGTTTTCAGCGAAAGACGCATTAAAGCTTGTAAACATGCAAGCTTGCGATCTATTTAATATAAAACTGATGAAAACTGGGGGTATCCGTGAAGCAATTGTCATTGCAGATATTGCAGAAGCAGCAGGAATTTCTTGTATGATTGGAAGTATGATGGAATCGCCTATTTCCGTGGCAGCAGCCATTCATCTTGCATGTGGACATCGTAATATTACGAAAGCAGATATGGATGCACCCCTTTGGCTTGAAAATAAAGAGGCCATTAAGGGGGTGTCCTATAATAAAAGTCTCATAAATTGTCTTAATAGCCCGGGTATAGGAATAGAAGCAAGTATGTTGAAATAATCATTTACCAAAATATTTTAAAGGAGATGGGAAAATGAAAAAGTATTTTATGATTGTCATTTCAAGTTTGTTAATCATTCTTTTTGTCGTTTCTCCTAACATTTCTTATGCAACCTCGGAAAAAACAGCGTACATTGATGTTGTTGCTGCAACAATTTGGGCAGAGCCTAATATCGCAAGAGAAATTGATCAACCATCAGTAACGAATCCAGTAGACTTATGGAAGTGGACAACTAGCATGACGTTAGATGATAAGTTATGGCTTGTTGGAAAACTAGAAACACAAGCACTTTACGGTGAAAAGGTTTATATATTAGAGGAAAAAGGAGACTGGGTAAAAGTTGCTGTTGAAGGGCAGCCGACTCCTCGTCACGATAAAGGTTATCCCGGCTGGATGCCAAAAAACCAGCTAACAACAAATAAAACGTTCGACAAGCTTTCACAACATCGATTTGCAATGGTTTCTGCTAATACAGCTTGGTTATATCATGATAAACATATGAAAAAACCTTTTATGGAAATTAGTTTTAACACGAAGCTTCCTGTAATCATTGAGCTTAAAGGAACGTTATTAGTTGCAACGCCAAATAACGGGTTTAAATGGCTATCAGCAAATGATGTGAATGTTTATCAATCTATAAAAGACATCCCAGCCCCAACACAAGATAGTTTAGTTGAAACAGCAAAGCAATTTATCGGACTTCCTTATTTATGGGCTGGCACATCTGGATTTGGATTTGATTGCTCAGGTTTCACACACAATGTTTACAAGCATCATGGCATTACTATTCCAAGGGACTCCTCCGTTCAAGCAGTACATGGAACTCCTGTAGAAAAAGAAAACCTGCAAAAAGGAGATCTTCTCTTCTTTGCTTATAATGAAGGAAAAGGAAGAGTTCATCACGTCGGTATGTATATCGGGGATGGAAAAATGATACACTCTCCAAACTCTAGCTCTTCTGTAGAAATAATAGATGTATGGTCATCTGGATACGCAATTGAGTTTTCAGGAGCAAGAAGGTACTTAGATTAAAACGATAATGGGGCTGTTTTTACAGCCTTTTTTTATTTTGGTAAATAAAAAACCCTTTTAATTGATAAAAAAAGCTAATCAATTAAAAGGGTTGCAATAACCTATTTTAGGAGATCATTTAGTTTAGCCGCTGTATCTTGTGACACAACTCCTTCGCCGCCTAAAATCGTTAATGTTTTAATGTCGTTTTCACTTATGAATTTCGCAACAGAATCAGGTACTACCTTACTTACTAGCAAAATACCTGTATCTCCTTTAGCTGCTAACGCTGCACCTGCCAAAGCATCTGCAAAATCAAAGCCCGTTGCTATATAATAATGACTTTGTCCATTTCTAAACTTATGAGCTAACTCCACAGATGTTTCATACCGATCTTGTCCAAAAATACGAGACGGATCTGGAAGTTCTTTTAAGATATCATTATTAATGATAGCTTCGCCACCAATAACATAAGTTTTCGTAATCTTGTTATCATTTAATGCTGTTTTTGTCTCATCTGGCAATATCGTTGTTGATGTGAGTAAAATAGGCATTCCTCTTTTTGCTGCATATGACGCTGCTGAAAGAGCATCAGGGAAGTTATATGCATCGACAACTACAGCTTCCTTAACTCCGCTTGCCGCAACTTCATTAGCAATCTTTGCCGCTGTTTCAAAGCGATTTTCACCTGCTAGACGCTGGACGGTTAATCCTTTATCTTTTAATGCTTTTTCAACAGTGCTACTTACAGCTCCATCGCCGCCAAGTATATATACGGTTTTCGCTTGTAAACGGTCAATTTCTGCTTCAATAGTTGCAGGAAGTTGATCTGTTGCTGTTAATAGTAATGGTGCATCATATTTATGGGCAAGCGGTGCTCCAGCAAGAGCATCTGCATATTGGTAATCTCCGCTGCGAGCCAACACAATTACATCAGATGTTTCCCAACCGTTCTGACTAATAGCTGCGGCTGTCTCAAAGCGATCAGTTCCACTTAAACGAGAAACTTTACTTCTTGATATTTCTATTTTTTTCGTCGTTGTATTACCACCTAAATCTACTGCTTTAAACTCATACGTATTCTTTCCATATGCAACATTTAACGGAACGCTTATTTCTTTTTCAATTGGTTGAGAAAGCGCCTTTTCGGTAGATTCATAGTCTAAAAGATGTTCATCATCAACATAAAGTGATAATTTGTTAAAGTTATCTTTCAATGTTACTTTTGCTTCGACTTGATCAACATTAACTACTGCTGGTACGTCAATTGTCATTTCTGCCGGCGTTGTGTCAACGAATACAATTCTATTAATCGAATATTCGTTACCGGCATGATCAGTTGTTGTTACAATCACATCATATTGACCATCTTTATCAAATGTTGCTTCCCCATCAAACTCATAACGTCCATTACTATTATTATAGTTGACTTCCGTTTCAACACCATTAATTGTTACTGATTTTATACCAACATTATCTGTCACATATCCTTTTACTGGAACAGATAACGTATGATACGATGAGAAAGGAGCAGGGATATTTTCATCTACAAATAAAACTGGCTTTTCACTGTCGTTAACCGAAATTGACTCGCTAATCCCGATATTTGAAGCTTTATCTATAGCAGCTATTTGCACAAACCCACTGTTATCTTCTAAATCGATCTTACCCGAAGTATCCTCTAATAAATCAATTAACTTATCATTTATTATTAGAGCAATTGCTTCAACTCCGATGCCTTTCTCTACGACTTCATATGAAAGTTCATTTGAAGCTTTATTATATGATAACGTAACTTCTGGCGCTGTTGTGTCTAAGTAAACTGGTATTTTCTTAGATTGCCATTTAGCACCACTTTGGTGAGCTGCTGCCTTTATTTCATAGAAATAAAGCCCATCATTTATAACTTTTTTCTTTACTGTTCCATCCCAAGAACGATCAGGATCAAAAGAAATAGGAAGTTTATTATTATTTGGATTGAAATACGTTTTTCTTACAAACGACTCCGTTTTAATTCTTCGGAGATGCTTGCCGTTTTTATCTAAAATATTAAATTGAACTTCTTTTGCATTACGCAAAAACGATGGCAACGGATAAATATCGTCATAGTAACCATCACCATTTGGTGAAAGCGGGTAAACAACTACATCTCCATATTCTACAGGCGAAACAAATCTACCATTCGATGTTTCTAACATTTCCCCTGTACCTTTTTCCTCAAACAAAGTATCTAAATCAAAATATCTCTCTTCGTTTAACCCTTTGAATCCATCTACAATATTAGGACGATCCCACTTACCATAAAAACCGACATATGGTACAGAAAGGACCGGATTAAGTTCACCTACAGGAGACAATGTAACAAACCCTTCTACAAAAATGTCCTCTCTTAAAGGTTCTGTCACTTCGTCACCATTTTCATCGATTCCAGGTATTGTTGCTTCTGATAAATCTATTGATATGGTAAAATCAACAGATTCACCAGCTGGAATTTTCACTTCATCAGGAGCAGTTACTTTTGCACCTTCCATATCACCTGCAATAAGTGCATTGTATACTGGACCATCTGTTTCTAAAAATGTATCAGTTAACACGCGAGTGTCTACTTTGTATGTTAACTCATCCTCAGAATCGTTAATAGCTGTAAAGTCCATTGAAAAGCTTTTTTCTGTAAAATCTTTTAATTCTACTTTTGCTTCACCAGTATCTTTTGCAACTACATAAACAGGAGTCGTAACAGCTGCAAAAGTTTGCATCATCCCAGCACCTTGAGAACGTGGTGAATATGGTTGTCCATGTAAGTCTTCGATTATTTTAGCTGTGTTCATTAATAACTTTTTAGCTAGCCGTGTTCTTTCTCCTTGATTTAAATCAGAGTACTCCTCTTTTAAATATTGTTGTACAAGTGCAGCTCCTCCTGCAACATGTGGCGCAGCCATTGAAGTTCCACTCATCGTCCCATACTGATTATCTTGTAGAGTGGAATAAATATTGCCGCCAGGAGCTGTAATTTCTGGCTTTAATTCTAAACTAGGTGTTGTTCCCCAAGAAGAGAAACCAGTAATACGTCCGGATTCTTTACCGGGGATTGCGGAATCTTCGGTAACAGTTAAATTAATGTTTCCAGCAGCGATCTCATTTTCTAAAGCTTCACCGTCACCTGCTGAAATCATCATAAATGGCAAGCCCCATCCACCTTGATCTGTATAAAATTGAGACAAGCCAGTATCATATACGATGATTGCTTTTGCGCCTGCATTATACGCATGTCTTGTTTTATCATAAAACGATATGCCGCCACGCTTTACTAAGACTACTTTATCCTTAACATTAACATCCTTATAATCACTTTCATCCCCACATACTGTACAATTTTTACCTGGTGTTTCCTTTTTACCGTTCTCTTTGGCAAGACTTACAACCTCTAAACCTTCTAAACCTTCCCAACTATCGATGCCATAGCCAAGACCAGAGTATGATGTTCCTGCAAGTGTAATTTGATGTATATACTCTATAGAGAGATTTCCTGAAGCAGCTACTTGAATTGTATCTTTATTCAACCCTGGTGAGCCTACTACTCCGATATCAGGGTTATTAAAATATGGGTTGTCCCAATTATTACCGATATGTGCTGAGTTTCCAGCAGAAACAGAAGCGACAACTCCATTTTGTACAGCTCTAGTAATCGCTACATCTTCCGGACTATTTTCTTGGTAAAATGACGCTACTGAGCCTAAACTCATATTTAAGACATCTGCACCTAGTTTAATAGAATCGTCAATCGCCTTTAAATAAATATCTGAATAAGTAGATGGTGCGTTAGGATCATTACTAAAGACTTTCATTCCAAGAATTTGCGCTTCCGGCGCAACCCCTTTAATTCCGTCATTTTCAGGATCGCCATTCGCTCCAACTGTTCCCGCTACGTGCATACCGTGTTCAGAAGCTGCGGGGCCTTCGTCTTTTATTACCTTGTTTTTATCATAATAGTTATACCCATAAGGAACTTTTTCTGTAAAAAACTGACCTGGCAGTCCTTCTTTACTAATTACTTGTTCAACCTTCTCTTCTGTTAATGCCTCTTCTGTTGTTTCATTTAAAATGAAGTCATTATGAGCAGGATCTACACCTGAGTCGATAACAGAAATGACCATTCCTTCCCCTTTATATCCTGCATCACCCCAAGTTTGGTAAGACTCTATAAATTCGTGGCTGACCAGCATATCTGGAGTTGGACGCTCATATTCATTAGCAATATAAACATTTTTAACTCCGTCTATATTTTCAATTTTTTTAATATCTTTATATTTTACTTTTCCACTAAAGCCGATAAAAGAAGTTGAAAACTCATGAAAAACATTTATATTAATCCCTTTAGATTTTATCGCGCTTTTTATGTCTTTTTGTTTTGCAACAGCAGCTTTATTTAAAGAAGCCTTTTCTTTATTACTTAGCTCTTTATACATCACGCCTTTTTTAGTTGCTGCTTCGAGTGGTGTTTCACCTTTCGCTTCTACAATAATTCTTACTGAGTCATTTGCCTTATAAATATTCTCTTTCTGTAAATTTCCTGCATTTTTAGTTTTATCTTTGTTGAGCTTATTAAGTATTTGGTCTTGGATTTCATCTAACGAGGTCTTTTGTACTGCTTTTGTCTCTGCTCCAAGTGCAAGGCTAGCATGACCAAACATTAATAAAAATACTAATAAAATCGTTAATGAGTGCTTTATTCTTTTCAATCAGCATCCCCCTCTTGCTTATTTTTCGAGAAAATAGTATAAGAAATTCCTCCTATTATTTCCTTCTATTTAAATGTAATTAATTGTGGTATTTAAGTCAATACTTCCCATAGTTTATTTTTTGAATATTTAGATGTTTTTTATTAATAAGCAGGATTAAAAGATTTAATTATTAAACAACCTGCTAACACCAACTTAATCATTAATGAATTTCACAAGTAATTTGATATAAAAATCTCAACAATCAGTCAAAAGCAGTTAAAGAAATACACTAAAAGATTTTTTATGCAAAATTCGGAATCATGAATTGTTTCAAAATTACTACATTAAAAATAAATTTTTTATGTAAACTCTTTTAAATAATATAATATACCAGATCTATCTACCCAGCTAAATTGAATTTCATCATTAAGAATTAAATCTTTTAGTTTATTAATCTTGATCCATCTAATTTCTGAAGTTTCATCTCCAGTATGAAATAATTCTCCTACTGCTTCACAGCGAAAATATAATCCTAAAGAGTCAACGGGACCTTTAAGCGTTTGATATGAAGCATACGGTCTCAAGACTTCAACTTCTGTAGATTTTTGTAAAGTGGTTAATCTTGTACTTTCACCGAATATTTTTGTTACAGTAAGACCTGTTTCTTCCTTTACTTCTCTTTTTAATGCGTCAATATAAGACTCGAACTTATTAATTCTTCCCCCTGGCAATTCATAAGGTGTTTCTCCTTCATAAGGTTTATCCCTTTTTTGAATAATTATCTCTCTGCCATTGGGGATTGACCTTTCAATAATAGCTCTTACATTAACATACAACATTTCATTAATCTCCTTTTTATTTTTTACGACCGACTATGAACAAATTATTTCCACGGGATGCAGTTTCTTCTGTTAAAAAACTTTTTTCTAATTGATAAATAGTATTAAAAACTTCTTCATTCTCTAAAATATCCTTAATTTTTTCAGTATTGCCTTCTAATTGTGTTTCTTGATAGCCTGGGTAGATAAAAGCCGGAAAACCTAAAGTATATTCTTTTTCTATACTTTTCTTTATATAAATATCTTCTATACTTTTTGGTGTGAATAAATGTATATATGGCATTTCAGCCGTAAAACGCCCTTTTTTATTTGAAGCTTTTTTAGCTTCCTCAATATGTCCTAAACTTATATTAAAGAAGATAGCATGGTAAACGCTCGGTACAAATGAAACGATATAACCTCCGGATTTTACTTTACTCATTATTTCATTTATTACTTTTTCTGGATTTTTAACAAACCCTAATACATTATGAAAGTTAAAAGCGATATCTACTTTGTTATTTTCAATTAATTTAATGTTGTGTAAATCTCCTTGGATAATATTCCATCTATTATTCAATCTTTTATCTTCTTTTTTTCTTCTTGCTTCATTTAACATTTCTTCTGATAAGTCATAAGTATAGCCCTTTGCTAATGGATAATTTTCTAATATTTTTTCGGACCATCTACCTGTACCCCCTCCTGCATCCAAAAAAGTAAAGTCTTTTGGTAATTTATTAAGAATTGTAGATAAACAGTCCCAAAGTAGTTTATCTGATAACTGCCAATAAGCTTGTTCTTCAACTAAATCATACTTCGATGCTTTATTTTTAAAGTAACTAATTGTTTGGTCTTTAACCTGCATTTTATTCTACCTCCTGTTTTTAACCTTTTATTGGAAAATGTTATTGATGCTAGATTTTAATGTAAATCTATATTCATATGCTTTATATTTTTTTACTATATAAAAAGCGTTTTTTAACAAGTGATTACCTATCTCGCCACTTAAGCTATTAGAGTTAAAGTGAAAAATATGCGACCAATATTGTGATTCGTAAATTCTTTCTTGCAAGCACTTTATAAACGTCCCTTTGTCAACTTCTGCTAATGTATCTTCATTGCTTTGAGATAGAATATAAAACTTATCTATTTCATACTTACCACGCTCACCAATTAAGCCTGACTTTGATGTATAAGGAGAAGAATATGTCATGAGTTTATCGTTTTCTTTAGTTATAATAGCAGTGTCATCGGTTAACACTTTATAACCGCCCATAATCGCTTTATGAGCAGTAGTTGATTTACCAGCCCCACTAGGCCCCATGAAAATGTGTGCTTTATTATTGACTATAATTGCAGCACAATGAATCATGAAACCCCTTTTTTTAGCTAATACTGGATACAGCGAAATCCTTTGTGAAAATTCCCAATATTTTTTCCTATCATGATCAAATAAGTGATCAAATCCCTCATATACATTAATGATTGAATTTAAGTTTTTATCCCACATACAATCTATTTTGATGTTTCTTTCAGAACTTACTTCTACTTTTCTGTTCTCCCACTTAATAATGTCTTTATTAGGGCTTTTATACTGACCTTCAGACCAGGAAGCGATATGACAATGGTGGTCAAATTTATTATCATCAATTAGTGCATGTCTATAATATTCTTTTAACTCTTCTTCTAATTTACTTAAGCTATTTTCAAGTGTAATTTTTACTTTTAATGGACCAACTTGATAGAAAAACATGATTATTATCACCTGCTGTCCTAAGATCTTTTTAGTTTACCAGTAGCAGTCTTTTGTATTTCTTCTACAATATTAATTTTTCTTGGTATTTTGTAACTTGATAGATGATTATTGCAAAATTCCATTATTTTTTGGATTAAAGTTTCGGCGCTATCAAATTCTATTGGGACAATAAACGCTACTGGAATTTCACCATATAAAGGATGTTTCTCACCTTTTACGATCATTTCTTTTATTTGATTGAATTCACCTTTAAGTATTTCCTCAATTTCTTCAGGACTTACTCTTATTCCATTAACTTTTATTGTATTATTAACTCTACCTACTATATGCAGCTCATGATTCTGATCTAAGTACCCTAAATCGCCGTTTTTTAGTAAGCCATTACTCAGCACTCTTTTCGTACTTTCCGGATCGCGGAAATACCCATTCATAAGACTTTTACTCTTTATATATACTTCACCCACTTCATTAACTTTTAATTTTTTGTTTTGCGCTATTATTTTGATTGAAACACCTTCCAAAGGCTTACCAACATTAGTCATATCATAGTCATTTTCAATAAATTTAGTTGTTATTCTTGGCCCTGCCTCGGTCTGACCATATGTTTGAACTAATTTAGTTTGATTAAATCTTTTTTTAATAGCTGTTATTATTTCAGAAGAAACAGCTCCTCCACCAAAACATATATATTTTAATGATGAAAGGTTAAAATTTTGGAAAATATCCTCTCTTAATAAAGTAAAAGATTTTAGTAAAGTAGGAACAGCGGTAAATGTACTTACTTCATTTTTCTCAATTAGTTTTAGTAAATATCTGGGGTCTGCCATTTTTCTATCATAAATTACTAAAGTACTTCCTAAGTAAATATGTGCTAGAAATTGAGATGTATTACAGTAACCAAATGGCATGGGCAAAACAATTAATACAGTATCTTTATTACATAAATTTAATGATTTTATATGTGCTTTTAAGTTTGAAACAATCGATGAAAATGAATGCCCTACAAACTTTGGTGTTGATGTTGTTCCAGAAGTTTGAAGTATTAATGATGTATTTGTCTTTTCCTTATTTATTAACTTTAACGTTGCCGTGTCAGTGCTATTTTTAACTGAATGAATTAGATGATATTTAAATGCGTTATTATTAATCTTTTCTTTCCCAAGTGTGTTTGTAATGATTAATTCAACACCAGCTTTATTCAATATTATATTCACATCATGTGAGCTTAATTTCCAATAGACAGGCATTATAATAGCACCTAACATAGAAGCAGAAAAAAAAGAAATAACATATTCTATAGAGTTTGGAAGAAAGATTGCTATGATGGTTTTATTTTTACTTAATAACTCATGTTGACACTTAGTTACTTCTAGAAGTAATTCCCGATATGTAAGCGATTTTGATCCTTCAATAATAGCTTTTTTATTTGGATATCTTCCGGCTGAATCTAGTAAAAGGT
Organism: Bacillus aquiflavi; assembly: GCF_019915265.1. Taxonomy (NCBI): domain Bacteria; kingdom Bacillati; phylum Bacillota; class Bacilli; order Caryophanales; family Bacillaceae; genus Bacillus; species Bacillus aquiflavi. Next base: position 3,307,791 of record NZ_CP082780.1, read on the forward strand.
CTCCAAAAGTCAGTGGCATCACTTTACACTCCTTCACATTCTGCTATCCACTTTAAACACTTGACCAGATACGGTTGAGACATAATCAGAAATTAAATATAAAATAAAGTTTGATAATTCCTCAGCAGTTGAAACTTTAGATAATACACTAGATTCAATCGCTGCTTGTTTTTTTCTAGGATCATTTTTATTTAAATTTGTCATAATAAATCCGGGGCAAACAGCGTTAACACTAATATTAAATTTACCGAGATCTTTTGCTAAAGATTTCATCAGTCCGATTAATGCAGCTTTTGATGCAGAGTAGTTTGCTTGACCATAAGACCCCACTAAACCTTTTGTAGATGCAATAAATAATACTTTACCTAATTTGTTTCTTACCATATGATTAGTAACGATTTTACTTGATAAAAAGGCACCATTAATGTTCACATCCATTACATGTTCCCAATCTTGAATTCTCATCAGTCCAAAAAGGGAATCACTGCACACTCCCGAATTATAGATAAACACATCGACCCGATTTAACTTTTTAATTAATTTGCTAATTCCTTCTTTTATACTTTTATTATCTTTCACATTTACTTGTTCTATAAAAAGATTTTCTTTATATTTTTCGAATTCATTGTTTAAATCTATCTTATTTTTAAAGTATGTAGCTCCTACACGGCAACCTTCTTTTAATAATTTTTTTAATAGATCTTTACCAAGATCACTTGAACCGCCTACAAGCAAGATGTTTTTGTTTTTTAAAGATATGATCATGAAACTTGTTGGTCCTTGTTGGAGTTTTTTTCTAAGTACTGCACAAGGTTGCCGATTTTTTCGAATAACTCATGATTAATATCTTCATCTTCCATATCAATTCCAAATTCATCTTCTAACCTTAGTACTAACTGTAGAACCATAATGGAGTCAAAATTAAGTTCATCTACTAGGTTAGAGTCTAAGGTAAGTTCTTGGGTAATTGATACTCCATTTTCATTAGCCTCTTCACGAATAATTTGAAATAGCTGATTTTTTAGATCCATCACCATTATTCTCCTTTCTTTTATATGTTTCAAAATATTTGAATTTTCCGAATTTATTAGGAATAAAATCCCTTTCTATCACTTTAAACTCTGTTTGATTTGGAAGCCTCTCCTTAATCTCTTCTTTTAATTTTTGTTTAATCATCCTACTATAGTTCTTTCCTGGAACCAGTTCCATAAGTAAAACCTTTTCTGCTGCTTGTATAATCTTAAATTGGCGTACACTATCTGGATATAGCCTATTCATTTTTATGACAACATAATGAAAAAGAATAGGATTTGCAGTCCAATCCTCGATTTTAAGATAATCTTGTGAGCGGCCCCCTGTAATTTTGATAATTGGACTTTCATTCCCACATGAACAATTCATTAATTCTTTATGGACTAAATCTCCGATATGATATCTTATTAACGGCCACGTTTTATTACTTAAATCTGTAACCACTAACTCCCCTATGCCCTTTTCATCCACATTCACAACTTCATAATAAAAACGTTCATTTAAGATATGCATGTTTCCCTCATGACAGCTCATGCCGAGGCACCAAAACTCCCTACAACCATAATGATTATATAGTATTGGCCCAAATGCTCTTTGTATAGCTTTTTTTTGATAATCAAACAACATTTCACCATTAGCTTCTACATATTTTATAGATAGTTCATTAATATTGTAATTATTTTTTATAATATGGTTAGAAAAAATATAAAGTGCTGAAGGCACCCCTAGAAGCCATTTAGGCTTATATTCTTTAAGTGCTTCATAATAATCATTTAAATTATCGTGCGACATGTTTAACATTGACAAATATAACGCGTTATCAACTAACTGAATTTTATCTGTCTTTAAGTCATTTTCTGTAAATGCATAAAACATTGCATACAAATCTTTAGGGTTAACTCGAGCATTTTCCTTTCTAAATGTCCAAAGATCTTTTGTTTTCCTTAATACCTCACTTATTCCCTTGTAACATTTTAAAGGACTTCCAGTTGAACCGCTTGTATACTCTGTTGTTAAATTATTCCTACGGGATATTGTAAGCAACGTTTCTTCCTTACCAATAATATCCTCCTTATATAAAATAGGAATACGTGTAAATATATCCTGATCTAACTCTTCAGGATTAAAGTTAGATAATTGCTTATGATAAAAATTGGAATTTCCTTTAGCATAACTCAATAGTGCTTTTAATTTTTCTAACTTCTCCATTGACCAATTCATGGCTGTCCTCCTCTCTTTAACAGATTTTGATCATAAACAAACCCTTAATTAACTGCTGATGATTCCCTTAATTCAAATAAGTAGCTACTGATCATACTATGAAATCTCTCAAGGTTTTCTAAGTAATTAAGTGATAATGTAATTTCCCAGTCATTTCTAATTAATCCTAAGCAACACAACTCAAGTAACACTATTATCATTGCACTAGGTATCATATTAATTAATCTGTTGTCACCGTCATTATAGTCACTAAAATAGCCACGATAAAATGCAGTAAATAATTCTTTTTGAGGAGAGTTTATATGCATTTTCTGAAACATTGATGTAAAAGGCTTATATTCAATTACTGAAAAATCTACTAATCCCTCAGCAATATCATGAATCGGATCATCTATACATACATTATCATAATCATAAATACTCTTAATCTCGTTCTCTGTTGAAAAAGTAATATTATTTGGGTTATAATCACCGTGTACAATTACCCTATCTTTTCCATAAAATAATGTTAAGAGTTCTTTCTCATACCTTTTTATTAACATATTCGCTTTTTTTATGAATAGTAAATACAGCTTTTGCTTTTGTTCTGTAAGGCCATTTCTTCTCTTTTTAAAATTACGCATTAGTAAGTTTAGAATTCCTTTAGCATTTTCCATTATTGTTTCTGTTTTAAAATTCAAAGGACTAGTAATGAATTTTTTTGTGTTTTTGTGAAATTCCCGAAGTACTTTACCAGCATAAAATGCTTGTTTTCGATTATAACTCCATCCATTACCAAATATAAACTCTTGAATAAAATATTCTTTGCCTAATAAATTAACTGAAAGACTTTCGTCGTTACTCATTAGTATTTTAGGTGATTTCCCATTAATAAAATGTAATTCATTTTGTAAACTAAGTATTGCCTTTATATAATCTGTTTTTATATACCAAGGAATTTCTTTTAACATAAAATATCCTTGTTCAATCTTAATTATAATTTTCCTTGATGTTTCAGATCTTTTATTTAAAAAAATGGGCTTATTGTTAACACCCACATATGGTAGTACTTTTTCAATGTTAATGTTGTATACGTCCTCTAACTCTTGAAAAATTTCATCTGGGATAAGCCCCATATTATAATCAACAGGTTTAAGCATGCTTCTCACCCCTTTCTATCATAAACTATTTTTGAAGTATTAAGTATTTTTTTTTGATATATCTATAAATGTTGATGTAACAGGATGATTAGGATTCTCAATAACGAAAGGTGTATCTATATTGTTGCTCAAATCAAATAACATGGGTAATTCTGCTAATATATGAATATCATTCGGCTCAGCAAGCTGTTGGAGTGTATTTCCAGAATAAAATTTATTTTTTTCGAAACACTTATCACATTCAAGATATGACATATTTTCAATTAAACCAATAATATCTAAACCAATCCTCCTTATAAAATCAATCCCTCTTTGAGTATCAGCAAAACTTAATTCTTGAGGAGTTGTGACTAAAAGAACCGCTCCTTGCAACTTAGACATAAGATAACTATGGACATAGTTTGTCCCAGGAGGTAAATCTACGATTAGTATGTCTACATCCCACTTTACATCTAGTAATAATTGAGACATTGCACCTTCTAATACTTTTCCAGTAAAATATAGATTTTCAGATTGATTATTGATAAATCCTGTTGAAGAAACTTTAATTCCGTTCACTTCTGCAGGATAAATAACCATATCCCGGAAATAGATTTGTTTTGTGAATGATAGTCCCTTTATAAGATTGGGGATGCTAGGACTTTCTATGTCTGCATCAAAAAGCCCTATTTTCTTGTTTGAAAGTGACGATAGTGTAAAAGCTAAGTTGGCAGAAACCGTAGATTTACCTACCCCTCCCTTTCCACTATAAACATATAAAACAAAAGGTTTCATAGAAAACTCCCTTTTTTCAAAATATTTAGTTTATTAATTTTATAACAAAAAATGACGATATAAGTCAAATATAGAGAATTTTCAATAAAAATAAAAAACTTTAATTTCAATTTGAAAGTAAAATGTACCTTTCCCTCAAAAAATATGATATATATATATTTATATACATATATCTCTATAAAGTAAATAGAAAATGACTTGCCTCTCTAAAAATATTATGGTATTTTTCATATAATTAATTTTTGAATTTTTTTAATATTTGATCTATTATTAAGACCCGCAGTAATATGTTAAGAGGAAAATAATGGATTGTGGAGTTTCTAGGTAACAATTACTTAAAAAGAAAAACTTTAAACGCAACAGTCACAAATTGGGAATTACTAGAATGTTTAAAAGGGTGTTTAAAGCTTTTTATGCTTCATTTATAACGTTTTTTTTCATCGCCTTCACCATTTAAAAAGCAAACCTTTGACATTAAAAGAACTAACAAATTATAGGCGAATAATAACGCCTAAACATAATATACGAGGAGTGTTATGTATGAATAAATCATCTATCGTTAGAGAACGTATTTTTCCACCAAGATCATGGGAAGATCTAGATAATCATTTTATAAAAGCGATTCATAACCCTTGGTATACATCTCTTATGATTATTCAGGACGAAATCACTTATTTAACTTGGGAGTTTTTTAGAAACAAAGGGATTAGGTCAGTAAGTCTCCCAGTAACAACTGGATCAGTAACAAGTCCAATGGGGTTAGGAAGCGACTCCTTACCAGTAAAAGTTAATTTAGAAGGAGTAGAGACATACTTATCAGATTCAATGCAATTCCATTTAGAATATGCATTAAGAAATCATCATAAAGGAGTTCATTATATTATGCCGTCATTTCGAGGGGAAGAGGCTGATCAAAGACACCTTTGTCAGTTTTACCATAGCGAAGCTGAAATTGTTGGCGGCTTAGAAGATGTAATTCAATTAGTAAACGAATATATAGACTATTTATGTAAAGGGCTACTTAAGAATATACCTGATATTATTTATCAAACTGCTGGTACATTAAAACATGTTGAAGCGTTTATTTTAAAAGACACTCGTTATCCTCAAATTACAATGGAAGACGCCGTTATGCAGTTAAAAAATAATCCAAAATACATCAAAAGTCACAAAGAAGGATTTAGAACTCTTACAGATGAAGGAGAAAAAGAGTTAATAAAGCTGAATGGTGGGATTGTTTGGGTTACACATCATGACTACATGTCTGTACCTTTTTATCAAGCGGCAACATTAGATTATAAATATGCTCTAAATGGAGATTTACTGTTTGGTATTGGTGAGGTTGTAGGATGTGGTGAACGTAATGTAACTAAAGAACAAGTAAGAAAAAGTATGAAACTCCTAAAAGTTGATGAAAAAAACTATAAATGGTATTTAAGTATGAAAGAATTAACTCCTCTTCAAACCTCTGGTTTTGGTATGGGCATTGAAAGATTTATACTTTGGCTGACAAATCATGATGATATTCGTGATTGTCAATTAATACCTAGGTTTAATGGCAAATTAATTAACCCTTAAAAAATTGGATTAATGACGATAAGGAGGATCATAAGAATTGAAAGAGGAAGAAAATGAATTAAAGCTGTTAATTGAAAAAGAAGGCTACTACCGTGCGTTAGAATTTTTTGAAAAGGTTCGAGATCCAATTGAACAAGTAAATTATTATTTTGAATCTCCTGAACGCTTTTTTCAAAAAAACGGTATTACTCTAAGAGTTAGGAAAATAGAAAATAAATATACTTTAACCGTTAAAATTAAAAACTCATTTAAAAATAACATAGTAAAATCCTATGAATTTCACAAACCGATTTCAATAAATAGTTTTTATGATGCAGTTGATAATCCTAATCATATCTATAAATTATTAAATAATGATGCATTTGAGGCGGTTCTAACCCTTCTTGGAGAGAAAAAGGAGCTAAAATATTTAGGTTATATTAATAACAAACGATCCGTTTTAAAAGCATTTAATACTTGGGAAATAGATCTTGATTGTACTAAGTTTCCTAACGAGTTCATTACTTATGAAATTGAAGTAGAGAATATATTAAATACAGATGAATTTATTAACAAACTCAATATAATTGGAATTACCGGTCAAATTACTGATAAAGGTAAATATAACCGATTCCTTAAATTGTTAAATGATTCTACTTTTAAAGTATAGGAGGTAAAAATGACTATCACCTTTCCTCCCCCATTAAAAAATAGAAGTACTATAGGCATTACAGCACCGTCTAACAGTGTACCAAAAGCATTTCAGCCTCTGCTTGACTTAGCGATATTAAATTTTAAAAAACGGGGCTTCAAAATAATAGAGGGGAAAACTGTCAGGAGAGAAACGAGAGCAGATAAAACAACTAGAGCCTCTGAATTGGAAGACTTCTTATTAAATGATCAAATCGATGCCATTTTTCCTCCTTGGGGAGGTAATTTATTAATAGACATTCTTCCTTTATTATCATGGGATAAATTAAAAAACATAAACAAAAAATGGATCATTGGTTACTCTGATATTAGTACATTAAATTTTGTATACACATTACTAACAGGTACTGCAACTGCCCATTCCACCAACCTCATAGATCTTTCTGCAAAGAACTGGGACAACGTAACATCTAAATGGTTAAACATTCTAGAAACGGATTCAGGGATATTCACACAAATATCTTCTAAATATTGTCAATCGAGTTGGGAAAAATCTCATAAGCCTTTAGGCTCTGGCTTTTATCTTGATACACCTACATTTTGGAGACTGTTTGGTGAAAATAAGGAAGCGAAATCGACAGAATTTTCTGGGATTTTATTAGGCGGATGTCTCAATACTCTTAAAACTTTAATTGGTACACACTTTGGTAATATAACAAAGTTTAGACAAAATTTTATCGGCGATTCCCCCTTAATTTGGTATTTAGAATCAACTAACGTAAATATTTATGATATATATGATTCGTTATGGCAAATGAAACACAGCGGATGGTTTAATAACACAAGCGGTATTTTATTTGGAAGATTTTACAACTGTCAGGTAGAAAAAGATTTAAACATTGAATCGACAATTCATTCTGTACTATCGGATTTAAATCTACCTATTCTTTATAATGTTGATATTGGTCATAGTCCTCCACAAATGACATTAATTAATGGAGCAAATGCAACTGTTACTTATCATGATGGTTTAGGGGAAATAAAAACCTTTATTCCAAGAAGAGTAGGTTAAAGTAGGAAAAGGAACATACAATGCTGCAAAATTAGTGCCGAAACGGATATTAGTACAGTAAATCCCCCACTTCATTATTGGAATTTTAGTCGGGGGAACTGTCTCTTTAATGTACATTAGTTCGTCATTAACTTCAGACTATGAACAAACGCTCGCAAATTCATTGTAAGCTCATGAACGACTGTTCTATTTGCTTAAAATGCGCCTTGATTGCCAAATGAATTTTATTATTCAATTTTTCACTAATGAAAGCAAAATTACCGTTTTCTATTAAAAAAAGATACTTTCCACTGCAATTAAAATTCACTTATTTAAATTTTAATAATGATTTCATAAACTAATCATTAAAATGCTTATCAAAATATTCATCTAACGCTTTTCTAATAATATAGGATTCACTTTCTTTTATAGTTTCAGAAAGATAACTGAGCTTTTTTAATTGTCCTTTTCGAAAATAAAGAGACTTTAATTTCATAGGCTCGCCGCTAGGAATCTCAATTTTATTAATTCCTTTTTGTTTTGCATCAAATAAAGCCTCGCTCGCTATTGCTGTTAACTCACTAATATTTTTTACGTTTTCTGGGTAATTAGCGATTCCTATACAAAATGTTATCTCACTTTTCATGTTTTGTTGTAGTTTTTTCTGAAGATTTTCTTTTATAATTGGTATTTCAAATAAGGAAATTTTATTGTCAGGTATAAGAACTAGAAATGCATCTCTACCAAACCTGCATGTATATGCGTTGTTAAAAGATTGGCATATTTCAACTAATAAATAATCAATTATATTGCTTTTTATTTCCTTGCCAAAATTCTTATGAGAATTATCTATATCTAATATTACACACGTTAAATTACTTTGATTTTCACCATATTGTTTTAATTTAATTAATAATTCTTTTTCCGTCATAATATTAAGATTCATAAAAAGTCCTCGCTTCATAAGCTTTTTTACTCTACAGTTATATTAACATTCTTATACGGTTATTACATACTTAAAAACGTTAATTAAGAGGAGATACTATTTTGTATTTTGATTTAAAAGATGCAATTTATTCAATATTAAACAAAGCAGCTATTGAAAAATAGACTAAATGCATTATAAATAATTTACACATCTTATTATAGGTTCTATCAACTAATTTGTGAAACCTATAGTAGAATTAAGTTTCTTTAGGATGCCATATGTTCTTAACCTCGATACTCTTAATATGAGACTTTTTTGAAACGAAAAAAGCGCTAGACTTTGTACAAAGCAGCTGCACAAGTCTGCACTTTATTTTTACACTTTCCTCTCTTTATTCTATGATATTTTAACGGCATTAATACTAGTTAAAAATGCAAGAAAATTTTTGAGATCACCTTCTGCTACTTTGTCATCACAATGGTATTCATTTATGATTTGCTCTTTAATATCTTTTACAGAAGATTTTCCGTCAATACTTGACCAAATAAACTTGCCCGTCTCATTTAACTCATATGTTTTACTATTTCCTATTAAAATATTCTTGTTTCCAATTATTCTAAATCTAAACATTATATTCTTTTTATAAATATCGTTCATATTAAATTCCTCCTAAATTACCTTGAATAGTTTCAATAATTTCATTATTTAATTCTAAAATATCTTCAACATTTGTCATTAAATCCGAATTATTTATTGTAAAAAGAATTTCCCTACCCCTCATATATATACTAGAAGCTTCCCTATTCGCTTTAGATAAACCCTTTAGCTTCATTAATATCCATTTATCTCGATCAATTGAAACCCTTTGACTAAATAAGTATGCTCCTAAAGTTTTTAATAGTGCACTTCTAGCTATCATCACAGCTGTTTCATACTCCTCGTATTCATAGTTACCAATAATATCATCAAAAAGATTATCTACATTATTAATATAAAGTCTAACCATCAACTTATAATAATTGTTCACCTTTAAATTACTCTTTAATTTATTATAAGCTTCTTCATTTTTTATACATTTGCTAACTAATAATCTATGAATAAAGGAAGTCGACCTTTCTAATGATGATTTTTCTATGTCTAATAAATTTAATGATCTTATATTTGTATTACTAAAATCAATATTATTTATCTGTTCAAATAACTCCTCTATATAGTCAATATCCCAATATTCAATATCACATCCAAAGTTATTTATATTTTTAAAACCATTTTTAAATTCTGAAAAATCATAGTCTACTTTATTTAAACTTTCTAACACAGACTTATTATTAAGTAAGAATATATCTAAATCCGACCGAGCATTTCCCATTCCTTCTATTAAAGATCCACTTAAAAAAAAAAAAAAATAATATCATTATCATTTGTTGAAATGTTTTCTATAATTTCATTTTTGTTGATATACTTATTAATAGGTTTTAAATAAATCATTTTTCCACCTCTCTAATACGATTCTAAAGTTCCTTTTATTTTTGATAACCTTTCAATAACCTTAAAAAACACAAATCCAGACAGCATATATATAATTCCAACAATCAATTCTTGTCCTATTAACGGTCCCACAGAATAAAACGTTGCACCGTCCATTAACTGTCTAGAAGCTTCAATACCCCTAGTAATTGGTATTGAGTAAGAAATTAGCTGGGCCCAATCAGGTAATAGGCTCAAAGGAATATTAGCTCCAGTTATAATTAATAACAACATTGATAAAACATTAAGTAACATATTTAAATCCCTTATTAATAATCCGATACTCGCTATTAAAAGACCAAACCCTGTAGCCGCAAACATACTAATAAATACTGTCATTGCTAGTGCAATTAAATCTACATTAGAAAAATCAAGATTAAAGAATAAAAATCCTGTAAAAAATCCTAGTATTACTGTAATTGACGAATCAATTACATGCATAAAGCCTCTACCTAAAAATACAAATAATTTATTTGCAGGGGACGCGACAATGGGTTTTAAGGTTCCGAACATTCTTTCAGTGACCATGACTGCGGCAACCCCAAATAAAATGTTATATGTACAAAGTAAAAAAGCATTTCCAATAACCCATGGTGTTATATCACTTGTCTTATATAAATATCCAGCGAGCATACTAAAAAAAATAAGCTGGAATATAGGATTTACTACTTTAACTAAAATGTATATTTTCGGACTAAAAAAACCAAACAATGCTTTATACGATATTATTGCTTGTAAGAAAAAACTCTTTATATAATATGTAATATTCATATTAATGAACTCCTAATTTACCATTTATTCTAGTAACTTTATCTACTTTTTTATATGTAACTAATATTGCTATTAAATATAACAATGATAGTACAATTAATGCAGTTAAATTAGAAAATACATTTTTATACGAAATGGCTCCCGTCATTGTCATTCTTAATAGTTCAACACTCCAAGTTGGAGAAAGGATATATCCAATCCACCTTATCGAAACAGGGATAAGATCCAATGGAAACACTATCCCACAAAGAATATATATCGGATACTCTAAACAATTCATTAATAACCTAGCTTTTTTTGATAACGTAAATAAGGAGGCTAGCAGTAAAGAGAGAAGAATAAATGAAACAATTGATAATAAAAAACTTAAGAAGAAAAGCATAGGGTTAGCTAATTGCACTTTAATATTAAATAAAATCGAAATAAAAAGATAACTAATGATCATGGACATCATTCCGAGAACAACATTTGCACTTACTTTCCCTAACATAATTAATCTAAAATCAGTCGGAGAACTATAAATTGATTCTAAAGTACCCATGAACCTTTCTCTCTCAATATCACCAGCTGAAGAGAAAATAATAGAACTCCAAAGCGTCATTATGCCTGCACTTATCACTATATACTCTCCCATAAAAGCTGTAGAAGACTTTAGACTCATTAATAATAATAATAGGGAATATAAAATTGGTTGGATAATAATGATAAATTTAAATGTTGATCGTGCAAAACTCTGTTTAAGATGAGTTAAAAGATTGACGTAAAACACTCAAAAAAAATGGTTCATCTTTTCTTACTCCCCAATATATTTAATATATACATCTTCCAACGTTGATTCCCTTGAACTTATAGAAATGATTTTTGTTTTATCAAAAATATTAATAATTTGTTTAATTGTTTCAGTAAAGTCAGTTGAGTTAACACTTATTAAATGATAATCATCTGCCTTGCTCACTGTTGTAGTAATTGTGTGTTCTAACTTATCTAATGCATTTATTTCCTCTTCTAAAACAGATTTAACCTTAACTTCTACCACGGTTGTATTATTAATCTCTCTTTTTAAATTTGTTGGTGTATCAAGAGCAACTAGCTTTCCATCTTTAATTATTGCTATTCGATCGCTAAGTTCATCTGCTTCAAACATGTAATGAGTAGTAATGATAACTGTTTTTCCAAGTGCTGACAATTTTTTTATAATATTTCGCAGATCCCTGGCACCAACAGGATCTAGACCAATTGTTGGTTCATCTAGAAATAAAATTTCCGGATCATTTACCAATCCTCTTGCAATTTGTAGCCTTTGCTTCATTCCCTTTGAAAATGTTTCAACCTTTTCATCTGCTCTATCGGTTAAACCGACCAACTCCAGTAATTCAGGTATTCTTTTCTTCTTAATGGAATTTTCCACCTTATATAAATCAGAAAAATATTCTAAATTCTCTCTTGCCGAAATTCTCCAATATAAATTTCTTTCCCCACCGTAAATAAAGTTGATTTTAGGCCTTAACTGTTTCTCTTCGCCAAATGGATTGTACCCTAAAACCTTCGCTTCTCCAGATGTTGGAGCAAGCAATGTTGTTAAAATTTTTATTGTCGTTGTTTTTCCAGCCCCATTAGGCCCTAAAATCGCAAAAACTTCTCCCTTTTTCACACTAAAAGATATTCCTTTTAACGCTTGGACAGTATATTTTTTCTTCTTTAAAAAGCCTTTTGTACTTTTGTAATCTCTACATAAATTGGATACTGTAATTACTTCATTCATGAAACCAACCCTCTATTTCCGTTTGTTAATAACGTAATTGAATTTATAAGATCTTATGTTTTGTAAAATATGAGGTGAGTTAAATATTAAATGCATAAGAATAGATGGAAAAATAGATCCAGAGAGAATAAAAAGAAAAGCAGAAATTAAACCAAATAGTAGTTGATTTAAAAAGTCGTTTCGAGTAAATCCTTCTGACCAAGGTGTACTATAATGATATAAAAAAAATAATAATGTACTAAGAATAATAGATAAAGATAGATTATCCTCTCTTAGATTTGAAATAATATAAAATCTAAAAAAAATCTCTTCACCTATCGCTGAAAAAATTAGAACAAAGGGCATTGTAAAATAATCTATTTTCCTCTTTCTTTTAAATAATGAAATATAATCGTAGTGAAGTATTAACCTCCAAGTATTATAGTTTACGAATATAAAGCCTAATGCTACAACAACACCAATAATATACCAAGTCATTTTTGTTCCGACGATTAATTTAAAATCCTCTAAAAACAAGATAGGTAAAAAAAGAGGAATTATGTAAGTCGTTCGTCTTAATAAATAACTTAAAATAATAAATCTTTCAGAATATATTCTTTTTGCATTTCCTACAACAATATAAGTAATTAGAAAAAATAGGGATATTTTTGTGATTTCTATATAAATCAAAGACATACTTATTAATATTATTAATGTCAAAATTAATATGTTACTTTTAACATTTAAATAGTAATTATTCATAGCTTCTACTCCTGAGATGAGATGGAGAAGACTAAAGTCTAGTCTTCTCCGGCTTCATTAAGCCATAATAAGCTCTGCTGCAAGAGCCGCAGGTAATTTAACCTCCTTAGCTTTTGGAGAAACATATTTTTTCATAGGATACACCCCCTTCAATTAGTTGTTTATATTATATATATATGTACATATATATATCAATTGTTTTTTCTGAAAATTTAATTTTCAATAATGACTTTAAACACAAAAACAAGAAGTCTATTATGATATTTTAAACAAAACAGTGATAAAATAAATATACGGTTCATTTATCTTAGTCTGTAAACAAGTAAGATGAAAGGTTATTCCGCTCAAACTACAAAAGTGCCTATAGACCATGGTAGAAGCAAAAAAACTTAGTTGTTTATAAGTTGACCGCGAGAAATGCTTTATTTGTTAACAGTCTAGGATAAGCATGTGGATAATTATCTTTAAGGAGCTGAAAGACATTGAAAGATGAAATTATTGCGCGATTTACTTCTTATGTTAAAGTGGATACACAATCAAATGAAGATAGTACAACTTGCCCTTCAACACCAGGCCAGCTAACACTCGGAAAAATGTTAGTACAGGAGTTACAGCAGATAGGAATGGAAGAAGTAGAAATAGATGAAAATGGCTACGTAATGGCCTCACTACCTGCCAACACAGATAAGCAAGTGCCAACAATAGGATTTTTAGCACATGTTGATACAGCGACTGATTTTATTGGTGCGAATGTAAAGCCACAAATTATCGAAAATTATGACGGAAATGATATTACCTTAAATAAAACTTTAAATGTTGTCCTATCGCCAAAAGATTTCCCTGAGCTTCCCCAGTACAAAGGCCATACGTTAATTACAACAGACGGAACAACTTTGCTTGGCGCTGATAATAAAGCAGGTATTGCTGAAATTATGACAGCGATGGCTTATTTAATAAAGCATCCAGAAGTCAAGCACGGAAAAGTACGAGTCGCATTTACTCCTGATGAAGAGATAGGAAGAGGTCCCCATAAATTTGATGTTGCAAAATTTAATGCTAAATATGCATATACTGTTGACGGCGGCCCGCTCGGAGAACTAGAATATGAAAGCTTTAATGCTGCGGCGGCAAAAATTACGATCAAAGGAAATAGCGTACATCCAGGAACAGCAAAAGGGAAGTTGGTCAACTCCGCGAAAATCGCAATGGAATTTCACAATACATTACCTGCTGAAGAAGCTCCAGAATATACAGAAGGCTATGAAGGGTTTTTCCATCTCATTTCGATTCATGGCGATGTAGAAGAAACAACTCTCTCTTACATTATTCGCGATTTTGATCGAACAAAATTTAATGAAAGAAAAGCATTCATTGAGAAAAATGTGGAAAAATTTAAAGAAAAATATGATGACAGCCAAATCATTCTCGAGATGAAAGATCAATATTACAACATGAAAGAAAAAATAGAACCGGTTAAAGAAATTGTCGATATTGCCTATGAAGCAATGGAGTCACTTAACATTAAGCCCATTGTATCACCAATTCGCGGTGGAACTGACGGCTCCCAGCTCTCTTTCATGGGACTGCCAACACCGAATATTTTCACAGGCGGGGAAAACTTCCATGGGAAATTCGAATATATATCTGTTGATAACATGATGAAAGCTACAAACGTCATTATTAAGATTATAAAGCTTTTTGAAGAACAAGGAGCGAAGTAAAAACAGATATTTTGTAAATCAAGCAAAAACAACATTTGTCCAACTAATATGATAAGAGCCTTTCATTTCCGAAAGGCTCTTTTCTATCTATTAGCTACAGATAATTCAACAAATTAAACATAACTAATTTCACGTATCCGTCCTTACGTGGTCCCAATCGGCTTGTTGATATGAAATAAGCCAATTTAATGCTCGATGCCTTTCAACTACGACACTTTCATTCAAATTTCCAGGTTCAGAACTGTTATTAACGCGAGCATTGACACAAGCCCAATGGTATCGATAAATTAAATCAGCTTCATTAAGAATTTCTGCACTTTCTCTTAAGACTGCCTTTTCATAGAACTCTTCAAAGCTAGTACAATTTGAAACCGTTTTAATAGCAAAATCACAGTTACAAATATCACTTGGAAAACTTAATTCCTCTACAAAACCTAATGCCCATATAAGCACCCAGTATGCTTCATATTGCCAAATTAGTTGAATTGCTTCAGTTTCAATTCCTTCATTATGACTATGTAAAAAGTCCCATTCCCTTTGTGTGACTGCGTGTTCAACATTATATTTTCGGAGCAGTTGTTTCATAAACTCTCGTGATTCCTCGATATTATTGTGATTAGCTACGTCACAAGCAAATTGAATGATCATAAGTAAAGCAACAGCACGTTGGGCAATTTCCTCTTTTGTTCGAAATGTAATCTCTGCTTCTGGCGGTAACTGCGGTAAATGTTCAATATAGGGGATATGATTTTCTGTTAAAATTGATAGCGATCGCTCCTTCCGCTGTTGTCCCTCGTTAGAATGAGGGGACTCTGACCTTACAAATTTTTTAGCAGCATGAACAACGAAATGAGCATTTCCACTTGTTCCATTACGGTACACAATAACATCCCCATTACAATCAAGCAGATCCCCATTAGCTAAATAAGCAATCCCTTTAATTCTATGTAAAATACGTAAAAAATGTTGAGTTAATTCTTTGTTTAAATCCTCTTTCATTTCTATATGAATGGCTACATTTAAATAACTGATTTGAGTGAGAATTTGTAGTTGTAGCTCTTTATTATCCATCGGTCTGCAAGCAAAATCCTGTTGTAAATCATTCATTGCTTTTTCTGTTAAAGGCTTAATGCTCACTTTCAACTCACACGATTTAAAATATTTTCTCCACTTAATATAAAAATAAGAAGCATTTTCGGTAACATTGTATTTTTTTTCATTAAATTCCTCTTTTATTATTGAAGGAACTATTTCTTCTTCTTGAATTGATCCATAAATTGTAAGTTTTGTACTCATTGCGCTATCCTTTCAAAATATAAATAATAAAATTTGCCCAAGTCACTTCCTCTTAACATTGGATGGAATTTTTTAATGGGACGATAAAACTATTGATTCATCAAAATTAGAAAAGAAATTTTATTGAAAATTATTTGCTGTCTATAGGACTTTTTGGTGTTTGAAAAATTCACAGATTTAAGAAAATAGTTGTATATTGTGTTTTGCAAGTAAAAAGTTTAGAAAAATGCAACGAAAAGTTTAGAACTTTGCCAGCCCTTATTTTCTTAAATCTTTAATGACGGGGGATGGAGTGAAAAAGTTATAACGAACATATCCAACCTTGTTTTCTACGTGTCCTTTTTCATTTCCTTTTCTCGGATTACAGGCTTGTGCTTCAAATCCGTAATAACTCGCAAAACGTTGAAATGCCTCAGTGAAAATAGTTTATTGATTCCGGCTTCTTGCTTTAACAACCGCTGCCGAAAGATTATCCAAACGAAGCTTTCTTGGTACAAAACCTGCTTCATCAAAAAGTACTTTAAGACCTTCCAAAAAACATTCCTGGTTTTCTGCCCTTAAAGGAACTGCAAACCCCCCGTTACTATACGGGAAAATCATCACTAAACAATGTATGTCTTTCACTTTGCCATCTTCGATTGCCTCTGTAATTCCAAAGTCTACTTGAGCTTCAGCGGGTGGATGAGTCAGCCTTCCGTATTCTACTTTCCATTCATCCGCTTCATCCAACATTTTTTCTTTCCATTCTTCTTTGATAAAGTTACAAACGGTTCGATAAGAACCGGGAAAATCTAACTTCTGTAATTCTTAAACAGAATCGTGTTATTCCTTCTTAGTTTCTTTTTAAGTGCATAATCCTCAACTAGCCAATCAATGACAATTTCTCCCCACTTTTCTTCATACATCATCCCTTTTTTTACAACTACGTTTTCTTCAGGTAACTGATCTTCATCTGCATACTTTTTGACAGTTGTCCAACTAAAACCAGTGCGTTTTGAGATTTCGTTGATTGACAAGGATTTTATATTCCTTAATTTTTTGATATGATTAATTTCAGGCATTGCTAGCATCCTTTCATCCCCCCACCTTTAATTGATTAGACACCAATAACGGTAGGGTATATTGAGAGGGTTAGCAAGCCTTTTTATATGTGCAACCTTCTAACATTTTGGTTGCAATACTCTTAACTTTTATTTTGCATTAAACATATATAGTGTGATCAAAAATTAATTGTTCTTAATCTATAAATAACTACTCTACTAGACTTGCCGCTTCCTCTTTAATGTCACCATGCGATCATATCACATTATTTGTTTGCTTTTTTCTTTAGTAAATAATCCAATGATTAAAATAATCAGTCCATTTATAAAAAATAAAATACTAAAACTAATCCCATAGGTATATATTAAGATCACACCCGTCTGTAATAATGGAGCTAAAGCAAATGTTAAAATCATCGCGAGAGCAAATACAAAAATAGCTAACAACACCAAATAACCTCCAGCCGCCATTGTCTTACTACGATCCTTGTCAGCATATAAAAAGGCAAAATAATAAGTAAAGATAACTACAAGGATATTAATGAATATAAATACTCCTATTTTGATCATCCCCTTCCGTTAAAAAATAAGATTGCATATATATCCCAATATATTAAATAAAAAGAATCAATACTATTTATAAAAAAAGAGATTAAAAATGATTTACAATTAACACTCTGTTAATTGTAGGTATTTTTGTCTACTGCTAGTCATATTTACTAGAGAAGAAAACAAACAACCTAAAAAATTCTATCATTTAACAATGTTTTGAAAAAGAGTACTTTAGACTTGTATACAAACTGTGCAATCTCTTGCTATATTTAAAGTACCATCATGGAAAATACATAAATTACCATGTAAAATCAAATAAAAAAGTAGGGAGGTTTTAATCAAAGCTATTAACTTACTTTTCTTAACTGTTCCTCATGCCCATGTAAAGAAGCCAACATTGCTAGACTCCATTCTTATTTAGTCACTTCGTTTTAAAAAAATTAATATTTAGTTAGGAGATTGATAGAATGATGAAAATCCGTTCAAGATTCTTACTTGTATTTAGTTTTACTCTTCTATTTGGATTAGGTTTAACCCTTTTTGAAGCTCCTGAAGCTAAAGCTTACAATTTTGACCGCGTTCTTAAAGAGGGCTCCTCTGGTGCAGACGTTCAAGAAGTGCAAATTCGTGTCGCAGGCTGGGCAGCTGATTCACCTTCGCAAACTTATGTGAAAATTGATGGAATATTTGGTCCTGGTACTAAAGCCGCTGTAAAGAGATTCCAAAAGGCTTATGGGCTAACTGATGATGGAATTGTCGGACCTGCTACTGCGCAAAAATTAAATGAACTTGAAAGATCAACAGGTACTAAACATTTTAGTTACAGTGAATTTTATTCAAAAGATGGCAGTGGTTTTTCAGGCGGAAAAGTACCTGAAGCAACAGTGAAAGAAAATGTCCGCCGCTTAATGTACAAGCTTGAAGCACTACGTGTTAAAGTAGGAAACAAGCCAATTACAATTAATTCTGGCTTCAGAAGTATTAGACATAATGGTAATGTTGGCGGTGCAACAAATAGTATGCATCTATACGGAATTGCTGCAGACATCAGCATTTCTGGTGTATCTCTTTCTACAGTAAAAAGTACTGCTAAAACTTCTGGGTTCAGTGGTATATATAACGGAAGTTCCTTCACTCACGTTGACAGCAGAGTAGAGTACCCTTACGGTTCTCAATCGTGGTGGTGGAATTAATACGATTAAATGTTTAAAATAAATATCATTCATAAGAGCCTCTACCTTTTGCCATAGGTAAGAGGCTCATCTATGCAAAACTAGATGTCAAAGTAAACGTAATTATAATATA
The DNA here is from genome assembly GCF_019915265.1 of Bacillus aquiflavi. NCBI lineage: Bacteria > Bacillati > Bacillota > Bacilli > Caryophanales > Bacillaceae > Bacillus > Bacillus aquiflavi. The sequence continues at coordinate 3,326,859 of NZ_CP082780.1, forward strand.
TTTTTATTTGCTTTAGGTACTAAATAGGACGGCATTTCTTCCTTTAAACGCCAAATGAAGCTCATCGGTTTATTCCCTGTATGACTGACGTAATGACATGTTCCTAAATATACAAAAGGAGCTGTATGTCCTTTCTCTTTCTTATATTCACGAACAAAGAGGGCAATTTTATGCTTTAATTTTTCGTGATGAATATACCGATTTGCCGTCTCACTTCCTTCTGCTACCCTGCTTTGAGTTTGCCAATGAAAAAGCCTTTCATTAATAGCATAGTCATTGTAAAGAGTAGACGGTGAAAAATCTTTTTCAGACTTATTCAATGTAATAAAAAAAATATCTAAGTCCTTCTCTTTAAAATACTTTACTCCTTCCCTAAAAGAAGGGCTTTTCTGTTCATTATAATAGCCTAGTGCCGAAAGCACTTGCGCTGTTGAATACTTGCAATGTACACGTAAGGGGCAAGGAAACGAAAAGTCATTTTCAATTTCTAACGTTTCAATCTTGCTATAGAGATATAGAATAATTTCTAATATTTCCTCTTTAAACTCTTGATGATCGATCATCTTTTGTACACCCTCACTAATACTAGAAAAGCCTTGTTTAGCAGGATGCGATTGATAAAAGGTATAATAAAACATTGACAACATTATTTGCTCTTCCTCGCCCAACATTGTACCGTCCCCTCTTAAATATGAAATCAAAAACCGCAGGAAGGAAGGGGAATTTAAATGAAATAAATGAGGCAGCCTGCTAGTAATAGCTTTTTCATTTATACAACTAAAATCTTGTTTTATTCCTGCCTCTACCATAAGCCTGGTAAAACTTCGGTTTTTGCTCTGCCCATAGAAATCATACAAAGAAAGATTGTAATAATTTAAAAAATTTCTAAGCGTTGGTTGTTGTCCTGTATCTTCTTGAAAGTATTTTAATTTTAACACTAAGTTAGCGCGTGTGTTGGCACTTGCCTTAATGTTTCTTAAAATATACTCTTTTGCTTGTTTTTCTAATTGGACATAGCAGCCCTTTGGAAGATGAGAAAATCCATTTTCAACATAATGACGGACAGAATGTTTTGTTTTTCCAATTAATACTCTAAACTTCTCAGAAAATGAGTAGTTTTTATGGGCTTGTCCTACAAAATCTAATACCGTTAAGCATTCTTTCCCTTCTGAAAGTCTTAAACCTCTTCCTAATTGTTGTAAGAAGACAGTTAAACTCTCTGTTGGACGTAAAAATAAGATCGTATTCACTTCAGGAATATCAATACCTTCATTATATAAATCAACGACAAAAATAAATTTAACTTCCCCAGCTACTAGCTTATTCTGTGCTTCTATCCGTACCTCTTTGTCTACAGTTCCGTATAAAGCTACAGCGGGAATATTGACCTTATTAAAAAATTGAGCCATATATTTAGCGTGTTCAACAGATACACAGAAGCCAAGGCCCTTTGTGTCATTAATATCCGTCACATATTTATGTATACTTCTTACAATTTGATTGCTTCTTAAATCATTATAAGTATAAACATTTTCTAATTCCTTCAAATCATAGCCTTTACGGCTCCATTTCAACTTAGATAAATCGACTGTATCTGTAATACAGAAATATTGGAATGGACTGAGCAATTTTTGGTTAATAGCCTCTGGTAAACGGATTTCAGAAGCAATGTTGTTATCAAAGTAAGAAAGAATATTCTTCCCATCCATTCTTTCTGGTGTAGCTGTTAATCCTAGAAGAATTTTTGGTTTATAATAGTTTAGAAGCTTTTGATACGAAGCTGCAGCCGCATGATGAAATTCATCAACAATGATAAAATCGTAAAAGTCTTTCGTTGTTTTTTCAGTTAGCCTTTTACTGTTAAAGCTTTGAATACTAATAAACAAATGATCTAAAGAGGTTGGTGTATGACTTCCGACTAACATATCCCCAAAGTTATGATCCTTCAAAATAGCTCGAAACGTATCTCTACTTTGTCTTAAGATTTCTTCACGATGGGCAACAAAGAGAAGTCGTGCGGAATGTTTGCTTTTCAATTTGAATCGGTGGTAATCAAAAGCTGAAATAACCGTTTTTCCTACCCCTGTAGCAGCGACAATAAGATTGTTCATCCGTCCAAAAACTTCCCGTTCTACTTGCAGCTTTTCTAATATTTCTTTTTGATAATAATGAGGCCGATAATCAAGGTAATATTGAATTTCATGACTATCGCGCTGCCTGTCTTTTGTTAAAGCTATTTTTAGTAACCTTCTATCTTGTTCTTTTTCTCCATTAAAGTCTTTAAACTCGCGATCATTCCAATAGCTTTCAAAAGTAGCTTCACATTTTTTAATAATATCAAAGGAGTCTTTCTCTGTCACTTTAACATTCCACTCTAACCCTGATGTTAATGCAGGATTTGATAGATTGGAAGAACCGATATAAGCAGTACTAAATCCTGTCTTCCTTTTAAATAAATAAGCTTTAGCATGGAGACGAGTACGTTGAACATCATACGATATTTTGATTTCAGTATTTTTTAACTGACTTAGTTCCACTATTGCTTTATAATCAGTAGCCTCCATATAAGAGGTTGTAATAATCCGTAGCCTTCCGCCCCGCTCTTGTGTAAATGATTTAAGCTCATCAAAAATACATCTTAAACCGCTCCACTTAATAAATGAGACAAGAAAATCAATTGAATCAGCTGATAATATTTCCCGCTTTAATTCTTCAAGCATATTTGGTTCATAATTTGACCCTGTGAATAAAGAACTTTCTGAAATTGGTGTTACCGGTTTAATCACTTGTTGCTTCTTAATACTTTTTTTAATACTATTTATTCGCGAATAGATGGAAGTTAATATTTCTCCTTCCTCTGCAATTTTTAACGATTGAAATTGTTCATCGTCTAAGTTCTCACTCAAAATTGCTATCATATCATTACACGTCTTAATTTGATTTGCTAAAGCAAGATCATCGTCTTTTTGATTGTCATCCCTCATATACTTCAAAGCTTTTCTTGTGACATTAGAAATATAGGACGAAAGCATTTTGCGCGCTTCTTCTACGTCCAACTTCTCTTTCCCAATCTCATACGAATGAAACTCTTCGCTTTTTAGAGCGTTCTTTATCTTTTGATTAATGACCTGTTCATAGATCCCTTCATTAAGCATATTAATACCTCACAATCCGAATGGATTACCTTTTACAAAAAGTTGTGTTTACTTATAAGTATAATGATGATTGAAAATATTAACTTTTTCAACTATTCATTACTCCTCTGTAAAAGCGGGACTAGGAACTATAATGACAATCAGAGCTTTTGAGACTTTAATGCATAAAAAAATACCAAAGGGCAATAAGCTTTACCTCTTCGGTATTTAAGACTCTACTTTGAATGAGATAATGATTTTTCAAGATGCTTAACAGTCGGTGTTAAATTAATAAAGAAATACGCTTCCCTGAGCCTTCTTGACGGATCGCTTTTTTGTAAATATGCGGCACTTCCGTAATGCAACATCGAAGCGTGGGCAGCCTTTAACGTTAAATATGCTGTATCTAAACGAAGCTTTAAAATATCATGCCAACACTCGGCAAGCTGCTTAAATTGAATAATACGATCATAACGTTCACGAAGCTGTTTAAATTCATACTCTAATTGTTCTGGCTGAATATTTAAGTATTGATTACTCCCACTTTGTTTGTTGCGGATTTTCTTTATAGATTGAATGGAGACTTCGATTCCACCGAAACCTAGTGGAATTTGATAAAGAACAAACAGCGGGCGAATCATTTCCACAAACTGATCAGCGTTTTCGGCAATCACCCATTGATTTGAAACAAAAACATCATGAAACACACACGTATATGTTGCACTTCCGTTCAAGCCAATATAGCACTTCTTCTCTTTTAAAGTGAGACCTTTATGATCACATGGAATAATAGCCATTATTCTCTGTTGTTCACTAACTGAAGCGATCATTCCAAACCAATGATCATCTCCTAAGTTTGACACAGCTGGCAGTTGACCTGAAACGACATACCCGCCTTTAGCACGCACTGCTTTTAAATGGAGAGGCTCAAGTCCGGCATAATATTTCATCGGATTGGACAAACCTGTTCCCCCGAGCAATTGCCCCGTTTCAAGTGATCGCAATAAAGTTTCTTTTAGAAATTGATCACCGCTCTTTTGCAAATATGTTAATGCCGCCAAATGGCACCATAAAGTAAAGCCTGTCGTCATACATACTTTAGCCGTTTCCTCGACTAAGCGTAAACGGTGAAATATCATTTCCTTATCGTTCAACTGATCAGATTGCAATAAGCCTGCTTTCCCAAGCGAAATTAAGTACTCTTTAGGATAAAACCCATCTAAATCAATTTGCTTTACAATCGGTTTTAATTTTTCCCGGATTAAATCTTCTAACATCCCTTTCTTCTCCAATTCATCGGTTAAAATTTCTCATCCCCCCTTAACTAAATATCTCTTAGAAAGGATCAGATTTTTTTACGATCTTTTGTCGTGCTTTACTCTTTCGGTGAAATTTCTGTAATCGTATCGATTGGCGCTTTGACGTATTCGCGAGCTTTTTTAACTAATGATTCATTTGGAGCATCATAGAAGCAAAGGCATTTTGTTAAGTCTTCACATACATATGTTCGTGAGAAAGTAACTTCAGGTACTTCAGCATAGTGAACAGAATTTTTCTCTTTCCGTTTTAAGTATTCATCCATCGTAATGTCTTCTGGTAAATTCCATTCAACAACGTAATTCACTTTACCTCCTTTGTTCTTCACATCTTCAATATTTTGACCGATAAGCCGAACAGGTTTAATGAAGGACACAGGAATCGATAATTCTCTTAAACTGTTGCTAATGTCATCTTTTCCTTTACTTTCAAAAATGAAAAATCCTCTTGAGAAGTCTTTTGATACTTGAACTTCAATCAATGTAATTTCCTTTTGTTGAAGACGTTCATGAATGTCGGCAACTTTTTTTTCAAGTTCATTTTTTCCTGTTACAGTTCCATTAAAAAGCGATTCAACTAAATATAGCACCATTAGATAACCTCCTGTCCTGACCTGTAAAAACAAAAAAAGCCGACCTTCCATAGGAAAACCTACGGAAAATCGACCTCCAGTCGTCTGGTCAGTCTTTTTTTATTTCATTTGATTATAAGTTATTTTATTATACTTAGTTCAAAAAATCAACCTATTATTGAAAGAAATATGGTAACATAAAATAAGGCTTTTTCCGTAGAATTAATATTTGTTGTATTGGAGGATATATGATGAAAGAAACGTACCAATTACCATGTAACATTGCCCAATCTTTAAATATTGTCGGTGATCGGTGGACTTTATTAATTATCCATGAAATTCTCATCGGTCAAACTACATTTAACCAAATTAAGAAATCACTAGAGGGAATATCCTCGAATCTTTTATCCGACCGCTTAAAATATTTAGAAGAAATGGGACTCATCACAGCAAAATTATATTCAAAACATCCACCTCGTAATGAGTATACTTTAACGGAAAGCGGTCGTGATTTAGAAGATGTCTTTCACGCTCTCATCCTTTGGGGGAAGAAACATTTAAAAAAATGCTATAAAAATATCGTACATAACACTTGCCAACATGAAGTGCAAATGTTATATTACTGTGCCCATTGCGAACAAAAGGTTACTGTTGAAGATCTAAACATTGTACCTGTTGATCAAACTAACGAAAGCTAATAAAGCCAATGAAATTGCCTCATTGGCTTGATTTACTAAACGCTCGAGATTCAACGTTATTTGTTCCGGCACCGTACTTCACACCTTTTAGCCCTACATGTTTACTTAGTGTTGGAGAATTAAAGAACAGAATTTTTTTAGCAAAATGCTTCCGGAAATTTGCACCTACTTACGATTTTCCTCTGGGGACATTCCCCACTGTTTTCCAATCCATTTTTCAACTTGTTGAATTCCTCGATCAAGGATTAACCCTGATAGCCCAATGGAAATAATTCCAGCTAACACGAGATCTAACCGCAATGAGTTTCTTGCGTCTACAATCATATATCCTAATCCAGACTGGGCACCGACCATTTCCCCAGCAACGAGAAAAATCCAAGCAGTGCCTAAAGCGATATGAAGACTGTTTGCAATAAACGGAAAAGATGCAGGGAAAATGATCTTCGTTAATAAAAAAGGTTGCTTCATTTCAAAGTTAGCGGCAACTTTCAAATACGTACGATCCACTTTTCTTACAGCCGAAACGGTTGAAAGTAAGACTGGGAAAAAAGCAGCGATAAATATAATAACGATCGCTGGAATATCTCCGATACCAAACCATAAAACAATAAATGGAGACCAAGCAATCGGAGACACCGGTCTTAAAACTTGTACAATTGGATCAATTATATTCCACAACCTTGTAGCCCAGCCAAAGATAAGACCCAATATAATCCCAGCTGCAACAGCTGCACAATAACCAATGACAAATCTTAGCAAGCTCACTTGAAGGTGAGCAAACAAAGTTCCATCTTGAAGTAAGTGAATGATCCCTTTGCAAACTTTTAACGGCGAAGGAAAAAGAGCTTCCTCATACTTTCCTGTTAAGATGATCATTTCCCATATAATGACTAAAATTGTTAAACCGATGAACACATTTAATATTTTTTTCAAAATAGCCATCACTCTACTTCACCTGGTCAATAAATGAACTGTCGACAAAATCTTGGTACTTTGGCGGGTTTTCCGCTAACTTCATCTCAATCACATATTGCCGTAATTGTTCATATTCTTTTGCATTTAGTCTTAAGTTGAGATATGCAATCCATTGTAACGATAAGTCCATCACCTTCTTCTCAACGTTCATATATTTTGTTAATATTTCATACGTCTGTTCATTTTTCATTTGTGCTTGTTCTCCAGCCTTGACATATTGAGTCATGAATTCTTGAACAGCATCCCGATCATGTTCAATCAACTCACTTCTTAAAACGATCGCACAGCATAACGAATCAACCCAAAGGTCTTCGGATTGATATAATACTTTTCCTTTATTAATCGCAACAGACAATGCTCCAAAAGGCTCGGCGACAACGTATCCGTGAATTCTTCCCTCTGAAAGGGCTGCCGGCATTTCGGAAGGGGGGAGTTCAATTATATTCACATCATCATATTTCAGTTGTTCTTTCTTCAACATTTCATAAAGTAATACGTTATGGGTAGACAATCTGTGGGGAATCGCGAAGTTTTTCCCTTTTAAATCTTTTGCACTTTTGATATCGTCAGATACAACAACTGCATTACCATCTCTGTGACCTAATGCAACAGCTTTCAGATCAATACCCTGTTCTTTTGCAGCCATAGCTAATTCAATCAGAACCGAAGCCCCGTCAATCCGTCCTGTATTTAAAGCATCTAGCAATTCAGGCCACGAACCAAACTTCACGAGTTCAAGCTTAACATGTTCAAACTGATCATCATCCAATTCATTTTCAATAAATAACGGTGCTGCATGAGTAATTGGTAAATATCCAATTTTTATGATTTGTTTTCCATCTTCAGTTTTTCTAAATACTGCTTCATTCGCTCTACATGCGGTAAGAGTAAAGACGGTAGCAACGAACAAAGTCATGAATAATATTCCTTTTCTCATGGTTGAATCCCCCTTTAGCCAATTTTGCTAGCGACTAACTTATATTTAATCTAATTTTAATGGAGTATTTTAAACTCATAAAAACCATTCAAATTTCATACTCAATTGCAGTTTTTCGAGAATTAAGATGAAATTGTTCAAAAATCATTTTCCGATAATATTGGAAATCGCTATGGCTTCGGTCTCGCGGTCTTGAAGTTTCAATCGTTAATTGTTTATGAATTCGTCCTGGGTTTGCATTCATGATCATAATCCGATCAGATAAATAGACAGCTTCGTCAATATCATGAGTCACAAGGATGACCGTCGTCTTCTCTTTACTTTGAAGCCGCAATAGCTCATCTTGTAAATAATAGCGATTAAACGTATCTAAAGCTGCAAATGGTTCATCCATCAAAATTAACTCTGGTTTAATGGCGAGAGCTCGCGCAATCGCAACCCGTTGCTGCATACCACCGGATAATTGATGCGGAAATTGATCTGCATTGTGATCCAATCCAACTAACGTTAAATATTTAAACGCACATTCCTTTCTCTCTTTAGAAGTCATGTTGACTTGTTCTAAGCCTAACTCAACATTCTTCAAAACTGTTCTCCACGGTAACAGTCCATAATGTTGAAATAACATTACACACTTACGACTTGGTCTGTTCACGACTTGCCCATTAAACATAACCCTTCCTTTATCAACTTTTTGAAAGCCACCAATAATATTTAAAAGCGTGCTTTTTCCACATCCGCTTTGTCCAAGAATAGAAACAAATTCCCCTTTTTTTACGTTAAAAGAAATGTCATGCAATACTCGTTCGCACTTCTTCTTATTCAAAAAGTACTTACTCACTTTATCGATTTGAACAAATTGCTCCAATCACTATACCCTCCTTTTCACCCATTCAATAAACTTATGAAGCTTTAAAAAACAAAAAAGATCGATCTCCATCGGAAACAATAGCTTCCTTTAGAAAATCGACCTCCAGTGATCTGGTCAGTCTTATTTTATTGAATTCCCATCTGAATTGTATAGTTAAAATATTACAAGTTATTTTATAATAGTTAGTTCAAAAAATCAACTTATATTTTACTATGAATATATGTTTACTTTAAGGAAAATAGAAAAAACCGCTGTTTTACAGTGAACCCTAATCGTTAGGATGCTTCTAGCTTATTCGTTTTTCAACTGTATCCAATCATATAAAATGTGGCATACTTTGTCCTGATAAAATAAACAAGTGATAGAATATGATTAAAGAAGATTCCCACTGCTTCTTCATCTACATAACCAATTAAGGCTTGCTCACCATTCTTTAAAGCTGTTGAGATGGAATGAACTGTTTCCTCTAAGGTGCTTGAAAGCGGTATTACGTGTCTATATTCAGAAAATGCCTTTAAGTCGTGAATAAGCAGAGCATCACAAATTTCCGCTAGTTTCATTTTCATCACAATCCAATCCCTCCTTTGATATTATAAATATACATTCATATTTATTTTTTACAAAAGTCTATAACCGTTAGCAACTAAAAAAGCGCCAAAGATTATTGAACGATTCTTTAACGCTTACTGAACGTATTGTTTACTTATTTATTATTAAATTATCCTCTATACTTTTGATGATCTCGTAAGGTCCAGATGATTTGTTGGAAGGTATAACAGCTTTAATTCCCAAGCCAGGATAGAAAGATGAATGAAAGCTGACACCAGGATCATATCCTATAACATAATATTTAAAAATATCTCCATTTTTTTTACTAATCCATATACCATAACCATAGTGCTGCTCATTCTTCACTGTAACGTGTGGAGTCAAAAGAATATTAGTATATTTTTTACTTAATAGCTTATAATCTAGCAATCCTTCCCAACATTTCATCATATCTTGTGCAGTTATAAATGCACCTCCATCAGCTCCGCCTTTTATAGGGATAGAGAAAAAATTAGTCCTCCAAGTTCCGTCTTTATGATCAATATATCCATATGCCGTATTACTTGGTAAATGATCTAAAGAAAAATACCCTGAATCTGCCATTCCACATCGAGCAAACACATTTGATTCGATATAATCTGTAAAAGCTAACCCAGTATGTTGTTCAATAATTAATCCTAAAACTATAAATCCAGCATTATTATAATGAAATTTTTCTCCCGGTTTATACATCATTTGATTCTTTTGGAACATTGGCAGAAAATCCGTTAAGCTATTCATATGATAAGTAGGTCTTTCTTTCCAAAGGTCTGCATAATCGTCCATGACCGCTTCGTCAAAATAATCAGGTATTCCCGACGTATGTGTTAATAAATGATGGATTGTAATATCTTCATGAAAATATGGGAATGAAATATGTAAACAATCCTTCAGTTTAGTGTCAAAAGAGAGCATACCCTTTTCAACAAGCTGGCATATTCCTATTGCCGTAAATAGTTTACAGCCTGAAGCTATTCCGAATTTTGTATTGATCAAATTTGCTCGTTTGTCTGCCCTGTTAGAATAGCCCGCTGTTAATTGAAAAATAACATCTGCCTCCCTTTTTACAAAAATAACCCCTGAAAAATCTATCTCATAACAAACTTTTTTTAACGTTTCTTTCATAGTCTTCATCCTTTATATATTAAAAATTTTCGAAAACTCCCTTTGATAATTACGACATAAATGTCTGTGTAACCTGCAAGATTTTCATTTTAATTTTTAAACGTTAAATATATTCAATTTAGGCTGGTCAAAGAGAGGGAGAAGGCAACAAATTTTAACAAGAACTTTTATCATAAAATAAAAATCGTAGTTATCAAAAACGATAACTACAATTAAACAACTTGTCATAAGTTTAAGATTGCAGACAAACCATTATTTAAATTGATTTACTCAGAGTAGTTGAAAACACTTGTCAGTCAAGGGTTCATGAGTTTGTTTGTCAACGGTCATCAACTGATAAAAGGTCTTTCAAAAACTTTTTAATCTGCTTATATTACATCAAATTCTTTCTTTAATCGTTCTTCAAAATGTTTGTTAATGTGATCTCGAACAAATTGTTCACGCTTATCGTGATCTTCTTCCTTTCGAAAGAATCCCACACGTCTTTTCCTCTCCTCTTCCGGCTTTGTGAACCACATGTTGAGTGCTTCATCTCTTAATTGGGACTCTATTCTCCGACGTGTGATCATTTCAGTCATTCTTTCTTGACGTTCCTCTTGGAATGTTTTAGGTTGTGGTAATCGCTTTAGCAGTTCCTCATACTGCTGCTTCATTTCTCTGTTTTGTCGTTCGGTTATTTCTCTCACTAGTTTCTCTAACTCTCTTCTCATCGTCTTTGGATCTGTCACTTGTGGAGCATTTGTTTCGTCCGGTTCATTCAAAGAAATTCTAAGTTCAAAATGCTTTGGTAACTCATAAAAGATCCCATCTAACGCCCACTTTTGATCCCTTTTTTCTCTTATATATAAAGCAATGTCTAAATCAAGCTGGTCATAAACCTTTTCACCATACTCAGTACGACTCACTGTATGAATATGCTTTTCTTCTAATTCCTTAAACCACCTATCAACAGTATTCGGATGCTTGCCAACTTTTTTTGAAAAGTCGCTGATCCTCCAATATTCCATACTTACTTACACCTCACTTTTTACAGAGCACTTAATAAGAAAAAATGTGTAACACTTGTAGACAACACAGACACATATGATCTATATCTTGTAGTGGGCATGTAGAATATATTCTACATGTAAGCCATATTTACCTGTTTCTTAAGATTCAATATTCGAAATATTGGAAGAAATAATATAAAACTAGAATAAAAAGTTTTCTTTTCTCCTCAAATAAAATTTATTTGCGTAAACCTATTGACTATTAAAGTTAACATTTATTATTATTTAACTGTTAACTACTTTAAATAATAGGTTTACACATTAGGGATGGGTGACTAAAAATATACAGTTCTTAATCTCAATGGGAGGATAGAAAAATGCCGAAGGAAAAATATTATAGTGTCAGGATGAGAGCGGCTAAAAACGGAGCGCATGAACAAGGTGGAAAACATATCTCCGGTGGGGAATTGCTTTCAACGTATAACGATTTGAAACATTCGATCGATATTTTGTTAAATAAGGCGCTCACTCATTCAAGAGGAAAACCAGATTTTATGCAGATTCAATTTGATTGTATTAACGAGCCAATTACACGAATCAAGCCGCTGCCAATTAAAACGAATCAAGTGAATTCAGTCGAAACTGGACAAGCATTATGTCGGGAGCTTTTGGCTCTAGCTGGTATCCGAAAGGAAATTATCGAAAAAGTATATACAAACCTGCCTCAATACGAAGTGACTAGAGGTGCTGTTTTAATTGATATTCAGTCAGGTGAACGGATCGATAATAGGGAAGAAAAAGGTGTCCGGGTTTCTAGAATGGATTGGATCAACGCAAATTTTGAAAAATGGGCTAATTACTATAAAATGCCTAAAAATTTAAGAATGAAAGAGGCTCTTGTGCTGGCCACAAAGGTGTGTGCACATCCTAATACGATCGCAGAATTATGTTGGTCAGATGATCCCGAATACATAACAGGTTATGTTGCAAACAAATACATTGGCTATCAACGTATAACACAGTTGAAAAAATCGGGAGATGAACGCGGCTGTCGTGTCGTATTTTTTTTTTTGTCAATTGTCAAAAAAATCAGAAGTCATATATTCACTATTTAGAAAAACAGCCAGTATTTATTCAATGGGAGGATGAAAATGGGACACAAGTTAATTGAAAAAAGTAAAAAATATCTTTGGCTTCCTTTCACGCAAATGAAAGATTATGATAAAGATCCTTTCATTGTCGAAAGCGGCAATGGGATCAAATTGAAAGATATAAATGGCAATGAATACTATGATGGCTTTTCTTCTGTCTGGCTCAATGTCCATGGTCATCGAAAAAAAGAGTTAAATGATGCTCTTAAAAAGCAACTTGAAAAAATCGCCCACTCTACATTATTAGGGATGACAAACATTCCAGCGACTGAACTTGCTGAAAAACTAGTTGAAATTAGTCCCGATAAGCTGACACGTGTTTTTTATTCAGATAGTGGCGCAGAAGCGATTGAAATAGCTCTTAAAATGGCCTTTCAATATTGGAAAAATATTGGAAAGGGCGAAAAGCAAAAATTTATTGCGATGCAAAATGGTTATCATGGTGATACGATTGGCGCCGTAAGCGTCGGTTCTATTAATCTATATCATCAAGTATACGGTCCATTAATGTTTGAAAGCTACAAAGTACCTACTCCTTATGTATACCGTTCGAAAAGCGGTGACCCTGATCAATGCCGTGATGAATGTTTAGCAAACTTAGAACAATTATTAATTGAAAAGCATCATGAAATTGCGGCACTTTCAATCGAATCAATCGTACAAGGAGCGGCAGGTATTATTGTCATGCCAGAAGGATTTTTAGCAGGTGTTCGTAAGCTTTGTACAAAATATGATGTCTTAATGATTGTGGATGAAGTAGCCACAGGCTTTGGCCGCACTGGGAAAATGTTTGCCTGTGAACATGAAAATGTTCAGCCAGACTTAATGGCGATCGGAAAAGGGATTACAGGAGGATACTTGCCAATTGCAGCAACACTTACAACCGAAAAAATATACTCGGCATTTTATGATGATTATAACAAACAAAAAACATTATTCCATGGCCATTCCTATACTGGAAATCAATTAGGATGCGCTGTAGCAATTGAAAATTTACGTTTATTTGAATCTGAAAAAATCGTGGAAAATGTTGCGGAAAAATCAAAGGAGCTTCAACAGCTTCTTCTTGAGCTTCATACACTTCCACACGTTGGAGATATTAGACAGCTCGGTTTCATGAGCGGGGTTGAGTTAGTTCGCTCAAAAGCTACTAAAGAACCTTTCCCCCCAGATAAGCGGGTAGGCTATCAAGTTTCTTTAAAAATGAGAGAACTCGGAATGTTAACTAGACCATTAGGGGATGTCATTGTCTTTATGCCACCGCTAGTTAGTACAATCAATGAATTAAAAGAAATGGTCGCGATTATGAAACAAGCAATTATTGAAGTAACAAATGAGGTGGAAAATGTTACAGCTTGATCAACGGCTGAGAAACCGACTGGACGAAACAAAGAAGTTAGGATTATACCGAAAGTTTCGCACGATGAATTCAGCTCCGAGTTCAGAAGTATTAATTGATAATAATAGACAGCTTGTGTTTTCGTCAAATAATTACTTAGGTTTAGCAAATGATAGACGACTCATAGATGCAGTAGAAAAAACAGTCCGTGAATTTGGGGTTGGAAGCAGCGGCTCGAGATTAACAACCGGTCATACAAAATGGCATCAAAAACTAGAAGCGACCATTGCGAAGTTTAAAAAAACAGAAGCGGCACTGCTATTCTCAAGCGGTTATTTAGCAAATGTCGGCGTCCTATCCTCACTACCAGTAAAAGGTGATGTTATTTTAAGCGATGCTTTAAATCATGCAAGTATTATTGATGGCTGTCGCCTTTCAAAGGCAGACTCAATCATTTATGACCATATCGATATGGAAGACCTCGAAAAAAAATTAGTTGCCGCTAAATCATATGAACGGCGTTTTATTGTAACAGACGGGGTATTCAGTATGGACGGTACAATTTGTCCGCTCGAAAAAATCATGTCCTTAGCTAAAAAATATGATGCATTTGTCATTGTTGATGATGCACATGCAACAGGGGTTCTAGGCGAAAACGGCAGAGGTACAAGTGAATATTTTAATGCCCTTCCCGATGTAGTGATTGGCACTCTAAGCAAAGCGGTTGGAGCTGAAGGAGGATTTGTTGCTGGATCTCATATGTTAATTGACTTTTTAAGAAATAACGCAAGGACGTTTATATTTCAAACCTCGATCCCGCCATCTATTTGTGCAGCCGCCTGTACATCATTCAACATGATTGAAGATAGTATAGAAAAGCGGCAACAGCTGCATTTAAACGCAAAACGAATCAAAACAAATTTAGAAGAAATGGGATTCATAGTAAGGGGAAACAACACACCGATCATCCCTGTACTAATCGGCGAAACAAATAAGGCAGTTACATTTGCAAAACGGCTAGATGAAGAAAATATATACGCACCAGCCATTCGACCGCCAACAGTAGCAATTGGAGAAAGTCGGATACGATTAACTGTTACAGCCGATCATCGTACAGATGAAATCGATTACTTATTAAAAACATTTAAATTAATCGGAAAAGAGTTGAATGTAATTTCATGAACGGTTTTTTCATAACTGGAACTGATACAGGAGTAGGAAAGACAATCATTTCCTCTGGTTTAGCAGCCGTATTAAAAGAGAACAGTATCGATGTTGGAGTATTTAAACCATTATTAAGCGGCACATCACCCGATGATCCTGATAGTGATACAAATCTGTTAAAACGAATGTCCCAAACGAGTCTTTCCCATGAAGAGATTACTCCATTTGCATTCAAAGAGCCGCTTGCTCCATACGTTGCAGGAAAGTACGAAGGAAAAGTGGTTAACATTGATGATGTATTGTCCCATTGGAATATCATTAAACGTCAGCACAAATTTTTTATCGTCGAAGGTGCTGGCGGCATCTCAGTACCATTAGGAGAAAATTTCCTAGTTAGTCACTTAATTAAAGCTCTACAACTACCTATTATTATAGTAGCACGACCAAACCTTGGCACTTTCAATCATACTTATCTTACTGTTGAATATGCAAAAAGCTTAAACATGGACATTGCAGGAATTGTTATTAATGGTGCAAGTGAAAATCCAGATATTTCAGAAAAGACCAACCCAGCCCTATTCGAAGAATTATGCGACGTCCCTTTATTAGGGATTACGCCAAAACTAGAAGATATAACGTTAGATAACATTAAAAAAATGATCAATGATCACATTGATGTGCTTTCACTTTTTAAAAAATGGAGTAATTAAATAATGGAGGGATAAAATGGCTCAACAAGCAGCAAAACAAATCTCGATCTCCTCACCCGAATTTATTAGAAATCCATACCCATATTACGATGAATTGCGCTCTATTAACCCAATTTATAAAATGGATTCATTTAAATATCCAGGATGGTACATAACCGGGTATGAAGAAGTTGTAACGGTTCTGAAAAACAATGCTTTTAAAAATCGAATCCCGTTGCCCGAAACAACAAGAAAGTATCAATCTCTTAAAAATATTCAAAATAACATGATGCTCTTTAAAAACAAACAAGACCATAAACGATTACGCATGTTAATCAGTAAAGGATTTACCTTAACAAGGATGAACAAATACCGATCTTATATCAAAGAAGTTGTTCATGAATTACTTCATGAAGCTGAAAACAACAAAACGATCGACGTTGTGACTGAATTCGCTTTTCCCTTAGCAAGTCTCGTTATCGCAAAAATATTAGGAATACCAGAAGAAGATCGAAAACAATTTAGAAAATGGGCTCTCACTTTAGTTCCAACAATCGATTTTTCAAGAACAAGAAAAACATTAGAAAACGGGAACATAACTGTCATGAGGCTTGTTTCTTATTTTACAGAGCTAATTAAAAAGCGCAAGCACTCTCCTGAAGAAGACTTAATTAGTATGCTCTTACAGGACAAACAGCAAGATGATAATGAATTATCGGACGAGGAACTGCTTGCAACATGTATTTTACTAGTCATTGCTGGACATGAGACGACGGTTAACCTTATTAGCAATGCAGTCCTTTCATTCATCACTCATCCTGAGCAATTAAAAAAGTTAACACAAAACCCAGCACTAATTGAATTAGCAATCGAGGAAATTTTACGCTATGAAAGTCCGACACAAATGACTGCTCGTACTGCAGCAGAAGAAGTAGAATTGAACGGAAATATGATCAAAAAGGGCGATCAAGTATATTTAATGCTAGGAGCCGCAAACCGCGACCCAAGAATATTTACAGAGCCGCATAAGTTAGATATTACTAGAAATCCTAACCCGCATTTAGCATTTGGTTATGGGGCTCATTTTTGTATAGGCTCCACATTAGCCAGACTCGAAGCACAAATAGCTATGCAAACACTATTAAAACGGTTTAACAATTTTGCCATAGCAACAAATGATCTGCAATGGCGAAACTTAGTAGGCTTTCGATCGCTAGGCACGCTAAAAGTAACATTTAGTATAGATTGAGAATGGCAATTTGGGGTATCCAATAAGTCGATTTTCGACTATTAGGTGCCCCTTTTTATATTCATGAATGCAAATATATCCATATTTTTTGATTTTCAATTTTTAATGCATTTATTGTTTTTGGAAAACCCCCGATTTTCCTATTTCAAAAGGATACTTATTTTTAAAAACTAATAAATTCAGCAACACTATAAAACAAACAATTTCGAAGTTTGATAGCCAGGTAACCATTGAACCCCCTGAATGCCAGGGTGTATAATCTCAGAACACCATTGTTAACAAATTCGCTTCACTATTTAGAAAAGATAACACTTTCATAAAACCTTCTGAATGGGGTTTTCGTTTAATCACCTTGTTATGATGACGTCGAAAAAACCTTTCATGTGGAAAGCCTTTAATGAAATAGCTAAACTTCTCCTTTCCAGTAATCATCCCCGATTTTATCCTTTGTCTTTTAAATAGGGGAAATAAATCATTCATTTCCTTAAAAGTTTTAACAAATTCGTGATGATTTTTTGCATATTTTCATATAGTAATTCGCTCGCTTTATTTTTATTTAATAGATTTTCTCCTATAATCTCTATTTCAAAGGGCCAAACATTGCTTTAATATCGTTAGAAGAAAGACCCTTATTATTGAACTTTTTAAATATATGTTGAAAAGCATTATAACAAATCAGTGAAGTATTCGCCAAAGTTTCATTAAAGTCAAAAATAATTGCCTTTATCACAAACACTCCGATTTTTCCTTTTTAAAAAATGCTAAATCGAAAAAAGACACACCAAAAGAACAGCCTAAAGCTGTAATTAAAAAACTATATTTATCATTTTTTTCGGGTTGAAAAGCATAGTTAGTAATGAAAATCATAGCGCTAAATAAAACAAATAAAATGATGAACGTTAAAGTTCTTTTTCTTATTTCTGTTCTTTTTAGCTTCCTTATATTTATCATAACTAAGGTAATTAAAAACAAAGCATATACAAGCAGATAAATTACAAATAATATTACAAATATATAAGAAAATGTACTATTCATATCCTTATATACAATAAATATCGTCATAATTAATCCTGCTAAAAATAAAATAAACAAAATTTTGTTTATCGTAAAATTCTTCATTTTATCACTCATTCGCTTAAATTATTTTAAACTTTGAATAGAATAACCTTTGGTGTTTTGTAATTATAATAAATTTATTAAAAATAACACGTTGTAAGCGTGGAAAAAATTGTTGATGGCTTTATAAAGCCATCTATCAAAATCGCCAATCTTTCCTTATAATAGGTTTGAAGATACTGCGGGTAATATTAGTTCTATATGGATTTCGATAGGGATTTTTCAAATGATGAAAGTATCAAATAATAACTTCTTTCACGAGTACTAATTGGAGTGTTAACATCTATTTCTACGAGCAAACCGGCAGTAAATACATACATCCTTGAGTGATTTCTGTTACTTTTTTCAGGGGCATTAACGAACAAATAATTTATTTAATTCCTGTTTCTTTGAGATTACCCTTATTATCCCATGGTAAAAAGATTCGTTCTTTTCAATTTTCCCCCCATTCTATTTAATAAAAAGTAATTCACATTTTTCTCTTAATAAAACAAATTGTATACTTTAATATGACAAATTCCTATAATATGGTCAATATCATTTATTCCACCAGCGGATTAGAAAATATGAACCAAGTAATAGATTGTAAATCTGTACGCTTCTTCATTTATAATCCTTTATTTAACCCCTTGCTAACTGCCTCTTTTTTCATTAATGGCAGAAGGATCACGATCCCAACAACTAGGAGTAATGCCGATGTTTCGTATAAATAAATCATTGAAAAATGGGTTTTCAGCCACCCGGAAGCTGACATTGTGATAACCATAGCCCCCATAAATAGAGGATTCAATATGCCATTCACTCTGCCTATAAAAGTTTCCTCCGTGTTTTGCAAAATCATCGTATTAATTCCTATATGGATACAAGGCATAAACAAACCGGACAAAAATTGCGCAGTTAAAGTTAGCCAAAATATTGTCGACAAGCCCATTCCAATTGTTCCAATAGCGCTTGCTGTCAAGCCGATTGCCAATAGGATTTGCGGCTGTACTTTCCTTGACATCCCTACAGTGATTCCGCCTCCAAGGATCATCCCAACTCCAAAAGCTGCCATTAGCCATTGTAAGTCTTCTTTTGGGAGACCAAGCCTTTCTGTAATCAAAAATACTCCTAGCGGCTGCGTCAATCCGATTGCCAGCCCCGCAGCGAAAAAACAACCTCCAAGAAGTGATAATATCCTGCTGTTCTTTACATAACGGAAGCCTTCCTTTATTTCTTGTATCAAAGTTGTTTTCGGTTTTTCCTCCACTGTTGCTGGATCTGGCGGCAGCATAAGCAGAACGGCTGCCGAGCATAGAAAAGCAATACCCATGATAGCAATAGCAACCAGAATACCAAAACGGTGATATACAAAAGTTCCCAAAACCGGACCTAAAATCATAAATAAGGCAAAGACGGTTTGATACATAGACATCCCCATCTGAACTAATTCGGTTGGCACGTGCAACTTAAACAGCTTCATACCGGATGGCTGCGAAAACTGGGAAAGAATAGATGAAACTAAAGTAGCAAAGAAAATGACTTTCCAACCTGCAAAAATTAAAGTGAGAAGGACTACAAAGACAGAAATAGCACTTAACACATCACACCAAATCATTGTCCTCTTTGGTCTCCACCTGTCGGCAAAAGCTCCTCCTATAAAAGAGAACAGAAAAATCGGAGAAAATTCAGCAACAGATATTAACGATACCGCAACTGGATTTTCATTCGTTTTTTCAACTACATATAACAAGATGGAATAGTTTCTCACCCAAATCCCAATCTGAAGAAATAGCACGGACAGTAAAATGGTCCTTATGACCTGATTTTGGAACAATGATCCTATATGTAATTTTTGATTACCTGTTGATTCTGACATAACATGCCTCCTTTTCTAATAGGGCTTTTAGAATACAATCATAAATTGATTATTTTAACATTGCAACTATTTTTAGTTCTCAATTTTTGTTTATTTTCATTATATCTATACTTTTCGTGTTCTCTAAGGTTGGTCTTTATCTTTATTAACAGTATGCTTACAGCAAAAAATCAAAGTCTCCTATGTTGACTTCAAATTTTACTTTAACCAATATTGACTTCCATCTGATTTTCTATCCATAAATCCGTACTTAATGAAGTATCTTCTGATCAAGACATAATCTTCATAAACGCCTATTAACAATTGATTTAATTCCTTTTCTTTTTAACAGCTCTACCATTGCCAAAAATACTTTAGCCTGCCGTTCTTTCTCTTTTAAGGCAAAACGGTGATGACGGATAGTAAATGCACTTCCAATTCCTAATTCTTCTTGTATTTCCTTATCTCTTTTTCCTTGATAAAAAAGACGAAGAAGGTTGTTTTGATGTTCAGTAGTACCAGTGAATTTCCTATCCATTCCGATCAAGTAATTAAAAACTGATTGATGAATATTTTCAATATGAACACGCATATATCGTTCAGCTTCATCTAACATATTATCGTAAAGATAAACAATTCCCATTCCCCAATTCTTTACCAAACAGAAGACGTACATATGACTCTTTTTCCTCAATATATCCGCGCTTAAGCTCTGACAGTGAGGCATTCCAAAAAGAATCTGATATTTCCACTTTTAAGCACACCCAATCATGTTTTAATCAAACCAACATCATTTAAACTGAGCTTGAATATACTTCTCAAAGTTCAGGATCATGATTAAAAAATGCGATTTTTTTGTCCGCCAGCCTCTTTCGAATCTTTAGTAACATGATTCAGTGCAATTAATGACCTTATTTATGCAATAAAATCCTTTTAATCTGTTGTTTCCATGTCATTAAAAGCGTATTTTCATTTTTTCGTATGATCACTCACACTTCTACAAACCTCTTTTATCTGTAAAGATTTCGAATTGCTTGGTTAGGAAAAATCACCCGGTTCAAAGGATATAGAAAAAACATCGTCTTCAATTTGTCGGAACCCATCTTTTCAATTTTCCTCCTATGATCGCCGGCTATTACGTTTTATATGGCAGATTGGATTGTGCCGTTTGCTTCAATCCCTGGAGGGTTCGTTCAGAATGTGATTAGAACCGCTGTTGCCATTCCGATTTGTGTCATGTTAAAAAAAATATCACTTTTCGATTAATAGTTTTAAAATGCAGACGTATAATGTAACAATAAGTTAACATCTAATAAAAAAATGCGCTAAACTACCTACCTTAAATCTGGTAATATTATAGTAAACTTGGAAGGCGTTGATATTCATTACCAAAGTGTGGGGGTAAAGTGAATGGGTTTAGTAAAAAAGACAGATAAAGAACAAGGTAATCAATTCAAACTGCTTGCAAATCGGTGGTTTTTTATTTCTGGCATGATCATTATTATTGTCCTAATATTTGCGGGAATGAGTTATTATCAAACAACCCGATTCAATTCGAACGTCATGATTAATGGCATAAAAGTCGGCGGACTGACGGCTGAAGAGGCAATAAATAAATTAAAAGCCTCAAAATTAAAAAACAGAGTCTTTATAGAAGAGCAACTCATCTTAGATGAAAAAGATACACCAATGCCTTTTACGGATCAAGATAGATCTGAGGTTAAGAAATTATTGAAAAAACAACGGACGTTTTTCCCTTCCTCAAAAGTGAGAAATTATTCGTTGACACCTAAAAAGGCGGATCAATTTCGAAGTCAAACGATGAAAAAGCAAGTTGAAGAAAAGCTGCTATCCATGAATGAGAGCTTAAAAGGACCACAAGATGCAGTGGTAAAATGGGAACAGGACAAAATTGTCATCTCGGAAAGTATAAATGGGGAGCAGTATGATGTCGCCGCTTTATTAAAAGATTATCAAAAACAAATATATTCTAGTGATATCCATCTAAAACCCGTATTTATTCAGCCAATCAAAGCAGACGATCCGATTATTAAAGAAAATACAAAAAAATTGGAGAATTTCATGCAACAAACACTTGAATATAAGGTGCAGGACAAAGTGCATCTTTTAAAAGCAAGTGAACTCATTAAAAGTGCCTCCATTTCAAAAGACGGGAAGGTAACAATTATCGAAAGTGACATGAAGAACAAAATAGCTGAAATTAATGATTCACAATCAACATTAAATAAAGATTTTACATTTAAGACGCATTCAGGCAAGGTCATTTCAGTTAAAGGACAAGGTTATGGGTGGGCAATAAATGTTGAGAAAGAAACGGCGATGATTCATGAAGCTTTTGAAAACGGAAAAGAATCGATTTCTGCTTCTAATATTTACGGAAATGGTTGGAACAATGAAGGGGTCGGCTATGAAACGACAACGAATAATGGCATTGGTGATACGTATGCTGAAGTATCACTTGCGGAACAGCGTATTTGGATTTATAAAAATGGGGAACTGGTAGTCACAACGAATGTAGTGACCGGGAAACAGAGCACGAATGAAGGAACATCTCCTGGAGTTTGGTATATCCTATATAAACGAACACCATACACACTTAGGGGCAGTGCAGTAGGGAATCCTAATTACTCCGCTGACGTAAACTACTGGGCGCCATTTACAAACGACGGGCAAGGATTCCATGATGCCAGTTGGCGAACAAACTGGGCAAATGATGCCTATCTTTCGGATGGTTCGGCCGGATGCGTCAACACGCCCCCAAGTGAAATGAAAAGCGTGTATGATCATCTCAACACTTACGATCCGGTTGTTGTTTATTAAGGAATAAGAAGAAGGACGGCTCTCTTCCTCAGAGGAAGTGCAAGGCCCGTCCTTTTTCTTAAATCAAAATTTAATTTACCTATGATAGCTGTAATTGTAACTCTCTGCTTAGACCAAGTATCCGTGATGTTGAAGTATGAATCTCCTCGAAAAGCTCAGGATTTTCCATAAGTGATACGCCATAAGAAGGAATCATTTCCTTTATTTTTGGTTCCCACTCTTTCATATGTTGCGGGAAGCATTTTTCTAATACTTCAAGCATAACGTGAACAGCGGTTGAAGCACCTGGAGAAGCCCCAAGCAATGCAGCGATTGAGCCATCAGCAGCACTAACAACTTCTGTACCAAACTGAAGAGTGCCTTTGCCTGCATCCGTATCTTTGATGACTTGTACACGCTGTCCTGCTACCACTGTATCCCAATCCTCAATTTTGGCATTCGGAATAAATTCGCGTAATTCTTCCATGCGCTTTTCATTCGATAACATCACTTGCTGGATCAGGTATTTTGTCAATTTCATCTCTTTTACACCTGCTGCCAACATTGTGAGGACATTATTTGGTTTTACAGAACTGATCAGATCAAGATTTGAACCCGTTTTTAAAAACTTTGGTGAGAAACCGGCAAACGGTCCAAACAACAAAGTTTTCTTATTGTCAATAAATCTTGTATCCAAATGAGGGACAGACATTGGAGGAGCACCTACCTTGGCTTTACCGTACACTTTTGCCTCGTGCTGTGCTATAACCTCCGGATTTTTACAGACCATGAATAGTCCGCTCACAGGGAAGCCCCCAATATGTTTTGATTCAGGAATACCCGTTTTTTGCAGTAAAGGTAAACTTCCGCCCCCAGCACCGATAAAAACGAATTTTGCAATATGGTATTGAATTTCTCCGCTTTTAATATCTTTTACTTTCACTTTCCAAGAACCTTCGCTTGTACGTTTGATACTTTGTACACTATGTTTGTAGTGAACTTCAACATTTTTTCTCTTTAAGTGGTCAAACAACGCACGTGTTAAAGCACCAAAGTTGACATCCGTTCCAGAGTCAATTTTTGTTGCCGCTATCGGTTCGTTCGATGTACGCCCTTCCATAATAAGCGGAACCCATTCTTTCAATTTTCCAGGATCATCGGAAAATTCCATTCCTTGAAACAGGGGATTGTTTGATAATGCCTCAAAGCGTTTTTTCAAAAACGTTACATTCTTTTCCCCTTCTACTAAACTCATATGTGGTAAAGGCATAATAAATTCTTGCGGGTTTTGAATTAGATTGTTGTTTACAAGATAAGACCAGAACTGTCTAGAAAGCTGAAACTGTTCATTCACTTTTACAGCTTTTCTAATATCTATGGATCCGTCAGATTTTTCGGGTGTATAGTTAAGCTCGCACAGTGCAGAATGGCCTGTACCCGCATTGTTCCATTCGTTAGAACTTTCTTCTCCTGGGCCCGCGAGTTTCTCAAACACTTTGATTTCCCATTCTGGTGCCAATTCTTTTAATAAGGATCCTAAAGTCGCACTCATAGTTCCTGCACCAATTAAGATAACGTCTGTTTTAGTTTGTTTGACGCTCATTTTTCTACCTTCCTTATATCTTAAAATACTATGAACAAATGTTTTTACTACATCAATTAAATCCTTATATATTATAACATATTTCCTATATATTATATCACAATTATTTATAGTTTAATATATAGATACTATTATAATAATTACCAATGAAAAATGTATTGCTATGTTTGTTATCAAGGCGTTTGACCAAACTTATCGATCATAAAATCAATAAAATACCTGCTAGCAATTGGTAATTTTTTTTTATTTTTATACGCAATCCCGATCGTACGGACAATGGGAGGAGTGATTTCCTTTGTTACAAGGCGATAGCTGACTTTATTAAGGATGAGCTGTGGCAAAATAGAAATTCCTAGATCATTTTCGACCATGGACATAATTGTATAATCATCATGTACGCGATATTGAATATTTGGATGTAAATCATTCTCTTTAAAAATTTCCAATGGCTCACTTAATTCGCCTTCCTCTAAAAGGATAAAGGGTTCCTTTGAAATATCCTCCAAAGTGACGATCCTATGATCCGCAAGCGAATGATGAACAGGAAGCACTGCCAACATTTCATCTTCTTTTAAAGGAACGGTTTGCAATCCCCCCGCTGCTTTTGGATTTACGAAACCAAAATCTACACTTCCCTCTTTAATGTACTGCACGATACTTGTGTAATCACCTTGCTGTAATTGAAAATGAACAGACGGATAAATTTGTTTAAAATCCTTCATTAAACTTGGCAGCCAATGACAAGAAACGCTAGAAAAAGTCCCTATTCGAATATTTCCGCTTTCAAGCCCGAGCATCTCCTTACTTTTCTCCATTAGTTCTCTCTATATGAATGATGAATATTTGTGATAAAGGGGAAAAAATTCCCTCCCATCAGGGGTTAGTGTGACCCCTTTGCGGGACCGAGAGATTAACATTGTAGAAAGTTCATCCTCTAAAGTTTGAATCATCTGGCTAACAGCCGATTGCGAATATCCCAATTCTTCCGCTGCTTTTGTAAAACTTCCTTTTTCAACGACCTTCATAAAGACTTCATAACGATTCATTAAGCTCCCCCTTGCATTAGAAATTCTAATATATAAATCATACATATTAATTTTATTAATGTAAATTTGTATGGTAATCTATATAAATAATTTCAAAATTCACAATGTTGATTAAAAAATCCCTTAGAAGGTGGCACCATTGGAGGAAGTATAGATGAAAACTAACCGGAGAGCATGGAGAAGCGGGATAAAGGTCGGCATTCCAATTGGACTTGGTTATTTTGCGGTTTCCTTTACCTTTGGAATTATTGCAAAACAAGCAGGACTCAACCCGTTTGAAGCAGGTATTATGTCTGCGACGAACTTCACGTCAGCTGGCCAATTTGCGGGACTTACGTTAATTGCCACTGTTGCAACAATATTGGAAATTACATTGACACAATTGATTATTAACTCCAGATATTTTCTGATGTCTTTTGCCTTATCGCAAAAGATTGATCCAAACACGCCTTTTTTCCATCGACTTATTTTGGCGTTTGGAATAACGGATGAAGTTTTCGGGGTATCCGTGGCCGCTCCTGGGAAGTTGAACCCCTTTTATACTTATGGAGTGATGAGCGTGGCATTACCTGGATGGGTGCTTGGCACACTTTTGGGGATTATTTCTGGAAATGTCTTGCCAGAAAGATTGATGAGTGCTTTAAGTATTGCCTTGTACGGAATGTTGCTTGCCGTAATTATCCCTCCTGCCAAAGGAAATAAAATCTTGTCAGGATTGATTGTGATTTCGATGGGGCTAAGCCTTTTATTTGCCGTACTCCCATTCCTTCAGACCATTTCATCTGGAGTGAAAATCATCGTCTTAACGTTTCTTATCGCCGGCATTGCAGCCTTTCTATTTCCCATAAAGGAGCATTCTCATGAATAATGTGTATGTCTATATATTAGTGATGGCAGGTGTAACCTATCTCATCAGAGTGCTGCCGCTCACCCTTGTCCGTAAAGAAATTACAAATATCTATATTAAATCATTTCTATACTACGTCCCATACGTAACGTTAGCGGTCATGATTTTCCCAGCTATATTAGAAGCAACGGCTACACCTTGGTCCGCATTAGTTGGCTTTGCGGTAGCTATTCTTTTTGCCTATCGCGGGGCCAGCTTGATAACCGTTTCGCTTTTGGCTTGTTTAGCTGTTTTTGTGGTAGAGTTGGTTTTGTAGTACGTGAAGTT
Source organism: Bacillus aquiflavi (assembly GCF_019915265.1). Taxonomy (NCBI): domain Bacteria; kingdom Bacillati; phylum Bacillota; class Bacilli; order Caryophanales; family Bacillaceae; genus Bacillus; species Bacillus aquiflavi. Next base: position 3,353,252 of record NZ_CP082780.1, read on the forward strand.
TTTTTAGGGGTTATCGTTATTTTTCCGTGTTATTTCTATCAACAAAACCATGATAAAGAAAAGCCCGTAACTCTATCCAACTTAGAATTTCGGGCTATTTTTCAGTATAAATATTAACGGCCGAGTATTATATTAAATCTTGCATCAACCTAAAGCTGTAACAACTGTCCTCATGTCGTACACGCATTGAACTCCAAAAGAGCATTTTCAATCATGGCATTACACATACAATAATTGCAACATTCAAAGAGGAAGTGTTTATAAAACCAAACAGTAGGATTGATCATCAAATTTATAAGTGCGATTTGAAATTTTAATCGTAAATATTAAGAAGTCCTTTTCTTAAAAAGAAATTTGTATGAAAAACACACTAATATTAATACTAGACCTAAAAATGCAGTGAAAAACGGATAGCCTAAAACAGGATATCCTAACCAACCATCCGTGTAATATCCTGCTCCTCCATAAATAGGCGGAACAAGTTTTGTCTGTAACTTATTTTTGTTTTTATAAGTGAAACTATCTTTCGTTACAGTCCCATCTTCTTGGATCGTAAATGACAAAAACTTAAGTTTTTCAACTAGAACATGCCCTTCAAGGTCTCCATTGGGGAGCTTCTTCACTTTAGCTCCGTTCTTTTGTAGAACAATGACGAAAGATTGCTTACTAGTTTCTTTATTTTCAACAATCCAATCAGAAACATAATACTCATATTTATATAAACCTTCAAATCCAAGTTCTATTCTTACAGGATAATTTCTCAGCACATGTTTCGTTTCACCATTAATTAAAATATAAACATCTGCTATATTTACAACAGTATCCAATGAGTCTTTGTATGGTTCATCATCCTTTAATTTAAGATAAACATTTATTTTGGTATTAGCAAACTGATAACGATCATCATATATTGCTAATTCTCCCTATTTCATTTATTAATGGGGATATTTCTAAAAATCATTCTCACGTGAAACATTTATTATATCGCGATTGAAATCTTACGTTACCGTTTAAACGAATCTATAAAGCAAAGCTTAAATATTTCCATTAAAGAAATTTCCCTCTTAACTTAATGAATATCAACATCCAGTTTGATTATTCACGGAGGTCAATTTTCCATAAAAACGCTTTTGAAATTTTTTGTGCAATATTTAATATTTCAGCCTTTAATATGGCATTAATGTTCTCTGGTATGTCAATCTCAATTAAATTTATCTCTACAAATTCAGTTGGAGAATCATACGCATAATGACCCTGTTCATTAGCTTTAATTCCTCTCATGATGATTCTGTTGCCACTTAATTCTTTAGTAAACACTAATGTGCTTAGTTTAGAACAATTCAGTTTAAACATTAAGAATTCTTCAATAACATCCGTTTTTATAGTTGAAGCAAATTTATCTGAATGAATACTGATGTAATCATACATATAATTCCCCCTCGTACGATGATTTATTGGGTATTCAACAATCAATCTATTTATTCCTCTAGGCTTTTACCTTTTTAAGCTAAACTGCTTCATTACTATTAAGTACAATTCTTCCTCATTTATATTTTTCTAGTTTTTTACATAATTTAAAAAATATTTTATGATTCAAATCAATTTCAAAGGTATTTTTTTATAATAACTATTATTTATTTAAAATAATTCTAATTTAATATTGACAAATAATAAATCCTATATGATAATTATTATTGAATTAGAATTATTATAATTTATTAAAAAAACATGTAGGAGGAAATAAATTATGTCTTTAATTGGAACAGAAGTAAAACCATTCAAAGCAACTGCTTATCAAAATGGGGAATTTATTGAGGTTACTGAAGAAAACTTAAAAGGGAAATGGAGTGTAGTTTGCTTTTATCCAGCAGATTTTACATTCGTGTGTCCAACTGAGCTAGAAGATCTACAAGATCATTACGAAGCCTTAAAAGAACTTGAGGTTGAAGTGTACTCCGTTTCAACAGATACTCATTTTACACATAAAGCTTGGCATGATTCATCAGAAACAATCGGCAAAATTACTTATCCGATGATCGGTGATCCTTCACATACAATTTCTCGGAACTTTGACGTTCTAGTTGAGGAAGAGGGTCATGCCGACCGCGGTACTTTTATAATCGATCCCGACGGTATCATTCAAGCTGTTGAAATTAATGCAGATGGCATTGGGCGTGACGCCAGCACTCTTATTAACAAGATTAAAGCAGCACAATACGTTCGAAACCATCCGGGTGAAGTTTGCCCAGCAAAATGGAAAGAAGGTTCTGAAACACTAAAACCAAGCCTTGACCTAGTAGGAAAAATTTAAGGGGTGACAACATATTATGCTAAATGCAGAGATAAAAGCACAATTAAATCAATATCTTCAACTGATGGAAGATGATGTACTGATCAAAGTTAGTGCAGGATCCGATGAGATATCTAAAAACATGTTAGAGCTTTTGGATGAAATAACAACAATGTCATCGAAAATTACTGTAGAACACACTGAGCTGCCAAGAACACCAAGCTTTAGTGTAAATCGGGTAGGGGAAGACACCGGAATCACTTTCGCCGGTGTCCCTTTAGGGCATGAGTTTACTTCATTCGTATTAGCTCTGTTACAAGTTAGCGGAAGAGCCCCAAAAGTCGATCAAAACGTAATTGATCAAATTAAAAGCATTAGCGGTACGTATCATTTTGAGTCTTATATTAGCCTAAGCTGTAACAACTGTCCTGATGTTGTGCAAGCATTGAACTTAATGAGCATCTTCAATCCTGGCATTACACATACGATGATTGATGGTGCGGCATTTAAAGAAGAAGTAGAAAACAAAAACATTATGGCAGTACCAGCAGTTTACCTAAATGGAGAATTCTTTAACAGCGGACGTATGACACTTGAAGAGATTCTTGCCAAAATGGGAAATGCTCCGGACGCAGCAGAGCTTGCGAATAAAGACCCATACGATGTTCTTGTTGTTGGGGGCGGTCCAGCCGGTGCAAGTGCAGCGATCTACGCAGCACGCAAAGGCATTCGTACCGGCATTGTTGCTGAACGTTTTGGCGGTCAAATCATGGACACAATGGGTATCGAGAACTTCATTAGTGTTAAGTATACCGAAGGTCGCAAGCTTGCAGCCAGTCTTGAAGAACATGTGAAAGAGTATGAAATTGATGTGATGAATTTACAGCGCGCGAAACGTTTAGATAAGAAAGACTTCATTGAAATTGAACTAGAAAACGGTGCAGTTTTAAAGAGTAAGACTGTCATTCTATCAACAGGTGCTCGTTGGCGCAATGTTGGTGTACCAGGCGAAACAGAATTCAAAAACAAAGGTGTAGCATACTGCCCTCATTGTGATGGTCCATTATTTGCAGGCAAGCATGTAGCGGTTATTGGCGGCGGGAATTCTGGCATTGAAGCAGCGATTGATCTTGCAGGCATTGTAAAACATGTAACAGTTCTTGAGTATAATCAAGAGTTAAAAGCTGATGCTGTATTACAAGAACGGCTTTACAGCTTGCCAAATGTAACTGTTCTAAAGAACGTTGAAACAAAGGAAATTACCGGCACCGACAAGGTAAACGGCATTACCTACATTGAACGTGATACAGAAGCAGTCAAACAGATTGAATTGCAGGGAGTATTTGTTCAGATTGGCCTAGTACCAAATACCGATTGGTTAGGTGACACGATTGAACGTAATAAAGTCGGTGAAATCGTGGTCGATAATCGTAGTGCTACGAGCATACCTGGAGTGTTTGCAGCAGGAGACTGTACGAATAGTCCATACAAGCAGATTATTATTTCGATGGGATCAGGTGCGAATGCGGCTTTAGGTGCAGTCGACTACCTCATCCGAAATTAATTTAGCGAATCATCGGTGTAGATCTTCCCGTACGATTGATAAACTAGTGTCCCACAAACCGATTAATTTTGTGAAAGTCGCTTCACTATCTGGCTGATAGTAAAGCGACTTTCTTTTCAAGGAGTTTGTCTTATTCTGTAATGATGTAGTCCTGGTTTAGTTAGAATTTAACTGCTAAAAAAGCTTACTAGCCTCTAAATCAGCAGCTTCCTTGCTTTTTCATGAGCGACTGATGTCTTGATTAGTCGTTCCGAGTACTTACTTGTTCATAGATAAACTGGAAAAAACGTTGGGTATAGTGCTGATGTGATCCTACAGATTAAAAAATAAGAAAAAACTTCTTTATAGTTTTGGCACCGATAAAAACTTTCCCGAAACAGCAAGCGCTTATCGCATTAAGCTAATATTACAAAAAACGTGGACAAAATTATCGTGGCTTGCATCGAATTTACTTTGATAAATGGTATGAATGGGTGGTGCGTTCCGGTTAGGGACCAGTAATTTCTCTATACTTTGATAGACAGCATGTCGTAGCTCAGGTGTATTTCCATCTAATCTATTCTGAGATAACTTTATTGAATTTTTTATAGTCTTTAACAAATTTACAACCTGTTTAAGTAAACTACGCTTAAAATATCAATAACACTCTCTCTTCAGTCACCCTTTCGCCCAATTATTATCTCGGTTTTTAAAATTTTTCTTAAAAATTTATAGTGAGAAGCGAAAAAGCACTTACACATTAGCCTTCATTTTAGGGGTGCATGTAGAAGCAAAAGCTATACAATAAATTGCTATATGATGATTCACACTTGAAAGGGCAAAATTTTTTCCTTTTAGTCTCTATAAAAACATTGGTATCATAACATTTTTATCTTGATTATTTTATTTTAATTTGTTAAAAGAAACGAAAGCGCAAAAAATTTGACCTCTATTCTGTAACAGCTCACAGGATTATTTTTTTCATTCTCTAAATTTTAGGTTAATATTTCCAAAAAGTAATTTTTAACGTCTTTACCACAGATTTTTTTCCCATCGATTATAATTACAGAATCTTTTATACTATCTATATTTTTAAGTTCCTTAAAAATAACGTTAATAAATTTACACTTCTCATAGGAAACATCCTTTAAATCTATATTTTCAAAAATAACATTTTCGAAAGTTACTTTTTTAAAATATCCACTTTCAAACTTAGTTGATTTTATTTGTGAATTTTTAAATATTGAACCTATAAAAATTCCCCTGAAAAAGTTACAGTCCTTAATAAGCGTTTCATTAAAATTGGTATGGTTTAGCTCAGATTTAATAGAAGATGAGCCTAAGATTTCAGAACTAAGGAATTTGGAATAGGATAAGTTATTAGAACTTAAATCAATTTTTTCTAATTTTACATTTGTTAAATAACGTTAATGATTCCCGAATTAGATAAATCTAAATCATTTAATTTTAAATTTATAAAAGCATCGTCTTTTTAAAAAAGTTGTTCTCCTTTATCTTCAGACAAACTCTCATTCCATAATAAATGTTTTCTTATTTTGTTTTAATTTGTCATCCATACTTTATCTCCTTTTTATTTTGGCCATATTTCAAACCCCATAGAATTTAAGCAACAATATGAATCTAGCAAATAGATTAGGGCTTTTGTGTTGGTTTTACATGGAGTGACCTTGTTTGTCAGAGCCAGCCCCATAATGCTGGTTTCATGGCTCAAGAATATATGCCCGCAGAGGCTCTGTTTCAAACCATCTTAGACATAAGAAACACATTGAAAAGGAAGTATCCCAAAACGGATCACAACCCTTATAATGATTGTTTTAAAGAGTGTTGACATTCCAACTTAAATATATTTGATATAATCGTTCAAAATACAAAAAAAAGTGAAGAAAAACATTTTTTCTCCATCTAGACAACTCCTTTATGACAAAAAATACCTCTCTAAATCTTTTTTATTAACTGGATAAACCGTTCCTGTAGGATCATTATATTCATTTCCATCAATATTTTCAGTCCATCCACAAGCTGCACATTCTAATAACAGCTTTTCTTTTCCATCATTATTTTTTAACAATATATATCTTAACTCATCGTTTGGAGTTATTGGACAATCTTTTCCCGAATATATTGTTATCATATCCCACAAGGTATCTCGAATAGACATCACTAATGTATCTATATCATCATAATCTCCCCTCAATCTTTTTTCCTCTAATGGTAAAGATATATCAGGATTTTTAACTAAATAGTTATCTGGATTAAGAGTTATCAATACGTTTAAATCCCATTTTTCTAAAATAGTATCCGTGAAAAACTCTCTATTTTGATTTATAAATCTCACAAATGCTAAATAATAACTTTTAAAATCCTTTAAATTATTTTTATTTGAAAATATAGAATAATATTGTTTTAGTAGGTCTTTATCAAGCAAACCATTTTTTTTCATAATATTCTCCTTCAATAAAGTTAAATTATCTCTTGGGTATTCATCTACATCTTATAGTAGTAACATCTTACAAGGATCTATACAGAGTATTCTTACAAGCAATTATCCGCCCTAACGACCATCCTAGTATATTCTGATAAGAAATGTATGATCGAGCTCAAGGGCTTTACATTTCACATGTTCATGGTCCCTCACCCTTCTATATCTCCCCAGATTGGAGTCCATGAACTCCTTATCCTATGTATCCTGCGGTAGAGACCAGAAATGCTACTATTATTTAAGTTTAGGAACAGGATACGCAGTAATTAAATTTCCCGCTCTATCAGTATATATTTCTATATAACTCGTGGGTTTTCCACCATATTTTAGTGCGGTGTTTCCAACAATTTCGCCAGTATCAACAACACGTTTATATTGTCCTCCTGGTATTTCTGTTACTTTTGAGCTCACAACTTTTTTAGATTGAAGTATTTGTTTTAATCTTTCAGGAGTCACTAAAAAAATAGAGCGGCTATTTGCTAAAGGCCTATTAAAATGACCTTCATAAATATGCTTAAATCCAGCTGACACAGGTTCTCCTGATTTCCTAAGCGGAGTAAATCTAGTAGGACCATTTGTAACATTAATTCTAGATTGTACTATTCCTACATGTAGGTTAGCTCCGCTGGCTTTCTTACTAACATCCCCAACACTTACCGACACTTTCCCACCACGACTGTCTCCAAACGCTTCCTTACTCGCTTGGTGGATTCGATTGTACAAGTCATCCATGACATTGTATGGAATCGGATTAGCTGTGCCTGTGGCAAAAGCGGGAGTTAATCCTTTAGTAATCGGTATCGGTGGGGGATCTTATTTGGTGAAGTTGTCTTTTCGAGTTTTACTGCTTAATTTGCTTTTTATCGGTACGCTTAATGACATAAAAAAGCTCCCCAAAGTAATCAGATTTTTTTCCTTGTCACCTTGAGAAGAGCATTATATCACTTTACTTGACATTCACTTGTTTTTTTAAAAGTTCCCTTCGTAAAAAATTCTACACCAACACTTACTATAATTACCCATATAATGAATAGTTTTACATATGTTATCAAAAAATATGATAAACAATTTTTCCAAAGTTCTCTTAATTATAGGATTACTTATATTTTATACGATTTAGTAAACCATTCGTAATTGGTCTCAATTCCCTTTTTCTCCTCATTATCCAATCCATGGTATTTCTCATTAATTAACTTTAATGTTTCTTTTTCTATTAATTTACCAAATTTTCGATTACTCTCCATTGATAAACCATCCATTATTTCTCCAAGAACGACTGATGGGAAAATATCTAAATATTTTTTGGTTAATTCTAAAGCTTTATCTTTATCAGAACTAAAAAGAAGACTCATAGCTGTTGCCTGAAGGTATTTATCCCCTAACCTATTTTCAATAATATTGTTGCATAATTTACTAGCACATTTATGTTCTCTTATGGATAATTCACTCAGCGCTGTTCCTACTTCATCATAATTTTCCATTTTCTCTACAATATTTATTAACTCACCATCAGACATTCTTTCTGCATAATCTTCAAAATTTACTAATCTGTCTACTTCATAATTAGATATATTATCTTCTTTCATTGATTTTTCTCCTTACTTTATTGGAATCAATTTAATAGTTGATAAATATGGCTTTCCGTCTACCAAGCTCCAAGTAGTTAAAACTTTTAACTTTCCATTTGGTCCTTCTAAAACACTAGGCACATCTACCCTATTATTTGCTGTAACCTTTTTCCCTACCTCCATGATGTTATCCATAATCATTTTATTATTAACTGTAGTATCATTTAATCCTATAGATGTTAATTTTTCCGACATATCTTGAGATCTTTGGACATTATGTTTCATATTTTCCAGCTTTTTTATTCTCTTTTGGTTTTCAGGGTTTTTATCAAAAACTTTTCTTTGATTTTGTTTAAATTGTTTCAAATCAAATAACTCTCTTTTAATAGTTTCTAAATCTCCATTAACTTTGCCTCGCATATATTTCTCTATTTTATCAACAGGTATTATAGTTTCACCGTTTGTATAGACCTTTATTTTTTTTCCACTAGATGGAGCAGTTATTTCTTCAAATTTAAATTTGTTCACTTCACTGGCTTTCTTACTAGTTCCTCCAACTTCTATGGACACTTTCCCACCACGACTGTCTCCAAACGCTTCCTTACTCGCTTGGTGGATTCGATTGTACAAGTCATCCATGACGTTGTATGGAATCGGATTAGCTGTGCCTGTAACAAAAGCCGGAGTTAAGCCTTTATTAATCGGTATTGGTGGGGGGATCTTATTTGCAACATTTCCTACTTTTCCAACATGACCGAGTTTTGCAGCGTTTCCAAGCTGACCTGCTCTACTTAATCCTTTATCTCCGATTACGCCAATCCCAATTGTTGTTAAACCATAGGAGAAGAATTCAGCGCGGCTGTGGGCATCACCGTTGATGACATCTCGATTCCAGGCGTTTTTCATCCCTTCCCACATATATTTTGGGAAATTGATTACTTTATCCTTCATTTCTTCTAGCCTTTTCTTTGGGTCATGGATGAGTTGATAAGCGAAGATGGCTTTTTCAATATAATTAATGTCACCCGGTTGTAAATTTTTCTCGGCAAATTTGTATAGAGAAACGAGACCGTCTATCGTATCACCAAGAGCTTTTCCCATTCCATCAATGACACCTTCAAATGCACGATCAACGGGTGAAGTAATGACACCATCCCTTATTTCTTCGGGGATTGCTGGAACAACTTCATAATGAACTTTACCAGATCTGTCGGCTTCCATCACAATCAAGCCGTCTGCATATACATGATATTTGATACTGTTGTCGTTTCCATATGCCTCTCTTTCGACTGTATTGATTGGCTCAAGTCCGACCTTTTGCACTAAGCTACCTAAAAGCTTGCGATAAGCCTCGCTTGTCATCATTTTTGATACGCTGTCATGAGAAATTGGCAATTGACCGTTTTGAGTCATCCAATAGCCAACATCATTTTTTTGAATACGCTAAATTATTTTTCATTATCTATTTTTTCTATCGAAAATGGTGAAGAAGTTATTCCTATATATTTTTTTCGGTACACGTATTTCTTAATGTTCCTGATTTAATTTTTACTCCTTTCATACAATATCTATCTTTTAATGCTTTATTGATAATGAACCATTTCATAAGGATAAAATGGAATGTCTTTTAAATCACTATCATCAAGCTGTAGTATCTTCGCTATGCACCACTCTCATAACTCCAATAGCCATTATAAATATCATTTTTATTTAGATGTGAATCGTACCACCCAGTATCATTATGACCTTGATACCATTTCTCCTTTAAATAATATGTTAATAGTTTTAATGCCTCATCTTTGTCTTTTGCATTAGTTACATCATAGAGTACGCTATACGGTCTGTAAATAAAAACTCTTTTGCTGTTTTCCTCCAATTTTTATCTATAGAATTAAATAAAAAATGAACTAAATAATCATTTAAATTAGCATTTTGAACTAGCTTTTGTAGTTGATGAATATTGTTTTGTGAAACGTTAATCATAACTCCAATAGATAACATCCATACTAATCTAACATAACCACTTTCTTTATTCCAAATTTTACCCATTACTTCAATAATCTCAGGATATAATAATTTAATTTCATCAATTGGAGCTCCCATAGAGTATAAACAATTTAATTTATTAAAGTAACTATTCTGAATGACAATATATGCTCTTTTCAGTCCAGCATCCTCTTCTCCTCGTTGTATTCTTACTTTATCCGCCATTGCTTTATACTTCATTATTTTACGATTTTCATTTTCTAAATACTTTTTGAAATAAGTTATATTTTTAAGATTATCTCTCACTTTATTTTCTTCACTCCTGCTTTTCTATTTTTCCTAATGAATTTAAAACAGATTCAGAAGCCATTGCGCCAATATAATACATCGGCGAGAAAATTAAAGCGCTTAAATCATCAAATTAAAAATCCAGATGTTATCCTCCATGGCTAGCGAGTTAAGATTGAGTAAAAATAAGCCTGTTCAATTATGAACAGGTTTTACAATGTTAGTGGCTAATTATCTAATCTATTTTTCAATCTTTGGTATAGTGAGATTGACTAGAAATCACTACCATACAGAAGAGAATTTATTTGTATCTTCCAAGGTATCCTTATTAATTTCAGATAATAGAAAATCCTTTAATTTATTTAGCAAAATCACCGTTTTTTTTCATTCATCATAAACTATTTTTATTTTCGTTTCATTTTTTGTTCCCACAATTTCTCCAGTTTCTATTATTGCTAAAAGAATTCTGTCCTCGAGTACCTAATCCATTATCAATTGCATCAATAACTTTACGTTTTTCAAAGCGTTAGAAACCAATTGAGATACTTCTTCTTGAGTGTCAGCTAAAAATTTCCTAGATCTTTTTAGCAGTTGAACTACTAAAATGTTTATTTTTAATTTCAAAAGTAGAAATATCTAAATCCGATAAGATTTTCTTACCTATTTTAATCCTAATTTTTAGTTCAAAAAGTAATATTATTTTCTTCAAAAAATTCTATCCATTTTTATTGGTGCACTATCTAAACTAAGCCCGACACTTGTTAAACCATAGGAGAAGAATTCACTACTGGTACAGGCATTCCTATAAATTACAGGTTGCTAATTCATATATAAAATTAAAGAAAAAACATATCATTTAATAATTTTTTTTCCAAAATTAAACATTATTATGCTGTATTAACCATTCAATAGCCTGATTTTTCTCTAAGATGATTGGCTGTTCAGCAGTCCCAATGTTAATTGAGATAACGATTGCTTTTTTCTATATTTTTTTAAATTATTTAATTTTGAATCGGAAAAGATCGTTTCATCTATAACTGATAACTCAAAATCTATATTATCTAATTTTGAACCAGTAAAATTCGTTTTTTGCAATCCACTGGAAATAAATTTACTACTAGAGATAGTTGAGCAGGAAAAATCTGTTTCATATAAATCTGCTTTAGAAAAATTAGACATCAGTATTCTTGCACTTTTAAAAGAGGCATAATCAGCTTTTGATTTTGTAAAAGTGACTTCTTGTATACTCGTATTTTTAAAATTTGACGAATATAGTTCTGCTCTAAAAAAATCAGTTTTTATCAGTTTCACACCACTAAAATTACACTCAATTAGTGTACTCTCAGTTAAATCTAAGTTTGAAAAATTAACTTTTGTTAAATCTATTTCATCTAATACTAATTTTTGGCCAGCACTTCCTATGGTTTTTAAAAATAAATCATGCAATTTTATTTTTTCTACTAGATTAGCATACATTAATATCCTCCTTCAATAAAGTTAGTAATATCTATCGAATACTCCATTTTTCTCATGTTTTCACATATACCTAATAGTTGACACCTTTGATCCCATTGGGGGATTGAGAATATATATTGAAAATTTATAAATATTTTACAGAAAGTAGACTATCCTAACATCCAATTTGGTTTAAATTGGATGTTTAAATATAACCGTGCGTAGAAGTCTCCACACAACTCACGGCCGCTAACCCTCCTATGTCTCACCGGATTGGGTTCCATACATTCCTTCGTCCTGCGTATCCTTGAGGTGGAGGTCGGATATGCTCCCTTGCAGGGTCAAAAGCCCGAATGGAAAAATAAACTCCGACTCTGCACTATTGGTATTTGTTCTTGAGATTTCATAAAGTATTCGAAGTAATTATTTATTTAAATCGACTTTAAGCAGCCTGTAATGCATTGATTTGTGGTAATCCCTGTAACAGCTTCGAGCCATCAAATTCGCATTGTTTTTGACCAATGACAAATAATACACGTAATAACTTACAACACAAGGCAATGAGTGATTGTTGTTTTTTTAAAGGGCGTTCGGGACGATTAGTATAATAGTGATGCAAAGCCTTAAAGGTTTCATTATGAGCGACGAGTGGCCGAATGGCTAAGTATAAGGCTCTTCGGAGCCCACTTCGTCCTCGTTTAGTGATTCTAGTTTGCCCTTTGAATTTTCCGGAACTATGTTCACGTAACGAAAGCCCTGCTAGGTTAACTAGTTAACTAATTGCTGTGGATGGCTATACTTGCTTATATCTCCAACCTCGGCAAATAATTGTGCAACTGTTGCTACACCTAAACCATTTATATCAATCATTTGCTTGGTGCCTGGTATTGTAGTTAGAAGAGCTTCTATTTGATTGTCTAACTGTTCTAGTTGCTCTTTATAAAGCTCATATTGGCGGATTAGAAAATCCAGTTCACGTTTGGCAAACTCAATACCAATCTGAATACCAATACTCTTTTTGGCTGTTTCTACTAGCTTAGTCGCTCGTTTGATTCCAACTCCACGTTGAACAAAAGGTTTCCATTTCAAAAGAACTTCATCAGGCTCCATTTCAATTATTTGAGAAGGAAACGGAAATAGTTTAAGTGTGCATAAGGCAGCTTTCCCTTCCCAGTCTCCAAAAACATCAAAGAACTCTGGAAAATAACGCTGAATTACATTTTGAATTCGTCCTTCAGTAATCATAAGCTGCCGGATGAGTTGATCTCTTACTTTGACGCCCTCTCTTAGTTCGGCATAAATGCCATCTAAAAGATTTGGTACGGAGTATCGCCCATCCTTTATCAGCTGTGCAATTACTTTGGCGTCCTTTGTATCGTTCTTCGTTGGTGAGTTGTCATCAAGCTCTTTGGATTTCTTGACATGCATTGGATTGACCAATACAAAATCATAGCCTTTAGCAGTAAGGAAATAAGCTAAATTAAGCCAATAATGTCCAGTTGGCTCAACGCCAAATATCACATGATTTTTTTCATTTTGTTTCTGATGACGTTCTACCCATTCTAATAATGTTTGGAAGCCATGGATACGATTTTCAAAGATTAAACGTTTTCCAAACTCAATGCCACGATCATCTTGAGCTCGTGCTACGTGTTTGTCTTTGGCAATATCAATGCCAATAACTAATGTTGATGGTGTGATTTGCGAGATTTTTTGATTTTGAGTATAATTCATTTTGAGTCCTCCTTGGTTACTTAAATTAAGGGTCCATTTTTTGCTTCGAAGCTTTGGACACCTCGTATCATACCAAGGGGACTTTTTTTGTTCAAATCGCAAATTTCTTTATTACAGGAATGCTCCCTTTTATTATTTGCTTATCATTCAAACCCTACAGGAATTATTCTGTATTCTTTATCTATAATATAACATCGAAACAGACAAGAGGTGTACACTTGAAGAAAGACAGCTTCACTACAATGAATAGCAAGGAACGGGTTGCAATCGTAAATGATCTTCTAAGTAAGGATGGCTTTGATTTACAAAAGGTGGCAGAAACACTTGAAATGAATTACTCTACCTTTACAAAACTAATGCAGGAAGATGATTATGTATTTATTAAACGAGATAACCAGTATTACAAATTTGTTCAGGATGAAAACCAAATTATAAGTGTTACTAACCCCCAGGAGCCCGAATTGGACTATATTAAGCAAAACTTCTTAGCCCTAAAATCATTAATTGAGCAATTTAAAAATAACAATGACTTCATTTTGGACAAGCGAATTTTCCAATCTCCTAAATTTTCCACGAAGAACTTCCGTATGTCGGACGAGTTGTATAAACAATTTGTCAAAACTTGCGAAGAGCATTTTCCTCAATACAAGCTACAAGATATAATCGCCCAGTTACTTTTCAACTTCAATGAAAAATACTCCAAAAACAATGATTGAAATATATAAAGGCAGTTCCAAAAGTTCAATGCTTATGGAAACTGCCTTTTCACGAATCCAATTGAGAATAGATCTTTATTTGAGTTAGGATTGTCTATTAATCGATGAAATTTTTCAGTTAACTTCGTAAGCTGTTCTATCTTTTGTAGATCGACTATATCCAAATGATTATTGGGAAACAAACTTTCATAGTGTCTTACTGCGGCAGGATATTCTCTATACTTGCTTCTCCTAACGAAAAGATTCCCCGATCTATGAACAACCTCTTTTTCCTTTAAAAATTCCCATTCTTTCAATTCTTCTTTTGTTAGAACTGTAAAATCTCTTGAATAAATTTTCACATCACATTCCCCATCCAACTTTTCTTTCGATATTATAGAAAAAGAATCGGCATTACCGACTCTTTCCTTTAATTATGGTTACGTTCAAAACCTTTTTTAACTTACCCCCAAAGCCTTAAATACCGCATCAATCGGATCCGCAAAAAACACTGGCTGTACTTTGACTAATAAATCTGGGGGAACAGTTTGCAAATCCATGACTGATGATGCTGGTATCAACACCTTCTTCGCTCCTGCATCGACACATACTTGCAAGACGTTCGCAAATTCTTCTACTTTTGCAATTGTGCCTCCTACGGTCATGTTGCCAATAACAACGGTGCTTTCTTGTACAGGCTTGTCTAAAGCTCCTGAGCAAAGCCCAATCAACTCCGCTATCGCAAGCTCCCCTGATAAGCCAATCCCTTGCAAATCGCTAACATGCATTAAGTAATCTTTCGTTTTCGTGCTAATCGTATTGCTTATAGCCTTACTATTTGCCGTAAAGAAGCGAAAGGCCGTATCTAAACTTTCCTTTGCACCTCGATGGGAGCCAAGTCCTGATTTATCAAACTTACCTATTCCGCTCACGACTTGGTTTTCAAGCTTGTAAACGCCGATCATGCCCGAATCACTTTGACCGACGACATACACATGCCCAGGCTTACCCATTCCCTCAGGAATCAGCTTACCGCCCCCTTGTTCGGGTACAGAGACATATTCCTCAGCCATCGTTTCTTTATCAAGATACGAGAACATGACATCATAGAACTCCATGCCCCCTATTTTCTTGAGCTGTTCCTTTACACGACGGCGACCTTCAAGAGCATATTGTAAAATTTCCTCGATATCTTCTTTCGTGTATTCACCATGAGGATAAATCAGTTTCACCATACCCGATACCGTTTTCCGCACAGCAACCGTATCCCGTTGATTCAAATTATTGCCAAGTTTGTAAAAGCGATCAATGGAATCGGCGAATGAGCGTTTTCGCATTTCCCTAAAGAATTCAGCGATATAATCTACAATAAACCCGTATTTATCTGTAAAGAAGTCGGGCCGCATTTTGGGAATTTCCCAACCTGGCATGTAGTAATGCATCCGATCAAAAAATGCGGTATCATTCGCCATTTCTTCGGGAAATGGAGCGAAAAGATGAGACGTCTTCAGCAATACATCGACACTCTGGTTAATATTCCCGACAAATACCATAGATGCCGAGGCGTTCTTCTCTTCCTTCCCTCTGGCAAAGGATCCTGATGCCATGTAGTCCTTCATAATTTGAATGCCATCTTTATCTTTAAAGCGAATACCTGCTACTTCATCAAACGCCACACAATCCCATAGTCCAACAAGGCCGATTTTACGGGTGGACATATTATAGAAAAGGTTCGCCACCGTTGATTGACCGCCTGACACAAGGATGGAATTTGGCGAGATTTCCTTGTATACATGCGATTTTCCCGTTCCTCTTGGTCCCAATTCACACATATTGTAATTATTTTCAACAAGTGGAACGAGACGTAGAAGTAGATGCCACTTTACTCTTTCTTCTAATTGCGTAGGCTCCATCCCTGTAGAACGGATAAGAACGTCAATCCACTCATCCTTTGTAAATTTCTTTCTGCCTTCAAAGACCTCATTGATGTCCATGTTCGGCATTTGAATCGGCTGTAGGCTACTTACACTGAATGGGTTCATAACCCTTACTTCTTCATCGTAAAAATAATCAATTTTGACCATACACCAAATTCCGCCCACCAAAAGCTTGTCATATTCTTTTACGAAGTTTGAAGCGATTGGCACTCCCTTTAACCCTAAGTTTGAAAATTCAGCCTCATAAGTGTCAATTTTCGGATTCAGCGTAACCGTCACTTTATCTATTATTGAATACTGCCCAAGCTCTCGAATACGTGATTTAATCTTTTCCGCTTCATCTGGGCGGACAAAATTATCAGAAAGGATTTTTTTAACCCGCTCAACACCTTCTCGAATACTTTCTTCATCATCAGTTGCACAGTACATCCCAAGCAAGTATTCAAGAACATAGACAGGAACGTTTGCCCCTTCTTTAATGAGCTTCGTCAAATCTTTACGAACAACTCGACCTGCAAAGACACTATTTAACTTTTTATCAAGATCAAGTGTCATATTCTCCTCTACTTTTTCATCCATTCTCATCCCTCCAATCATCACAGCTTAGAAGTCAAAATCACTGACAATTCCTAAGTTAATCGTAAACGGAACTTTTTCTGTAATTACGCCTGTCTCCGTATCTTTAATGATTAAGTAATATGTTTTATTTCGATCGTACGGAATACTTTTTAACACAAATTGTAGCTTGAATGTACGGTCGGCTGGATTATCAAATGAACGATCACCAATAATGGTTTCTTCATTTGAGAGTACGTTACCTTCTTCATCAGCCATATAAATGATAACTGTACGAGGTTTTGTTTTCTCCTCTACTTTTTCGGTTTGGAAGAAGTTTAAGTTAAAGATGCTATTTGTAATTTTTTGCGTCGTACTTGTCAGTTTAATATCGACTTTCGAAATAGCTTGAACTCCTTTTTGACCAGCTCGCTTATTTTTGAAGGAAAGTAAAGGTACTACAATTTCTTGTAAACTTGCTCCACCATGATTGAAATTCATCCCAGATCCTTGCATACGATTACGTAGCGTTCCATTTGGCACATAAACGTGTAATTGCTGTTCATTTTTAATAACGGAAGCCAAATCAATCATTAATTGTCCTGGAATGTCCTGATTTTCTTTAGATAAAGCGTAACGACGTTTCACCTCAATTGTTTCCAACTGTACTTTCTCGATTTTATCGCTTTCCTCTAAAGGTTCTCTTTGAAAAAGGAAGCCATGATCAGCAGTAATTAAAATGTTCGTTCCAGAAAGGTCGTCACGAATAATTTTTATTAGGTTAGAAATTTCATCCAGTGCCTTTTCAACTGCATTAAACGTATAAATTTCCGTTGATGCTTTATCACCCATTGCATCAATGCTGTCATGGTAGATATAAATGAGTTTCTTACCTTTAAATGTTTCACGTCTTCCTGCTTTGTTCATATTTACAATATCTTGGAAATAGACTGCCATGCTATCTTCAACAGTGGATTCAATAATAGCTTTTCGGTTTTCCAGCCCAGATGAATCCTTGTCATTTACATACACTTGCCCCTTCGAATCAATATCAATAGATTTATGTGGGAGCAACGATGCCATACCCAATTTTGTAACAGAAGGGATGACTCCAAGCATGGATTGTATATCACATGTACCAATCGTCTCAGCGTTTAATCGTTCTGTCAGCTCTACTCCAATTTCATATCGAAATGCATCGGAAATAATGACGAATACTCGCTCACCTTTTCGAATGTGTGGAGCTACAATTGAAGAATAAAACTGCTGTTGGTTTAACACACCTGGTAGTGACCATTTTTCAGTCATTTCTGCCTTTACAGCTTGCGACCAGTTCGCACTTAATTCGCCCATAAACCAATGCGTATATAAATGCTCCACCACTTCTTTTAATTTCTTGAGTATTTCATGATTGCTTTCTTCATCATAGGCCACATAAAACTTACGATAATACGTATCCATCAGATAATACTGGCTCTGATATGCTTCGTAAATGTCAATAGCCCGCCCTGTTGGTATTCCTTGTTGGTATTCTTTATAGAATTCCTGCATTTTAACGGTATAAAAAAGTGCCTCATAAACATTTGCATAGCGTTCGTAAAAGTGTTTTGCCCGTCTTAGCTTAATTAATTTAGTGTACTCCTCAAAATCTTCGAGCTTCTCAAGTAAACTATTGGCAATGTAAATGATGATCGCTCTGTCGATATAGGGAAATGTTTCTGCTTTTTTTAACTCTTCCATTGGAATAGTTTGTAGTATATGAGAAAGCTGTATTTCTCTCTCTGCCATTTCTACGTATTCATCAAATACTTCACCATCGGTTTTATGATGCATCCAATGGTCGATGAATACAAGACAGTTTGTTCGATTACGGAGAGCAATAAAGTCTTTTATACTCGTCAAATATTGCTCATTGACAGAATGGCTAAATGCGGTAACAGCCATATGTATAAACAATGTTTTTAATGTCTTAGTGTCACGTTCATAGCCATACTGTTTGAATACATATTTCCAAAATACTTCTACATCGAAAAACTTGTCCATCTGAGTTAATAACTTATTATCGCTATCCTCCAGCGTATCCATTAATACCGTCTTTAACACTTCTTCAAAATCAGGAACCTTTACGTTACAAAGCACACTCATAATCGCAAGTTCAATCATCTCTTCACTGAATGATTCAATACCTAATCCCTGAAACTTACGGTAACGCTCTTTGTTATTGAAGAAACGTTCATATTTTTTTATCACTCCACGTAGAGATGGATCTATTTGAAGCTCACTTAAAATAAGCGAAATCCGATCTGCATAAAATGTTTTCGAATAGAACACTGTATCCGCTAACCAGTTATCTTCTAAACCTAATTCTAACGTTGTATATATCAAATAATGAGAAGATGGATCTTCTTCCTCTAACAAATGTTTCATATAAAATTGATTGTTTTCCGATAATGTTTGGATTTTAACTCCATCCATTGTCAATTGATCAATTTCCTCAATAAACTCTTGATCCTTATCCACCCAAAAGACAATTTTTCGCTCTTCCCCGTCTTTTAACGGTTCGCTAAAAATATCTTGAAGGGCGGAGACGATTTGAGTCATATTCATCCTACTCACCTGCTTTCTAATGCCTCAACTATTACTTATTTTAATCACCATTTACTCCTTCTTATTCCAGTTATTTTTGTATACTTTAATTGTTCTATAAGATGGTGAAGGTAGCGGTCAGGCCATGTTGATTCCAAATGATATGCCAACATTATTGCATTAAAGGTAACATAAGGTTATTACATATGTTGGATTTGTTCTTGTTTATTTTTTACTGAATACGGAAAATCAAGTAAGTAAAAATGATACCTTATTTTTCTTCAATGCTTGAAAAAATTTTTTTCTATTGTAGTGGGGTTCTAACTTTTTATAGCACAGCCATTTATTCATGTACCATTCATGTAGTATAAGCCATTTGTCAGATTCAAAATTAAATGTAGTAAGATGTTCTATTTCTTCTTTTAAGAGACTTGATAACTTTTCTTCGCTATCCTTCCCTGATTTATAGATGATGCTTAGTAAAATGATTTTAGTAATATCATCATCACATTTCTTATATAGATGTTCTAACTCAAAAACAGTAAAGTCATAATTAATTTTTATTAGTGACCATAATAACCATTGGGACTCATTATGTAGTTGGTTATTCATACTGATTTCCAAATTCCTGAATATTTCCTTGCTTAACCTTTCAGAGACTAAGTCCATATATTTTAAAATTAACTCAACAATATTTTGACTTATCGAAGGTCGAATCAACAAATGTCCTATCAGGAAGGGTTCAATAGCAGTCCAACAATTCCTCAGGTCAACTCTGTTATAAAGCATTTTATACAGATATTTGTATGCTCCCTTTTCTCCCAAATTTGTAAGTTCATCCGCTTTAAAAAATAACAACCTTAATGAATGCTCATCCTTTTTCGTATTGTACTTTTCAATATAATAATCATATTCACTTTTAATATCCCTTATTGAGTGATATGGATAAAGCAATAACTGAGATTTATTTTCGTTTATTTTCAATCTGTAAGACTCAAATATTTCAATAATTTTATTCTTCAACTTGTGTACATCATATTCACTTCTAAAATAAAACTCATAATCATCTACATAATGCATAAACTTAAAGTCGATACTATGAATCTTAGATAAATCTTCAAGTTCCTCATTAATTTTAACCAATAGCAATTCGGAAATAATTCTTGAGGTGAAGGGACCTGTTGGAATGCCAGAGGTTTCATTAGAATTAGTTCCTCTCACTAATTCATCCAAGCTCTTTCCCAAATTATCATTTTTTACCCTGATATTTCTCTTTGCTTCTTCCCTTCCTATGACAGACCACTCGATGGAATGTGTATAAATACTATCGTAGAAATTTGCCAAATCAATCTTGTAACAATATTTATATCCCATTGATTCATTCATTTTGTCTTTTAGATTCTTAATATAGGTCGACTTCACAATTTTAGGTTTCTTTTCTCTAAATAAGGGAACGTTGAACATCGAAATATCCTCATATCTCTCCCCAAAATAATAAAATGGATTGGATAATGTATGTCTGTTATTGGAGAATCTACTCTCTAACTCTTTATGCATAGATAACACATAATTAAATAAATGAATTTGTTTAGCTGGATTCGGTATTTTTATATTTCTTCTCGACTGATCATTTTTAGAAATAGTAAAAGTTACACACTCACAAGCATTCTTTTGAGGTATATCCAGTAAGTTTCTATAGTTTTCGAAAAACTTTTCAGAACTAAATATTGGTGGTAGTTGCTCTGGCAAATAACCATATTTAACCAATTGCTCCTCTATGTTTATCTTCATTCTCTCACCTGAATTTTTTAGTGAATAAACACTCTACTGTAAATCGCTTTTCCCCCGTATATTAGAAGAGGAGCAAACCAAATCAATCTGCTCCTCAAAAAAGCTAAATCTTTGCTACTAACCCCTTAAACTTCTCATAATTTACTTTCACACCATCATCCAAATCAATTTCAATTTGCATATCTGCCATGTGGTGCAACAGCTCATCATAAGCTCTCAACTCGTCAATTTTCTTATCAAGTGACTTTAGCTCTTTCTTTGCATTGCTGATTTCTTTTGCTGTATAGTCTCCTTCAATAATTGTCAGTAAATCTTTCTTCTCAGCATCCATCCGTATTTGCACTTCATGTAAATAATCGGTACGAATACGAGAAAGAGTTGTTTTATCGTAACGATGCATATAGATAAGACAATTAAATGCCTTCTCCTTACCAGAAGTAAATAACCAATAAATCGGTCGTTTCTTATAAACTTGGACATGATCCTTATAGAAATCATTCAAGAAATAACGACGCAACGCTTCCCTTGACGTTTCATTTGCTTTACGCCCAATTGCATCTGCAATAAAATCAAGATTCTCCTCAAGCGTTTCCTCACTATACGTTACTCGCACAAAATCTACAAATCTTGTTACAATATCATCTTCGAAATACGCACCAGGCAATATTGGCAAGATGTTATCTTCATCCGCTGGGAATGTTTGATAACGTGAGGCATCAAATTCTCCACCTGCGTAAATTAAACCTTTTTCATCGAGTGAATAACGACCGAAAGAACAACCAATAGCGTACGAGATAAAACTTTTTATATCTTGATCTGAGTTTGCCTTATGAATGGTAACATCTTTTACATCAATTTCCGAATCGAGTTCATCTTGCAATCCATAAATATTAATAAATAAACGGTTAAGTTCTTCTTCATTGAATTTAAGTTGATTAAATTGGGATAAAGTATACTCCTCCCAACTTCTAAATGCTATATTCAAAGCTATTGAGGAGAATTCCAACAATGGATGTCTTTCAAATTCCCACGACGTTTCTTTCGAATCCCAATCGGATTTTGAAATGTCTAAACAACTCTTAACTATCTTTATCAGTTCAAGTTCGATATCATTATCTTTTTTTATTGGAATGCTTGATATATGGCCTACCTCATAATTAACGGTAGGGCTTAAAAAGCCTAAAATTCGTTTTGCTACTTTGCTATTTAATAAGCCTAAATTGTAATACATATTATTTTCGGAATCATTTTCAAAGAAAATAGAACAACCTGCAACATCAAATATAAATCCTTCGGGAATAAATCTAACTGAAAACCCTCCTATCGTTACTTTGGACCAAGTTAGAGATTTATTAAAAAAGTACTGAAGATTTTGGGGTCTTGATCTAATTTTCCCATTACTATCTTTGAAATTTTTAATTTCAAATCCATCATTTTCCCAATTTACTACATAATCGTTATTCCCATACCATTTTCTAAAAGCTCCACCTTTATTATAGGGAAACCACTTTAGTTTACTTTTCAAGGCATCCTCACTATTTCCAAAACTAAAGCCTATATTATTAATTGAAACTTCATGCCAAAATCTTAAAAAGCGGTTATTATCGGCGGTAGCCAATCCTTGTTTAGGTTCTGATAAATCCCCCAGTTTAGGGTTTTCAGTGAAGTTTTTTAAATCAATATCCTTTGCCCAATAGGTAATAGGAGAACCATTGATATGCATGAATTTTTTTTGATTATTCACAAAGGTCGGCTCATTGAAGAACCTTTTTTCTTTTCTTTCTAAACTATCAACAATAGATTGACTTTCAAAAAGTCTTTTATACGATCCTAAATAATTCTCAATTATTGATTTTCTTAAAACGAAAGCAGTAGTTCCGAAGTCTGCCCCGAATATCCCTCTACCCAGATGAAGTAAGTTAATAATAAGTGTATTAGATAGTAAATTTATTCTTAATTTCTCAAAGCTACTCAAGAACATCCATGATGGTATGTTTATCATCGAAACATATCCATCCTGTTTTGATAAGTTTAAACAAACTTCCATAAATACTGCATACAGATCACTTTTAGAATCCGAGAAATTTTCTTTAACGTAATTCGATAGATTTGAATTCATTCCACCTTGTCCCATATAAGGCGGATTAGTACAAACTACATCGTAACTCTGGCTTAAAAACTTCGCTTGTTTCAGTAACAATGGAAGTTTTTCTTCAATTATTTTTTTGTGGATCATATCTATTAAATCAACTTGTTCTAATTTATATTCAGAGAATCTTTGCTCAAGAATTTTATTATTTAATGGTCCTATCCTTATTATTGAGCCATATTCTTTCGCATCAATAAAAGTTTCCCCAAGTAAATGTAGTTGCTCTTTTACCTGAATATTATTACCTGAAATATTTGCAATCATCTCAATAGTAAGCCAATTACTTTCTTGCACAGCACAAATATTTGGATGAATTGCATTTCTAAATACTCTTCGCGATTTCTCTCTTGCTTTCATCATTAGTGCAAAGGAGGCTAATTGAACTGCACGATCATCAACGTCTATTCCAAATAAGTTTTTTTCCAATATTAATTGAGGAATTTCATTTTCCATGTAACCTTTTTCAAGATACATATCATAGAACACATCAAATGCATACACAAGAATATGTCCACTACCGCAACAAGGATCAAGGAATGTAATTTCTTCAGGATTTACATTCTTGTATCGAATTTCTTCAATTTGGTTAATTACCTCTTTTTCTTGTTCTGCTTCATCTAAATAATATTTCCATTCTGTTTTCAGTTGACTTTCAGGGTAGCTATCATGCCAAATACGCCCCAATGAATTCTCTACCATGTAACGAACAATCCAATTTGGAGTAAAAAGCTGTGTTGCCGCTGGGAGCTTATCTTTTGTAATTTTAATATTCTTTTTAAGGTTAGCGAAAACTTCATCTTTTTCCTCGGAGATATAAAATTGATACAACCATCCAATAATTTCGACACTTTGCCAGTCACTTTCTGCAATCACATCGGTGTTTGTCATTTGGCGTACAAACGAATCTGTACCAAGTAAGCCTTCTGGGAATAAGATTTCCTTATAATCTTCCAGTGTTTCAAACATAAATGGCATATAGCGGTTCAAGCCATTACAGTGCATTTTAATAAGGTACTTGAACAATTCGTCTGTCTTGTTGTTCATTTTTAGTTCATATACGTATTCTTTATCCAATTCTAAATCAAGAGATAGTGCCTCCTTCATCATGTCTGGCTCTGCACTGTCGTCATTTGTTGACGATAAAACACGTACCTTTGTTGGAAGATAATCATTCACTTCCATATAGCGTAATGCAATAAAACGGTTGAACCATGTGTATGCTGTTTCTTCCATAACTTGATCAAAACCAATATCGTTTATACGAGCAATAAGCTTGTTACGTTGTCGTCTTTCTACATCCGAAAGCTGTCTGCCGTCAATAAAGACGGCATCGGAGCTTTCTACATTTGCTTTTTGGATAGATTCAGCAGTAATCCCGATTTTTCTTGCTTGTAGCTCTACTCGTTCCAGCAACTCTTTTCGAGCTTCTGTTGCAAACTTTTTCAATGCACTTTTATTCATCTGTATCACCCTTATTCAATAAACTCAATCTGTTTATTTGCTTTAATGATTTGCTTTAGCTTGTGGGAAAGCGTATTGATGTATAAATCGACCTCTTCTTCTGTTGACAATGTTTTCACCGTCACAAGTTCTTTTACTTTCACCGTCTGTTTTTGAACTACTGGTTCAATTGGTGGCTCTACAACTGTGCCTGCAATTTTCTTTTGTTCTTCCGCTTTTTTTCGTTGCCATTCAATAATTTCTTGTCGTATTTCTTTCAGTGTCTTTTCTTTATAACTGTTACTTTGCGAAATTGTTGCATCCACTTTAAAAATATCCGTAAACTGCTCAAGGCTTCCTTTTAATCCTTGATAGTATTGTTCCACTCGTTGTTTCGTTTCATTTGAAACACCATACTGCGTAGCCTGTAGAACTAATTCATTATAATCGGCTTGTAGTTTTTCATTGGCATTTGCTATTTTCTCTACTAATACAGCCTCTATTTGTTGCTCTAATTCGTGAAGTAAATCAGGGATGTCTTTAATGTTTTTATAAGGAATTGGATCTTCCACAATATTACGTAGTTGATGCATTGCTTTTTCTATTTCGTCACCTGATAAGTACGATTTATTTTCTTCGTACTTTACAAGTCCTGCTAATCCTCGATCAAAAATATCCTTTTGATTCGATCCGAAGAAGCTCTTTACATACACAATGTCTTCTTCCCAGTCAGCTAAGTCATCTTCCATTTCTTTTAGTTTTAAGAAGAAAGATGCGTTATCAAGCTGTTTGTTAAATTCTCCAAAGTATTCTAACCCTTTGTTTAAAAGACTTAAACCAGGATATCTTCGTCCTTCATAACGTGCTTTGAACGAGTTGATTTCATCTACTTGCTTGGCAATAAGCGAACGAATATCCTTCGCCAGACCGTCTTCATCATCTGCTAAATCCGTTGTATTAAATACTTCTTTGCAAATTCTTCTCGCAGTACGAAGAAGGGCTTCATCCACTTTCACTCGTTTTGTAATGATCCCTTTATCCGCTTCTGTTGTTTTTCCGAAAACCGTCAATAATTTGTTTGTGTCGATTTCTGGCTCTAAATACTCCGAATTATAACGAATGCGAATGCGTTGCTCTTTTAGCAATTGTGCAAGGAGACCTGCTATATCAAGCTGTTTCCAGCCATAAGGTTTGTCTACAAAACGATCATACACAAGTTTCACTCGGACTTGTTTGTTCAATTGCTCCTGCAAGTCGATATATTCATAAACTTCACTTTTCGCAAGGGCATTCGGACTTTGAATCATTTGTTCGTCAAAGGAAATTTGTTGCTCATCCGAAGCTAACATAGAAATGAGTTCTCGTTCATTTTCCAAATGATCTTTCACATAGCCTAATTTCGTGTAGACGTTATCGACTAAATGCTTAAATGCCGTATTTATTTTTTCTTTTACGGAAGAGCCTTTAATATCCATTTTGTCGCCGTTAACGAAGAATGCACCGTCTTTGATCGCTTCTTCTAACAATTCTCGCACTCGTCGTCTTCTTTCACGTGCTTCAGCTTGTTTGTTATTTAATATATTTTGGATGTTTTCAGGTAATTGTGTGATGTTCTTTTTCTTGCGATATTCTTCAATACGTAACGCTTCTTCCATTTCCTCAACATACGCTTCGTTGCCACCCAGTTTCAATATCGTTTCCCCATTGCCTGATGACATCATCATTAACTCTTGGTCAGACTTAGCATAATGGTCTGATAGTGGTGACAAGATTTGAATGCCGATGTTTGACGTTTGATTGCCATAAGGCTTTTCATCCATTACTTGATTGTAAGAGAAAGAATATTGTTTTGAATAAGTGAAACGTTTTTCTTCGTATAGGTCATTAAAGATATATTGGGCTAATTCACGTTTTACCAAATTTTCATCAACATTCAACTGCTTGATTTCTCGGTTAATATCTTGTTCATCGTCAGTTAAGAATAGGTAGTTGTCCCCGTTCTTTCCGATCAATGTTTGTGACATTAACTTCCGTAGTGCCACTTTGATTTTTTCTTTTAACTCCAATTTATCTTCGTCAATATGTGTGACCATAAGAGTAGCGATATTATCAATGTTTGCTGGAAGTTCTTTAATGTACTTGATCATGAACAGCACTTTTAACAAATCAATGTTAAACGGATCATCTTTTAAAGCAGGATTCATGCTTGCCCCTTCGATTACCCTTGAAATAGAAGGATTTAAAAATTCTTTGATCGTATCGTAAAATGCATAGAACGGAATGAGAGAACCTTCTTCTGCATCCTTATATTGAAGTCCCGCTTCCTTAAATGCGGATAACATCGAACGTTCCCCTTCAGATAAGTGCTTTCCAGAAGAACCATGCTTTCGTACTTGTTCGAACACGTTTTGTAGTAGCTTAAATTGATACGGTACGAACGGATACACTTCGGCAAATTCCATATCATCTTCATAACCACGAAGATCTGCTGTACTTTCTTTAAAGCTAATTAAATTTTTCAAGATAGCACTTTTATTCGGATAATCGGCTCTTAACTTGTCCAACACATGTGGATATTTTTCTAAAATACGCTTTTTAATAACTTCATCAACCGAGATAGATGATAGGGATAATCGTGTGTCAAAACGACCTTGGATACGTGAAAAGTCATCCCCTTTGACTTTAATAATTGAGTCAATACTTTCTTGAGAAGTGACCATAATCCATACTTTACCTTGTGCATATGTCCCTAAATCTTCCGTTAATGTTTGTAAGTTCAGCATCAAGTTACGGTTATCCCCAATGTACTGTCCAATCTCGTCAACTAAAAACACCAGATGAAAATTTGGACCTTTACTATCAATGTATTCCTTTACATCTTTTGCGAATTTCTCAATGCTAATTTCAAAATTATTAACTCCACTTTCAAACCAATTACGTGCAGATTCTTCTGTCATATTTGTCGCTTTTACTAATGCTCCAATAACATAATCTGCATCAAAATAGAAGCTATTTCGGCGTTCTTCCCATGATTCACCTGCAAGAGCATGGAATTCGGTTTTAAATGTTTCGTAAATTCCCTGCTTATCTAAATACTTTTCCATCTCAGCAACACCAGGAATATCGCCGTAGTAGCCACGATGCTCGTAAAATACCTTCATGAACACACGTAAAATGGCATCTTTTTTTGATTTGTTATCTAATGAACTTTTGGAATCAATGTTAAATAGGATGACTTCTGTATCGACGTCTGCTGTTCGCTTCATATTGGCATACACAAGGGCGTCTTTTATTTTTTCTTCAAAGAAAGCAACAGGCTTCTTTCCTTGCACTGCTCTGTTTTCTAAAAGGTACGCAAGGATTTTAAGGAAGTGCGATTTACCTGAACCGAAGAATCCGCTGATCCAGACCCCCATCTTATCCGTATTACCTTGGACTCCTTTTAAATAGTTTTCATAGAACTTAGAAAAATGTTTATGTAATTCCTGTGTGACAACATACTCGTCTAATTCTTGATAAATATCCGCATCGCTTGTTTGGGCAACTTTAATAACCCCACGAATATCACGTTCAATATCTTTTAAAAACATCTCTTTAAGTAGCATCCAATTTCCCCCTCTTCCATTAATCTACTAAGCGGAATGCACGATAGTAGTTATCGTCTTTAATTTTGCTAAATAATTGAAGTGATTGACCGTCATATTGACCTGGAAAAAACATGATGACGGGTGTTTTATCCAATACCTCTTGAAGGTTATTCAAAATATTGTGTGACCGTACGAACGGGTATACTTTCCCTACTCCTGTCAAGAGGACAACATTATGGTCTTCAATCTGCTCCTTAATTTTTTGCAGAAAAACATCTGGCTTTGCAAAGGTTGTCATTGCTTTGAACAGTGCATCTTTTCCTTGCCTTTTCTCCATCTCAAATATCCGATCAAAAATTCTCTTTTCTTTTGTTATTTCAATGAGCATTTTGTATAGATCAAACTCAATTATTCGTCTGTTCGTACCTTCATAAGAAAATTCTTTTTTTATGTGCTTCACATAATCTCTGACTTTTAATTCATGTTCAGGTTCATAGTCAAAAACATAGAAGCTTATTTCATTGCCAAGTCCTCTTCCTTCAATGAACTTGTCCTCTCTTATTTTAGGAATAATTTTATCCAGTCTGGCATTGATGTTTGTCATATTCTACTCTCCCATCGCATGGACATACTGTGCATCACCAATATGGATTAGATGCTCTCTTAATTGCTGATCAATGATAAGGCGATCTAACTCGTTACCACGTCGTTCCTTCAATATCCCGCTTTCATAAAGCACTTGCATATATGCCCGTTTCAATTTTTCCGTATTAATGGCACTCCAACTTGCAACCTTTTCACTTTGTTCAGCTTTTGCAGTGAAAAATACGTTCATATCTTTTTTCTCAATGAGGTAATCATTATGACGAAATTTCTCGCTTATGACTTCGTTCATAAATTCAAAGAACAGTAAATCTGTTTTCATAATGGCGTACAAATTAATCACTTTACTCATTTCAATTGAACCCTCTAACATAAGATCTGTTAATACAGGGTCTATTACTTCCAATCTCCTCATAATGGAGGGTAATGTCCGATTAATTCTTCCCATATTCTCAAATTGGAAAAGGTTTTCTTCAATCACTTTTGCTCTTATTTCTGGTGATGTTAAACCCATTCGCTTTAATTTTACAACCTGTTTCAGTTCAAATAATAAAGAGGACGCACCATTTAAACTTGAAGAATATTCTAAATCTATCGTCATCTAATCATACCTTTCACACAAGACTATTAACCTATTTCTTTTTCTAAAATTTTTCCTACTACAGCTAATCGTCTTTTTCCACT
Source organism: Bacillus aquiflavi (assembly GCF_019915265.1). Taxonomy (NCBI): domain Bacteria; kingdom Bacillati; phylum Bacillota; class Bacilli; order Caryophanales; family Bacillaceae; genus Bacillus; species Bacillus aquiflavi. Next base: position 3,382,643 of record NZ_CP082780.1, read on the forward strand.
TTGCTGTTGAATTACTTTCGTAAATTCATTATTCTTTATCAGCTTCTCTTGATTATGTTCATACATACTTTTAATGCCATCAATCAGCTCATCTTCTTTTATTTCTTCTTGCCAGTACGCATCAACCAATTGATTTAACGCAGTTGCTAAATCTCGCTGTGTACGATAAAAAAGTCTTACTTCCACGAAGTTCACCTCGTATATTCGAATTTCACTTAACTCTTATTTTACTCTTATTCGACTCTTAATTCAATTTTTCTCAGTGTTCGAAGTACTATGAAAAATAACAATCGAGTAGGAGGGGGGTGATTAGCCCCCGACCTCTCACACCACCGTACATACGGTTCCGTATACGGCGGTTCAATTAAGATGAATAACGCAAAGTTTCGTAACGAATTTACAGACTCTCCAGCCCTTGGCTTTCCCGGTAGGAATTGTCAATGGTTCTGTGTAATATGGGGCTTTTTGAAATGCGCTAGTATCCTTTCCGGGTATTCCCCCACTCATATGCTTTTCCGTATGGGATGTTTAAGCGAGTGAGGTTTCTGATTCTTGTCCGAGGTTTCTTCCAATTCTTCCATAGACACATTCTCAATCTTCGTTTAATCCAACTATCTAACAGCTTGAAGATACTTGGTGTATCTGCTAGCGCAAAAAATAACCACACCATCCAATTAAATATTGGTTTAATTGCTTGATTCTGTATTCCATAGAGTATGGCACTTTCTAGAGGTAATTTCTCGTATTTTTCTTCTTCATTCGTTGGAGACTTGTTTTCGCAATGCGAACCTTAGGTTCTTTATGAAATGTAAAGCTAAAACCCAGGAACTTTCGTTTCCATGGTCGGTCTACTGACGATTTTGTTTCATTTACTTTTAATCGTAGTTTTCCTTCAATGAATCGCTGCACACTTGCCATTGTTCGCTTTCCTGAACGTTCACTTTTTACATAAATATTGCAGTCATCTGCATAACGAACGAATTTATGTCCACGTTTCTCTAACTCTTTATCAAGCTCATCTAATACGATGTTTGAAAGAAGTGGACTTAAAGGTCCACCTTGAGGTGTTCCTTTATCTGTACTCGAAACGACTCCGTTTATCATGACACCAGCTTGGAGATATTTGCGGATCAGTTTTAAGAGTGGTTTATCTTGAATTCTTTTCGCTAATGTTGCCATTAGTCGGTCATGATTGACTTTATCAAAGAATTTTTTCTAAATCCATATCTACTACCCAGCGATACCCCTCTTTTATATACCCTTTTGCCTTTCGGACAGCGTCGTGGGCGTTCCGATTTGGTCGGAATCCATAACTGTTATCCGAAAATGTTTTGTCATATTCCTTTGATAATATCTGCGATATGGCTTGTTGAATTAAACGGTCTGTCACGGTAGGGATGCCTAATAAGCGCACACCGCCATCTGGTTTCGGGATTTCGACTCGACGTACTGGTTGCGGTTCATAGGTTCCCGTTAGAATCTGCGATTTAATGGTTGCCCAATTTTCGAGGATGTGCTGACGTAAGGTTTGTACGGGCATCATGTCTACTCCATGGCTTCCCTTATTCGCTTCTACTCGCTTTAATGCTCGTATCATGTTCTGCCGTTCCAGAATTTGATTCAACATTACCATTTCGTTCCTTCCCGTGAATAGCTTATCTTCTTTTGCCCAGTTGGACTACACCCTCCGCAAATACCCTCGTGGGATTCACCACTACTTTCTAAGCGTGAGGTTTCTCTGTTTTCTGTGTTCATTCATCCAAACTGGAAAGCCAAGGGCTATTCTTTCTTAATTGTTCAGTCCTTCCAAGTTGTTCTAGACCAACTCGTACTATGACCTCTGCTGACTTCTGACAGTTCAGTTACTTGTCACCAAGTAGGTTATGAAGGGAACTTCACGTTTCTGTCAGACCTCCCCGGGTAAGCGCATCCACTTTCACACCATCTATCCGCCTCATTTACTTGATATGACCTTCGACAGAAAGAGCTTTATTTTGTTTGGCAAACTCACTCAATCATATCTAGCCTTGTATGAGATTCGTGTTCCTCGGATCGGTGTTTTGCCTCCAGCTTCCTTCAGATTCCATGTCACCACGGACACCCTTGCTCTTGGCTAACCTCTACTTCTGTCTTCGGGGTTCGGGACTTGCACCCTATAGTTCATGCGCATGCCGGGCGCACCATAAAGGCAAAATGGCTACTTATCAATTAAGAATAAGTAGCCATTTTCATTATTTCTAATATGTTAGTGTCTACACATCATTTCGCTCAGTTCTTCCATCTTAATACGATAGCTATCTTCCGATTCATATGGTTCTTCTGGGTACATTTGTTCAGGGAAAAACATTAAATCCACAATTATTTTATCACCTGCTTTTTTATCTACAATTCTTATTTCTTCCCTTCCATAAGTGTATGGACTAAAGAATTGTATAAATTGCTCAAATATCTCAGCAATTTTTTCAAACGTTTCCTCATACGTTTCCAATGGTTGAAAATAAACACCGATTCTCCGATTTTTAAACTGAATTTGCGGATGCACTTTCTGACGAATGGTTTGTTCCATCTTCGTAAATTCCTCATAATCATCTTCTCTCGATGAATCAAAATACAGCTCTACAAATGCTAATGATTTTGCATTTTTGACTGAAGTGCGATAAGAGATATTGCTCCGACCTGAACCGACCGTCAGCACATGATCATGGAGATTTGCTTTTTTCCGATAGTGGAAATTTAAGTAATACGGCATCCTCTTATTCAGTACGGACAAAAGCATTTTCTTAACATCATCTGATCTGGAGAAATCATAAGTTGGAGGTTCAATTGATACGCTTCCGCAATGGGTTTTGTGTAAATTTATCAGTTTATATTCCACCTGCAAAAGATTGTCTATGTCATTTAAAACGGGCATCTTGTTATATACATCAAGTTTATACAGTTGATTTAAACTATGCAGTTCTTTCAATGCTTCTTCAGAAATGGTCAGTGCGTAGAAGTCTACCAACGCTCCTCAAGAGGAGAAAAAAAGCAGTTGCTCCAGCTACTCGTAGGTAAAATTTCAATACGACAACTGGAGAATCGTTCAAGAACTATTCATCAGGTTGAACTGGATTTCGATTTTACAGAGGTTAATATATCAAAGACTTTTACACTTATTCATCTGCTGTATCGTGAAACGGATAATGAGGCTGGTTATACAGAACCCATACCCGCTCCCGACAACAAAATACCACCTTATCTTCAACTTTTTTTGTCTCTATTTATGATACGGTTCCCCCCTCATAATCCGAAATGCACGGTAGATTTGTTCGAGGAGGATGAGTCGCATGAGCTGGTGGGGGAAGGTCATTTTTGAAAAAGATAGTTTTTCGTCGGCTTGTTTGAGGACGTCGTTGCTTAGTCCTAGTGATCCGCCGATGACGAAGGTGAGTTTGCTTTTGCCGTATGTCGCGAGTTTGTCTAGGCTGTCTGCTAGTTGTTCGGAAGATTTCATTTTCCCGTCTATCGCTAAGGCGATTATATATGAATCTTGATCGATTTTGGCTAGGATGCGGTCGCCTTCTTTTTTCTTTACTTGTTCCATTTCGGTTTTACTTAAGTTTTCTGGGGCTTTTTCATCAGGTACTTCGATTATATCTACCTTTGCATAGGCTGAAAGCCTTTTTTTATATTCTTCCATTCCAAGCTTTAAGTACTTTTCTTTTATTTTCCCAACTGAGATGATTGAGATGTTCATTAGTTATCCTCACTTTACAAACAATTTACAAACAGCTTATCAACAGGGGTTATCCACATATCCACAACAACTGTCCACATCTTGTATGAGATCATTCGTTCCCTACAAGATATATAGCCTGGTTTTTACAATATTCACACCCTGTTGATAACTTTTCTTCTTCAGAGAGTTTTGTCATTTTCGGAGCTGTTTCGTATTCATCGACAATTATATCTAACGCTAGTTCTATATGTTCTTCACAGCAGTAAATCATGGAGATCTCCTTTCATTTCAATAATGAGCTTTTTATCCACAACTAAGCTTATCAAAAAAAGAAAAAGCAGGAAAGCAATTTTTTTGCGCTCCTGCTTTTATTTATCCACAATCCACAGAGGAAAGCTAGAAGCTTTCTCCGCTTAACTGCATCGTTGTTTCTTTTAGCTCGCCGCTTCGATAAAACTTCACTGACATTTTATCTCCAACTTGCTTGCGATTGTAAAGATGTTTCCGTAAGTCGATCACGTCTTCTACTTTCTCGCCATCTAACTCAACAATAACATCAAATTCCTTTAAGCCTGCTTTAGAGGCAGGTGAATTTGGCACAACTTTCATAATCGCAACTCCAGAGTTGATGTCTTTCGGAAGCTTTAATCCTTCCTGTTGATAATATCCAGGAATATTGTTTACTGATTCTAATTCGATTCCCATATATGGACGCTTTACTTCTCCATGTTGCTCTAGATCTTCAATAACTGGTAGTGCGTAATTAATTGGAATAGATAAGCCGATTCCTTCAACAGCTTGCTGTGCAATTTTCATTGAGTTAATCCCGATCACTTGACCATCAAGGTTAACGAGAGCTCCACCGCTGTTACCAGGGTTAATAGCTGCATCTGTTTGTAAAACTTCCGCATGCCAGTCTACGATACCATCTTGATTAATATCGACAGGGATTGTCCGCTCTAGACCAGAGATAATTCCTTGGGTAACTGAACCGGAAAACATCGCTCCAAGAGGATTTCCTATCGCTATGACCGGCTCTCCAGTTTTCAGCGTGTCGGAATCGCCAAACTCTGCGACCTTTTGAACTGCTTTTCCATTAATCTCAAGGACGGCTAAGTCTGTCCAAATATCGCTGCCTTTAAGCGTTGCTGGCTCCTTCGTCCCATCAGTTAACGTCACTTCAATCTCGCTTGCCCCTTCAACCACATGGTGGTTTGTGACGATATAAGCTTTATCTCCTTCTTTTTTGTAAATAACCCCTGAGCCTGTGCCAGCCTGTTGTTGTGCGTCACGTTCGTTCCAAAATCCAACCGATTGAATATTAGTAATCCCTACGACAGCATCTCCGGCTTTATCAACAGCCTTCGTAATTTCAGAGACAACATTTACAGCGATTGTTTTTTGATTCCCTTGATTTTTTCGTTGGTCAGCCCTTTCATCAGCTGCTTGTAAATTTTCATTTGGTTTCACATCATACGGTAAAATATCAAAGTTTGAAATAGCGACAACGACTAAGATCGCACCGAGTAATGCACCAACTATTCCGACAAGAAAATAGCCTCCTCGATTTCCCTTTTGAACCTTATAACGATTTTCGTCATTTTGATCATAATAACCCACAATGCACCAATCCTTTCCTTACAAGAACGATAGCTAAGAGTTATTCTTCCTTACACAACAATATTATACTCCTTCAATTCAAAAATTCTAAATAAAAACATTTCAATTCATTACTTTTTTTTTGAAAAATAAATGAAAAAATATTGCCTAGACCGCCGTTAACGACGTTGGAATGAGCGGGTCTGTGTCATACAAGTTCACTTGTTCTCCAACAACGATCCCTTGACTTTTTAATGTTTGACTGACAGACATTCGTGCTAATTCTTTCATGTTGTTATCTTGGCTTAAATGAGCTAAATAAATTCGTTTCGTTCGATCTCCGATAACCTCACTCATCGCAATCGCCGCATCTTCATTAGAAACATGGCCGACATCACTTAAAATACGCCGTTTTATACTCCATGGATATCGGCCCATACGTAACATTTGTACATCATGATTACTTTCGAATACATATGTATCTGCATTAGAAATTGTGCCTTTCATCCGATCGCTTACATAACCGGTATCAGTAATAATCACAAGCTTTTTCTCATTATAATGAAAGGTATAAAACATTGGCTCAGCAGCATCATGTGAGACGCCAAATGACTCAATGTTAAGTGCTCCAAATGATTGAACTGTTTCCATCCCAAAAATGAACTTTTGCTCTAACGGAATTTCACCGATTGCGCCTTCCATTGCCTTCCATGTTTTTTCATTAGCATAAATGGGCAGGCGATATTTTCTTGCTACAATTCCGATCCCTTTCACATGATCACTATGTTCATGAGTGACTAAAATACCTGATAACTTTTTAGGATCACGATCAATTTGTTGGAATAATCCATCGATTTTCTTGCCGCTTAATCCAGCATCAACTAAAAACGAATGCTTATCTGTTTCTACGTAAATGGCGTTCCCGGTACTTCCGCTTGCGAGAACACTAAAATGCAAAGACAATACTATTCACTCCAGTACAGTAGTATCTGAATTTACTTGAAATATTTGCCCTTCAAAAGCATTAACAAATACATCCTCATCATGATTGATCACAAAACGCCAAGTCGGTGTTAACACTTGTGAACCTGTTAATTGAACAAACGTATAGTATCCAAGCTCTACTTTTGTAATTTTACTTTTCGGTTTGAGCTTTTGTTGTTCGTAAAGTGTCTCTATTGCCTGTAATGGCGGAACAATTTCTTCATTGCCACTAATCTCTTCGATATCGACTAACAATGTTTGTTCATATGAAATAATTTCGTTTTCATCATTTAAAAAAAAGGTAAGGCGTCCTTTTTTATTTTTATAAAATAGCCGGTCTTTATAAAACTGGTAATAAGTGTTTGTTTTTTCCGTTTCACTCTTTTTCCAAAATTTATATTGATCACCGTTAATGATCTTTCCCTTAACAAAAGTCGTTAATTCGGCGGAGTCAAATTTATTGATTTTGATGGGTTCTTTTAAAGTGACATGTAACGTTGTTCCGTCATGAATCGTAATCTCGCCTTCATCCAAATTGATCAGTTCCTCATTTTTAAACACTTTTGGCGTTGCGCTAATGTATTTTGCTTTTATTTTTTCTTTAGGCAAATCAACATATTTAATGTCATCAGCCTGCAATTTTTCTTCAAAAGATGTTTGCGTCATAATTTCATATTGATTGGCATTTCGACTTTCAAAATATTGATAGATTAAATAGATGTCTAAAATTAAAAAGGTAATGATAAAAATCGTTTTTATTTTATTCCAATCCATACTTCAACCCTCCCAGATCTTCCATCGAGACCCGCTCCCAAGTATGATTGTATCGGTAATACCATGATGGTTCTAAAATGATTAATCTTGGCTGTTGAGCGTCCTTGATCATTCTATATCCGGGTACAAGGTCATCTAAGGAGGCAGGATTGAAGCCTTCAATCGCTTCTAAATGTTCAATTACTTTACTCCCCGGCGGCAATGTTACATCTAACACTTCAGCAGGAAGCAAAATATCAAGGGTAAGGTACGGGCGAATGTACTTGTAAATTTGATTTTTCCCCCATACTTGAATAATTTCCGACGTCCCCCAATCATTAAAGACAGGAACACCTTTTACATATAATCTGAAAGTAACCGACTGCCCACTAGAATCAACAAATCGATAATGATCAGTCCATCCCCCGTGTTCATTCACAAACTTGATACTTCGTTGAATAATTTCACTTGAAGTGAACGGATCATCACTCTCTTCCGCTGGATTCACATAGGAAAGCAAGCGATTTTCATAACTAACAGTCATCATGCTTGAACCATCAGTAAACTCTTCTCCTGATGTTAAAAATGTCTTCTGAACAAAGCTTGGATCTGTAAATAGCGCATCTTTTAATAACTCCGGCTCAAGAATTTCAGGTACATACTTAAATTGAGGCAGGACTGGTTCTTCTTTAGGAAAAAAAATCGTTTTATTTTCGGTTTCGTATGCCATATACTGCGGGTGTCTATCTGCTCCACGATAAAAATTTCTTTCAAATCCTCTGATTAAAGAAGAACTGACATCACTTGCATAGACCTTTTTTTTGTTTTCGGCAATGAAATAAACAGTCCCTTCTTCTTTTTGGGAATTTTCGATATCAATTACAATTCGATCAAACTCAAAATTCGGTAGCTTGCGATCATAAAAGTTAAGTAGATGTTTATATTGATCGATCGGGACAAGATCAGGAAAAACGATCTCAACTTTTCCGGCGCCATGAACTAATTCAGAAAAGTCCTCTTTCTTAATAGACATTGAAATATCCTTTAATTTATAGAAAAGCCACTCTGATAATTCAGTCGTAATTTTATCAATCTCGCCTTCATCATATGTTCCAAAGTCTGACTCTTCTTTATGGTAAAGGACCTTTTCTGGTTTGATAATATCTGCAATTTCTCGTTTATCGCCAAAGGAAACTTCTTCAATATAATTTGTCTTTTTCATTGTTTCATAGTTCGGCTGATACGTCCAAAGGCTCCACGTTAAAAAAATACTGGCGAGAACTAATAGCGCCAAAATGATTGATTTAATTTTTTCATATGTCATGACCAATCATCCTCTTTTGAACGATCATACGGCAAACTAAGAGAAATAGTCGTCCCTCTCCCTTCTTTACTAGTCGCCCATATATCTCCACCGTGTGCCAACACCATTTCCTTAGCAATCGCTAAACCTAATCCTGTTCCTCCAAGCTTTCGCGTACGTGCTTTATCTACACGGTAAAATCGATCGAAAATTTTATTAATATTTTCTTTCGGTATGCCCACTCCTTGATCTGTCACACAAAGCACAATTTGCTCTTCCTGTTCAATAATCCGAAACGTAACTTGTCCACCTTCAGGCGAATATTTAAGTGCATTAGAAATAATATTATCTACTACTTGGGTCATCTTATCTTCATCAATTTCAATGACAATTGAATGTTTAGGCAACAGCCGCTTAAAAGTAATCGTCTCGTTTTTCGTTAATTCAAAACGATCAATAATTCGATTGAAAAAAGAGACAATATCAATCCAGCTTGTTGTTAATGCCTCATCTTTACTATCCATTTTCGATAATTTCAGAAGATCATTTACAAGTCGAATCATCCGTTCTGTTTCATTTTGAGTCACCTCTAAAAATTTCGGTGCAATTTCTTGATCTTTCCATGCTCCGTCAGCAAGCGCATCTAAATAACTTCGCATCGTCGTTAACGGTGTTCGCAGTTCGTGGGACACGTTCGCAACAAACTCACGCCGCTCCATTTCAATTTTTTCTTGTTCGGTAATATCATGAAGCACAGTGATCAATCCGTTCACAAATCCTGTTTCCTTTTGAATGACAGAGCAATTTGCCCGTAAAATATAAGGCTCATTATTCGTACTGTAATCTAAAATAACAGAATCCTGTTCTTGTATTAAATCTTCAAAAGTATAATCTTCACTTAATCCCAATAACTCAATCAGCGGTTTAGACAGCACAGTTTCACGTGAAACATTCAACATCTCTAAAGCAGGCTCATTAATTAAAATAACCCGACCTTTTCGATCTGTAGCAATAACGCCATCTGTCATATAAGAAAGAACAGATGAAAGCTTACGACGTTCCCCTTCTGTCGTTGCTTGTGCTTCTTGAAGCTTTTTCGTTAAATTATTAAACGTTTGCGCTAATTGGCCAATTTCATCATAACCGTATACTTTAACTTTCCTAGAAAAATTCCCTTTAGACATTGCAAGAGCTTGCTTGCGCATATCACTAATTGGCCTTGTAATCGTTTGCGCTAACAGCACGCCTAAAATCGCAGTAATAACAAGTGCTATCGCCGTTCCACTCGCTAAGATGCTGTTGACTACTTTCATTTGTTCAAATACGGTTTCGATTTTAGCAATTAAGTAGATCGAACCGATGACTTCCTTATTTGACTTAATGGGACTTGAAAGAACCCATATTCTATGGCCTGTGTTTGGATCGATAAAAACACGATCATAATCTTGACCTACCGCAAGAGCTCTTTTTACTAATATTTCTGTTGTTCGTTGCCCGATAATATCTTGTTTATTTTGGGAAGATGTACCGATAATACGGCTGCGGCTATCAACTACACGAACTTCTGAAATATCAGCTGCTTTAAAGTCTTTTAAAAGCTTGCGCACATCTTCTTCTAACGAAGGTGACTCTTCATCCCGTTCTTTAATCATTTCTTCTTTCAAGCTATATGCAAGTAAGTTTACCCGCTGGTGCAATGATGTTTTAAAGTTAGTGACAAGTGTATCTTCCAGCTGTTGTACAAAGTAAACTCCGATTATTTGCATCGCAATTAATATAAGCAGTACATAAATTAAAACAAACTTTAAATGAATTGAGCGGGAAAAAAAACTTTTTTTTTTTCATTATTGTCTTTACTCCTGTTCAGGGTTTCGTAAATAATAGCCTACTCCTCTTCTTGTAACAATCCAACTAGGATGACTTGGATTATCTTCAATTTTTTCCCGCAGTCGTCTTACTGTTACATCGACAGTGCGAACATCTCCATAATAGTCATAACCCCAGACAGTTTGCAGCAAGTGCTCTCTTGTCATCACTTGTCCGATATGTTTCGCTAAATAATGTAAAAGTTCAAACTCTCTATGAGTAAGCTCAATTGTTTCACCCCGTTTAGACACGATGTAAGCGTCTGGATGAATGACTAAAGAGCCGACTGTAATTTCATTTGACTCATTCTCTTCTTGCTTCATTGAAGTAATTTGTTGATGACGACGTAAGTTAGCCTTTACACGAGCGATCAGCTCTCGAGTACTGAAAGGCTTTGTGACATAGTCATCAGCCCCGAGTTCAAGTCCAAGAACTTTATCAATTTCCGAGTCTTTTGCTGTTAACATAATAATTGGCATTTCATGTTTTTTTCGTACTTCGCGACAAACTTCCATTCCGTCTCTTTGTGGAAGCATAATATCTAGCAGAATTAAATCAGGTCGAAGTTCTTCTACCATTTTCAATGCTTCATTTCCATCATAGGCACAATGAACATCGTACCCTTCCTTTTTCAAATTGAATTGCAATATATCAGCGATTGGCTTTTCATCGTCAACTACGAGTATCTTTTTATCCATACCGTTTTCTCCTCTTCTCCTTTTTTTGTTTATTTATACACGTCTATTTTTATCTATTATAACGGAAATTCGTAAAATCATTTTAAAGTTAATGAAAGGTTTCACTTATTTTACTTTACCATGAGAATTTTTTGAATTCATCTATTAAGACAAGTTACCATAAAATTTTATAAAAAAAGGAAAAAAGTCCCTAGAGTTGTACCTAGAGACTTTCACCTTTTTCTTTGAAGTTGTTAACGTAAATAGGACATTGGATTTTGAAGCTTTCCATTTTTGTAGACTTCAAAATGCAAGTGCACTCCTGTTGAATTTCCCGTTGAACCCATCACTCCTAGATTCGCCCCAGCTGAAACAGTTTGTCCCGCTTTTACATTAATTGAGGCAAGGTGAGCATAAACAGTACGAAAACCATTTTTATGATCAATTTCGACTTTATTTCCATATCCGCCATGCCAGCCTGCAGAAACAACAACACCATTATCTGCGGCTTTAATCGTCCGATTGCTTGGTCTAGCTATATCTATTCCTTTATGAAGTTTACCCCAACGCTGACCTTGGTAACTAGAAATATAGCCTCCATTTGTCGGCCAAATGAACTGACCGTTACCACGAGATGGAACTGATTTTGTACCCTTTATTGTAATATGATTAACTGCATCTTTTATTACTTTTTCTTTTGTTATTTCTTTATTTACTATTTCTCCATTTTGTTGAGTAATTGTATACGTCACAGCCCGTATACCTTCTTGACCTTGTTGCTTTACTTTTGTATCGCCTGTATACATCGAAGAATCTTCAATGACTTCTGTTTGGAAAGGAATTGCTTCTTGCTCATTTACCTCTCTCGTCATCATCACGTGAAAGTAAGGCTCGTGTGCTTTCACTTTAAGTTGCTGCCCAATTTCTATAACCGCTTCCTCTGTCAAACCTGGGTTTAAACTAACAAGCTCAGCTGTAGTTAACTGATGAAGAGCGGCAATACTTTCTAAAGCATCGCCTGCTTTCACTTCATATGTTTTTTCTTGTAAAGTTCCTTTTTGCAGTAAATTTACCGCCTCGTCCACAGTCATGATTTGATCTAATGATGTTTCTCCATCAGATACTGACACATTTTTTGAAAATGAAATGTCCAATAGCCGTGATTCATTTTGCTTGAGCGGTGGTAAAGGCTGATCTGAAGCTTTACTTGCTTCGACTCCATTTAATTCATCTGCAGATACGTAATATAGCTTAAGTCTTCTGATTACATCTTGAGCTGCTTGTTCATCCTCTACATAAACAACACGATTACCATCAATTTCGACTGCCGCAGCTTTTACTAGAAGCTTCACTTGTTCATTTACCTTTTCAACGACTTCTTCATTTTGTGAAGTCGATCTAAAGACCTGTTCAGGTATGTAAGTTATGTCGTTTCCGACAACAAATTCGTATTGTTCATATGTTTTTTTAAGCTCATTCTTTTTGTCTTGAATTAACGATTCCACTACTTTTTTATCTGAAGTAACTCCGGCATACTCGTGATCAACATAGACGTGATAAACTGTCTTCAAGTTTTCCTCACTTGCAATAGCAGCCTCAGAAGCAAATGTTAGAGAAAACACTGCTAAGCCAGTGGCAACTGCTATAGATGTCTTGTCTTTTATTTTAGACAAGCTTTCTTTCAAAGCATTCATAACTATCCTCCTAAAAAAGGTTACCCATATAGAACTTTATAACTAGTTTTTACACTAAACTACTCTACCATAAAACTAGTAATAAAAATGATTCGTATCCGTAATGTAATACAAATGTATCATTAATAGAAGGTTATGGAATGACGATGAAAACTTTGAAAGATAACAAACATAGGAGTTAAATACTATTGCGGAAAGGTTTAATTTGCGGTGTAGAGCATTCAAAAAAAAAAAGTAAAACTACATCCAAAGGATTAGTTAACATTTCCTCTTTTATTTCTGTTCTATTACAAAACAATTTCAATCTGAAATTTCAATCTGATAGAAAAAGAAAAAAAGCACAATAGCTGTGCTCTTTTAGACTAATTGATGGCTCGGGACGGAATCGAACCGCCGACACAAGGATTTTCAGTCCTTTGCTCTACCGACTGAGCTACCGAGCCTAAAGTTTTTTATATTAAACTAATAGAATGACCCGTACGGGATTCGAACCCGTGTTACCGCCGTGAAAGGGCGGTGTCTTAACCACTTGACCAACGGGCCGTCAAAATGGTGAGCCATACAGGATTCGAACCTGTGACCCTCTGATTAAAAGTCAGATGCTCTACCGACTGAGCTAATGGCTCTCAAAAGTTTTGTCGCTCCAATCGCGACTTCTATATCTTACTAAATATTTTCTCCAACGTCAATACTAAAAGTTTATTGTATAATCTTCTGATATTTCCTCCCCCGATTTTCTTATTTTTTGGGAAGGAGATGTAGTATGAGAAAAAGGTTTACACGTTCAAACAACAAAAAAACAATAAAGGAGGTATTTGAGGACTTTCAATTTCATAACAAATTAAAAAACTTAGCACCCAGAACGATTAGTTCATATGATAAAAACACAATCCACTTTTTTAACTTTTTGGAAAAACAAAATATCAATTATTGTTCCGAATTGGATAAAGATGTTGTTAATGATTTCATTTTGTACTTACACGAATTAAATATAAAAGATGTTTCAATCAATACTTACCTTCGCCATGTTCGTGCCTTTTTGTATTATTGCATGAATGAAGAATATATAAATTCATTTAAAATTCATCTGATTAAGACAAATGAAGAACAAAAAGCACCTTATACGGAAGATGAAATAAAACGTCTTTTAAGTTCCCCCAATTTCAGAAAATGTGGTTTTGTAGAATGGAGAAATTGGTTGATGGTTGCTTATATGCTTGAAACTGGTAACAGATTAAATACTGTTATCAATTTAAAAATAGAAAATATTGATTTCGATAATGGATTAATCATTTTAACATCCAATAAAAACCGACAGATCAATTATTCGCCTTTATCAAATGTCATGATTAAAAACATTCAAAGATTTATTGAAACTTGGGGCTTACAAGAAGATGATTATTTATTTCCATCTGAAACGGGAGAAAAAATGAAAACTCGGGCTGTTCAATCATCAATCAGTAAATATAACCATTCCAGAGGGGTAACTAAAACTGGAATACACCGATTTAGGCATACTTTTGCTAAAAATTATATTTCAAAAGGCGGTAATCCGTTAGTACTCCAAAAATTATTGCACCATTCAACTTTGAATATAACCCAGAAATATGTCCGATTGTATTCAAATGATTTAAAAAATGTTTTTAGCGATATATCAATAGTAGAAAACATGACAAAAAACCAATCATTTAAACGTAAACGGTAAAATTATAAGAGACGCTCATATCAAAATGGGCGTCTCCTTTTTATTGGGTAACAAATTCCTCTACATTACCATGACTTTTTATCCAATTTTTAATTATTAAATCGTAACTATCAATTACTATGAGGTTTTCATCTGGTTGTTCTTGTGTAATGAAATCTAATAAATTATCTTCATGTTTTGTTTTAATCAATACTTTTAAAACACAGCTACGTTTTTGGCTGGCAAACAATAAACTGTCCAATGCTTCCTCAAATGTTTCGTTTGGTTTTTGAATTTTAATTGGTACAGGTTTTTCTTTATAATATTCTCGCAAAAATCCATCAATACCTTTGTTTCTTTGGACTGGAAGAGCATTTAAACTATTAAGGATTGCCAATTCTGTTTCATCTTTTGTTAGGTATTCTTTTTCCCCTTTTTCCAACAAATGAGATGATGTTTTGATTGGGTTATTTAATCGTTCCTTTGTTAGTTCGATTGCATCTTCTGAAGTATCAATTCCAATATAATTTCTGCCCAATAAATCAGCCGCTACTAATGTTGTTCCACTACCACAAAAAGGATCTAAAACGGTATCTCCTTCATCAGTTACAATTTTTATTATTTGTTCTAACAATAAAATAGGTTTTTGAGTTGGATAGCCAGTTCGTTCCTTTGCTTTTGGATTTAAAAATGGTATGTTCCAAACGTCTGATAAAGGAACTCCTTTTTTCTCTTTGCCCAATACAACCTGTCCGTTTTCATCAACTTTATATCTGGATTTTGAATTTTCATCTCTAACACGTTCTTGCAATATTTGGTCTATGTTAGTTGTTGCTGAATAATCGGTATAAATCGTGTTAAATTTGAATGATTTCGATTTGCTATAAAAATATATGTTTTGATGATTATTCAATAAGCCTTTTTTAGAATTAGACCACCGTTTATATGTCCATATGTTTTCGCTTTGGAAGTTATTCATGCCGAAAACTTCATCCAATGCCACTCTTAAATAATGAGAAGCAGATTTATCACAATGCAAAAATATAGAACCCGTCTTTTTTAATACTTTTTTACAAGCTTCCAAACGGTCTTTAATGAATTGCTTATAATCTTCGATTGACTCCCAACTATCATCAAATGAATATTCTTTGGAATTATCCCGTGTTTTTAATTTTTGTTTCCGTTGTGTAAAAAACGGTGGGTCTAAATAAATTAGGTCAACACTTTCCTCTGGTATGTTCTGTAGTTGTTCTAAGCAGTCGCCTAATAATACAGTCATTTATACATTACTCCTTTTTTCATTGGGTATTTTCATCAGCTATTTTTTGAAGGATACCCTTTAAATCCACTTCAGTAGTTTTCTTGATATAGTCCCAAGCAGCGTCCCCGTAATAATATTGTCCGTTTACGCCTTCATATAATGTTTCCAGTGTTTGTTGAATTTTAATAGCTTTTTTTCTGTTTGGGTAATAGAACATAACACGAATAGGAACAAAACCAGCATCTTTTATAACTTGGATTCTTGTATGTTCTTTAGTGATATGGTCTCCATCAGTTGTTGCATCTCTCCACTTAATTTCGTGGGCATCTTCATCTACTAAACAATCAATTTCAAATGTTTTTGGTCTTTGTCCGATTGTATTAGGTATTTTGACCTTTTGAGCCTTTTCTCCAAATTTATGAACAAAACACAATGTAGCCGCTTCTTCGAGGAATGAACCAGCATATTTATAAAGGAAACGTCCTTTATTTTGGTAAACGTCAATCATTTCCCCTTCTTCAAGGGTTACTTTTAACACTCGATAAATCAAATAATGCGATTTATCATCTTGGTTCATATCTTCTACACGTTCTTTTACTTTTAATTCTAATTGAGTTGCATATCTGTCTGCCAATTCTCGCAATTCTTGCTCGATTGTTAATGTCATATTTTTATTCCCCCATTATTATACTTCATTTTATTGTACTATAAAATGGGCATATTTACATGGCAGATATTTTTTTAATGTAACAAAATGATAGAATTGATACATGATTAGCCTTTTAAAAAACTTGATTAGCTCAATGTTTCTAACAGTTCTCGCTGTTTTGTCGTGTTTTATATGTAACATTTCAAATGGTAGATTTTCATAAAATGATACAAATTAATCTCTAACAATTGGCAAATAAATATTATATAATCTAATTGAACAAAATAACTTGTTCTTTTGGATGCTTCTGCTAACAACCAACATTATGTTGGGCTTTTATTTCAACTCCTCATTGAATTGCACTTTCCATATTGGGAAGTGCTTTTTTCTTTTGCATAAAAAAAAAATAGCCCATCAATAATGATGGACACATTTCTCGAGAATAACCGTTGAAACAAACCGTAAAGAAAAAGACGAACCATAAGAAAAAGGAGTGTTCTGCTGTAAATGACGAACTTTTAGCAAATTGTATTAATAATGTATTTCCACCTCGAGTTCATTATATGTTAATATTACCCGATACTCAATCAAATTTCTATAATCCAAAACCATCAATGGCTTTATCCATAATATCATCATTTATTCCAATATATCGTAATGTTACGGAAGGTGCTGAATGATTGAATATTTCTTGGAGCAGTACAACGTCTTTATATTGTTGATAAAAATGGAAACCAAATGTTTTCCTCAATGTATGAGTTCCAATTTCACCTATTCCGACTTTTTCAGCAGCTGCATTTAAAACACGATATGCTTGTACCCGTGAAATTGGTTTTCCGCCTTTTTTAGATGGAAATAGGTAATCTTCATCATGCAATCCTTCAACATAATCTTCTACCAATCGTTGAGCAACTGGAGTAAGCTTCAATCGTTTGGATTTTCGTGTTTTCGTTTCTTTTAAAATGATATGGGTTTTACCTTTAATATCTTTCACTTTCATTGGCAAAATATCACTTATCCTTAACCCAGTATTAATGCCAAAACAAAACAGAAAATAATCCCTATATGATGAGTGCATTAATACGGTTTTCATTTGTTCGATTTTATCCTTTTCTCTGATTGGTTGTACTGCCATAATATATCATCTCCCATTTTAGAATTTAATAGATTTCGTTGCTATCGGTTTTTAATTGTTTTGAATGTATTTATATTGATTGATGAAGAAAACGGCGTAGCAAACGAGCTACACCGTTCCTAATGTTATTCAATGACAACTACAACAAAGTTCACGAGGTTATCTGTGTATTCGTTTGGATCGTTGTTAATGTAATTTGATTTCAACCACCCAGCTCGGTCGTCTGAGTTCATGTAATAAAATAATTTATCAAATACTTCCATTTGTTCTTCGTTGAAATTGCCTAATACATAAGTTTCCAAATAATCATCTTGGGTATAAAACATAACTTCCGCTTCTTCTGATATGTTTCCATTTACGATTTCAAAAGCAATCGTGTCCAAAACATCATATAAATTAGTTGCAAAAATATCTGTATGGTGTTTCTCGTATTCTTTTAGATTGTTCATGATTTCAACTGATAGATTTTCCATCTTGTCGTATTGTTCTGGAACATCAAAACATGACCTCCAACCATATTGATTTTCTAATTGTTTCTTTTCAATCATTAAAGATAAAATATGTTTCATTGTGATTTCCTCCCGTTTTAATAGATTAATATGGAAAAGCGAGCAATTAGCCCGCCTTTTTGATTTCCAATATTGTTTGTTTTGCACGTTGCATATCTTCGTCTAAAATACCAATTTCAGTTAATGCCTTTTTCATTGATGTTGTATTAACCGCCATTTTCTTTTCACCCGTTACCCAAACTTTAGCGCCACGTTTGATTAATTTTAGGCAGTTGTTTTTGTCAGCGAAAAAGTGGAGGCTGACAGAATATCCATTGTAAGTAAATGAAACAATTTTGATTTCGCCATGTTTTTTATGAACATCATCTTCCACAGTTACATTATCGAATGGAAAAGGTTCCATTTCAGCTTCAGCTTCATTTTGTTCTTCGTTGTTAGTTTCGTCAGCATTTGATTTTTCGTTTTCAACGTGTTTTACTTCATCATCATTTTTAACTTCGTTAGTATCGTCAGTATTTTGTTCTGGTGTTGTTTCTTCGATTGTTTCAACAGCATTTTCTTCAATTACAGGTTCTTCTGCGATAATTTCATAATTTTTGCGGATTGAGTCGAGTTTGATTTCCTTTTGGGTAGTTTCGTTGAAAGCAGTTTTGTTTTCGTTGTCCACAATGATAGTGATTTCCTTTTTGTTTTTGGCATTTTTAGATACCACAGTTAATTTTGTTTTCATCATTTTAAATCATCTCCCATTTAGTTTTTGATTGGTTATTATCAGGTAATATTTATCGTTGGTTAGATACTAAATCATCTAAAAATGGAAGTGAAGGTTACTTTGCAGAAAATTCTTTTTTTTTTGATTTTTTATTACTTCATATGTAGATTAAACATTCATTTTGTTACATCTTATAAATCAATCATTATCAAGAATGTTGTTCCTATGCGATTTCTAATAGGTAATGTATCAATTTTCATGTTTTGTTACATTTGAAAACTAAAAAAGAAGCGGCTGTTATTGCCACTTCCTTTGTTTGAAATATCATTATTATTGGGCCCTAAGCAATAATAACTTTATTTTTTAACCATCATGGGCATGATTAAAAAGCATTTCCCTTTTCGATTTTATCCTTCGGCAATGTTTTTTCCCAAGACCGAGTTCGTGGATTGTATTTTCCACGGTCTAATTGATGTTTTAATTGGAACGAATGATTATGCTTTAATGTTTTCATTTTTTGAAGCGTTTGGTGGTTATTCATGTTATCCCCACCTTAATACATATTTTTTGTAGTATCATTTTCGTCTTTATGGTTTGGATCCCAATCTAAGAAATTAACTTCCCCATTATTGAATTTTTGTTCTGCTCGTTCCCCGTGAACATCTGTAAAATCACGTCCTGCTACAAAGTCTCCATCTTCTTCTTTTTCAACAACTTCTGGAAGTCCAAGGCGGTCATCTAATGATTGGAAAATTTGTGTTTCTTCGTTGGATTTTTTAATGTTGTCTTTTCGTGGTTCGAAAAGGTCATCAAATACACCACCTTCATTTGATTGTTTTTGTGATTTTACGATTGATTGAGATTGATTTAATCCATGAGCCTTTTCAACTTGTGCAATTCTTTGTTCCAATGGTTTAATAGCATCTTCCAATACCTTTTGTAATTGTTTAATATCCATTTGAAATTCCTCCCTTGATTTAGTCATAAAAAATTTCCGTTTGTTAGCTGGTCGGTCAACATATGATATAAAATCAATGTCTGCATTTTTCAGCTGTCTTGGCATTTATTAATCACCTCCTTTTGAAGCTTTTAATTGTGCCAATTCATGTTCAATCTTTTCTAATCGTTCAAAATATGGTTTAAGTGTTTTAACGATAATATCAGCGAGCATTTCTTTTTGGGTCATTTTTATTCTCCTTTCGTTTTTTACGTTTTCTTGGTTTAGGTTTAAGCATTTGTTTCCGTGATTTTCTCGGCATTGAAATACTACCTCCTAAATGATTGCATGATTTATATTAAACACCCATTAGGTGATATTTTGATAGATTTACCATTCATCAAAAGGGTCTAATAACGGTTTAACTGTAAGATTGATGTTGTTTTGTCGTGCTAAATAACGTGCTTCATGTAAATTGGGTGCTTTTTCAATGATTTCCTTATATTTTTCAAAGCCTTTAAATACAGTTACCAATCCTAATTCAGCATTGATTTCATCTTCAAATGATTGAGTTTTTACATTCCATTCAGATGGGGAATAAACATATACTGATACATTAATTGGATTTTCTTCAATGGTTGCACGTTCAATCCGTTTTAGTTTTCGTTCAAATGATAATAATGATTTCAAACTCATATGCTACAGCCCCCTCTCTTTCAGATATTCCTCAATTTCCATAAGCTTTTTCTCATATTCATAGATTTTCTTATCCATTTCCATTTGTTCTCTAAATTGTTGCATTTCATCATCATGCTTGAATGCTTTTAGCATTATATCGAGTGCATATACCAATGCTTTTGCTTTTGAAATGTTTGTTAGTTTCCCAGTCATTAATCCATTTACAACTCTGGATAATGCCTTTTTAACATCATTTCTGGTTTTTAAATTCATGTCTTTGGAATAAATAAAATCATCATTCTTTTTTGGCATTTTATATCACCCCTTCCATTGATAATTGTTGAGCTATCAACATTTCCATGATTTTTTATGGGTACTTTTTTGGAGATTTAATTGGCATCTTCAATTACCTTTTTCCTTATCTTTCGTGCTGTTGCATATGAAATATTGTATTTTTCAGCTATTTGTCGAATGGATAATCCATGTTGTTTTACATCAATTAATATTTTGTGGCCTATTTGTTCAGCTAAATTTGAATGTTTTGATTTTGATTGTTCTTGTTTCAATCCTTCATGGATTGCATTTAATTGGTTGGCTTTCCGTTCCGCTTCATGTAATGAATTATAATATCCATGATGTTGGCGGTATCTTACTTGGTCTATTTGATAGACTCGGTATATTTCCCATTTTTTGTTGTAGTAGTTCATTTTCATTTTATATTCAGGCATTTTACCACCCGCTTTTTTGGGTTCTTTTTTCGTTAGCTATTGTAAATTTACTTCCACCAACACCAGTTAATCTTTTTTTGTGAGAGTTATCTCCAAACGTGCATACTTTTAAATTGTTTTCACGATTGTTCAGAGTATCGAAGTCGAAATGGTCTACCACTTTATCTTTTGGGCAGTTAATTATAAATCTGTGAAGCAATATTTTTTCGCCATTACCATTTCTAAATACGAGGTAAGCATACGGATATTTTCCAGCGATATTCATGATATGAACAGAAGATCCCGCTTCAACGATTTTTGGTAGATTGTGTTTATCTATCATGATGTTGTAACAATGCTCTTTATCTCGGGTGATTACTTCGATAACTACGGTATCTTCATCAAAGTAAGTTAAACGATTTTTAAATCCATCAATTTTAAACCAACTCATTTGATTTCACCTCGTTATTTTCAACATTTGAAAAGTATTCCAAAATTTGTTCATGTTCCTTTGAAGCTATTTCAAATACTTTTAAAATGGATATATTGCAATTTGTTTGGAGTTTTTCGATATCTTCATAGGTTTTATATGGACCTAATAAATAAGGTTTTAATTCACCGTTTTTCATTCGTGATGTAAGAACAATATATTTACCATGTTTTTCAATAAAATTTTCCATCTCATCATGCCATGCTGGAAACTTTTTTTGATTGTTCATATAACATCACCCATTTATCATTTTTTCAATTTGACGTTTTTCTTCAACTTCCCGCTTCGCTTCATTGTCCAGAGCCTCCGCTAATTTTTTCATGGAGAAATTTACTTGTGCTTTCCAATATGAAACTGGGTTCCGCTCCTTTTTGGATAATTTTTGTTGTTTCATTTCGATATTTCCTCCCGTTCATGAAGTATCAATAAATGGTATCAATACCGTTTGGTCTTATGGATTATATCAACCTACCATACCAAGACAAGTGTCTATTCCGATTAATTACATATGATGTAAATCTAATATTGTTTTCGTTACATCATAAACAAGTTGAAAAATAAAAAATCGTGATAAGTGTTGAGCCTATCACGTTTCTAATAGATTTCGTTATGTATCAATTCTTTTGTTTTGTTACATAAACAATAAATCACCTATTATATTTAGGTGCTTCAGCAGAAATTTAAGTATTTCGTTTCTAACGTGTTTTAGTTGTTTTATGATGTTTTATTCATTGATTGATTTTAAAACCGTGTAGAACGTAAGCTATTTATTTCTAATGCAATTCCTAAATGATTTCATGTTCCCGCCTTAATTAAACTTTTGGTATTTATGACTAACAATTTTTGAATGGTTATTCTTTAGTGGAACTAACTTGATAGGTTGGTGTTGGCGAGGGTTTAGCCCGAGCCATACTATTACTTTTTAGTTTTGGTTTTTATTTATATTACTTTGTTATCTTAAAGGTCAAATTGACCTGACCTGTCCTGTTTTTGTCCTTCTCCATAGGTCAATTTGACCTGTTCTGTCCTCAAAAAGTCCCTCTTTTTTGGCAAGAGGGACAGATGAGGTCAAATTGAGTTTTCCTGTACATTTACGAGATAGAGCTTCAAAAATATCAATCATGAAATAATTTCTCCAATTTTGCATCTTCTTCAGGGGTTAAATTATAATTTAGCATATTTGAATTAACACGTTCTGCAACCATTTTAGATTGTGTTTTTTCATCAATTAAATATCCTTCCGCTCGTAATTCCGCTTTTTTACGTTGAACTGTTTTCACACTTACCCCTAAAAATTCAGCCATAGCCTTATTGGTAACTTTTCCCTTTTTATAATATATCTTTTTCATACGTTCCTTGATTGGAGATTTTATTTGTTTGATTTTTTTAGGTTCGTTTACAATTATCTTTGATACATCATTCTCTGTAATGTTTTCGTTTGGCGTTGGTTCGCATATGAAATATTTATTAGATTTCCCACCATGCTTTCCATACGTTTCAGATTCTTCCACTTCAATTAAATTGAATTTCATTAAATCTTTAATTGCCCGTTTTACTGTGGATTCACTTATTCTGCATTTTTCGGCAATTTCGGTTTGATTAATACGTCCAAATACTTCGCCTTTACCGTTTACGAATTTTTTAATTTTGTTATCATGATAATTTTTGTATGAACCATAGACTCTTTGTCTAATAACATCATAAACAGCAATTCGATTGATTTTTAATTTATTATATGGCGGTTGTTCCAATTTCTTTTTATATTCCTCTTTTGTCGTGAATTTGTCATCAACAGTATATCTCCTCATAATAAAAACTCCTCCCAATGTTTTTTGGAAAGAGCCTACTTTTCATCAACAAATATTATTAAATAATAAGATTTTTGTTGAGGTGCATTTTTTCAGCATGATATACTGGTACTAACGAAATAGGTTTATATCATGTTGAAAGTGTCTGCCCGATTGGATTGCCAGTCCAATCACGAAGGGTAGGCTCTTTCTTTTTGTTGGCATTATTATTTCATTTGGTATCAATCCATCTCAAGTATTAATTTTCATATGGTGTTTTTATAATCGTGCTATATTGCATAGCTTTAATTCCTATACGTTCTTATTTTTTTTATGATGAAATACATCAAACGATTAATAAAACGAATAGCAACGTAAATACTCGTTTATTTTGTTATATACAAAAACAATTAATATTTTTAACTAACAAAAAAAGGAGACCGTGCATGATTGCATGATCTCCTTCTTTATGTGGTTTAGTAAAGTGTGATTGTTGTTAAATCATGTCCGCCAGCCGATTTAATTTTAATATCACGATTAACTTGTCTGGCAATAGATTTTAGTTGTTCCATTTGTTCAGCAGTTGGAGAAGTAACTAATGAGTCGCCTTCAATGAAATATGAAACAGAAGGTATATTCATTTGACCAACTTTGGTTAATTTAACACCGTAAGAGTTTTGAATGAGTCGAAGATTATCCACGTTTGTTAGTATTTCGAGGTGAGTTGCAGATAACGAACCATCATCTGTTACACTTGGAATTTCTTCTTCAACCATTGGAAAATTTGTTTTATATTTTGAAGCGTCAAATTCTTCTTCTCCAACTTCAGCAACTTCAGCATAGGCAGCTTCCACTTCATCTTCTAATTGTTCTGCTTCAGCATTTGCTGTTTCCAATTCACCTTCTAAACGGTTGATTTCGCCTTGAATTTCCTCAGTATCAATTTGTCCATCTTGAAGTTCAGCAATTTGAGTTTCCAAGTCTTCAATCGTTGCATTTAATTGGGCAATTTGTTCATCTTTTGAATAGATAATACCATTTGCTGTTTGGATTCTGTTTGTTGCATCTGATTTTACTTCGTTTAATATGTTTTCCAATCCTACACGGGTATCTTCAAGGACTTCAACTTTATCCACAAGGTCAACCACTTTCGTTTTGATGTTGTTTAGATGTTCAGTACCTGTCCAAACAATACCACTAACAACAATACCTCCAGCAAGTGTCACAGCTCCCAATGTTTTTACAAGTGTTCCGCTCATGTAAAATCATCTCCCTTTCCATTTTTATTAAATTTTCAATGAGCAGTGCAATCAATATAGAACAATCATCAACCGAAAGTATGTTCTGTTGTTGATTACAAAAAGATATTATCAGACAATATTTTGGAAGAAAAGACCACTTCGTCTGTTTTTTTCTGATTTTCAATATTAAATTTGCTATATGTTGAAGTAATTGCTTTTCGTTCATTTGTTATATACAAAATTCATCTGATTTTTTAATTGAACAAAAAAAGATCATTGTGTTTAATACAATGACCTAATTAGCTATGGGGTTTAGAGGGGTTCTAAAAGGTACAATTTCGGCTTTTAAACGTGTTTCCATATTTTGTTTTGTTGTATTTTTGTTATCAATTTGAATGAAACATCATATTTTCGAGCAATTTCAGCTTTTAACATTTTACCTTCGTTCAATAATCGTCTAATTTGTTTAACGTCTTTTTCCGTCAATTTTGCCTTATGATGATTATTTCCTATTAAATGTTCATGTAACCCATTTTTATGAGCATGACTAACATTTTCAGACAATGATACCACTTCGAGATTTTCAATACGATTGTCCAATTTATTGCAGTTTATATGGTTTATCGTTTTATCTAAAATATCCAATCCAGCTGCTACAGCTATAATTTGATGAACTTTATATAATTTACCACTAAGATAAATACAATAGTACCCACGATTGCCCAAAAACTGCTTTTTATTAAGAATTAGACCCCTCTCTATATCAATCTCTAAAAGATGTATATGTTTTTTCAAATGTTTCAATCGTTCAGCATTCATCAAAATATCCTCCTTCATTAAACATATACAAAAAATTGAGGAAAAAATTAAGGTCCCGTGTTAATTTAATTGATATTATCTTATAATATTTGAGGGTGAGGACAATCTTCAGCTGATTATGTCAATAAATACAAAAAAAAGCACCTCCCACCATTGTGGAAAGTGCTTGTTATGTAAATGATTTATTTATTTAGGGTAGTCTTCGTGCCTCTGCTTGATTAAAAGTCAGATGCTCTACCGACTGAGCTAATGGCTCTTTATTTCGAATGACTTAGGCTTGTCACGACGCTTTTAATCATAACATAACACTTTATAGTACCGCAACATCTTTTTTATCTCTTTTTATTTTTCAAAGTAAAGTGTATTTGAATAGGAGAAACAACATAAATCAAAATCTTCACAACTGCCTGTTATAGTAAGGCAGCTGTGAAGATTGAAGACAAAGTGAAAATTAGAACCAGTTTCCGATAGACTAAAATCAAAACGCTTGTAGTCAAGGCACCGAACAACGGGGCAGAAGCGAATAGACTAGGTGTTTATGAGCTTACCACGAAGTTCAAGCAACGATGAGTGTGAGCATTTGTCAACAGTCTGAGCAGCAGGGCAACTGCACTTATTAATTTTGCCGCCATGGACTGCGGACAACATTTGTTTGCGTCCGGTCAGGACCGACAGAGAAAATTGATAATGGAATTCCTGTTAATTGAGAAACACGCTCTAAATAATGACGTGCATTCGCAGGAAGTTCATCTAATGATTTACAATTAGTAATATCTTCTGACCAACCTGGAAGTTCTTCATATACTGGTTCACATTCAGCCAACACCTTTAAGTTAGCTGGGAATTCCTCAATGACTTCTCCTTTATAGCGGTAAGCGACACAAATTTTTAAAGTATCAATTCCTGTTAAGACATCTATTGAGTTAAGAGAAAGATCAGTAATACCACTTACACGGCGAGCATGGCGAACAACAACACTGTCAAACCAACCAACTCGGCGAGCCCGACCAGTTGTCGTTCCGTATTCGCGACCTACTTCACGAATTTGGTCGCCGATTTCATTCGTTAATTCTGTTGGGAATGGTCCATCTCCAACACGGGTTGTGTACGCTTTAGAAACCCCAACGACATGAGTGATTTTCGTTGGACCGACCCCTGAACCAATTGTAACGCCACCAGCTACCGGATTAGATGAGGTAACAAACGGGTACGTACCTTGGTCAATATCAAGCATAACTCCTTGTGCGCCTTCAAACAAAACTCGGCGACCATCATCAAGAGCATCATTTAATACAACGGATGTATCACAAACGTATTTTTTAATTTGCTGACCTAACTCATAGTATTCATTCAAAATACTTTTAAGTTCGAATCCTTCTGTTTCATAAAAACGTTCAAGCATCCGATTTTTCTCTTCTAAGTTACGCGCAAGCTTCTCTTCAAAAACTTCACGGTCTAACAAATCAGCAATTCTAATTCCGACCCGTGCGGCTTTGTCCATATAAGCAGGACCTATTCCTTTTTTCGTTGTGCCGATTTTATTTGCACCTTTGCGTTCTTCCTCTACCTCATCCAATTTTAAATGGTACGGCAGAATAACATGTGCTCGACTACTAATTCGTAAATTATCAGCAGTAACACCTTTTTCTTGAAGATATGCAAGCTCTTTAACAAGTGCTTTAGGGTCAACAACCATTCCGTTACCGATTACACAAATTTTATCTTTATAAAAAATTCCTGATGGTATTAAATGAAGCTTATATGTTTCACCATTAAAAACAATCGTGTGTCCTGCATTATTACCGCCTTGATAACGAGCAATAACTTCTGCATTTTCAGAAAGGAAATCTGTAATTTTCCCTTTTCCTTCATCTCCCCATTGTGTTCCTACAACAACAACTGAAGACATCTTAAAGCACCTCCAACAGATGGCAATCAAATTATTTTACGTTCCGAATCAAACATGATTATTTTATCAATTTCTCATGCTAAAAGTCAATAAAACACGAACAATTTTCTGATAAATATTAAAATATGTTCGTATAAAACTCGTAACATAGAAAACTTAGATTCTATGAAATTCGACTAATAGATGGATGGGCTCTAGTAAAAACTTAACCATTTAAATAGGGAGATAAAATAAATTAGTAAATCCCCTGAGCCTGTAGCAAAGTCAAAGCGCACAGCACAAGGCGAAACAAATGGAATAAGTGTTCATGCACTTACAACGAAGAACAAGCAACGATGGATGCGAACGTTTGTCAACAGTTGATTAATAAAACGGAAAAACACAATTGATAGAATAGCTTCCTATTAATCTAAAAAAACTTAATGTGGACATTAAAGTGTGAGAAATACTATTTGAATTAATATGACACATTTGAAAAGAAGGATTAAACGGCTTTAATTCAGTGAAATTTAGAGCTAAAGCCGCTTACATACATTTTTATTATTTCCACTGTCTACTTAACAGGAGGCAGTTCAGTTATCTCAGACAGTC
This sequence comes from Bacillus aquiflavi, assembly GCF_019915265.1. Taxonomy (NCBI): domain Bacteria; kingdom Bacillati; phylum Bacillota; class Bacilli; order Caryophanales; family Bacillaceae; genus Bacillus; species Bacillus aquiflavi. The sequence continues at coordinate 3,410,346 of NZ_CP082780.1, forward strand.
TTGTTTTGTATTAAATTCTATTTGCTGCCATAAATAGCTTCCCATACTGATTTAATCCGATCTTTCGCTTCCACATCAAGCGAAAACTGACCATTGGCTAATTTTTGGACTTGCTTATCGACAATATATATTGGACTTGAAATGGTTGTTGCCCCTAAAATCGATAGGACAGGTTTTAATGAATATTCCAGCGCAAGTAAATGGGCAATTGAGCCTCCAATTGCCACTGGGATCACTATTTTATTTTGAAGACCTTTTTGTGGTAGTAAATCTAAAAATGTTTTTAAAATACCTGAGTACGAGCCTTTATAAATCGGCGTTAAAACAAAGATTATTTCTGCCTCACTAACTAATGATAGATGGTTGATGATTTCGTCACTTGCATAGTTTGCGGTGATTAAATCATCTGCTGGTAATTGATGCACTTGAATGACGTTAAACGCAATCCCGACTGCCTGTAAATTGGCTTTTATCTCATTTTCAATCCCTGTCAGCCTAGATGTCATACTGTTGCCACCATTTATGATAACTGCTTTCATTTTTTTGCACATCCTATCATTTTTTTATGTTATACAAATTGATTATCTTTTTGATAACGTGATACAACTGGCTTTAACCCTAAATTTCCCCGCAACGTCCTACTTTCATATTCTGTTCGGAATATCTTTCTCCTTTGTAGCTCTGGAATGACTAAATCGATAAAATCTGTAAAGCTGTCAGGAAAATATGGAGGCATTAAATTAAAGCCATCTGCTGCCTCACGGTCAATCCATTCTTGAAGCTGATCGGCAATTTGTGATGGGGAACCAAAAATAATTCGATGACCGCGAGATCCAGCAATGCGCATGTAAAGTTCACGAATTGTTAAGCTTTCGCGCTCAGCAAGCTCAATTATCAACTGTTGACGACTGCGATTGCCATTTGTTGGCGGGATATTTTTTGGCAGCGGTCCGTCTAAATCATAGCTTGATAAATCAAAAGCTAAATAATCTGCTAAAAAATCTAACCCGATTTCAGGTGTAATAAGCTGTTGAAGTCCCTCATTTTTTTCGCGTGCTGCTTTTTCCGTTTCTGCTACATATACAGATACACCGGGCATAATTTTTATATCAGCTGCGCTTCTTCCATATGCAACCGCCTTAGCCTTTAACTTTTTATAAAACGCTTGAGCGTCCTCTAATGTAGACTGCGCTGAAAAAATAACGTCTGCTGTTTTGGCTGCTAAGTTTGTTCCGGCTTCAGAAGAACCTGCTTGAACTAATACGGGATATCCTTGAGGTGGACGAGATGAGTTTAAAGGTCCGCGTACAGCATAATACTTTCCTCGATGATTTAATGTATGAAGCTTGCCCTTTGTAAAATATTCACCTGTTTCCTTGTTACGCATGAGAGCATCTTCATCCCAGCTATCCCATAACCCTTTTACAACCTCAACGAATTCATCTGCGCGATCATAACGCAGCGAGTGGTCTAAATGCTTATCTTTATTGAAATTACTTGCTTCTGATTCGTAGTACGATGTAACGATATTCCATGCTGCACGCCCACCGCTTAAATGGTCTAACGACGAAAATTTTCGTGCGAGATGAAAGGGTTCATTATACGTTGTTGAAGCGGTTGCTACTAGGCCAATATTGTCAGTTACTGTTGTAAGAGCACCGAGTAAAGTTAATGGTTCAAAACGCACAAGCTCGGCTGGATGTGATAAATCATGGAATGATAATCCATCACTTAAAAACAGCATATCGAGTTTACCCGCTTCCGCTTTTTTGGCAATTCTTTTGAAAAATTCAATATTCTCACTCGCATCACTTGGGACTTCATGATGACGCCAAGAGGCAATATGATGGCCTGTTCCCATTAAAAATACGCCGAGCTTCTTTTGTTTTTTCTTCATTTCACCCCCACCGTCCTTGCTTCTAAAATGGAGTGAACACGTGGAATGATTTTTCTGCCCACGTCTTGTATAACCTCTAAATGCGGGAAACCACGAAGCAATACTTTATCAAAACCTAGATCTACAAACTCTACAATTCGCTCTGCAATTTGGTCTGGCGTACCAACAAGTGCAATCGAATTGCCTGATAAAACTTGCGTTAAGCCCGCCCAAATATTTGGACCAATCACAAAATTATTTTCTTTTGATTGAATCATTAATTTGTGCAGGCGATTCACGCCAACAGCTCCGCTTGTTAGCGTGCTTTTATGTTTTTCTGCTAACACGTTGGGATCTACCTTGCTAATCAACCTATCTGCCTGTTCCCAAGCTTCCTTCTCTGTATCTGCAACGACAACTTGAAAGGAAACGCTATATGACAAATCGCGGCCTTTTTGTTTCACTAGTTTCTTCACGGTGTTTATTTCTTCTTCCGTATTTTCAAGTGTTTCTCCCCAAAGCATGTAAGTATCCGCTAAATCAGTCGCAACTTCTTTTGCAATTGGGGAAGAACCGCCAAAGTAAATTGGGGGAACTTCTTTTGGCACACGCGGCAATGACGCATCCTTTAATTTGAAAAACTCACCATTATAATCGAATGTCTCTCCAGCAAATAAACGCTTTAAAATCTCAATATATTCACGAGTTCGTTTGTAGCGGTCTGTATGTGATAAAAAGTCCCCATCACTAGCAAGCTCAACAGGTGATCCCCCTGTCACAATATTGATAAACACGCGACCGCCTGACCAATAATCAAGTGAAGCAAATTGCTTTGCGAGTTGAGTCGGAGCGATAGATCCAGGACGGACTGCAAATAAAAGCTTAAGGTGTTTTGTATGTGCAATTAAATACGATGCTGCAACTAATGAATCGATGCAATTACCTCCAATGGGGAGGAGAAGCGTTGAAAAACCTCCATTCTCTGCTGCTGCTGCAATTTCTTTTATATACTCAATAGACGGTTGACGGACTACATCTGTACCGGTACCAGTCCAGCCTCCAATCTTTTTATCTTTTGACGGTCCACCGACGTATTCGCTATCGCCAGAAGTAGGCGCCATCGTAATAAACTCGATCATCATCCATCCTCCATTCGATTATTATTTTTTCACAGGTGCACTAGGTACTACATTAACTGCTCGCAGTTGCTTTGATACTTGAATTTGACCTTTCCTTAAAAGGTTCTCAAATGTTGCATATGATTGCCCTGTCTCCATTTCGTAAAAAGCGAACTCCTCTTCTAATGCCTTTTTATAAGAAAGCTCACAAAACGTTTCAGGTGGCGCAAAAAAAATAGTTGCATTTTTTTCAATTGCAAAACGTAATGTTGCACCTCGTCGCCCTTTTTCCAGACTAAGTGCCGGATTACTAAAATCTTCATACGAAAAGTCATCCTCGTTCACAATGCGTAATATTGTGCCTTCTACAATTGGCGTCATCATATTTTGCTCATTTAATACGACTGCAATTGTCATTTTTATTACTCCTTTCATATGTGTTTACTTGGTTTTAACAGTATATTAATTTGCTATTTGCTATTTTGCTTGATTGATCAGCCTTTTTCAATGCCTGATCAATATCTGAAATGATATCTTCAACATCTTCAAGACCAATCGATAAGCGAATTAATTCTGGTGTCACTCCACTGCTTATTCGTTGTTCAGGTGTGAGACGAGAATGAGATGTACTAGCTGGGTGGATAACGAGTGTTTTTGAGTCACCGACATTTGCTACATGGGATAGAAGCTGTACAGAATTGATAAATGTTTTTGCCGATTCAAGACCACCTTTAATACCAAAGCTAAATATAGAACCCGCACCTTTAGGCAAATACTTTTTTGCTGAATCATTTTGTTTATCTTCGGGCAGTGTCGGATAATTTATCCACTCAACAAGTTCATGTCGTGCTAAATATTCCGCTACTTGCTCGGCATTGGAAACATGTTTATGAATACGAACCGACAATGACTCAAGACCTTGAATAAATAACCATGCATTAAATGGTGATAGTGTAACTCCAAAATCATGCCCAAGCTCAAAGCGCGCCTTCGTGATAAATGCCTTTTCACATGCCACCTCAACGAATGAACGATTACAAATTACTTCATTCGGTTCAACAAACGTCGGAAACTTTTCATTTGACCATGCAAATTTCCCACTATCAATAATAGCTCCGCCTATTGATGTCCCGTGACCACCTATAAACTTCGTGATGGAATGGACGATAATATCTGCTCCATATTCAATCGGTTTTGATAAAAATGGCGTTGCAAACGTATTGTCAACGATCAGTGGTATTTTATGATGATGGGCAATTTCACTTAAGTGTTCAATATCAGCAATTTCCAAGCTTGGATTCCCAATCGTTTCTGTAAAAACAGCACGCGTTTTTTCATTCATTGCTGCTTCGACTTCTGCAAAATTTTTACCATCGACAAAGCGTACAGTGACACCAAAGCGTGGCAATGTTTTTGCAAACAACGTATATGTGCCGCCGTACAATGCGTTTGTTGCTACAATTTCTTCACCAGCTTGTGCCAATGTTAATACAGTAATTAAAATGGCTGCTTGCCCAGATGAGACGGCAAAAGCTCCAACTCCACCTTCAAGTCTGGCTAAACGCTCCTCAAGAACAGTATTAGTCGGATTTGCATTACGTGAATAGATATAGCCATCGCCTTGCATTTTAAATAAACTTGCAGCATGTTCGGTATTTTCAAAGACATATGATGTCGTTTGGTACAGTGGTACTGCTCTTGAACGTGTTACCGGATCGACTTTTTGTCCACCATGTAATGCAATTGTTTCTTGCTTAAACTTCGTTTCCATAAACTCTCTCCTTCCACATGATCTTTTAATTTGATTCCGTCTTTAAGTTCGTCCAAAATAGTAGACGCTTTTTCAATTTTTCAAATCCAATCATAATGGACACGATAATGATACTTTTAAAAATAATGCCAGCCAGGACGTAATGATATTGCGAAAAATCACTGTAATACTGGATAAAATAGCCCATACCTAAAGAAGCTCCAAACATTTCAGCAATCGTTAATATTAAAAAAGACATCCCAAGTGCAGTGCTAGTTCCATTTAAAATGTACGGTGAGCTTGCCGGCAGGACAACTTTAAATAAAAAATCTCCACCTTTTAATCGAAGCGTCTTCGCATTATCTAAATAGTGCTGCTCAATTAATAAAACGCCATGAATTGTCCCTAAAAAGATCGGCCAAAATGCGCCAATAAAAATTAACAACGTCGATGCTGATTGAAACGTCGGCATTAACGCAATTGCATACGGGATAAAAAGCGTCGGTGGAATCGGACTGAGCGCGTGGAAATAGGGCATGAATATTTGACGAAAATGATTATTTAATCCGAAAAACATTCCCATTGCCACACCGATCAATAAAGCACAGAAAAATGCCGGTAATAACAATGCCATTGAACTCACAAGTCCGAGAACGAGCTCACCTAATTTATTCTTAAAAGATTCTGTGACGGTCAGCGGATCGGGAAAAATAACAGGATTAACCCAACTCGCATATTTCGTAAATAAAGCCCATGCCACAATGATCGCTATACCGATAAAAATGGTTATACTGTATTGCTTTAAAAATGTGCGCATGAACATCACTTCCTTTATGTGTTTTGTTCTTTAAATTTGACAAATTGTTCTTCATAATAACGATCATCCGGATTTTCTTCAATTAACTCCCGTAATGCTCGTTCATAAAGGTCTATATTGATGTAATGATTAATATCTATATTTTCCACATCTTCTACATAGCCTATATCCTGCATTTGTTTCCACATTTCAACGACCTTGTTTTTGCTTGGATCTGCTGAATAGTGAGAATGTTCTTCATTGACTATTGTATCGATCACTTCATCATCCACGTTCATATATTCACGGGCAGCAGTTACCGCGTCTTTCGGGGATTCAAGTTTTTTACGCTCTGCACGAATAATCGCTTTTAAAAACCGTTTATATGCTTCACCATCATTTTCATCAAGTAGTTCTGTTCTCGTTACGACACGACAGCAAACATGTGAAGGCTGTAAATCATTACTCCATGTAACTGCCTCTAGCCCCATTTCTTGCGCCTGTGCGTAAAAAGTGTTTGCTGATACAGCAACATCGACTTTTCCTGAAGCAACTGCTTCAAGCAGCATATTACCTGTTTTAAACTCAACAATTTCTAAATCGTTTTCCCAATCAATTCCTGCTTCTGCTAACGCTGAACGGAATACAATGTCCGATGTAAAAATCCGAATTGTACCAATCTTTTTCCCTTTATAATCTTCAAGCAATTTGTATTGATCTTTATTTCCCTTTTTTACTAAAATCGGATGTCCACCTTCTAAATGACCGCCAATAATCGAAAGATCAGAATCGTTTGCAATAAATGTAAGCGGACCTGCTGTGCCGAATGACATCCCGATATCAATCTTTCCCGCTTGAAGTGCATTCAAACCGTCTGCAGAGTTAGCAAATCCGATACGCTTAACTGTAAGATTTTCATCTTCAAAATAACCTTCCTGCACAGCAATATCGACCAATGGTGCGCCACTAGTCTGACTAATTCCTACAGTCATTTCATATTGTCCCTCACCGTTTGCTTTTTTTCGTCCATTTTCATCAGATTGACAGGCTGAAAGAACAAATAAGCTTGCGACTAATAGTAACCCTTGTAAGATGTTCTGTTTAAATGTTAACTTTCTCATCTAAATCACCCCTTAAATGCCTGCCCCATCTTGTAAAACAGTTTGATTAGCTAAATTATTCAATATTTCCTTGTTCATCATGTTCAACAAATGCTCACGGAAATGGATAAACTCCTTGCTTGCAAAAAGTTGCTTGCGATTCATATTTTTTCGACTAAATGGGATCTCTATATTTACCGTCTTTGCTCCACCCGCTCCTGGGAGAAACATAATAATGCGATCGGCTAAGTAAATTGCCTCCTCTGCATCATGCGTTACAAAAACGATTGTACGATTTTGCTCACGGCTTATTCGCAATAATAAATCCTGTAGTTGGACGCGCGTTACCGGATCCAATGCTCCGAACGGTTCATCCATCAATAATAAATCAGCCCCATAGCTTAATGCCCGTGCAATTGCAGCCCGCTGCTTCATTCCACCAGACATTTGCCCTGGATACTTTTTCACCGCATGCCCAAGATTCACTAAGCTTAAATAGTCCTCCGCGATATGCTCAAGTTCCTTTTTATTAACGTTCTGATTCCGTTGCTTTAAAGCTAGAATGATATTGTCGCGTGCGGTAAGCCACGGAAACAATGAATAATCTTGAAAAACAACGCTGCAATCAGGATGTATCTTCTGGATTGAATTCCCGTTAACGACTATGTCGCCTCCATCTGGCTGTTCTAACCCTGCGATTAAGCGTAATAACGTACTTTTCCCACAGCCGCTTGGACCCATAAAAACAAGAAATTCACTTTCTTTTACGGTTAAATTAATCTCATTTAAAATTTTTATTTTTTCATAACTAAAATGAATTGATTGAACTTCGATTTTATTTGTTTTGAATTTTTCATCTAAGACTTGCTGAGGTTCTTGCAATCTATTTAAAACAGTGACCATTCGAACACCCCTTTATTCGTTGTATAGTACATGTCTGCCTAGCTCTTGAATCGTTATATCAACTGGTATATGCAACGTCATTGTCCGTAAGTTACGCCAAAATCGGTCAAAACCATAACGATTTGCTGTCGCCCGGCTGCCCATTACTTCAAAAATGCGTGATGTTATGTCTAAACCTGCTTTTGTAATAAATACCTTTGCTGCATGTGTAGCATCATCAAGTGTTTTTCTCTCCTCTGGTGAAATATGATTGCCCATATCCCATAAATTTTGGAACATGACGTTCGACTTTTCGAGAAGTAATTTTGCCGCTTCGAGCTGTACATAAAATTCACCATAATGGTGTTGAATAATAGGATCATCGATTGCTGATCTATGTGGCGTTCTTGCTCTCGTTTGCGTTCTTGTATATGGTAATGCTGCCTCAAATGCACCTTCCGCAATACCTAAATAGAGATGGTTTAAAACAAAGCTTGCAATATTCACTCTCAGTCTAGAAAACTCATCATGATTGAAACCATTTCGCAACACTTCTTTCTCTTCGACGACAACATTGTTAAATTCAACCGTTCCGCTATCTGTTTGACGCTGGCCAAAATTGTCCCAATCATTTTTAATAGATATTCCCATACGATTAGTAGGAATTACGACGAGTAAAGGCTCCTCCTGACCATCGATCAATGCTGATACTAATAAATAATCTGAGTCAACACTGCCAGAGCAAAATGTTTTAACACCATTAAAAATATACTTACTTCCCTCTTTGCGTGCCCTTAATTTAATATCTACAGGATTAAATGCGTTACCCAAAAAATAATTATGCTTTGCTGTAATTTTGTAATAATACTCCTTTTGCTCCTTGTTGCCACATAAGTGCGGTGTAATTAAATTAACGAAATGATAGCCGTATAAATGCGCTAATGAACTATCAACCTTCGCAAAGATATGCACGACATTCAATACATCTAGCCAATCGCCACCTTGACCGCCGTATTCCTTAGGAATTAGTAGCTTTAGCAAGCCGCTTTCACGAATTAAATCACGTTCAACCTTAGCAGTACCGCCAGCGAGGTCACGTTCAACAGCTGTTTTAGAAAAAATATTTGCTAAATCTTGTGCAATTTCTTCCACTTTTTTATTTTTTTCTAATACATATACCATCTCATTCCTCCTCCTTAACCCATGAGTTTCTGCACATAAGGGAAAATTAAACTGAATACTAATAATTGAAATTTCCTACTAATCTGCAATTTATAAGCTTAAACGTTATTGTACATACCGATTAATTCAAAGTCAACATATAATTCTTATGAGAATAGTATGAATTAATTTTACACCAAATATTTGGCTTGCAAAGACGGAGTTAACGCCTCTCTAATCATTTATCAATTTATTAGTAAGCATCATAAACTAAAAGATTTCCCTAATTTCCTGTATAAAAATCCCTGAAAAATGATAGAATGATAGCTAGTTTTTTGAGAAATGATCTTAAGATTATGGTATTATTAGAATAATATGTAAGAACTAAAAAAAAGCAATAGGAATTAAAAATGGTAGTTGCTCTGGTGGTTCTGGCTATATAAATTGTACAAAGAAAAAATTTATTCTTCTAATCCATCAGTTTGGGGAGAAATGAGTTTTAAGGCTAACTATTCTCTGCTTTTGGTGCGTACGACTCCATCTCATGGATTGAAAACTGAAGTGTTTGCAAGTTGAAGGTACGTATGCAAATCCAATCCTTAGGTAACTGAAGATTGGCAAGGAAAAACAAGCACTTACATTATCAGCTACACTTGTACTAGGAAGCAATTAGGGCTGGGGAACGCTGACAAGAAGTGTTTCTTTACTTGTAGGTTCAAATTCAGCCATAGCCCGTGGGAACACATATTATTAATTTATATTAACAGGTAACTAATTATGTTTATTGGAGATTTTATATATATGTTAGGTGCATAGTTTTACTAATAATATTTATTAGAAAATCAAAAAAAAGAGATTCATATCGTTTGATCGTTTATAAAAACTAAAAAAATGATGAACCAAGGGAGAAGTTGATGGGAATGATTATGCTATGTTAATGTCTAAAATTTTGAAAAAGGTATTTTTTACTCGTCTACATTTTAGGTACTTCCGCTTTTTATTGTACCTATGCTTTTATTAGGCGTTTCTTTACCTGTTTCTTGGATAACTTTAATTATCTTCTAGCCAATTATAAACCTTTCATCTTACATAAGGAGGAATGAACACGATGAAACATAAAAAGAAAATTCTCGCCTTCAGTGTCGGAATGTCATTATTACTAGGAGGTTGCTTTAATATGGATAACACGAATCATAAAACAAACAAAGCCAAAAATGAACAAACAAAAGAAACACCAGAGGAAAAATACGCAAGGGAGCATTACGTCCCCAGTTCAAGAATATACAGGGCAAGGCTATACACTTCGCAATGGTGAAAAAAAACAGATAAAATTGCGAAAGCTCATCGTGATGAAATTGATAAAGCGGTAAAGAAATTCTTTCTTGACAACTATAAAACTGAAGTAATCGTTCATAACGTTGTCGGCGCAGTTGATGGAGCATCCGTTTTTGTCGAATCGGTCGGCGAACCGCACTTTTACACGTATGCCATTGTCCCGATTGATATTGATGAGGAAAAAGTGTTAACCGACCAAGTATGGTCCCAGGAAGGGCAGGTAGAAGATTCTATAGCAGGAGCACTATATGCAATGATTTTCGATGAGGAGATTGCAACTCTTGACCATTATTTACAAACCTTTGTAAATAACCACCCAGTAATCGGAAAGAGGATTGATGCGATTGCAAATGTCGGCGCAAATGGATATAGTACCCCTTATTATTATATAAATACAATAGATGAAGCCTTTGACTCTCTTTTCAAGACTTATATTCAAAATCCAAACTTAAGTAAAGATGAGTGGAAAAAACAATTAACTCGTAATGATTTTGACCCTAAGGGAATTATCTTAACGATCCAACTTTATATGAAAGAGCCAAACATTGAACCTAATAAAGCCATTTTTGATCAAATTGTCTCTGATATTGAAAATATGGACGGTTTACCACGAGGTTCTTATACAGTGATATTAAATGACAATAATGTAGACAAAAAAACTGCAATAGGAACAAAGGATAATAGTCTTGAGCGCTCTGATCCAAACGATAAAATAAAACATTAGGAAGGAGAGATTAGCGTAATGACTATACAGAGAAAATCAACAGATGATAAAGATTTAGTAGAATTAGCTGGTTATCATGCTTATCGCTCTCATGATAAAGATGATACACTTGTAGTTAATGGGAAGAAATTTAGAGTTGTAGACACAAATTATAACCATCCAACGGGGCTCGACGCACTTACAGTTAAAAATGTTAAAACCGGCGAATATACGGTTGTATACGTCGGTACAGATATACACGCTGAAAATGGAAAACAAGATTTGATTACGGACATTCAATTATTAAGCGACTTAACACCTGAGCAAATAAAAGAAGCTCGAAAATATTTTAATGAAATGGATGAGAAATACGGCATTTCCTCGATCTGCGGAAACTCACTTGGTGGGGGTTTAACGAATTCAGTTGCGATTGAGCATCTAGATGTGAAGGCTGTTACGTTAAATCCATTCTTCTAAACACCTTCTCAATTATTCTATAATATTAAAAAGAACATGAAATCAACATTTTCCTCTATTTTTGAACCCCCCTTATTTTTATTGAAAAAAATTGTAGAATAATAGCTAATTATTAGTTTTTTTTGTTCTATTCTCTCTTTTTCCTTTAGGAAACAACCTTAATATTATGGTATTATTAGGATGACATGTAAATTATTTTTTTTATAATAGTAAAAACCTTTCACCTTACATAAGGAGGAATGAGCACAATGAAACATAAAAAGAAAATTCTCACCTTCAGTGTTGGAATGTCATTATTACTAGGAGGTTGCTTTAATATGGATAACACGAATCATAAAACAAACAAAGCCAAAAATGAACAAACAAAAGAAACACCAGAGGAAAAATACGCAAGGGAGCATTACGTCCCAGTTCAAGAATATACAGGGCAAGGCTATACACTTCGCAATGGTGAAAAAACAGATAAAATTGCGAAAGCTCATCGTGATGAAATTGATAAAGCGGTAAAGAAATTCTTTCTTGACAACTATAAAACTGAAGTAATCGTTCATAACGTTGTCGGCGCAGTTGATGGAGCATCCGTTTTTGTCGAATCGGTCGGCGAACCGCACTTTTACACGTATGCCATTGTCCCGATTGATATTGATGAGGAAAAAAAGTGTTAACTAATCAAGTATGGTGCCAAGAAGGACAAATTGAGGAAGCTATTATGGGTGGGTTATATGCGTTAGTTTTTGAGGAGGAGCTTGCCACACTTGATCGTTATTTAGAATCAGTTGTTGATAAATATCCGGTTATTGGCGTACGAGAAGAAGCCAACAAAAATACAGGGGCAAGTGGTTATATGACACCTTATTATTATCTTACAATATTTGGTGAGTCATTTATTCCTCTTTATGAAATGTATCTTACAAATCCGAAAAGACCGAAAGAAGAGTGGAAAAATGCTTTAAATATGAGTGAGCTTGATCCAAAAATGTACAGTGTAACGATCCATCTACATATGGCTAAACCAAATACAGAGCCAGATAAAAACATTTTTAATCAAATCGTTTCAGATTTAGAAAATATGGAAGGTCTCCCTCCTGGATCGTACAGCGTATTTTTACATGATAATAACGTGAATAAAAAGAACGCAATAGCTTCAAAAGACAATACCCTTAGAAGAACAGATCCAAATTATATTATGAAAGAGTAGGAGGAGAAATACATATGACGACTATACAACGACCAGCGACAGATGATAAGGATTTAGTAGAATTAGCAGGTTACCACGCCTATCGAGAATATAGTGAACAACAAAAGATCATAGTCAACGGCAAAAAATTTAAAGTTGTTCACACAAACTATAACCATCCGACGGGGCTCGACGCACTTACAGTTAAAAATGTTAAAACCGGCGAATATACGGTTGTATACGTCGGTACAGATATACACGCTGAAAATGGAAAACAAGATTTGATTACGGACATTCAATTTTTAAGCGACTTAACACCTGAGCAAATAAAAGAAGCTCGAAAATATTTTAATGAAATGGATAAAGAATTCGGCATTTCCTCGATCTGCGGAAACTCACTTGGTGGGGGTTTAACGAATTCAGTTGCGATTGAGCATCCAGATGTGAAGGCTGTTACGTTAAATCCATTCTTCTAAACACCTTCTCAATTATTCTATAATATTAAAAAGAACATGAAATCAACATTTTCCTCTATTTTTGATCCCCCCTTATTTTTATTGAAAAAATTGTAGAAATAGATAGCTAATTATTATGTTTTTTTGTTCTATTCTCTCTTTTTTCTTTAGGAAACAACCTTAATATTATGGTATTATTAGGATGCCATGTAAATTATTTTTTTATAATAGTAAAAACCTTTCACCTTACATAAGGAGGAATGAGCACAATGAAACATAAAAAGAAAATTCTCACCTTCAGTGTTGGAATGTCATTATTACTAGGAGGTTGCTTTAATATGGATAACACGAATCATAAAACAAACAAAGCCAAAAATGAACAAACTAAAGAAACACCAGAGGAAAAATACGCAAGGGAGCATTACGTCCCAGTTCAAGAATATACAGGGCAAGGCTATACACTTCGCAATGGTGAAAAAACAGATAAAATTGCGAAAGCTCATCGTGATGAAATTGATAAAGCGGTAAAGAAATTCTTTCTTGACAACTATAAAACTGAAGTAATCGTTCATAACACTGTCGGGGCAATCGATGGGGCAACGGTTTTTGTCGAATGGGTCGGCGAACCGCACTTTTACACGTATGCCATTGTTCCGGTCGATATTGAAGAAGAAAAAGTGTTAACTGATCAAGTATGGTGCCAAGAAGGACAAGTTGAATATGCCATTATGGGTGGGTTATATGCGTTAATTTTTGAGGAAGAGCTTGCCACACTTGATCGTTATTTAGAATCAGTTGTCGAAAAATACCCTGTTGTTGGTGTAAGAAAGGAAGCGAACGAAAATACGGGAGGAAGTGGTTATATGACACCTTATTACTATCTCACCATCTTTGATAAAACGTTTGAACCTCTTTATGAAATGTACATTACAAATCCGAAAAGACCGAAAGAAGAATGGAAAAATGCTTTAAACATGAACGAACTTGATCCAAAAATGTTTAGGATTACGATCCATTTACATATGGCTAAACCGAATACTGAACCAGATAAAGAAATTTTTAATCAAGTTATTTTAGATTTGGAAAATATGGACGGGCTCTCTCCAGGATGGTACAGTGTATTTTTACATGATAATAACGTAAACAAAAAGAGTGCGATAGCAACAAAAGATAATAGTCTTGAAAAATCTGAACCAGATTATATTATAAAGCAATAGGAAGGAGATATTGAAATGGTTACTGCAAAGCGAGCAGCGACAGATGATAAAGATTTAGTAGAGTTAGCGGGTTATCATGCTTATCGTGAGTTTAAAGAACAAAGTATAATCCCCGTAAATGGTAAAAGATTTATAGTTATGGACACAGAATATAATCACCCTACAGGACTTGACGCGCTCACAGTCCAAAATATAGAAAGTGGCGAATTCACTGTTGTATACGTCGGTACAGATATACACGCTGAAAATGGAAAACAAGATTTGATTACGGACATTCAACTATTAAGCGACTTAACACCTGAGCAAATAAAAGAAGCTCGAAAATATTTTAATGAAATGGATGAGAAATACGGCATTTCCTCGATCTGCGGAAACTCACTTGGTGGGGGTTTAACGAATTCAGTTGCGATTGAGCATCCAGATGTGAAGGCTGTTACGTTAAATCCAGCGATTCTTCCTGATAAAATGGTAGACCCAAATAAAGATTATTCGAATATGACGAATTATTTTAGTCTATATGATGTGCTAACAAGGGCAGAAACTGCTTTGCAAATGCACGACCGCATTCCTGGAAAGCAATTTACGATTAAAAATGGTATTCCTATTCTCACGAAAGAGAAAATCGGTACTAATCACACTGGCTTTCTTAGAAATAAAGATAAAACGCAGTATTACCCAATTGGTGACGAGGAAGAGCCGGGAAACGGAAACATTTATATCGATGCAGATGAACATATCGTTCTAAGTATTTGGACCGGTGAACCGCTTTATGAGGGTAGCTCAGAAAGGATCGAAATTAATAAAGAAAATCTTGATTTGTTAGCGCATGCTTTAAAGAACAATGTTAAACCTCGTTTGGAGCGTGCCGATACTTATTTAACAAATTCAATTGCGATTGTCGAAGATGAAGGAGAGAAATTTTCTACTCGAATAGACGAGCTAAAAAATAGTTTTCTTGAATTCTTTCAAACTGTTGGCGGAAATCCAATTTCAAACGGGCTTTCTTTAATTGGGGACTTTTTTCATTCGAAAATCAATCGACTTATTTTCCTTCTCAACGATGTAGAAAGAAAAGCTCTATCATTAAATATCATTTTAAACTCAAGCCCTGTAGAGTTAGTAGAATACATTTTAAAAATTGATCTAAGCGTTGAAAGTGTGATCGGTGAAGCAAGGGGTTTTTTATATCGAATCAAGGCTTTAATTGATGAATTTTTAGCTTGCGTTTACCATATTCAACATGAAAAAATCCCTGCTTTGTTTGAAGGCGGAAAAGATATGTTCGTTGATGCGATTGTCGGAGAATTACACGCACACTTTGACATTATTAATCTAAATAAAGAAAAGGTTGTTCAGCAATTAACTGATTTTGCAACTCTAGTAGCAAAAGTGGCAGAAGCTTTTGAGAAGCGTGATGAAAGCTTAGCACAAGCGATTAAAAATAATCAAGGAATTGATGATGTCACTTTAGACATTCAACCAAGCTTATACTGCATTCAAGAATCACCTTACATGGAAGAAAAAATGAACATAAAAGAGATTCATTTAGAGTTAGCCTTTACTAACTTTACTCACAATACTGAAACGTTGCTTACGCCAATACTTACTGCGTTACAAACAGTATTAGACTTTTTAGCAACTACAATCGAAACAATCGCTTTTACAATTAAGCAAGTTCCAAATATGCTCACTCTTCCCCCTGGGGTAGGAAAGGTGTTAAAACTTTTTGGGGATTTTAGAGAAAAAGTGAGAACAACGGTTGATGAAATTTCAGGGCTTTTGCAGGAGATGGCCGCAACAGTTGAAGGTGTTTCACAAGGGATTAACGCTTTGGTTGTCAATTATCCTCAGTTTTTAAGTAATTTCAGACAATATTTTGATACCGCTTTATTTGGAATTTCAAAATATTTCAATGTCCATCTTTATAATTTAGCAGCAATTGCTATTCTTGAAGAAATGGAACTTCTTTTTAATGATATTATTTATCAATTATCTAACCATAAGGCGAAGGCGATCGATGCGTTATGTGAGATGTCAAAAAGCGTTTCAAAAAACATCAAGCTCCTTAACGAGCAAGTCGACCGTGTGAAAATAATCTAAAGTTAGATGAACTTCTCGTAAGACAACATGGAACATCTACTTAACATTCTCCGCTAGCTTCCAACATGAATCCCATCAAAGATTAGTTAGCATTAAAGGTTAAAAAATGGAAAGGGGAAATCTCTAGCTGAAAAAACACCTGAATGAAATATCCCCATTCTAAAAAATTTATGCACCTGGCGGAATCGAACTATCTTCGTAGCGAACCTCTAAGTTTACAAATTTATTATACTCTTTCACAAATGCAAGCTGAACCGTTCCGACTGGACCGTTACGCTGTTTAGCGATAATAATCTCGATAATATTTTTGTTTTCCGATTCTTTATCGTAATAGTCATCACGATATAAAAATGCAACAATGTCCGCATCTTGCTCAATACTTCCTGATTCACGAATATCAGACATCATAGGACGCTTATCCTGACGTTGTTCAACACCACGAGACAATTGGGAAAGGGCAATGACTGGAATTTCCAATTCACGAGCTAACGCCTTTAAAGATCTGGAAATTTCCGATACTTCTTGTTGACGATTTTCTTTCATTCGACCGCTGCCTTGGATAAGCTGCAAGTAGTCAATTAAAATCATTCCAAGTCCATGCTCTTGCTTTAACCGCCGACATTTAGAACGAATCTCACTAATTCGGATTCCAGGTGTATCATCAATAAAAATGCCGGCATTTGATAGACTTCCCATTGCCATTGTAAGCTTTCGCCAATCTTCATCCGTTAATGAACCAGTCCGAAGATTTTGCGCATTAATATTTCCTTCTGCACAAAGCATTCTCATGACAAGCTGTTCTGCTCCCATCTCCAAGCTGAAGATGGCGACATTTTCATCTGTTTTAGTGGCGACGTTTTGGGCAATATTTAAAGCAAAGGCTGTTTTCCCTACAGAAGGACGGGCGGCAACAATAATTAAATCATTTCGTTGAAAACCAGCCGTCATACGATCAAGCTCTGTAAAGCCTGTTGCAATACCGGTTACCTCACCTTTACGATTATGAAGTAGCTCAATATTATCATATGTTCGTACAAGAACATCTTTTATACTATGAAAAGAGCCGGCATTTTTCCGTTGGGCTACTTCCATAATTCTTTTTTCTGCTTCGCTTAATAGTTCATCGACTTCATCTTCTCTTGCATATCCATCTTGAACGATTTCTGTTGCAGTTCTAATAAGCCGGCGCAGCAGTGCTTTTTCTTCAACAATCTGGGCATAATATTCAATATTAGCCGCAGTTGGAACTGACCCAGCAAGCTCGCTCAAATAACTGACACCGCCTATGTCCTCAAGTAGCTGGGCAGCAGCTAATTCTTCTGTAACTGTTATTAAATCAACCGCTTTCCCCTCATCAGAAAGCTTAAGCATCGCATGAAAGATTTTCTGGTGACTGTTACGGTAAAAATCCTCAGGTATTAATACTTCCGAGGCGAGCACTAACGAAGACGGTTCTAAAAAAACAGCCCCAAGAACAGCCTGCTCCGCCTCGATATTTTGAGGCGGAAGGCGATCAGCCAATATATCACTCATTCATCATGACCTCCCTTTACAAGAGGAATAAGGCTCATCAAAGAAAAAAATGATCAGTATGACACCGATCATATGTTCAACGCTTTTCATCTTAAATCTACTAGTCTTCCAAATATCCTGAATCGTTATAAATCTATTTTACCATGTCTCTTTTATAGTTTAATTGGAAATTTTAGTTTGCTGCTTTTACGTGTACAGTTAGCGTTGCTGATACTTCAGGATGAAGCTTAATCGGAACCTTTGTGTAACCTAATGAACGAATGGCATCACTTAATTCTATTTTTCGTTTATCAATTTTTATTTGATGTTTTTTTTGCAGCTCATCAGCAATTTGCTTACTTGTAATTGAACCGAATAAACGGCCGCCTTCCCCTGATTTGGCAAAAAGCTCAACTGTCAGCTTTTCTAAAGCTTCTTTTTGTTTTTTAGCTTCCTTAAGCACTTCCTCTGCAAGCTGTTGTTCTTTTTTCTTTTTCGCATTAAGAGTACTCAAATTGCCCGGAGTTGCTTCAACGGCTAATCCGTTTTTCAATAAATAGTTGTGCGCATATCCGTCAGCAACATTTTTTACTTCGCCTTTCTTCCCTTTTCCTTTAACATCCTTTAAAAAAATGACTTTCATTCTTTCGTTCCCCCTTCTAAATATTCATCTATTTCAGCTTTTAAGCGCTGTTCTGCCTCTTCAATTGTAATTCCTGATAATTGTGTCGCAGCATTTGTTAGATGGCCGCCGCCATCCATATTCTCCATAATTACTTGGACATTGATTTCTCCAAGCGAACGAGCACTTATTCCGATTCGGTTATCTAATCGTTTTGAAATAACAAATGAAGCATTAATCCCGTCAATTGATAACAGCGTATCTGCTACTTGAGCAATGAGCACTTGACTATACGTCTCATCTTGATCTCCTTTTGCAATTGCTATTCCATCGTGATAAAACGTGACGGTCTCAATAATTTTCGCTCGCTTAATATACGTTTCAATATCCTCTTTTAAAAACTTCTGTACTAACACCGTGTCTGCCCCCCGTGATCGCAAATAAGAAGCAGCATCAAAAGTACGAGATCCAGTCCGTAATGTAAAGCTTTTTGTATCAACAATGATTCCAGCTAATAACGCAGTCGCTTCTAAACGGTTAATCTTGCCCCGTTTTGGCTGATATTCAAGCAGCTCTGTTACTAACTCCGATGTTGATGAAGCATATGGTTCCATATAGACGAGTAAAGGATTTGAAATGAATTGTTCACTGCGACGATGGTGATCAATCACTACGACTTTACTCACTTTATCGATAAGTTTTTCTTCAATTACAAGAGATGGCTTATGCGTATCTACAATTACTAATAACGTATCGTCCCCACTTATTTCCAACGCTTCCTCTGGTGTAATAAAATGAGCATATAAGTCTGGATGCTGTTTTATTTCTTCCATTAATCTTTTTACACCAGTATCCATCTGTTGAGGATTAATAACAATATATCCTTCCCGTTCATTTAATTGTGCCACTTTTTGAATTCCGATTGCTGAGCCAATTGCATCCATATCAGGGTATTTATGACCCATAATAATTACTTTATCACTTTCAGTTACAATCTCTCTTAAAGCATGTGAAATGACACGTGCACGCACGCGCGTTCTTTTTTCAATCGGATTCGTTTTTCCGCCAAAAAACTTCACTTTTCCATTAATCTGCTTTATCACAACTTGATCTCCGCCTCTTCCAAGCGCTAAATCTAGGCTTGATTGGGCGAAAGTTCCTAGTTCTGGGAGAGAGGGCATACCAACACCAATCCCAATACTTAAGGTTAGCGGGACATTTTGTTTCGATGTAATTTCTCTCACTTCATCTAATATGGCGAACTTACTTTTCTCTAATGATTGAAGAATATTTTCATTCAGGACAGAAATAAATCGCTCTGAAGAAACCCTTTTAAGAAAAATACCGTAATCATTCGCCCACTTATTTAAAATAGACGTAACATGACTATTTAAACTGCTCCGCGTTTGATCATCCATTCCTTGAGTGAGATCATCATAGTTATCTAAAAAGACAATCGCAATGACAGTGCGTTCACCTTCATACATTTTTTCGATTTCCATTTGTTCTGTCACATCAAAAAAATAAAGGAGGCGTTCTTTTCTTTTATGAATCACGCGAAATTTCCGGTCATGAAGAGTGATCATTTCTGTTTGTATTTCCTGTTTTATGAGAGGAATAAGCGAGTCTGCAACGTCATATAACGACCTGCCAACAAGAGTGTCCTCATCAAAGCATGATGCTAAAAAAGAGTTCGTCCATTCAATATAATAATCATCATTAATGAGCATAATTCCAATCGGCATCTCTAATAAAGCTTCCTCCCCAACTTTTTTTATTCGGGAGGATAATGTTGAGATATACCGTTCTGTTTCTTTCCGCTGTCGGCTATCTGCTTTAAAAATGAAATAAATCGGGATAGAAATTAAAAAAAAGCCTATTAAGCTAAAAAGCCAATTAAAAAAGGCTAAAGCTGTGAGAAATACAGCTAACACACCGATTAATCCAAATAAAGGATAGCGAATAAATCGCTTTTCTGAAAATAATGGCATTTTTTCAGCTCCTACAGCAAAATGTTACTTTTTTGTCCCAACATATTGCCTTAAATTAAATCCTAAATCAATTATACCTAATATCCTTACAATAGGAAGGAAAATTGGTATGATGAATGCTAAGATTGTTGCAATAATTGGAATCGCCTTCGAATATCCTTTTGAATAACTAAAGTAAAAAATAAACGCAAACCCTTGTAATAATATTAATGCTTGCAAAATAAAGGAAAGGTTTGTTAATGCACCGTATAAAAATTGATCTTCTGCTGGTTTTACTAATAAAATGATCAAAATAGTTAAAAGATAATACAATAAAAGACTTCTTGGCAATGTTAGTTCACAAAACGGTCTCCACTTTGGAGGTTGAATATGGAAACGTCTCAATATAGGCATATTTACTAGCTGAATAACAAACATTCCGATAAAAGCCATTAATACAAACAAACTCGGTGCTAACGTCTTCATTAATTTTATTGTATCTTCAAATTGCTTTTGTAATGCTTCATTTGGACTTTGTCCCATTCTTGCTAACATCTCAAAAGACAGTTCCGTTGACTCGCGAAACACTTGAATCGTTTCTTCAATAAAATTAAGTTGAAAGAAGCTAACTGCAACTACATACTGAAGTACGATATTAATTAAAAGTGCGAGTGAGCCGCCAATGTAAATGGCAAACCGGCTATTCTCTTTTTTCAATAAGTAGCCAATGACCATTCCAACTGTTCCATAAGTAATCGTTACCGGGACAGCTAAAATAGTGCCAACAATAAGGGAAATAAGCGTAGCGGCGATTAAAAAAACAAGGGAAAACTTCAGTTCATTTTTTACTGTCATTAAAATAAAAGGAAACACTAAAAATAAAGAAACAACCACTCCAAGAACCGGAATATATAAAAAAACTAATAATAGAACAGCATAAATAGATAAAAACAGTGCTCCTTCTGTTAATTTATGTATATTTCCCACTCGTTCACCCCTTAAAAATTCTATTCCTATTGTAACGACAATTCATTCTGCAATCAACCAGTGTACATTTTGCTTTTGGAAAAAATGTTGTAAAGCTTACAAGGGATTAGAGTAAAAAAGCAGTGAGGTGTTAACACCCACTGCCTTTTTTATCTTATTATTCGCCTGTAACATATGGTAATAGTGCCATTAGACGAGCACGTTTAATAGCTACTGTTAATTTACGTTGATATTTTGCACTTGTACCAGTTACACGACGAGGTAAAATTTTACCGCGTTCTGAAATAAACTTTTTCAAAAGATCAACATCTTTGTAGTCGATGTGTGTAATACCGTGTGATGTGAAATAACACACTTTCCGGCGTTTTGCACGACCACCTCTGCGTCCTCCTGCCATTGAGGTTTCCCTCCTTTATCGATATTATTCATTTATATTCAATCTCATCCACCTGTTAAAACGGTAGTTATGCCCACTCTAACGTGTGTAATCTTTGGTATTCCAAAGGGTAAGGTTATTATACCATAATTCGTGTGTAATCTATACCTTAAATTGTTCCCTGATTTCAGAGGTTTTAGACGTTACGAATTATTTTAGGTGATATTAAAACACACGCTTTTTGTATTAATTGTTTCAAGTAAAATAGTAGCCTTTATCAGTTTAAATATTTCGTACCGAAGGAAAAGTAAATTAATGCTGAAACAATAATAATACCTGAAAAGAATAATGTTTTATTGAGCTTAGACCAATTTTTCATCCAACCCCAACGTTTACCATTAACATCAAGCCAATAAAGATCCACAAGCAGTGCTATAAGAATTATCAACACGAATGCAAAGTAGCCCATAAAGTATTTACCCCCAATCTATTCTCTTATCCAGAGCGATTATAAAGTTATTCACTTAATATCTAAATAATTCCTGCTATGATAAACTTGTTTCATTCAGAAACAATATATCCCAACTTACAGACAAAATTTGATACTACGTTATTTATGGGGTAAATTCACTACTTTAAGATTAGCCTGTGAATATAATTTATCTTCCAAGTCAGCGATCCGATTTTGTAAATCAGTAACTTTCTTAGTGAGAATCACATTTTGCTCTAAGATCATTTTCTTATCTTCTACAAGCTCCTTATTCTTCTCTCTAAGACGTTTTATCTGCTCTGCTTGGCTTGAACCCTTTGGTTTACGTTCTTCCCTTTTAGAACTGTTTAAATCGCTTTGTAGCGATTGTGTTTCCTCTATCATTGCCTTTAGATCAGGTCGATTATAAATTGTCTTTCGTGATATATTTGCCTTCTCACTAACACTTTTGATGGTTATAGGATCTTTACCCTTCTTCAACTTTTCAAGAGCTTCTATGACCTTCTCTGTCGTTCTGAGCCTATTTTGCTCTGCCAGAGTTAGTTTTTTCTCATTCGTCATGTTTAGCACCTGCCACTTCTAAAAGAGCCTCTTGGAATTCCTTCTCTGCCAGTTTCTTTTGTAAATCCGAAACATATTTTTCTAACATCCCTTGCTGAAAACGAAGTTTTGTTGTGTAAATGCTCTTATCATTATCAAGAGTATTTAATTCTTGTTCGACTCTTTCGAGCCTTGCTTCGTAAACAGGCAAGTGTCTTGCGGATGCTATGAATTCATGACAGCCCAAGCATACTCCATCTTGTTCGCAGGGTTCACCACGCATTGGGTGATGTAAACACATACCATGAGGTAATAGCTCAATCTTTAATGCTCTTCGCATTTTATCAACTTGATCAGTAGTAAGTCCTTTAAACGGATTTTCTTCGCCTTCCAATGATTCCAGTACGATTTTATTGGTCGTTGTGACTGGAATTTCACCTGATAAAATATCCTTGATAACCTCTTGTTTTTGTCCTTTTGTATGGTCATAAGTCTCAGTCATCATAATAGACTTATGATTCATCATTTCAGCTACATCGTGGAGTTTCATTCCACCTTTAAGGGCATAAGTCGCAAATATATGTCTGAAATAGTGTTGTGTAAGTTTTAAAAGATTTCCTTTTTCATCACGCAAATCATGCTTTTTAATAAAGGGATTCAATCTTTTTGCTGTCCAGTTAGAGTGACTCGCAATGGTGATTGGATCTTTTCTTCTGTTTGTATAAGTTAAGAAGAGATATGGTTCACCGAACTGCCTTATCAAAGGTTTTGAGTGTTTCTCTAAGGCTCTAATTGCTTCAACTACTATTTCATTCGCAGGTCTTGTTACCCGTTCTGGCGTTTTTTGTGTTTTCGAAGTCAGATAAGTTATTTGGTACTCACCATTTATTACACTTAAACAGCCTTCTTGAATTAGTACAACTTCACTTATACGAAGACCTAACTGAGTGGAAAGAAGGATACTTGCAGAAGTAAGGACATCCTCACCCTTTTCAAGCTGTTCTCTTGCCGTTTTAATTAGGCTGTTAATAACTTCTTCTTCGGGTAGAACCTTGTTGGTTACACCAAACTTCGTACCCTCTTTAAGCGTTTTGTTATTAATGATTAATTCATTGTATATGCTGTTTATTTTGGTAGTGTTTGTCGGCACTTCCCAATCTCTTTGGCCGCCTCGAATTAACAATTCTTTTACCACTTGTGCCGATTTTTTAATACTCATTGGACTAAGAGGTGTTCCTCTTTCACTAATGGCTTTAAGCAAGTATTGAAAGTATTCTCGGATCGTGTTGTCCGTAAAGTCTTGAAAAGACTCAATACTATGATTTTCATTTAAAAAGTCAATAAGTTGCTTAAATGCTGAATGCTTCCGTTTCACTGAATTGAAACCGTTCATGAGTAATTCCGAATGTATATACTTTTTAATCGTAATCTTGATAGATTCCCATTGACTAAAAGAAGTAAAGTCTATTCGAAATTTGGCATCATTCCAATGTGGAGCTTCCACAAAGCCTTTAAAGTCCCAAATATCATCTGAGAATTTGTTATTGCCACAACGAGCTTCTTTTACAGATTTAGACGGTGTGTAGTCAACCAAAGGCAAGTTATTGTTTATTGTCATTTGACCATCACCCCTTGTTGAAGGGCTTCTAAACGGCTGACAATCACTTCTAAAGCCTTCTCAGTCTCGTTTAAGAGGTAATCACTACCCATGAGGTCTTGTGCCATATATCGTTCCTTATCTGCCCTTATACGCCCCAAATGATCCTTATGAACTTCAAGGAATTCAGGAGTGGTAATAAACTTCGGGCAAAATAAACAAGCATTTGGCTTTTTACAATTTACAACCTTTTTGTTTATCGGTTTAGTACATACACCATCTGGAAGCTGTGCCATTAAGCGTTTTTCGGTATCAAGTTTTTTACCACTTTCATCTACAATGTCATCAACCTTACGTTCTACAAGTCCAATAAAACCAATCTTTTTATACTCTTTCGTGAGTTTGTCATTTCGGACTTTGGCATATAGGCGAGTAGAGTGCATAGACTCATGCCCCAAATACTGCATAACCTCAAACGTACTAAGACCGTTATTTAGAAGATCGGTTCCAATTTGATGACGGAATTGGTGAAACGTTATTACCGCCAAATCACCGTTGCTATCCCGAATATCAAACCGTTTAATAAACTTATCTCTCAACCAATCCCTTGCAGTTACTTGTCTCAAAGGCTTGTATTTCTTGTTTATAGGTTGAAAATAATAAAATAATTTGTCGGTCTTCAATTCAGAACGAAGTTCTTCCGTAGCTTGAATTAACATTTTAATTGCTACCGAAACCTCTTTGCTAACAGGAATAAACCTTTCGGTCTCATTTTTGGAACTAACTACTTCCAGAAGATATTTCTTCAATAAGTCTCTTCTTAAACAGTCTTTATTTAAGTTTAAAGCCTCTGTTAAACGTACTCCTGTATGTCTAACGACAGTAACTAAAGTCCAAAGAACAACATCATTTAAGCATTCTAAAGTTGGCTGTAATGTTGATTTCATTTGGCGAAGTGAAGAATCAATCGAATCCATTACATTGTCATCAATAAGCATACTTTTCAACGAGTCCTCTGTTTGTAAAGTACGTTGTTCAGTTCCATCAAACACTTCGTAAAGTGGAAATCCACCCCACTCAAAGAGTTGACCATGCTTAATATGATGTTTCAATGAAGCTAACGATATAGCTCTCGTTTGCGGTTTATTTACATTTGCTAATAGGTAGTGAATAAACCCTTCTACAATATCAAATGTAAGTTCCTCAAACGTATCAAGAACAATATCATAACCCTCTAAATACTCAAAGAATACCTCTAACGAATAGTTGTATCTGTGTAATGTTGAGAGTTTAAGCCTACCAATTGTAATCGACTCTTTTGTAATCTTCTTAATCGTTTCCTTAAACCATTCATTCGGTAAAAAATCAAACCGAAATGTGTAAGGAGACAAATCCTCACTTGCAGGAAATACCCAAGTGTCTTTACTCATATCAATAAGAGGAAGTACATTAGTCAAGTAGCTCACCCCTCTTACTTTCTAAATAACGCTCATGAGCCATTGCTAATGTCTTAACAGAAGGCTTTGCGTATTTAGCTGTAGTAGCGATGCTCTGATGTCCTAATCGTTCTCTTATGACATTTACATCCACTCCAATATCCTGTAATTCGGAAGCGTGTGTATGTCTCAAAGAATGTGGTGTTAAACGGAAGTATTCAATTCCACTTTCCTCTTGAATTTCATTTAACACATCTTCCACCGAGGTTCTACCAATCGGTTCTCCTAAATTACTCGTAGAGTGTGACACAAAGATATAATCAATATCATCTTTTTGAGGGCGATGGAATAGAACATAATCCTCTAACGCCTGTAACAATTTCCATGACACAGGTATGGTTCTTTCGCCTGATTTCAATTGCCTATCAAGGGGTTCATTTTCCCTCTCAATTAGATAAATATTACCTGTTTTCTCTGTTGGATCAGGATAGTCATAATCACTAATTCTAAGGTGTAATAGCTCAGACACCCTAAATCCCGTTTCATATAACACTCGAAACATCAGCTTGTTCCGAAACATTAAAGATTCGTTTTTCCCCCAAAGCATATCAACAGCTTGGTAATACTTCTGCACCGTATTAGAATATAGTCTCTTTCTGTCACTTTTTTTTTTTAACTTTCTTCTAAAGTAACTTTGAAGACCTTTATCCCAATTCTTCGTTACATGACGAAAATAACCTCTGTTCTGATGTGGTGCATAGCCTCTTACTTTGACTAATGGTGATTCTTCTACAAATCCCCCAATAGCTTCAAAGTGTCTGAAAAACGAGCTTAATGTTGCCAAGTATCTATTAAGCGTTGCAGGGGCAACTCTCCCACTTGTTTTTCTGCTGTCGATGTATTCAATGAAACTGGTTATGGATGATGGCTTCACTTCATAGAACTTTAACCCTTCCCGTTCAAGCCATAGATAGAAGATCTTCAAATCATCTAAATAACTTTTTACCGTATTGGGTGACAATCCTTTGCTTTCCAGAGTATTCGTAAAATCTAAAACCTCTGAAATAATCCTCATGTTAGAATCCACTAACACAAAGGATGACAGGGTTTTTTCAACCTTCAAGGCACTCCCCTCCACTCAAAGGAGAAAGGCAAATAGCCCCCTCCATATCAGAATTACACATTACACACAGTATAACACATAATCCCCCCTGAGTAGTGAGAGTTTTCAATAGATTACACACAAGGAATTAAAGGTATAAATAATCCCCTAAATCCTTTGGAATACCTTTTAAAGATTACACACTGTTAAATAGACACAACCCCTTGATAGATAAGGTGTTTAATGTAGTTTACACATTACACACACTTACACTTCTCAAAACGGTAGATCATCATCGGAAATATCAATTTGTCCAGTATTTGCGAATGGATCTCCGTTATCTGTTCGTGTATAACCTTGTTGATTTGAACGTTGATTCTGATTAGTGTTTCCATATGAAAACTCTTTTTCTTTTGGAGCACTATAAAAACCAGTGTCGCCTCGATCTTGAGATGCACTTCTAGGTTCAAGGAATTGAACACTTTCTGCCAATACTTCTGTTACATACACACGTCTTCCATCTTGGGCTTCATAATTTCGAGTTTGAATACGACCGTCTATACCAGCAAGACTTCCTTTTTTCAAAAAATTCGCCACATTTTCAGCTTGACGACGCCACACAACACAATTAATGAAGTCTGCTTCTCGTTCCCCTTGTTGATTTGTAAATGTACGATTCACAGCAAGTGTAAAGGTTGCAACAGGTACTCCATTTGGCGTATAACGCAACTCAGGATCTTTCGTTAACCGTCCAACTAGTACGACACGATTCATCATCAGAACCAATCCTTTCTTTCAAACTCTTTGTTTCACGTGAAACATTTTGCTTAAACATCTGTATCTATAAACTATTATTCGTCTTCTTTAATCACAAGATGACGAATAATATCTTCGTTAATTTTTGCTAAACGAGAGAATTCTTCAACTGCATCAGGTGTAGCATTTACTTTCATTAAGCGATAGTAACCGTCGCGGAAATCATTGATTTCGTATGCTAAACGACGTTTACCCCAATCCTTTGATTCGATTACTTCTCCGCCATTTTCAGTGATGATGCTATCGAAACGCTCAACAAGCGCTGTCTTTGCTTCATCTTCAATATTTGGGCGGATGATGTACATAATTTCGTACTTTCTCATCTCAGTCACCTCCTTTTGGTCTAAACGGCCCTTCTGGGCAAGGAACAATTATTCATTACTCACAGAAAAAAATTATAACACATGATCATTACAAATGCAATGATTACCCTTTGAATGACAATAAAAATGTCAGTAAAAAAATCATCACCCTTCATATGAGTGATGACGATCAATCATTATACATTAAATCGGAAATGAATCACATCGCCGTCTTGAACTTCATATTCTTTCCCCTCTAAGCGAACTTTCCCTGCTTCTCGTGCGGCTCCCATTGATCCAGCGGCTAATAAATCATCATAAGAAACTGTTTCCGCACGAATAAATCCTCTTTCAAAATCAGTATGAATTATTCCGGCACATTGAGGGGCTTTCATCCCCTTACGAAAAGTCCAAGCACGTACTTCTTGAACACCTGCAGTAAAATAGGTTGCAAGCCCTAATAAACTGTAAGCTGCACGAATCAACTGATCAAGACCAGACTCCTTAATCCCTAATTCTTCAAGGAACATTGTCTTTTCATCACCATCAAGCTCGGCAATTTCCGATTCAATTTTTGCACATACAACGATCACTTCAGCATGATCTTGCTCAGCAAATGTTCTAACTTGTTGTACATATTCATTTTCGGATGGATCTGCAACATCATCTTCTCCTACATTCGCAACATACAAAACTGGTTTGATCGTTAAAAGATGAAGCCCTTTTGCAACTTTCATTTGATCATCTGTAAATTCAATTGTTCTAGCCGGTTTTTCCTCTTCGAACGCTTCTTTTAGCTTTGCTAAAACTTCGTACTCAAACATCGCATCTTTATCTTTCTGCTTCGCCATTTTTTCAACCCGGCCGATTCGCTTATCTACTGTCTCAAGATCTGCTAAAATTAACTCTAAATTAATTGTCTCAATATCAGATATAGGATCTACGTTTCCAGCAACGTGAGTTATATTGTCGTCAGCAAAACAGCGAACAACATGACAAATGGCATCCACTTGCCGGATATGAGATAAAAATTGATTTCCGAGCCCTTCCCCTTTACTTGCTCCTTTAACAATCCCAGCAATATCAGTAAACTCAAACGTTGTTGGCACAGTTTTCTTCGGCTTTACAAGTTCGGTTAATTTTTGCAATCGATGATCTGGCACTTCAACCATTCCTACATTTGGATCAATTGTACAGAAAGGGTAATTAGCTGATTCTGCACCTGCTTGTGTTATTGCATTAAACAGCGTCGATTTCCCAACGTTCGGTAAACCGACTATCCCTGCCGTTAAAGCCATCCTTACACCACTCCTCTTTATGACCAATCTATATTTAAATACGTTTATATCTCATTATATAAAAGCAAAGTCTCTCACAATTATAGAGATATGCAAAAAAAAAGACAAGCATTGACACTAAGCTCAAAATAATTGAAAAAAGAAGTATGAATTCTAATATTGACTTTGACTACAAGCTCAAAGTAGGATAAGTGGTCATTCTTCATACTTCTTCTTCTTCTTAGACTATTAACAAACACTCGCATTCGCCGTTGTAAACTTATCAACGACAGGTTTTATTCGCTTTTACCTCTACTGACAAGTATCTTCAACTAGACTTTCAAGAATTACGCAAATCTTAACTCTATGACAAACGAAAAAGTAGCACAAATTCTTTCAAACTGTTGACAAAACGCTCACATTCGTCGTTGCTTACACTTCGTTGTCAGCTTATGAACAACTGTTCTATTTGCTTTCGCCTCGTGTAGCGCATCTTGACTGACAAGCGGTTAAAAGTATTCTTTCGTGCATTTGCTTCAAATAATAACTTTGTCAACAAGCTAAAAAAACTATAAATTATGATTCTTCATACTTCTGCAATACTTTTTTCATTTTTCTCGCAAACTCTTTACGTGGTATTAAAACGCTATGACCGCAGCCTTCACATTTTATTCGAATATCCATTCCCATTCGAATGATTTTCCATTGATTTGTTCCACAAGGATGCGATTTTTTCATTTCAACTATATCATTCAGTTGAAATTCCTTTTGTCCCATCAAGTGTACCTCCCTCAAATTTTTTTGAGTTTTGAGCATCTCTTTCTTCTAAAACGTATTCTAAGTGAAAACAAAAGAGATTTAAAGCTGATTACATTTATTTTACCATCTTTCAAGTTCCTTTCCTTTATTTCTATTTTCACACGTATAGATTTTAGAAATATTCCGTATACTGTTAATACTACTTTGAAGGAGTGGGATCCAATGAATATTAAACCAAGCTTTTTTGACAGACGAGATGATGGAGTACGTATTCATTATGAGAAAAAAAACGCAGATTACTTGATTGGTAAAGAAATATTCAATTTAATCCCAGTTGATAGTAACCGTCCCATCATTATTATTTGTATTGGTACAGATCGTTCTACTGGGGATTCATTAGGACCACTCATTGGTACATTTCTAGAAGAAAAAATGACCCGATGTTTTTTTATTTATGGAACTCTAGAAGATCCGATTCACGCAATTAATTTAGAGGAGAAAATCGTTGAAATAAATAACATTCATCATCATCCTTTTATTATTGGAATTGATGCATGTCTAGGCCGATTAAAAAGTATTGGCATCGTTCAAATCGGTAAAGGCCCTGTTAAACCAGGTGCTGGTGTTAATAAGGAGCTTCCAGCCGTCGGAGATATTCATTTGACAGGCATTGTAAATGTAAGTGGATTTATGGATTTTTTTGTATTGCAAAATACAAGACTTAATCTCGTTTTAAAAATGGCAAAGACGATCGCAAACGGAATATACCAAGCAAGCTTAACTTATTATCAAAAGCAAACTTTAGCTGAAATCAATTGGAATCGCAAAGCGAGCCAGGAACATACACCTTAAAGAAAAAGAAGGGATGGAAATATTAAATCCCTTCTTATCAAAAGATTCTTTCATATCCGTACAATAATGAAACGAGAATAGCAACAATAATAATACCTGGAAGGAAATTTGCAACGCGAATTTTAGTTACACCTAGTAAATTAAGGCCGATTGCAAATATCATTAATCCACCAGTTGCCGTCATTTCTAATATAAAATGATCCATAAGTTCTTGCGGGATAAGACGATCAATTTGGGTAGCAAAGAGGGCTATTCCTCCTTGATATATGACTACTGGAATAACTGAAAAAATAACTCCGATTCCTAACGTTGTTGTTAATATTAATGCTGTAAATCCATCTATCATTGCTTTTGTATATAAAACAGCATGATCTCCCCGAATACCGCTATCCAATGCACCTATAATTGCCATAGCTCCAATCACAAAAATTAACGTCGCAGTAACAAACCCTTGTGCAATACTGCCTTGCTCCTTTGAAGCAACTTTCTTTTCTAACCAAATTCCGAGCGCATTTAGTTTTGCTTCTAAAGCTAATATTTCTCCAATTACCGCACCAATAACAATACTTAAAATAACAATTAAAAAATTGGTACTTTTAAAGCCCATTTGTAGCCCTAAGACAATTACAGCAAGTGCTATTCCATGCATAACTGTTGCTTTTATTCCCTCGGGAATACGATGTAGCAGTTTTCCGATTAAAGTACCTATCATAATACAAATACCATTTACAATTGTTCCAAGCAGTACCATCTTATTCACCTTTTCAACGCTTTAAAAGATTAATACTATTAAACTATCATGAAATCAATTTATTTCCTATCTTTTTTTACTTATGCTTATTTGAATAGATGCATTGTACTCGTTTTAGAGTGAAAAAAAAAGAAAAAAACCATCTTCACGATGGTTTCAGCTTATAACAAAGTAAATTTTCGAACCAAATAACCTCAACAAATTGAAAACGCTTGTCAGTCAAAGCCTTCAGGAACAGTTGTTCATGTTACAACGAAGTGCAAGCAAAGAAAAATGCGAAAGTTTATCAAGAGTACGATGGCTTATGACGAATAAGTCGTTTCTAATAGTTCGAGAATTCGTTCTAAATCTTCCTTTGATAAAAATTCAATTTCAATTTTCCCTTTATTTTTAGATTGCTTAATATGAACCGTTGTCCCAAACCTTTCTCGTAAAAATGATTCTTGTTCCACAATAAAAATGTCTCTTTCTTTTTTCTCCTTTTTTGTTTCACGTGAAACATTTTGATTCATTTTTTGAATGAATAATTCTAATTGGCGGACATTTAATCCTTCATTTAAAACTTTCTTCACTACAGCAGGGAGATGATCTTTTTTCCGTAACCCAAGAAGAGCCCGTCCATGTCCCATCGATATTTTTCCTTCTGAAATGAGTGATTGGATCTGGGGCGGCAGCGAAAGTAAACGAATGTGGTTCGCTATATGCGGTCGGCTTTTTCCGAGGCGTTGTGCCAATTCTTCCTGTGTTAAGTTTAATCGCTCCATTAGCATTTGATAAGCTGCTCCTTCTTCGATAGGAGTTAAATCTTCACGCTGTAAATTTTCAAGAACAGCTAACTCCATCATTTGCTGTTCGCTTAATTCGCGAACAACAACTGGCATTTCTTTAAGGCCGGCTTCTTTAGCTGCACGGTAACGCCTCTCACCAACTACAATTTCATAGCCTTTAATGCTTTTTCTCGCAATAATCGGTTGCAAAATTCCATGTTCTATGATTGATTGCTTTAATTCATCAATCGCTTCTTTTCGGAAAGCCTTTCTTGGTTGATATGGATTTGGTCGAAGGTCTTTTATTTTTATTTCACGAATCGTCTCTTCTTTGCTGACGTCAATATTCGTAAACAATGCATTGATTCCTTTTCCTAACCCTTTAGCCATTTACAACCACTTCCTTTGCTAAATCTAAATACACTTCTGCTCCTCTTGATTTAGGGTCATAAATAATAATCGGTTTTCCATGACTTGGAGCTTCGCTTAGACGAACATTACGGGGAATGATTGTTTTATATACTTTATCTTGAAAATATTTTTTCACTTCTTCAATTACTTGAATACCTAAGTTTGTCCGTGCATCTAACATAGTAAGGAGTACACCTTCAATTTTTAAATCTTGATTTAAGTGTTTTTGAACAAGACGAACGGTGTTTAATAATTGGCTTAATCCTTCTAACGCATAGTACTCACATTGAACAGGTATGATCACGGAATCAGATGCCGTTAATGCATTAATTGTCAATAACCCGAGTGAGGGCGGACAATCAATTAAAATATAATCAAAATTATTTTTTACGGCTTCTAAAGCTCTTTTTAATCGCACTTCTCTTGAAATGGTTGGAACAAGTTCTATTTCCGCACCAGCCAACTGAATTGTCGCAGGAATCACATATAAATTTTCAACTGTAGTTGGTTGAATAACCCGAATAGCTTCTTCGTCATCCACCAATACATCATAAATACATTGGTCGACATCGGCTTTTTCAATTCCAACTCCACTCGTCGCATTTCCTTGTGGATCTATATCTACCATTAATACTTTTTTGCCGGTATAGGCTAAACATGCACCTAAATTAACTGAGGTTGTTGTTTTACCAACTCCTCCTTTTTGATTGGCGATCGCAATAATCCTGCCCACGATGTCACCTACCTTCTTTCCCTACTAAAATAGCAATAGCAATCATCTCATTTATTTTATCATGAAATGTCCTAGAATTGATAAACATATAAAACAAAGAAAGCAGTAAAACCGCTTATGAGAAATAAAAAAACAGTGAGAAAGTAAACCTACATCTGTTTTAGCTTCTCACTATCATCTAATATCATATCGCTTAGCTAGTTCATTTCTTTTTAGGAATACGAATTGTAAATTGATAGTACTCCTCAAATTCCTTTTCCTCTGAGTCAAGATTTATTCCGCTATCTGCTACCATTGTCAGCGACTGTCGAATGGTATTTACAGCTATCCTCATATCTTTACTAAAAGTCTTTCTTTTTGGCTTAGTCTTTTGGTCTTTTTGTTCGAGTAATTTCATAACCCGTTCTTCTGTTTGTTTCACATTTAAATTTTTCTCACTATTTTCAGCTAATAGCATTCGTTGTTTTTCAGGATCTTTTAACGGAATAAGAGCACGAGCGTGCCTTTCTGTAATAATTTTATTCAACAAGGCATCTTGAACTTCACTTGGCAACTTTAAAAGTCTTAGCTTATTAGCAACTGTTGACTGTCCTTTTCCCAATCGTTGTGCTAATGCTTCTTGAGTTAACTGATGAAGCTCTATCAATTTCCCGTAAGCAATCGCTTCTTCAATTGGAGATAGTTCTTCCCGTTGTAAATTTTCTATTAACGCAACTGACGCCGTTTCAGTATCATTTAAATTTTTAATAATTGCTGGTGCTGTTTCCCATTGGAGCTTTTTCATTGCCCGCCAGCGACGTTCGCCAGCAATAATTTCAAACTGATTTTCTTCATATTCTCTTACAACTATCGGTTGAATAATCCCATGTGTATGTATCGTTCTAGCTAATTCATCTATTTTTTCTTCATCAAAAATTGTCCGAGGTTGGAAACGGTTTGGAACAATATGATCAATTGGAATTTTACGAATTTCTTCTTGTTCATCTTCATCAACTTGATCTATCTCTTTATCTTCTTCTTCTTTTTCACCCAATCCAAAAAAACGAGAGAAAGTATGCTTCATAGTCCTGCACCACCTTTATGAAACTCCCTTTACATATTCTCTATTCTCTAAAAAAAGACAAGTTCCTGCCTATTTGGTTATATACTTACAATGAAAATTAGCTGCACGCAGTTATTCAATTGGATCCTTATTTGGTGTTCCAGGCTTGCGCGGATATTTTTTCGGTGTCTGCTTTATTTTATTCACCATCATAATCGTTCGCTCACTTTCCTCAATTGGAAGGAGAAAAGAATGGATGTTGTTAATTTTACCACCTAATAAAGCAACTGCCTTTTTCCCTTTTTCTAGTTCCTCTAGTCCACTTGCACCTTTTAACGCAATAAATGTTCCCCCAACTTTCGCTAATGGTAAACAAAATTCCGCTAAAACAGACATCCTTGCAACAGCTCTTGCCATGACAATATCATATGCTTCACGATGCTCTCTTCTTTTTCCAAAAGTTTCAGCACGATCGTGAATAAACTCAACATTTTCCAATGATAGCATATTTGCAAGGTGTTTTAAAAACGTAATTCTTTTATTTAAAGAATCAACAATTGTTACGTGTAAATTCGGAAAGGCAATTTTAATTGGGATACTAGGAAAACCTGCACCTGCGCCTACATCACAAATATGGAATGGTTTATTAAAATCAAAATAAAAGGCGGCAGAAATTGAATCGTAAAAATGCTTTAAATACACATCTTCCTTGTTAGTAATTGCGGTCAAGTTAATCTTCTTATTCCATTCCACTAATAATTCATAATAAAGCTCATACTGCTGTAATTGACGGGAAGAAAGGGAGATCCCCTTTTCCGCCAATAAACTAGTGAACTGTTCCGTGTTCATAAATTAATCCTTCCTCTTTATTCATTTGTTACGCGTGCAATTCGACCTTGTTCTAAATACACAAGCAAAATAGAAATATCCGCAGGATTTACTCCGGAAATTCGTGATGCTTGAGCAATTGATAATGGCCGAACTTCTTTTAGATTATGTCTGGCTTCTTTGGCAATACCAGAAATGGCATCATAATCAATATCTTCGGGATTTTTTTTATCCTCCATTTTTTTCAATCGCTCTACTTGTTGTAACGATTTATCAATATATCCTTCGTATTTGATTTGAATTTCAACTTGTTCCGTTACATCTTTATCAATTTCAATATCGCTAGGAGCTAACTTTTGAATATGTGCATATGTCATTTCCGGGCGTTTTAATAAATCTGATGCTCTTACACCATCTTTTAGCGGACTGCCACCTTGTTGCTGAACAAGTGCTTGCGCTTCCTTCGACGGTTTAATAATAATTGATCTTAATCGTTTTATTTCTTTTTCAATTGCTGTTTTTTTTAATTTGAATTTTTTATAACGTTCTTCTGAAATTAACCCAATCTTGTATCCAAGTTCTGTTAGGCGAAGATCAGCATTATCATGGCGAAGAAGTAATCGATATTCGGCCCGGGATGTTAATAACCGGTACGGTTCACTCGTTCCTTTTGTAACAAGGTCATCGATTAATACGCCAATATATGCTTCAGAACGACTTAAAATAATCGCTTCTTTGTTAAAAACATACCGGGCAGCGTTGATCCCAGCCATTAAACCTTGTGCAGCCGCTTCCTCATAGCCCGATGTTCCGTTAATTTGCCCAGCAGAATAAAGATTTTTTATAACTTTTGTTTCAAGTGTTGGCCAAAGCTGTGTCGGAATAATTGCATCATATTCTATCGCATAGCCTGGGCGCATCATTTGAGCATTTTCCAGTCCAGGTACAGATTTGATTAGATGAGGTTGAACGTCTTCTGGTAGACTTGTTGACAAGCCCTGTACGTATACTTCCTCAGTATTTCTCCCTTCTGGTTCTAAAAAGATTTGGTGACGCGGTTTATCGTGAAAACGTACAATCTTATCTTCCACTGAAGGACAATAACGCGGCCCTTTTCCTTTAATCATACCTGAATACATTGGTGAGCGGTGCAAGTTTTTCTCGATAATATTGTGCGTTTCTTTGCTTGTATATGTGAGCCAGCATGGCAGTTGATCGGTTATATATTCAGTTGTTTCGTAAGAAAAAGCATGCGGAGTTTTGTCACCTGGCTGAATTTCTGTTTTACTATAGTCAATTGTCTTTCCATTTACACGCGGCGGTGTACCTGTTTTAAAGCGTACGAGCTCAAAGCCAAGTTCTTTTAAATAATCTGCTAATTTAATTGATGGCTGTTGATTATTCGGTCCGCTTGAATATTTAAGTTCTCCAATAATAATTTCTCCACGTAAAAAAGTTCCAGTCGTTATAACAACTGCTTTTGATCGGAACACAGCCCCAGTTTTCGTAATAACTCCTTTACATACTCCATCTTCGACTATCAGTTGTTCAACCATTCCTTGAACTAATGTCAGGTTTGGTTCATTTTCTAAGGTTTTTTTCATTTCGTGTTGATACATAAACTTATCAGCTTGGGCTCTTAAGGCACGAACAGCCGGGCCTTTACCTGTATTCAACATTCTCATTTGAATATGCGTTTTATCAAGATTCTTCGCTATCTGTCCGCCAAGAGCATCGATTTCTCTTACGACGTTGCCTTTTGCCGGTCCCCCTATTGAAGGATTGCATGGCATAAAAGCAACCATATCAAGATTAATTGTAATCATTAATGTTTTTGCTCCGATTCGAGCTGCTGCTAAGCCTGCTTCACATCCTGCATGCCCAGCACCGATTACAATGACATCATAATTTCCGGCCTCGTATTGCATAAGAAGCCTCCTTTCTTTACTTACTTTCCTAAACAAAATTGTGAGAATAGCTGGTCAATCAAACTTTCGTGTACACTCTCACCGATAATTTCACCTAATAGCTCCCACGTTCTTGTTAAATCAATTTGGACGATATCAATTGGTGTACCTGATTCAACCCCTTGAATGGCTTCATTAATAGCTGTTAAAGCCTGATTTAATAGTGCAACATGCCGCGTGTTTGATACGTATGTCATATCTGCCGATTCAAGAGACCCTTCAAAAAATAATGCTGCAAGCGCTTCTTCTAGCTCATCTACTCCTTTGTCTAAAAGAAGAGAGGTTGAAACGATTTTATGACCGTTTGCAAGCTTATGTACTTTATCCAGATCAATCTTTTGCTTCAAATCGGTTTTGTTAATAATGACAATAACGTCCATTCCAGCTACAGCTGCAAATAATTTTTCATCTTCTTCTGTCAACTCATCAGAAAAGTTTAATACAAATAAAATTAAGTCTGCTTTCGTAAGTACTTGCCGTGATTTCTCTACTCCAATCCGTTCAACAATATCCTCTGTTTCCCGAATTCCAGCAGTATCAATAAGTCTTAACGGCACCCCTCTTATATTAACGTACTCCTCAATGACATCACGGGTAGTTCCAGGAATATCTGTTACAATCGCTTTGTTTTCCTGTATTAAACTATTAAGTAATGACGACTTTCCTACATTTGGACGACCAATAATAACAGTAGATAAACCTTCTCGTAAAATTTTCCCTTGTTGTGATGTTTTTAATAACCGTTCAATTTCAGAACGGATATACAAAGCTTTTTCAATTAAAATATGATGAGTCATTTCTTCTACGTCATCATACTCAGGGTAATCAATATTAACCTCAATGTGAGCAAGTATCTCTAATATTTCTTGCCGAAGCTTTTTAATGAGCTTCGATAATCGTCCTTCCATTTGACTTAAAGCTACATTCATTGCCCGATCAGTTTTTGCACGGATTAAATCAATGACTGCTTCTGCTTGAGAAAGATCAATCCGCCCATTTAAAAAAGCACGCTTCGTAAATTCTCCTGGTTCAGCAAGGCGTGCACCGTTATTTAACACTAGTTGTAAAACGCGATTAACCGAAACCATTTCTCCATGACAATTTATTTCAACAATATCTTCTTTTGTAAATGTTTTAGGAGCTTTCATCACTGAAACCATTACTTCTTCAACAGTTTGTCCTGTTTTTGGATCAATTAAATGGCCGTAATGAATCGTATGTGTCGGTACATCTTTTAATTGTTTGCCACTTACCCCATGAAAAAGTTTATTAGCAATTTTAATCGCTTCCTGCCCGCTTAACCGAACAATTGCAATAGCACCTTCCCCCATTGGAGTGGAAATTGCTGCTATCGTATCAAATTGCATCTTTTCACCCCTTTTCTTTATGAGAGGTTGTCCATATCGTGTTAAAAAGATTGCACACGTTTTATGATATAGAGGATATGGTCCTCTTTGATTGATTTAGTGGATAAAAAATATAACACAGACTTTCACTATATCAAAACCTCGCTAAAAATATCCACATGTGAATTTTAACATACAATATATTTTATCTTATCCACATGTGAATAACAATAAAGTACAACAGACTTTTTTTTACTTTTCCACAATCAAAATTTTTAGTCAAGTATGACCATTCTCATTATTTATTAACATTATTTTAAACAATTAACTGTCTTATAACCCATTTATTCCAAAATAAAAAGTCCCTAGGCAAATATATCTAGAGACTTTAAAATTGTGAAAATTCCATTGTGCTTGTACACAACACTTTTTAATTAAGTAAAAAGCTCCTAAACGTAAAATGCTTAGGAGCTTGTCTTTTAATCTTTATTTGTAGGATACTTACTTTTCTTTACAGGTGAAATGACTAGATGACGGTATGGCTCTGTCCCAGTTGAGAAAGTTTTAATACGCTTTTCATCTGCTAAAGCAGAATGAATCACTTTCCGCTCATATGAAGGCATCGGCTCAAGTGCTACATCTTGTTGAGTTCTTAATGCTTTTTGAGCAAGCCGTTCAGCTAAATGGACAAGAGTATCATTTCGTCTTTTTCGATAATCTTCAGCATCAAGCATAATGGTTAAATATTGATCTGAAAAACGATTCGCAACAAGTTGCGTTAAATATTGGAGGGAATTAAGAGTTTGCCCTCTTTTACCAATTAACAGGGCAATTTTTTCTCCCGTTAAAACAAATTGAATAAATCTTCCATCCCGAATGACTTCAATGTTAATTGGCGCATTCATTTTATTAGCAACACTTAAAAGAAACTTTTGTGCTTCTTCTATTGGATCAATGATAACTTTTACCTTCACGACAGCTGGTCGCGAACAAAAAATTCCAAAAATACCTTTTTTGCCCTCGTCGACAATTGTCACTTCTGTGCGGTCTTTCGTTGTGTTTAATTGAGCTAAAGCTGATTTGACTGCTTCTTCGACAGTTTGTCCCGTAGCAGTTACTTGTTTCACTTTTTCGCTCCCCCCGCATTTCCCGTCGCTTGACTCTTAAGCTCGGGACCTTTTATAAAATAGGTTTGAATGATCATAAAAATATTTCCAACTACCCAATAAAGAGGAAGTGCTGCTGGTAAATTAATAGCAAATATAATAATCATAATTGGCATCATCCACAGCATCATTGCCATTTGCGGATTTTGTCCTTCTGTTCCTGCCATCATTACCTTCTGCTGGATAAAGGTAGTTGCCCCAGCAATGAGCGGTAAAATGAAAAACGGGTCTTTTTCTCCAAGTTCAAACCATAAAAATGCTTGATTTTTAATTTCAGGAGTTCGATTAATTGCATGATAAAAGCCCATTAGAATCGGAAGTTGGATCAAAAGCGGAAAACATCCTGCAAATGGATTTACTCCATGCTTTTGAAATAACCCCATCATTTCTTGTTGAAGCTTTTGTTGTGTCTGTTGATCTTTTGAACTGTATTTCTCTTTAAGTTTTTGTAACTCAGGCTGTAACGCCTGCATAGCCTTCGAACTTTTTGTTTGTTTAATCATCAATGGCAAAATAGCTAAACGAATTAAAATTGTAACAAGAATGATAGATAAACCATAGCTGCCTCCTATCATTACAGCTACTTTCGTAATTAACCATGATAGCGGATAAACAATATATTGGTTCCAAAAGCCTGTACTCTCTGAAGTGATGGGCTGGTTAAATTCTGTACAACCAGTTAAAATGGTTATAAGCGAAAATAATCCAATTAAAAGAAGTATTCGCCTTTTCAAACGTTTTTCCTCCTAACTGCAACGTTTTTTAAAGTCATTTATTAATATAAAGGCTTGTCCAGTAAAACATATTTTCAATGATAAATAGTGAAAAAGCCTTTACGATCTTTTTAAACAATATTTTATCATAAACATAACTACAGTTGTGTTATTGATTGTATTAATTCCGCTTTTTTTTCAACACTTTTGCTAGCTTAAGAACGTGGATCAAGCTTTTTTTTACTTCATGGAAGTTCATTTCAGCAGCTGGCTTCCTAGCAATAATGATATAATCATTTTCATTATGTACTTCACCCATTAGCTCATGGAAAGACTGGCGAATATAGCGTTTAATTTCATTTCTTTTTACGGCATTTCCTATTTTTTTGCTGACTGAGAGACCAATCCTAAAATGTACTTGATCTTTTTTTGGTAACACATAGACTACAAATTGCCGGTTCGCATACGACTTCCCTTTTTTAAAAACTTCTTGAAACTCTTTATTTTTTTTAATTCGAAATTCCTTTTTCATTTTCATGCACCTACAATCCAGATATGGATCAGATTGCTATTAACCTTTGTTATGAGAAAAAAGACCACTGAGACTTTCAGTGGCCTAAGCTGATAAAGCTTTTCTTCCTCTACGACGTCGAGAAGCAAGAATTTTACGTCCATTCTTACTGCTCATACGACTGCGGAAACCATGAATTTTACTTCTTTTACGTTTTTTAGGTTGAAAAGTTCGTTTCATTATATGACACCTCCCTGAGGAATAACACTCAAATAGCAATATCCAAGACAGTCTTTCTAATTATATAAACGTCAATCCGAATAGTCAACTCCTCGATCCTGATTTATTTTTCTGGTAAGTAAAAATACCCTATCACAACCCTACTTGTGATTTTCACGCACAACTTTTTTACCAAATAAGAATCCGTTAATTAAACTGTGGATAATTTTTTTCGCTATTTTTCTTATCCACAACACATATTGACAACTTTTTCACAAATATAATAATTGTGGACAATATATACTCACATGTGTTTTACTTGTGGATAAAGTAATTAAAGACATTGCACCACTTGACATAATTTGATATCATATTTGTGTTTTCATTCTGTGAATAAAACGATTTTAAACTTTGTTATCCACAAAATGTGGATATGTTGTGGATATGTTATTCACTTGTCTTTATAAAACTTGTCCACAGTTAGTGGATATTGTCGAAACTTCATTTTACATCCTTATTATATGGTTTTCCACATTATTAGGTTCGTATATTTATAAAATTATAGTCATTTTCAATAATCTAAATCCGCTATTTGGAAAAAATACATAAAGGAGGGGACATCTTTTGGAAAATATTGCAGACCTTTGGAATAATGCGCTCACTAAAATAAAAAAAAAAATAAGTAAACCTAGTTTCGAAACATGGTTAAAATCGACAGTCGCTTATGCACTCCAAGGGAATTCATTAGTCGTTACGGCTCCGAACGAGTTTGCTCGTGATTGGTTAGAAGAACGGTACTCTAAGCTAATATCCAGTATTTTATATGAAATTACTGGTGAAAACTTAGAAGTAAAATTTATCATTCCGCAAACGAAAAATGATGAAGAAACTAATGCCAATACTCCTGCCAGGAAAAAGAAGAAGATCGAAGAGCCCGAATTGCCGCAAAATATGTTGAATGCTAAGTATACGTTTGATACATTTGTTATCGGTTCCGGGAACCGATTTGCTCATGCTGCCTCGTTAGCTGTAGCAGAAGCTCCCGCAAAAGCATATAATCCACTTTTTATATATGGTGGAGTAGGTTTGGGGAAAACTCATCTTATGCATGCGAATCGGACACTATGTTATTGAGCATAATCCTTCAGCAAAAGTTCTATACTTATCTTCTGAAAAATTTACAAACGAATTTATTAATTCAATTCGTGATAATAAGGCCGTTGATTTTAGAAATAAGTATCGAAATGTAGACGTCTTACTAATAGATGATATTCAATTTCTAGCAGGAAAAGAACAGACACAAGAGGAATTTTTCCATACTTTCAATACATTACATGAGGAAAGCAAACAAATTGTTATTTCAAGTGACCGTCCGCCAAAAGAAATTCCAACGTTAGAAGATCGTTTGCGTTCTAGATTTGAGTGGGGATTGATTACTGATATCACCCCTCCTGACTTGGAAACTAGAATTGCTATTCTTCGTAAAAAAGCAAAAGCAGAAGGCTTAGATATTCCTAATGA
Source organism: Bacillus aquiflavi (assembly GCF_019915265.1). NCBI lineage: Bacteria > Bacillati > Bacillota > Bacilli > Caryophanales > Bacillaceae > Bacillus > Bacillus aquiflavi. The sequence continues at coordinate 3,453,106 of NZ_CP082780.1, forward strand.
AGTCATGCTTTATATTGCTAACCAAATTGATTCAAACATTCGGGAGCTTGAAGGTGCATTAATTCGAGTTGTTGCTTACTCATCCTTAATTAATAAAGATATTAATGCTGATCTTGCTGCTGAAGCTTTAAAAAGTATTATTCCTAGTTCTAAACCAAAAGTAATTACAATCCTTGATATTCAAAAAACGGTCGGAGAACATTACAACGTTAAATTGGAAGATTTTAAAGCAAAAAAACGCACAAAATCAGTTGCTTATCCTCGCCAAATTGCTATGTATTTATCCCGGGAACTCACTGACTTTTCACTCCCAAAAATAGGGGAAGAATTTGGTGGACGAGATCATACAACTGTTATTCATGCTCATGAAAAAATCTCTAAGCTTTTGCAAACTGATCAAACATTGCAAAGACAACTAAAAGAAATCAAGGAAATTTTAAAAGTATAGGAATTCTGTGTATAACTTTTAAAGAATTAAGCACAGTCTGTCCACATGTGGATAGGCTGTGTTTCCATTCAAAATGAGAGTTATCCACATAACCACAGGCACTACTAGTACTTCTACTATATTTTTAAAATATAAATAATATGATCTTAGCAATAAATTATGTTTAATGGAGGATTAAAAAAATGAAATTTATTATCCAACGGGATCATCTCGTTCAAAGTGTACAAGATGTTATGAAAGCCGTTGCTCCAAGAACAACCATTCCAATTTTAACAGGGATTAAAATAACTGCATCAGATGAAGGAGTAACATTAACTGGAAGTGATTCTGATATTACAATAGATTCTTTTATTCCTAAAGAGGAAGATGGGGATGAAATTGTTGAAATAAAAGAATACGGTTCCATCGTTTTACAAGCAAAATTTTTTAGTGATATTGTAAAAAAGTTGCCGTTAGATGTTGTTGAAATTGAAGTAACGAATCACTTTCTAACAATTATTCGGTCCGGTCATTCAGAATTTAGTTTAAACGGATTAGATGCAGAAGAATACCCTCGATTACCTCATATTGAAGGCAGTCATGTTTTTCGGATTGCTACTGATCTATTAAAAACGATTATTCGCCAAACTGTATTTGCAGTGTCCACCTCAGAAACACGTCCCATCTTGACAGGTGTCAACTTGAAGGTGGAAAATAATGAGTTAATCTGTATTGCAACAGATAGTCATAGACTCGCATTAAGAAAATCAAGTATAGAGACAGAAGATGATACGATCTACAATGTCGTCATTCCTGGTAAAAGTTTAAATGAGTTAAGCAAAATTTTAGATGACTCAAATGATCCAGTTGAAATTGTTATTACTGAAAATCAAGTTCTTTTTAAAGCAAAGCATTTATTATTTTTCTCAAGGTTGCTAGAAGGAAATTATCCTGAAACAGCTCGATTAATTCCAACAGAGAGCAAAACAGATATTACTGTTATGACAAAATCATTTCTACAAGCAATTGACCGCGCTTCATTACTTGGACGTGAAGGAAAAAATAATGTTGTCAAACTTTCTGCAAATGGAAATAATTTGATTGAAATTTCGTCAAATACACCTGAAATAGGTAAAGTAATTGAAGAAGTTCAAGCTCAATCGATAATAGGCGAAGAGTTGAAAATTTCCTTTAGTGCTAAATATATGCTTGATGCATTGAAAGTAATAGAAGGCTCAGAAATTACCGTTTCCTTTACCGGAGCGATGCGGCCTTTTGTTATTCGTCCGCTTCATGATGATTCGATTCTTCAACTTATTCTTCCAGTACGCACGTATTAATTAACAAAGCTGCCAGAATTTATCTGGCAGCTTTGTTAAATTCGCCACTTAAAGGGCCTCTTTTGTGTATTTTCTTTTTTTTTAGTAAAATAAAGTATTAGATACTTTTATGAAGGTAGTGAGTAGATGACAAAAGTAATAAAGATTGACACAGAACATATTACACTCGGTCAATTTTTAAAACACGCTGACATCATTCAATCTGGTGGAATGGCTAAATGGTTTTTAAATGAACAGCATGTATTTATTAATGGTGAACAGGATCAAAGAAGAGGTAGAAAAGTTCGAGTCGGTGATCAAATTGAAATTCCGAATGTTGGAACATTTCTCGTTTCTCGAAAGTAAGAGGCATTAAAAAAATGTATATTGAGCAACTACAGTTGAAAAATTACCGTAACTATGAGAGCTTGGAGATAGAATTTGAAAATAAAGTAAACTTTTTTTTAGGGGAAAATGCTCAAGGTAAAACAAATGTAATGGAATCGATCTATGTTTTGGCAATGGCCAAATCCCATCGAACGTCAAATGATAAAGAACTTATTCGCTGGGAAGAAGAGTATGCTAAAATAGAAGGTAGGATCCAAAAATACCATGGCGCATTGCCAATGCAGCTAACGATATCTAAAAAAGGTAAAAAGGCCAAATGTAACCATATTGAGCAGCGGAAATTAAGCCAGTACGTAGGGAACTTGAACGTAGTCATGTTCGCACCTGAAGATCTTCATCTTGTTAAAGGGAGCCCACAAGTTAGACGTCGTTTTATTGATATGGAAATTGGGCAAGTATCTCCATTATACCTTCATGACATCGGAAAATATCAAAAAATTTTACAGCAAAGAAATCAATTTTTAAAGCTACTCCAAACGAGGAAACAAACGGATAAGACAGTACTTGAAGTATTAACTGAGCAGTTTATTGACGTTGCTGTTAAAATTATTATAAAGCGCTTTAATTTTTTAAGAATGCTTGAAAAGTGGGCGAAACCTATTCATGGGGGTATTACACGTGATCAAGAATCATTAAAAATTGTATATAAACCGTCCGTTGATGTATTAGAAGAGCATCAATTGTCGAAAATGATAGAAGTGTTTCAAGAAAAATTTATTAAAATAGGGGAAAAAGAAATTGAACGGGGAACTACGCTGTTTGGTCCGCACCGTGATGACGTTCTTTTTTTCGTCAATGATCGCGATGTGCAAACGTTCGGATCTCAAGGTCAGCAAAGAACTACTGCCTTATCAGTTAAACTTGCTGAAATAGAGTTAATCCATTCTGAAATTGGTGAGTACCCAATTTTACTATTGGATGATGTTCTTTCTGAATTAGATGATTTTCGCCAATCACATTTATTAAATACGATTCAAGGAAAAGTGCAAACTTTTGTAACGACTACGAGTATTGAAGGAATTGACCACCAAACATTAAATAATGCTTCCCTGTTTAATGTTGAGGCAGGACAAATTGGCAAAGTCCAATGAGGTGAAGTTATGTATGTTCATATTGGAGAAGATACTCTTGTAAAATCAAACGATATTATTGTGATAATAGATAAAAATAGTATGGATAATACCGCCAATTCAAGAAAGTTTCTAGAGGATATCGATGACCATGTTGTTAATTTAGCTAAAAATAATTACAAATCTGTTGTTGTAACTGAAGATAAAGTTTATCTTTCCCCTATTTCTTCACTAACTTTAAAAAAACGGTCACAAAAGTTAATCATACAAGATTTTTCTAATGAATAGCGGAATTTTTTAATCTTTTTAGTTATAAATAAATTTGAAAATCCTTCAAATAATCGAGACGAAAAACAAGGTGAAAGCGAATCGAGTTCGTAGTTCATAAGCTTATAACGAAATACAAACTAATGAGATTCTTAAATTTTTAAAATCAAGCATAGGGCGAACTTAAGCTCTATTTAACATAGATAATTTGTTGTTTGTTAAAATATTTTCAAATGATCATGTCCTAAATGTTGAAAAAGTTTCCGAAGCTTCACTCTCTCTTAGTGATGTATTTTTACAGTTAAATGATATTGCGAGATATAGAAAGTGTAGGTGATCGATGTGGCTATGGATCAAAAGGCAATAAGTGAACAAAGTTATGATGAGAATCAAATACAAGTTCTTGAAGGACTCGAGGCCGTTCGAAAGCGTCCGGGGATGTACATCGGTTCAACAAGTGCAAGGGGACTCCATCATCTCGTTTGGGAAATTGTTGATAATAGTATTGACGAAGCTTTAGCAGGATATTGTTCAGAAATAAATGTAATCATTGAAGAAGATAATAGCATTACAGTTAGGGATAATGGTCGAGAAATTCCAGTCGGTATACAGGAGAAAATGGGACGTCCAGCTGTCGAAGTCATTATGACAGTTCTTCATGCTGGAGGGAAGTTTGGCGGCGGAGGCTACAAGGTTTCAGGGGGATTACATGGCGTAGGAGCTTCAGTTGTTAACGCCCTATCTGAGTTTTTAGAAGTGTATGTTCATCGAGAAGGAAAAATTTATTCTATTAAATTTGAACGCGGTGTACTGAAGGAAGAATTAAAGGTAATTGGTGAAACGGACCATACTGGGACAACGACTCATTTTAAACCAGATAAAGAAATTTTCACAGAAACAGTTATGTACGATTACGATATACTTGTAGGCCGATTAAGAGAGCTTGCATTTTTGAATAAAAATTTAAAAATAACGATTGAAGATAAGCGCGTAGAGAACAAAAAGAATGAATATCATTATGAGGGCGGTATAAGATCATACGTTGAGCATTTAAACCGGACAAGAGAAGTTGCTCATGATCCTATTTATATTGAGGGAGAGAAAGACGGCATAACAGTAGAAATTGCTCTTCAATACAATGATAGTTTCACTAGTAATATTTATTCCTTTGCAAATAACATTAATACTCATGAAGGCGGGACACATGAATCAGGCTTTAAAACTGCTTTAACAAGGGTTATTAATGATTACGCACGGAAGCATAACATTTTTAAAGAAAATGACGAAAATCTTTTAGGTGAAGATGTTCGTGAAGGTTTGACAGCGATTATTTCAATTAAGCACCCGGACCCTCAATTTGAAGGGCAAACAAAAACAAAACTTGGGAACTCAGAAGTACGAACTGTAACAGACGCTATTTTCACGAAACATTTAGAACGTTTTTTATTAGAGAATCCAGTTGTTGAAAAAAAAATTGTTGATAAAGGCTTAATGGCTTCAAGAGCAAGGCTTGCTGCGAAAAAAGCCCGTGAGTTGACACGCCGTAAGAGTGCCTTAGAAGTATCTAGCTTACCTGGAAAATTAGCTGACTGTTCATCAAGGGATCCAGCTAAAAGTGAACTTTATATCGTTGAAGGTGACTCTGCCGGGGGTTCTGCAAAACAAGGGCGGGATAGATACTTTCAAGCGATATTACCATTGCGCGGTAAAATTTTAAATGTCGAAAAAGCTCGGTTGGACAAGATCCTATCAAATAATGAAGTACGAATGATTATTACTGCAGTCGGAACGGGAATTGGTGAAGATTTTGATCTTTCTAAAGCTCGATATCATAAAATTGTTATTATGACTGACGCAGACGTAGATGGTGCTCATATCCGCACATTATTATTAACATTTTTCTACCGTTATATGAGGAAAATCCTTGAAGCAGGATATATTTATATTGCCCAGCCGCCTTTATTTAAGGTTCAACAAGGAAAGCGGATTGAATATGCATACAATGATCGCCAGATGGATGAAATAACGGCACGTTTACCGAGCCAGCCTAAGGCTTTGATTCAACGTTATAAAGGTCTCGGTGAAATGGATGCTGAACAACTTTGGGAAACAACAATGAACCCTGAAACGCGGACGCTTTTGCAAGTTAGTCTAGAAGATGCAATTGAAGCTGATGAAACGTTTGAAATATTAATGGGTGATAAAGTGGAACCACGGCGCCATTTTATTGAGGAAAATGCTTTAAACGTAAAGAATTTAGATATATTGAAACTATAATATATTTTCTAATAAAAAGCTTAAATATAATTTAAAAATCCTTAAATAGACAAACATTTATTCACTTCCATCGGTGAGGGTTGAAATGACTGATGGAAGTTTATATATTCTGCAAAAATATGTTATTTTAGCGTTTTGAAAATTTAATGGTTCAACTATCCATCAATTTGAGACTAATAAAGGTGTCACTTGATTAAGCTTGAACTGCCAAGTTTGGAAAAGGAGGTTCCACATATGGCTGAAACACCAAATTCTCGTGTGAAAGAAGTTAATATTAGTCAGGAGATGCGCACTTCTTTTTTAGATTATGCAATGAGTGTTATCGTTTCTCGGGCACTGCCTGATGTTCGTGATGGATTAAAACCAGTTCATCGCCGGATTCTTTATGCAATGCATGATCTAGGGATGCATTCAGATAAACCTTATAAAAAGTCTGCTCGTATTGTCGGTGAAGTGATTGGAAAGTATCATCCTCACGGAGATACGGCAGTATACTTTACGATGGTGCGAATGGCACAAGATTTTAACTATCGCTACATGCTTGTAGATGGTCATGGGAACTTTGGATCTGTTGATGGTGACTTAGCGGCTGCAATGCGTTATACAGAAGCCCGCATGTCTAAAATATCAATGGAGATATTACGTGATATTAATAAAGATACTATTGATTTTCAAGATAACTATGATGGCCAAGAGAGAGAACCTGTTGTAATGCCATCTCGTTTCCCGAATTTACTTGTAAATGGGTCTTCTGGGATAGCTGTAGGGATGGCGACAAATATTCCTCCCCACCAACTAGGAGAAGTTATGGATGGAGTTTTAGCTTTAAGTAAAAATCCAGATATTACCACCCAAGAGCTAATGGAATATATTCCAGGACCTGATTTTCCAACAGCAGGACTTATTCTTGGACGAAGCGGTATTCGAAAAGTGTATGAAACAGGCCGCGGTTCAATTACATTACGGGCAAAAGTTGAAATTGAAGAAAAATCGAGCGGAAAAGAAGTTATTATTGTTAAAGAACTTCCGTATCAAGTGAATAAAGCGAAGTTAATTGAAAAAATAGCTGATCTTGTTAGAGATAAAAAAATTGACGGTATTACTGATTTACGTGATGAGTCTGATCGCCGCGGAATGAGAATTGTCATTGAGATCCGGAAAGATGCAAATGCAAATGTGTTATTAAATAATTTATATAAGCATACAGCATTGCAAACTACTTTCGGCATTAATTTATTAGCATTAGTAGATGGACAACCAAAAGTTTTAAATTTAAAACAATGTTTGTATTATTATTTAGAACATCAAAAAGTTGTCATTAGACGTAGAACTGCATTTGAACTGCGCAAAGCTGAGGCAAGAGCACATATTTTGGAAGGGTTGCGCGTTGCCCTTGACAATTTAGATGAAGTGATTAATTTAATCCGGAGTTCACAAACAACTGAGATTGCACGTGAAGGATTAATGACAAAATTTCAACTCTCTGAAAAGCAAGCGCAAGCTATTCTTGATATGCGTTTACAACGATTAACAGGCTTAGAAAGAGAAAAAATTGAAGATGAATATCAAAATCTTGTTAAATTAATAGCTGAATTAAAGGCAATTTTAGCAGATGAAGAAAAAGTTCTCGATATTATTCGAGAAGAATTAACTGAAATAAAACAACGGTTTAACGATGAAAGACGGACTGAAATTGTCTCAGGTGGCATTGAGTTTATTGAAGATGAAGATTTAATACCACGTGAAAACATTGTGATTACATTAACTCATAATGGCTATATTAAACGTTTGCCAGTATCAACTTATCTTTCACAAAGAAGAGGCGGACGAGGCATTCAAGGAATGGGAACGAATGAAAATGACTTTGTCGAACATTTATTAACTACATCGACCCATGATACAATTTTGTTTTTTACAAACAAAGGAAAGGTATATCGGGCGAAAGGATATGAAATCCCTGAATTTAGTAGAACTGCAAAGGGATTACCTATTATTAACCTTCTTGAAGTTGATAAAGACGAATGGGTCAATGCAATCATCCCCGTCGAGGAGTTTGTAGATGATGGGTTCTTATTTTTCACAACGAAGGAAGGAGTTTCAAAACGCTCATCACTATCTTCATTTGCTCATATTAGAAATAACGGTTTAATTGCTGTTAATTTACGTGAAAATGATGAATTGATATCTGTCCGATTAACCGACGGAACGAAGGAAATAATGATCGCTACGAAAAATGGTCTTCTTATTCGCTTCCCTGAGACAGATGTCCGGTCTATGGGGAGAATAGCAACTGGGGTAAAAGGGATCAATTTATCCGATGACGATGAAGTAATTGGTATGGAAGTTGTTAATGAAAACTCAGATGTTCTTGTTGTAACGAGAAACGGTTATGGCAAACGAACACCTGAAGCAGAATATAGAATTCAGTCTAGAGGCGGTAAAGGTTTAAAAACATGTAATATTACAGACAAAAATGGTTGTTTAGTTGCGATGAAAACTGTTACTGGTGAAGAAGATATTATGGTTATCACTACAGGCGGAGTTCTCATCCGGATGGCTGTTTCAGATATTTCTTCTATGGGACGAAACACTCAAGGTGTAAAATTGATTCGTTTAGAAGATAGTGAAGATGAATTTGTCGCAACCGTTGCAAAAGTAGAAAAAGAAGAGATGGAAGATGATCTAGACGATCAAGAAATAGAAGAAACAGAAGAATAGAATAGACATAAAGAGGCTGGGACAAAACTAGCTTCAAATAGTGAGAAAGGTGAATTTGAGCGTACTCAAATTCACCTTTCTCTATCTTTGCGTATATATTCCTTTATTCCCTCAGTTGTTGGCAGTGAATTTTCTTAAATTCACTGCCATTAACGCGAGACCCATTTCGTTCTCCACCTTGGATTTTCCTCGTACAGAAAATCGTGTGAAACGCAAATTGTCCTTCGAAAATCCAAAAACTGGCTCCACATCGATTTTTCGTTTTCGATAGATGGCACTCGTTTTCTCTTCTGAAAGCTTTGCTCTTACATATTCTTTTTGCTGTTCCCATTTTTCATTCACCATTCGTTTTCGATTGTTGCCTTCTTTTGCTTTTGTACATGATAAACGGAATGGGCATCCAGAACAGTCTTCACACTCGTAGATTTTGAACTCTCGTCGGGAGCCTGTACGGTCATTACGGATAGAATGATATTGAAATTCAAGACGTTTCTGATTAGGGCATGTATATGTATCTGTTTCTTCATCATACGACCAGTTGTAGGGATTAAATATGTTTTGTTTAAACTTTTCTTTTGTTCCTTCAAATACATGTTATACGTAATAAGCGCTTCTCGTTTTCTATTTAAAAGGATATCATTAAAGTTTTGTTCACTACCATAACCTGCATCTGCGACAATGTGTTTTGGTAACTCGAAATAATGCTGCTCGATCTCATCTAGAAATGGAATTAACGTACGTGTATCTGTAGGGTTTGAAAATAAATTATAAGTTAGCGCGTATTGACCATCAGTTGCGATTTGTACATTGTAACCAGCTTTCAATTGTCCGTTTTGCATATAATCATCTTTCATTTGCATAAATGTCGCATCTGGATCTGTTTTAGAATAGCTATTATGTGTACCGAAG